>NZ_CP122397.1:3760000-4177500 GCF_029834455.1 Rossellomorea sp. DA94
AACAACCGGTAAAATGCCAAAATGCCTGACGGCGCACTCGATACCTTCACTAAGATGGCGGAGGTAGAAACGGAGATGACTCCGATAGCAAGGATAAGGTATGGATTTACTTTCGCATCCGACATGACAGACCTCCTGATATATGTTGTTCATTGCTCTATTTTATAATCAGACGAATCGAATTACTACATGAATTTTTTTGCAGTCTGGAAGGATTGGAGGGGGATGGATGGAGCTACTAGATACGACATTCTTGATAAAACTCGGTGTTTCAGCCGTATTGGGATTGATCATAGGTCTCGAGAGGGAATTAAAGAGAAAGCCTGTTGGACTGAAGACGTCCCTTGTCATTTGCATTGTGAGTTGTTTATTGACGATTGTGTCCATGGAATCCGCCTATCTTTCTGAAGGATCGGACAAAGTGAATATCACCATGGACCCGCTTCGTTTAGCTGCTCAGATTGTTTCAGGTATCGGCTTCCTCGGAGCAGGTGTCATCCTTCGCAAAGGAAACGATAGTATTTCAGGTTTGACCACTGCCGCGATGATTTGGGGGGCGGCAGGAATAGGGATAGCCGTCGGTGCAGGCTTTTATTTCGAAGCAACTGCAGTGGTCATCCTTTTGATCGTATCCGTTGAAGTGGTCCCGGTCATCATTACTTACTTAGGCCCAAAACGTTTGAGGGAAAAAGAATTGTCCCTTCGCGCCACGATAGCCGAGAAGAAGGAGATCAAGACGATCATTGAGAAAATCAAAGCCGAAGAAATCACTATTGAAAATATCCGGATCAAAGACTTAAAGAATCAGCACCATCTATTAGAATTAAAGATCATTGTCGATTTCAGGAAAAAGACGGTAGACATTTACTACACCATTTCAGAGATAGAAGGAATCAAGGATGTAGAGATTGAGAGCTTATAAACGCAAGAAAGAACGAGGGAAAATCCCCTCGTTCTTTTATTTGTCCTTCTCTATTTTACTGGTTTCTTCAAGAAGCCTACCATCAGCGCTGTGATGACGGAGCCGATCAGAACCGCCAGTAGATATAAGAACGGATTTCCTTCCACTACAGGGAAGACGAATAATCCTCCATGAGGTGCTGGTAAACCGATCCCGAAGAACATGGTCAGCGCCCCTGCGATCGCCGATCCTGTCACAATCGAAGGAATCACACGGAATGGATCCGCTGCTGCAAATGGAATCGCACCTTCTGTGATAAAGGAAGCGCCCATAAAGTAAGCTGCTATACCTGCTTTTCGCTCATTGTCATTGAACTTCTTCTTAAATAAGGTTGTAGCCATGGCGAGTCCTAATGGAGGAACCATCCCTCCTGCCATGATGGCCGCATGGGGAGCCAGGTTACCGCCTTCTATCATGGCGATACCGAATGTGAAGGCAGCTTTATTGATGGGACCTCCCATGTCGACAGCCATCATTCCACCCAGGATCAACCCGAGCAATATCAAGTTCCCTGTTCCCAGCCCGTCAAGCCAGTTCTGTATGCCTGTATTGACTGCACTCAGAGGTTCAACCAGGAATTGAAGCATGATCACACCTGTGATAAAAATACCAAGCAACGGATAAATGAGTACCGGCTTGATTCCTTCCAGTGCGGAAGGGAAATTCTTCGTTAAACGTTTGATTCCAAGTACGACATAACCGGCTAAGAAACCGGCAATGATTCCGCCTAAGAATCCACTTTGACCCGTTGCCGCAATCAATCCGCCCACCATACCAGGGGCAAATCCCGGTCTGTCGGCAATACTCATGGCAATGAATCCTGCAAGGACTGGAACCATCAGGTAAAAGGCATTGCCTCCACCGATCGTATTCAAGATCGCTGCAAACTCATTATACTCGGGAGAATCAGGGTTCGCTGACTGGATGCCGAATAAGAATGAGATGGCAATCAGGATCCCTCCCCCTACCACGAATGGAAGCATGTTGGATACACCATTCATGAGATGCTTATAGAACCCTGATTTTTGCTTTTTCTCAGAGCCCTTGTCGGAATCTTTCTCCTGCTCTCCCCCTTTATATACCGGGGCATCCTGTGTCATAGCTTGATTCAATAGTTCTTCAGGACGCCTGATCGCTTCGGCCACTGGGACTTCGATGACGTGTTTTCCTTCGAACCGGTTCATTTCCACTTTTGTGTCAGCTGCGACAATGATGGCTATGGCACTTTCAATGTCCTCTTGTGTCAGGACGTTCTTCGCCCCTCCTGAACCATTCGTCTCTACCTTCAGGTTCACATCCATCGTTTTCGCCTTAGCCTTTAAAGCGTCGGCTGCCATATACGTATGAGCGATCCCTGTGGGACATGCCGTTACAGCAAGGATTTTCCCACCCGGAGCAGACGTTTCAACCGTTGTCTCTTCTTCCTCACCATCATGGGCATTAATGATTTCCAAAACCTCTTCTTCCGTACCTGCGTTCAACAGTGCTTTCCGGACGTCCACATCCATCAGCATGGACGACAGGCGACTGAGTGCTTCTAAATGGGTTTGATTCGCCCCTTCAGTCGCGGCAATCATGAAGAACAAATGAGCTGGTTCGCCATCAAGAGATTCATAGTCAACACCCGCTTCTGATTTTCCGAACGCAATTGCAGGTGATTTCACAGCGGATGTTTTCGCATGGGGAATCGCAATCCCTTCCCCGATCCCCGTTGTACTCTGTGCTTCCCGATTAAGGATTGCTTTCTTGAATTCATCACGGTCCTGCAATTTACCACTTTGATCCAAAACGGATACCAACTCGTCTATGACTCCGTTTTTCGAATGAGAAGACACATGGAGCTGAATCGTATTCTTTGTCAGTAATTCCGTTATTCTCATTTTGAATTCCCCCTCTATATGTTTGTAATCTGAATGTCTTCGAATAATCTTTCCACGTGTTCAGAAGAACAGAGACCAATGGAATAGGCTGTCGCCGATCCGGCTGAGGTACCCAAGCGGAACGAATCCTTCACGCTCCATCCCCTCGACAGGCCGGCAAGGAATCCTGCGACCGTTGAATCCCCTGCACCGACCGAGCTTTTCAATTCCCCCTTAGGTACAGAGGAATAAAACACTTCATCTTCAGTCAGGAGAAGTGCACCTTTTTCAGCCATGGACACCATGACGTTTTCAACTCCGGTATCCTTGAGTTTCTTTCCGTAATGGACTGCTTTTTCGATAGAGTCGATCTCTACATCAAACATTTCCCCGAGCTCATGATGATTCGGCTTGATGAGGAAAGGCTCTAAGGGCAGGACCGGTTCGATCAATTTTTTCTCAGCATCGATGATCACTTTCGTCCCTTGTTTTTGACATCGTACGGCAATCTCCTGATAAAATGTTTTCGGAACCGAACCAGGTATGCTTCCTGCAAGAACAATCATGTCATCTGCCGACAAGGAAGATATTTGATCGAGCAGCTCCCGTGTATGCTCTTCATTGATGGATGGCCCGCTCCCGTTTATTTCGGTCTCATCATCCGCCTTCACCTTGACGTTTATGCGAGAGGCTTCCTCTACCTCGACAAACTCTGTCCTGATATCCTCTTGATTCAAAAATTGTTTAATGTACTCTCCCGTATATCCCCCTGCAAATCCGAGAGCCACACTATCCACATTCAATAGGTGTAAAACGCGGGAGACATTGATCCCCTTTCCCCCTGGAAAGGCACTTTCTGCACTGCTCCGGTTAAGACCGCCTTTATGGAATGAGTCCAGTTCCATAATGTAATCCACAGAGGGGTTCAGTGTTAATGTATAAATCATGCTGTCACAACCTTTATCGTAGTTTGATTCTTCATCGCCGTATCATGTTCTTCATCCAAATTGTTCGTTATGATCATCGCCTTGTCGAGATCGACTATTTTACTGAAAGCAATCTCTCCAAATTTCGAATCGTCGGCAAGAAACATCGCTTCTCTTGATAACTCTATGGCCATGCGCTTCACCTGGGCCTCTTCCGGATCAGGCGTCGTGAAACCATATTGTGCATGAACGCCGTTTGCTCCCATAAACGCTTTATCAAACCGGTATTGACGAATGGCATCCAGTGCCCCACTGCCGACCATCGCTCTCGTAACGGGCTTGACGTACCCACCGATCATATACGTCTTAATCCCTTTCTGAAGCAGGGCTTCCACATGGGTCAATCCATTCGTGACGACGACAATGTCTTTTTCAGGAAGATGATCGATCAGACTCAAGGTCGTCGTACCGGCATCCAGATAGATGCAATCCCCATCTTCCACAAGAGAGGCTGCGTATTGGCCGATTATTTGTTTTTCATGAAGGCTTTTGGATGATTTTTCAGAAACGCTCAATTCCTTCAATTTCCCTTGCAGCTTCGATGCTCCGCCATGGACCCGTTTCAGGAATTTTTCCTGTTCAAGCTGTGTTAAGTCCCTGCGAATCGTTGACTCTGAGGCATTCGTTGCATCCACGATATCCTGGATCTTAATCGCACCCTTCTCCTTCAATAAGTTTAATATAACTCGATGACGTTCCTCGGTTAACATGGTCTCTCCTACTTTCTCCGATCGTTTGTTACCTTTATTATAATGAGAACGGTTACAAAAATCAATCATTTTTAATCAAAAACAATCACAATCAATCATATTTCATTCATAAATGAGCATCAGTTGGCTAGCCCAGGGTGGGTTTGCCTGTTGAATCAGCTTTTATATTTACCTGTCAAAATCGGTTATATATTTGACAGGCAAAATCATCGGTATTTTCTCCTGTTGAAACCCTTCCTCTTTTCAGCTGCTGATTTCCCCGACATAATCAGCAGCTGAACTTACAACCCCTACCCACAACAAAAAAAGCCAGCCCCCTCACCATCATGGTGAAAGGACTGGCTTACTATTCCCGAATTACTCGTGAGACTCTTCCTGAGAAGTTTCAGGATTTTCTGCACTTTTCGGATTCGGGTTTATATATTGATAATCTGAACGATCGATTTGCTTATAGCCTTCTGGCTTGTAGAAACGAAGTAAGTCTTCATAGACTACTTTATCTGAAAGCTCAAGACGTTTCGTAGCTTCTTTAGAAGCTTCTTCACATGCGTTGCTTCCTTCTTCTACAGGTTGACCCGTTTCGTTATTATAACATACTCCTTTGATATCAGAGTATTCAGGTGTGATGACGTCTCCATTACGGAAAGGAACGATCTGTTTACGATCTTTGGACAATAAGTCCTGACCGAAACTGATGTAGTCCTTGTTATCCACACCAAGAAGGTTGAATAGTGTTTCACGTACATCCACTTGACCACCGTATGTGTGGTTGACTTCACCTTTTACTCCTGGAGCAATGATGAATAAAGGAACGCGTTGAAGCTGTGCATTTTTGAAATCTGTGATTTCTTCGCCTGTGACTTGTTCCATGGCTCTATTGTGGTTTTCTGAGATACCATAGTGATCACCGTAAAGGACGATGACGGTATCATCATATAGTCCACTTTCTTTCAGATCATTAAAGAATTGTTCCAATGCAGAATCCATATAGTTGGCCGTTTGGAAATAACGGTTCACTACACCATCGCCAAATTGGCCCGGTTCGAAGTCTGTATCATTTTCATGACGATCGAACGGGAAGTGGTTCGATAGTGAAATGAATTTCGTATAGAACGGCTGTGGTAATTCTTTAAGCATCGGCATGGACTCTTTGAAGAACGGCTTATCCTTTAATCCGTAAGGAAGCTGCTCTTCAGGTTTACTCATATCATAATACGTTGCATCGTAGAACTCATCATAACCCATCGTACGATACATTTCAGAACGGTTCCAGAACGTTTTATAGTTTCCGTGGAACGCAGCTGAAGTATATCCTTCACCTTTTAAGATTCCAGGTGCTGATTGTAACGTGTTATTGGCGTTCGTCATGTAGACGGCACCCTGAGGTAAACCGAATAATCCATTTTCCATGATGAACTCGGCATCGGATGTCTTCCCTTGACCCGTCTGGTGGAAGAAGTTATCGAAATAGATCGCATCTTCTTTTTCCACTAGGGAGTTAAGGAATGGTGTTACCTCTTGACCATCGATTTCTTTCCCTATTACAAAGTTTTGCAGGGATTCCATCGATACATAAATGACGTTTTTCCCTTTTGCTTTACCGAAATACTCAGGGTTCGGATCCACTTTATTTGCTTTTACATAGTTCTCTACTTCTGATACTTCATTGCTGTCTGCCAGGGCACGCTTGGCAGATGTCTTAGAGTTCTGGATCACATCATAAATCGTGAAGTTGTGAGTACCAAGATACTTCACAAGATAGTTACGGTCAAAGCTTCGTGTCAATAGTTCCGGACGGTCGATCTCTGCAAGACCAAGGTTCAGTAAGAATACAAGGACTGCCGATGTCATGACCGCGAATACTGAACGGAAGCGTAATTTTTCCTGTGGCTTCACTTTCTTCATGATCATCAGTCCGATGATAATGAACAGGTCAGAGAAGTACAGGATATCGATAGGACTCAATAGTTCCAGTGCACTTCCGCCAAGTCCGTTATTCGTCTTCGCCTGAAATAATACCGGGACTGTAATGAAGTCATTAAAGAAACGATAGTACACGACGTTCGCATACAGGACAAAGGACATCAGGAAGTTGATGACGATGAATGCAATATACCGTCCCTTGCCTTTCCAGAATAATGCGAGAGCAAAGAATAGGAGCGCTGAACTTAATGGGTTAAGAAATAAAAGAAAATGCTGAAGCGCATTTTGTATTCCGAGATTAAATTCAGCTAAATATACCGCGTAGGTCTTGATCCAAAATAATACGACGACTGTAAAGAAGAACGATAACTTCCCAGTGCGCATATCTTCAAACTGTCTTTTAAAGAAGTTCATACTTCATCACCTTTTTATTGTATTTAATTTGTAGCACTTATGAGCATCATTTGATTAAGGAATTGTTAAGCGAATGTAAATCCATTCGAATCAACAACGAGTATTATAACAAAAATTGATTTCATGTGTATAACAATTTGCGGTAATTGTATCAAAAATATTTCATGGGGATTCGACAATCACCGCTGATTGCGGTGTGGAATCCATATCAGACAAGGGTTGAGGAATTTTGAACAAGAAGTGAACGGCCCATATATTCCCACTCTTGTGGTTGAATATACTACCATTGTTAAAATTATCCGCGTTTTGTTTACTCAGTGTAAACTAATTCCCCATATATCTTTACGTAAAACATCAATATCTAATGAAATTATTCCCAGTAAGTCAGGTGTCTTCTCCTTTATTATGCTCCACCCTTACATATTTACCTTTTGAAAATCGGACTTATCGAGCCCTTTCACTTTGTTTTCCTTCACCTGGCGGTAGGCCGCTTTGAATTTCTTTTTATAGTAGGATTGTCCGCTCGTTGCCTGGACATATCCTTCTATCATGAACGAAACCGATAGCATCGTCGCGGAAAAAAATAGGATCGGCGTCAACGGGATCCACGGTGACCCTTGTAGATAGCGGAAGGAATCGCCTATCAGACCGGACCATTCATACGTAATCGATCTTGGAGGGTCATGTACCATCTGATAGTCCACGTCCGTCCCACCCAGGAATAAGGTGAGCAGCCCAAGATGTATGAAAATGACGAGCGTTTGCATGAATTGCTGCCCCAGTAAAATCACGAGCTTTTCTTTCATGGAAGGTAAGATATGCTTAAAGATGATCCTCCACTTCCCTGCCCCCAGTGTTTTCGCACTCAAAATGAATTCCTGCTTGTACACTAAAGACACTTCATTTCCAAGAAGCGCAGACAGGATCGGGACGATAAGGAAGGTTAATATGAGAATTTCGATGACGAACCGCTCCACGATGGAAGTGGAAAATCCTTCGAACGGTTCCCAAAGGACCGGCTCCAGCAAAAAATACGCAAGAATCGTCAAAGGGATGTAGTGGAAGGAATCGACCCAGCCATTGATGTACTTCTTGTACTTCATCAGGAAGGTTCCCAGTATCAAACCGAGGGGAACCGATAAAAATACCCGTAAGAAAGCAATCACAAAGGCCGTTAAGATGGTATATTTTGCCCCGATGATGATTTTACCGAGCATGTCAAGGCCCTGGGCATCGGTCCCGAATGGAAATAACCACTTCGGTGAAATAGGCGAAGATTCCACGACGACTCCTTCTACAGAGATAAAATACAGCCTTCTGACTTCGTTCCCCCATATAAACGAATACAAGAAGCTTGAAGCAATCATCACAAAAATAAAGGTTAATCCAATAAGAAAGAACGGATTTTTCCATACGCTTTTTTTCATATTAAATTTCCTCCCCCTTGTTGGCTTTTTTAGAGAGAATCATTTCTCCCACCGTATAAAAAACAAACAGAGGAATGAAAATCGAAAGAATGGCGATCGTAAACATCTTCGGCTGTAACGTCGACTTCAGGAAACGGGTAATCCCGGCGATATTGAACAAAAGCTCCAGGACGAACAAATTGGAAAGCATGAACCACACCGTTTTCTTCGATTGAAAAAAAACGGAGATGATGGCATTCCTTAATATATGGAAGGTTAAGATCACCAGTTTCCCCAAACCGATTGATTGAGCAAGTGTCACATAGTCTTTTCCTTCTTCCCTTTCAAATGAAAGGATTGAAATCCGAAACAGCTGGACCGTAGGCAATATCGCCAACACAAGGATGGGAAGAAGATATGCCTTTTCTGTCGCCACGGAAGCAATTTCAAAAAATAAAATGCCCGTCTGCTTATAAAGAAAGAGGACAAGAAGCTGAGAAAGCAAGATGACCAGCACATCCGGTATTGATTCGAATAAATATAGGAAGAATTTGATTCGATTTCGTTTTTTCTGTGAAAACAGCATGGTGAAGATCGTGAGGAGAATGCTTAAGAAACTTGCGAGAAGAAATGCGGAAAATAAAATGATGAGTGAATAGATGATCGGCTCCCATAAATAAGGAAACAGGCTGCGTTCCTGCTCTAAACCGATGACCTTATATGTTAAATCCCCGGCATGAAACAGGGCATATACGATTTCTTTTACCGATTGCCAATACGCCTGCAATCTCAATT
This sequence comes from Rossellomorea sp. DA94, assembly GCF_029834455.1. Classification (NCBI taxonomy): domain Bacteria; kingdom Bacillati; phylum Bacillota; class Bacilli; order Caryophanales; family Bacillaceae; genus Rossellomorea; species Rossellomorea sp. DA94. Next base: position 3,769,055 of record NZ_CP122397.1, read on the forward strand.
CCCGCTCGCCAATACCCGAAAGCAGTACGGGCAGGCCGCCTATAAAAACGATTCCTATGATCGATAATAGGAATTTCACTACAATACCACCTATAAATTTCAACTCTCTGTCCCCCGTTTTCGATGTTACTTTTAATAGTATCATAGATCGGAAGGTTTTATACATTTTTTCCCTTTTATTTTCAAGCAGGCAAAAATAAAGACCGGAGTCCACTAAATGGACTCCGGTCCTTTCACAATCAGATTTTGGACAGTTCATTCAACACAAATGTTTCGACCACTTCTGCTACTCCGTCCTCCATATTGGAAGCTGCAACGTAATCCGCCTTCTCCTTAATGTCATCCGGGGCGTTACCCATGGCGACTCCGAGGCCGGCAAATTCAATCATGGTCAGATCATTGTAGCTGTCCCCGATGGCAATGACTTCCTCGGGCTTGATTCCCATTGGTTTGATCAGATAGTCGAGGCTGGCTCCCTTTGTGACACCCAGCTGGGTGAATTCCAGGAAGAATGGCTTCGATCGCATCACGCTTAGTTCACCATCAAGCTCGGCTTGGAGCTTTTTCTCCACTTCCGCCAAATGATCGGCTTCTTTCAACATAAGAGCTTTCACGACCGGGCCCGTGATCGCTTCCTTAAAATCCGGAACGACCTTCACCGGCAGGCCAGTCAGGTCACTTTCTATGGAAGCGAATGGATTCGTTTCTTCTACTATAATGGCATCTTCTGCATAAGTCAGAATACCTACATCTTCACGCTTACTTATATCATATAAGGAATGAGCCGTTTCAGCTGTAAGAGTTCGGCTGTATTTCTCTTCATTTGTCTTGCAATCAATGATTTTCGATCCATTGAAAGGTAGGTTGTAGCTTCCGTAATGATCAAGTTTCAATTCTTCCGCTACCCATCGCATTCCCTGGGTTGGACGCCCAGATGCAAGGACGACTTTCACTCCGGCTTCCTGTGCCTGTATGAGAGCGTCTTTCGTACGTTTTGAAATCGTTTGGTCATTCCGTAATAATGTATCATCTAAATCAAGTACAATCATTTTATAGCTCATAAAGAACATCCTTTCAGGAAATCCATTTTTATATTATCTTACTATAACATTTACCTACATATTGAAAAAGAAAATAGACCGCCAGATTGGCCGTCTATTTCAAGTTTACATGTTTCAGATCCCATTTTCTAATGGTAAAAACAGCCTGATGTGACGTTTCAAATCGGACCGTATCATTGCTTGGTGATGGGTAGAATCGGGCTGTAAATGTTTCCTCTCCTTCATTGACGAATACTTCAATGGAAGACGTATCCACAAATAGCCTTAGTGAATGTAACGTCTTCACTGAGCATTGACGCTTCTCTACCACTCCATTCACAAAGCTTTTACGCTCAAGAGTCACGGTCTGTTCCCCTGAAGAATAAACAAATCTGATTCCATCTCCGACCGTAAAATCAAACCAGCCTTCAATAATAGAAAGATCACTCACTTCCAACTCAAAGGCTTTTCCCTTCACCCCATCGAGTTCGCGGGTTTCTTTATTTAATTCCACCCTCTGCCCGATCCCTGTTCCGACTCTTAAATCCTGCATTTCTTCAAGAGGCATCTGCCTTACCTTTCCGTCCACACATTTCAGCTCACGAGGGATCGTCATGGTATGAAGCCATTTATGTTCAATGGTGGGATGCTCCTGTTCGTTCTGATCCGGTACGCTCATCCATGCAAACAGGATACGTCTGCCTTTGTCGTCCAATGTCGTTTGCGGTGCATAGAAGTCGAACCCCCTGTCCAACTCTTCAAACTCCCCATGTTCAAATGTACCTGTTGCTGAATCGAATTGTCCGGCCACATATCCTGCCTGATAAACATTCTGATACTTCATCCCTGATGCATTTACTCCTTGAGGAGAAAAAATAAGGATGTCTTGGTCTCCCAGCGGAAACAGATCTGGACATTCATACATATAACCGAAGTCAGCAAGCCTGCCTTCCCCTCCACCTGTGAGGACACCTTGATAGTCCCACTTCACCAGGTCCTCTGATTGGAACAATGCGACAGCACCTTTTAATTCCCGTGTCTGGGCACCGACCACCATAAAAAAGGATCCATCCTGTTCCCACACTTTCGGATCGCGGAAATGGGCAGTAAATCCATCGGGCAGATGAACGACAGGTCCCTGTTTGTCAAAATGAAGGCTGTCTTCTGAAATCGCCAGGCACTGATAAGATTCGCGGTTCCCTCTTTCGTCCTTTACATTCCCTGTATAGTAGGCATAGATTTTACCGTCGTGTTCGATGGCGCTGCCTGAGTAACAGCCGTTTTTTTCATACCATTCTGATGGGGTGAGGGCGATTTCTTCATGGGTCCAATTGATTAAATCGCTGGAAGAGTAATGACCCCAGAACTTTGCCCCGTGTCCTGTCTTGAAGGGCATCCATTGATAGTACACATGATAGGTGCCTTTGAATTGGATGAACCCGTTTGGATCATTTAATAAGCCAACTGGAGGCATAAGGTGATAATGGAGGCGGTATGGATCTTTCTTTACCACATCCTTATGCTTTTCCATTTCTTCATAGGCTGCTTTTCGCAGCTGTTCATCCCTCGGCATCACACTTCCCCCTTTTTCAGATGAAGGCTGACTTCCTCCAGGGAGGGAAGGGCCGTCATCGCTCCTTTGGTGGAGGCGGTAAGTGCCCCTGACACGGCAGCAAACCTGGCCATCTCCGCTGCTTCTTCGATAGAGAGTGACTCTATCCTTCCCTGATATTCATGTAGTGAGTATAGAATCCCTGATACGAACGCATCACCGGCTCCTGTGGTGTCCACCGCTTTCACCTTCATGGCCGGAACATATTGTCGATCATCACCAATGCACACATAACTTCCTTCTGCTCCCATCGTAATGATTAAAAATGGGATATGGTAGGATGTCAGCTTCCTGATCCCGGCTTCGATCTCTTTTTCTCCTGTAATGAATTCGAGTTCTTCCTCAGAGATTTTCACGACGTCCGCTTCAGAAAGCATGCTCTTGATCATTGCCCTGGCGTTTTCTTCAGAATCCCATAAACCCAATCGTAAATTCGGATCATACGACACCAATAAACCATTCTCTTTCGCTACCTTCACCGCATGATGCGTTGCTTCCTTCGCCGGCGAGCTGATCATGGAGATGGAACCGAAGTGAAGGATCTTATGGGAAATGAAATCTTCTTCATCTATATCACTCACTTGGAGGAACCGGTCAGCACTCGGGTCGATATAAAAGTCGAAGCTGCGCTCCCCGCCTTCTCCATTCGTTACAAACACGACACCCGTACGAACGTCAGAAGTCAGCAGCATTTGATTGGTACTCACTCCATATTCCCGGAGGGTTTCATGAAGGAACCTCCCTAATACATCGTCTCCCACTTTCCCCAGGAAAGTAGACCTTGCACCCAATCTTGCGAGTCCTACCGACACATTTGCGGGAGCTCCTCCGGGACTTTTTTGATAGGTACTATTGTTTTTGTCTAACGGGATGAAGTCTATCAATGCTTCTCCCAGTGAAATAATTCCCTGTTTCATAGGGGATTCCTCCTTGTTTCATATAGGTTTTCTTTAAATATAGCAAATCCTTATCAGTCACGTGACTGATAAGGAAAATGATTTTTTTATTTTGTTTCTTCCTTCCAACCAAGCAATAAGGTTGCAATGAAGGCGCCTGCTACAGCGATGACAAAGCCAATTCCATAATTTAGAGGATCCTGGGCAATCGCAAACATCGGAATACCGGTGAGGCCGATTCCATTCGCCATCACATGGGTGAATACGACGTACGCGCCACCAAGCGCACCACCTATTGCCGCACCGATAAAGGGTCGACGATGCTTTAAATTCACTCCGAAGATAGCCGGTTCTGTAATTCCAAGAAAAGCAGATACCGCTGCAGGTACAGCGATTTCCTTCGTTTTCTTGTTTTTCGTCCTGAAGAAAACAGCAAGTGTCGCCCCACCCTGTGCAACGTTGGCCATGGCCCATATCGGAAGCAAATAGTTCCCTCCGATGTTCGATAACAGCTCAGCCTCGATGGCATGGAAGCTGTGATGAACACCTGTCAATACAATGGTTGAATACAGTCCTCCGAAGATAAGTCCCGCGATTGGTCCGGCTGTATTATAAACAACATCCAGAACCGTCGTAATACCATTACCAAGGATTCTGCCTAGCGGACCCACGACAAGCAGGGCGGTGAATCCTGTAAAGATGACCGTTAAGAATGGTGTCACCAACAAATCTATCGTATTTGGCACCACTTTGCGTAATCCCTTTTCTACCTTTGCCATGACGTAAACCGTCAATAATACTGGAATGACTGTTCCCTGATAGCCGAGCATTTCAACCCCGAATCCGAAGAAATCAAGTGTGGAGGGCTGTGCGTCAGCAAGACCCCAAGGATTCAATAATGCCGGGTGGGTCATAATTCCCCCGATGACCGCACCTAAATAACCATTTGCGCCAAATTCCTTCGCAGCACTCATCCCGATCAGGATCGGTAGAATAATAAACGCTGCAGAAGAAAACATATCGAGCATGACGAATAGACCGCTTTCAGGATCGACCCATTCATACGTTTTCATCAATCCAAGTAACCCCATCAACATACCAGCCGCTACGATGGCCGGGATGATTGGAACAAATATATTGGAAAGTGTACGGGCAAAGCGGGCAAACGGGTTCATCTTCCGTTTCGCTGCATCACTGTGTGTCTCACCCGTTGGTGACTTATCATCCATTGTTGCCCCGACAAGCGGTGCAAAATGTTCAAATACTTTGTTTACATTCCCAGTCCCGAAGATGATTTGGAACTGTCCGGAGCTTGAAAATGCCCCTTTCACTCCATCCAATTCTTCGATGGCACTCTTGTCTATCTGAGTTTCGTCATCAATGACGAGACGCAGCCTCGTCGCACAATGTGTAGCACTCACTACATTATTTTTACCGCCCAATAAAGGGACAAGCTTTTCAGCCACTTCACGATAATTCATTAAGAATCCCTCCTGTTTATTAAAGAAAATCAATAAAAAAAGACCCAGTACCCTTAAGAGGATAGAGGTAGGTCAAAGAGAGACGCTTACCATTATCGTCTTAAAGATTCTAGGTCTTGCCTGCATGATCAGTAACAATCCTACTGTATGAAATTGATTTGAGTTCATTTTACAAGATGTAAGCGATACCGTCAACCCATTCACTTTAACAAACGCTGAATATGAAGAGCTATGTACGCTACCTCTGATAGGGGAAATTGAATGCCATATTCTTCCTCCAGATACCCGGCAATTTGTTCAGAACATTCATACGCCAGCACATACTTCACTTGAATGAGGTCAAGCATATCCTCATCAATGGGGTCAAACTGATCCCCCTGTTCGATCCTGTTCAAAGCAAAACGGAGGTGGGTAATCAACCGTTGATAGTTGATGCTCGACTCCTCCACCTCTATGGACAAGATGGATTCCACCTGTTCCACAAAATCTCTCAGGATCGTTGCCTGCTTCAACGATTCACTCATAGACGGTGCATCCATCTTCGCCGTATGGACATGCAGGGCGATATGAGCTGCCTCATCATCGGGAATTTCAATGCCCAGTTTCTCTTTGATTTCCGCCTTTGCCCATGAACCCACTTCATACTCTTTTTTATAGAGCAGCTTGATTTCGTTTAACAATTTATTTTGAATGGGGATCCCCTGCTGAAGTCTTTCCAATGCAAATGAAAGGTGATCCGTCAAAGCGATATGGATATGATCGCTTAAAGGTGCATTCAGATGACCTTCTGCATAGCTAATGATGTTTTCAGCGATTTCAATATGCTCCTCCGGCAAGGTAGCCAGGAGTTGCTGGAATTTCTCGGATGATTGCTCATGAAGGACAAATATCTTCTCAATTTTATTCTTTGGGATGATATCATTCCTCTTTTTCTGAAAGGCAATCCCACTTCCCATCACAATCTTCTCCTGGGGTCCATCCACCACTACGACAGCATTGTTGTTAAGTATTTTAAAAATGCGCATACATATCCTCCGTACGGTTCATTAACCTTATGTTACACGAGTTGAAGGATAGATAACAAGATAAGTGTGGCGATACAACATTTTCTTGATACATGGTATGCTGAAAGAAAAACGGAAAGCGGGAACAGAATGATACCTACATATTTTGAGAAAATCCAGGAAAAACTTCACGAGGTGCAAACGAAAGAAGCCGACAGAATGGCCAGTCTTGCCCAACGCATTTCTTCCTGCATCCAACAGGACGGCATCATCCACCTTTTCGGGTGCGGCCACTCTCACATCCTCTCTGAAGAGGTGTTCTACAGGGCAGGTGGACTGGTTCCGATCAACCCGATCTTGATCGAGCCCCTCATGCTCCACGAAGGCGCCGTACGTTCTTCTCAATTAGAAAGGGCAGAAGGATATGCGTCTGAGTTCATGAGTGGGCAGGATATTCAGCCTCAAGACGTGATGATCGTCCTTTCCACCTCAGGAAAGAACCCCGTCCCTATCGACGTGGCGCTTCATGCAAAGGAAAACAGTACCTATGTCGCTTCCATCAGTTCCTTTGACTATGTAGAACAAGAAACATCCAGGCACCCGAGCGGGAAATTCCTTAGTGAAGTGGTGGATCTTGCCATTAACAACCACTCCGTCGTAGGGGACGCTGTTTTGACCCACGAACGGGTGGCTGTTCCATTTTCACCTTCATCAACCGTCATCGGCGCTGCGATTTTGAATAGCATCATGGCCGGGGCCATCGAACATATGGCAGATGAAGGATATGAGCCGCCTATCTTCATAAGTGGTAACGTGGACGGTGCGGGTGATCATAACGAAAAGCTGATCGAGAAGTACCGAATGCGGATCCCCCTTTTAACAAAAGGACTGTAATCAAAAAAGGAGCAGGAACCCTATCATCATGGGTTCCTGCTCTTTTTTCACATTCTGTCCAGGTTGATCTTAAACTTATATTTATCCGCCCGATAAACGGATCGTACCAATTCAAAAGGGGTTCCATCTTCCAGGAAAGAATCCCGTTGGATGAAGAGCACCGGCTCCCCGCTTTTCACCTTCAGATGCTTTGTATCCGCTTCTGTCACAAGTGTCGCTTCCACTGATTGAGTGGCATGACTGATGTGAAGGTTTAACTCTCTTTCGATATAATGGTACAGGGATTTCTCCAATATTTCCTGATTCAATCCAGGAAGCAGCCTGACGGGTATATAACTCGTCTCCAAGGCCATCGGTTCGCCGTTTGCAAGGCGGATCCGCTTCATCGTATAAACTAGTTCTTCTTCCTCCAGAGAAAGAAGCTCCCGGATATCCTCCGATGCCGGGGAAATTTCGAAATGCAATAATTTATTGCCAGGCTCGAGTCCCCTGCTTTTCATATCTTCGCTAAAGCTTGTCAGTCCTTGGAGGCTTTGTTCGATTTTCCGGTGGGAGACGAATGTGCCCCGCCCTTTCTCCCTATATAAGACATTCTTATTCACCAGATTGGTAATCGCCTGTCTCACGGTCATCCTGCTGATTTTAAATGACTCAGCAAGCTCCCGTTCCGATGGCAGGGCGTCCCCCGGTTTTAGCTCTTCAGACTGTATTAAATGGTTAAGGTGTTCTTCTAACTGATAATACAAAGGAAGAGGAGAATTTTTATTAACCACGAACGGTTCTCCTTTCGATCTAACGGGTTTTATTTCATTATATCTGGCATGTATATAACAGACAACAATGCGATGAGGACAATCCCTGTCCTCTCCTTTATTTCAGCTTTCTCAGCTCGTCTGCGACAAATTCCACATCCGTTCCCACAATGACTTGAAGGTTCCGATTATTCACCTTCATCACACCTTTCGCCCCGTGAGCTTTTAACGCTTTTTCGTCTACCAGTGTGACATCATTGATTTCGAGACGTAATCGTGTGGCACAGTTATCAATGACGACCAGATTTTCTTTACCACCCAGATCTTGAAGGAAGTGAGAAGCCATGATTTCGTACTTACTATTCCCGACTGAACCTTTATCCGGTGCCACCACATCTTCATCATCTTCACGACCCGGAGTCTTCAAATTAAACGTCTTGATCAAGAAAGTGAAGAGCAGGAAGTAGATGATCCCGTAAAGAATTCCGACTCCAAGTAGCAGCCAAGGTTTTTGACCAATTTTGAAATTAAGGATGTAGTCAAAGGCACCCGCCGAGAAACCGAATCCATGATGAATGCCAAGTACATAGGTAACGACCATAGAGCTCGCCGTCAGGACAGCGTGAATCCCGTAAAGGACAGGAGATAGGAACATGAAGCTGAATTCTATCGGCTCAGTGATCCCTGTTAAAAAAGAAGTGACGGCGAGTCCGATTAACATCCCTGCTACATTGGCACGCAGATGTTTTTTGGCCGTCACGATCATGGCGAGACACGCTGCCGGAAGACCGAACATCATGATCGGGAAGAAGCCGGTCTGGAACGTTCCGGCGGTAGGATCCCCTGCAAAGAAGCGTGGAATATCCCCTTTCACGACTTCACCCGCTGCATCTTTGAATGTACCGAATTCAAACCAGACGAGGGTATTCAATACATGATGCAGTCCAACCGGAATCAGGAGACGATTCAGCAGGCCGAACACACCGACTCCCGCCGCACCTGCACCGATGATCCATTCACCGATGGAATTGATCCCGCTTTGGATCGGTGGCCAGATGATACCGAAGATCCCTGCGAGTACAACCATGGATGCTGCCGTCACAATCGGAACGAAACGTCTGCCTCCAAAAAATCCGAGCCATGCCGGAAGTTTAATATCATTAAAACGGTTATATAATAAGCCTGCCACGACTCCGGATATAATCCCTCCGAAAATCGCCATATTGGAATCGGGATCCAGGGCTTTTAAACCGCCCGTCAGTACCAAATAACCAATGGCACCGGCCAATCCGGCTGTACCATTTCCATCTTTCGAAAATCCGATCGCCACACCGATCGCAAAGATTAAAGCTAAATTCTTAAATATGGCATCTCCTGCTTCAGACATGAACGCGATTCCTAATAGATCATCCTGACCCAGGCGCAGCAATAAGGCTGCTGCCGGAAGAACCGCGATGGGAAGCATGAGTGATTTACCGATTCGTTGTAAAAAACCTAACATACTATTCTCTCCTTTAGTTTCAATTGAAAGCGCTTAGACAGAATCATATCATTAAAAAGGAATAGATGTCTATACCAATTTATTCATTGGGACTTATTGCTTTATAGGTTTGTATAGGTTCCCAAACTAATTTTACATGTAAAATATTCATTCAATCCTCTAACTGGTATAGACATCTATACTTACTGGTGGTATTGTAGAATGGTAAAGTACACAAGGAGTGATTTCAATGACCTCAAATATAGAAAAACTGCTGATACTGAATGGAACGATCTATGCAGAAGATAAAGTGTATGAAAAAGGCTATATCAAAATAGAAAATGGCATGATCACCGAATTGGGTGAACGCTCCCGTTTGACCGGTATAGAAGAGTTTAAAGTGATTTCCCTTCCCCATGGGTATAGTGTGGTCCCGGGAATGATAGATATTCATATCCATGGCGTAAATGGAGCCGATACCATGGATGCGACCAGGGAAGCCCTTGATACGATGACCGGGACTCTTCCGAAAGAAGGGACCACGAGCTTCCTCGCCACAACCATGACAGAAGAGTCCGAGTCAATCGAAAAAACATTGAAGAATACTGCAGATTATATGGCCAATCATCAAAAAGGCGGTCAGGCGGAAATTCTGGGACTTCACCTGGAAGGACCGTTCATCAACCCTGACCGGGCAGGCGCGCAGCCTCTCGATCGAATTCAAAAGCCGAGTGTCGACATATTTAAACGCTGGCAGACACTCTCTCAGAACCAAATAAAATTAGTCACCCTCGCCCCCGAGCTTGATGAGGATCATGAACTGATCTCTTACTTAAAAGAAAACGGGATCATCTCTTCAGTGGGCCACTCCAGTGCAACCTTCGATGAAGTCGGGGAAGCCATCGACGCCGGCTTGTCCCATGTGACCCATTTGTTTAATCAAATGTCAGGCCTGCATCATCGTGAGCCCGGTATTGTCGGGGCATCCTTCCTTCGACAGGAACTGATGGTGGAATTGATTACAGACGGCATCCACGTCCGCCCTGAAGTGATTCAACTCGCTTTTAATCAGATCACAGATGAACGCTTGATCCTTATCACCGATTCCATGAGGGCGAAATGTCTGAAGAATGGTCAGTATGAGCTCGGCGGCCAGATGGTGACGGTCAAGGATGGGAAGGCTTTATTGGATGAGGACACATTGGCAGGAAGCGTCCTGAAAATGAAAGATGCTTTCACAAACATTCAAACATTCACAACGGGCGATATGAGGAGTGCCATTAAAATGACCTCAGAAAATCCGGCAAGGCAATTGAATGTGTTTAACCGGAAAGGAAGCCTTTCCCCCCTTAAAGATGCAGACATCGTCATACTGGACGAAAACAAAGATGTATATGCCACAATATGCAAAGGGAAAACAGCCTATCTTCGAGAGGATGAAACTCATGAAACTAATAGAAGTTAAAGACTACCAGGAAATGAGTCATGTCGCTGCGGACTATCTGTTATCCAAGGTGAACAAAAACAAAAAAATTACCCTGGGACTAGCCACAGGAGGCACACCCCAAGGTCTTTATAAAGCATTGATCGCTGACCATCAGGAAAATAACACCTCCTATCAGCAGGTGTCTTCTTTCAATCTGGATGAATACATCGGACTGTCCGGCGATCATCCCAACAGCTACTGTCACTATATGAATGAGAACCTATTCAATCATATTGATATCCCGTTAGAAAACACACATATTCCTTCAGGGAAAGCCGCCGATCTTGACGGGGAATGTGAAGCGTATGATGAAAAGATCCATTCCGAGGGAGGAATCGACCTTCAGGTACTGGGAATCGGAAGCAATGGACATATCGGATTCAATGAGCCGGGCACTTCTTTTGACTCTCCCACCCATATTGTCGAGCTTACACAATCCACCCGTGAGGCCAATGCCCGCTACTTCGATTCCATCAATGACGTGCCGACGCATGCGATTACAATGGGTATCGCCTCCATTTTAAAAAGCAAAGAAATCCTTCTTCTCGCCTCTGGCCACTCTAAACAGAAGGCATTAAAAAAGTTAGTGGAAGGTGAAATATCAGAGGACTTTCCTGCGTCTGTCTTGAATCGCCATTTGAATGTGACGGTGATCGCCGATAAGGAAGCACTGGCTCTGGTGAAAGATCATAAATTGATGACTAGATGAAAGGGTAAGGATGTAAAAATAAAGCATGAAAAAAAGCGGTGAACAATCCAATGTTCTCCGCTTTTTTTATCATGCAAACACCATTTGTACCCAATAGTATAACAGGAATAAAGTAAATACCGTTGCAGCGGGGATGACGATCAAGGAGACACTCAAGTAATCCTTCCAGTTGACTTTAATATGATTTTGTCTCAGGATATGCATCCAGATAAGTGATGCCAGGGTGCCTATTGGTAAAAGCAGGGAACCGATATCACTGCCGATGACATTGGCAAGATAAATGGTTTTAAGCGTTATGGGGTCCAGTCCCATTTCCGTCAATGTTATCGTCCCGACCATGAGTGCAGGGTGATTATTAAAGATATTTGAAAGAATCGAAACCAATCCCCCCATGGTGAAGCTCGCCTGCAGGAGTCCCTGGTTGACGATCGGTTCACAAAGCGCAACCAGCATATCCGTCAACCCTGCATTATGCAATCCATAAATGATGACATACATGGAAAACGCAAAGATCAGAATATGCCAAGGTGTTTTTTTCAATATATCCAATGGGTTAGTACCCAAATGGTACCATCTCCATAACAGGAGTACGGTTGATCCAAGTACCGCAACCAATTCAATCGGGATCGCAAAGAAGGAAGCGACGAAAAGGAGACAGCGCATGACGAAGACAAACAGTAGCACTTTCAACATGAAGGCTGTTCGCTTTTTCTTGGTTTCCACTGAAATCGTCCCTTTCAGTGGATGGAAATTCTTCGTGAAAAATCTCTCTTCCACATCATGTGTGGACCTTGGTAATGTCTTCGGTAATTTATTCTTTAATACGATGAACATCAGCACTGACATGAACACCAATCCTAATGTCGCAGGTACAAACATCATGGCCGTATGCATGTAGAGGGTCATATGAACAATCTCCAGTGCAATCAAGTTCACAATATTACTTACTCCAATCGGGGCACTAGAAGCGGTGGCAATCAGAGCACCACTCAATAGATACGGAATCATTTCATGGGGTTTTAGTCGAAGATTTTTAAGAAGCAGAATCAGGATGGGGGTTGTAATGAGAATACTTCCATCGTTATTGAATAACAGGGTCATGGTGAAACAAAGCAATTGAATGTACCAATATAAGCGATATCCTGAGTATTTAGACCATTTCACCATACGGGCAGCCACCCAGTGAAAAAAACCGAAGCTTTCTAAAATGACTGCCATGACAATGGTTGCCATGATCGTAATAGACGCCCCCCCTATTTTATCGATGATATCTGCAACGTCAGAGAAGGATACAGTCCCCATCATAAAGATGATCAACGCCCCTACTGATGCAGGCCATGCCTCATTCATCCCACCGGGCCTCAAAAAAATCACTACCATCGTCATCACGAATACAAATATCGTCATTCCTATCGTGAAAGACATATTTATTCTCCTTTCTAAATGATCGGCATGCACAGTTTGATCTGCATGTCCCATTCCCTATATGTATATTCACCCCTATAGAAGTGGACTGGTTTTTCACCTAAATCTAGCAAAATGTATGTTTGTCACTCTAGTATATTTGCCGGTCCGTGACAGGTGCGGAGGAAGCATGGCGGTACAATTATTAAACAAACGCCCTTATATAGTTTCAGGAGGGACCAAGCCCTGTATAATGAATTTTTTTAAGCAAAGCAAAGAATATTTCAAAAAAGCATTGACGGAAGGCATGAACATTTCATATAATAAATCTTGACCGAATCACGGGGCATTAGCTCAGCTGGGAGAGCGTTTGGCTGGCAGCCAAAAGGTCAGCGGTTCGATCCCGCTATGCTCCATACCGAAATGACATAAAAAGGCGTCCTTATTTATACAATAAGGACGCCTTTTTTATTGTGTTGAAAATGGGTTTATTGTCCTGGTTCTAAGGGTAGTAGATAAAAAGTAAATTTATGGATAAAATATGACGTTGTATGACTCTATCCGCAAAAGGAGAATGATATGAAACCCATAAAGCCTCTATTTCGTTTAGCCTTGTTACTCCTCCTTCTAACAGGATGTCAGGGAGATGCAGAAAATGCCGCTACTAAGGAAAAAGGCGGACAGAATCCCGGTCAACCTGCCCAGGCTTCCAAGGATGTGGACTTATCAAATACCCCGGAAGAATGGATCAATGAGGATGAGGGCGAACTCTATCAAAAATACATAGAAAAGAAAAGCTGGTCCAAAGAACCCGAAGCCTATAAAAAAGCTACAGGGAAGGCCATCGATGAATATATGAAGAACATCGTTACGAAAGAAACGGAGAAATGGACCGAACAAAATTGGACACAGTCCATCCTCTCAAGCCTCCAGACGGGGTACGGTGATATTGCCTCTGAGCTTGAAAACTATGAGGTCGTATATGAGGAAATGAAGCTTCCCGATGGTAGACTTCTGCAGGATGTCCCGATGGATGAAAGCACCGAAAAAGAAGACAAAAAGGTGAATGTCGCCTTGTTGATCGATTCAAGCGGAAGTATGAAAGCCGACGTGGATGGTGAAAGCAAGATGTCCCTTGCCAAGGATAGCCTGAAAAGCCTCGCAAAGGAGTTACCCGAATCCGTGAATGTTTCCCTGATCGCGTTCGGACATAAGGGAACAGGCAGTGATGCCGATAAAGACATGTCATGTAAGGCAGTCGCGTCTATCTATCCCCTTCAACCGTATGAGGAGGGCGCCTTCTCGGAATCACTGAAGAAATTCGATCCGAAGGGCTGGACCCCACTGGCATCAAGCATCGAATTGGCCAACGAACAACTTACTTCCCATAGTGACGAAAAGACGGAGAACTTCATCTATGTCGTGAGCGATGGAATCGAAACCTGCGATGGGGATCCCGTGGCTGCTGCCAAAAAGGTGAAGGCGGACAATACCAATGTCAAAATCAATATTATCGGATTCGATGTGGACTCAGAAGCCGACGGGCAATTGAAGAAGGTGGCAGAGGCCGGTGGCGGAGAGTACTCCTCTGTGAAATCGAAACAAGAATTGTCTGAAATTGAGAACGTGTGGAAAGAAGTCATCAATAAAAATACGTGGAGATGGTGGGCTGTCAATCGGTTCAGTGATAATGTTTGGACGACAGTCGATCATTATAATGCCTTGAGGGATATCGTCTCTACCTATCAAACGATGATTCGGAATGAAGAAAACAGGATGATCCAGATTCTCAATCGCCTGGAAAAAGAGGAGCTCATTGATTCAGAGAAACGCTCTGCCATCTCTTCTCTCCTGGATGACCGTCAAGAGAAAATCAGGAACTACCTGAATGACCTGGAGTCCAATAAGCACGAAGAAGTGAAAACCGTTTCTGATGAGCTGGATAAACGATTGGATGCGATCAAAAAGCAGGTTGGGATATAAACTGGGAGCCGGTCATATGACCGGTCTCTTTTTTCGTGTGATTTGATTGACTTTTCTGAATACTGTAAGTACCATTTTCTTTATAAGGAAAAGCACGCCGATTACATACGCTTCCTTTTGACGATTGCATTTCTTCCGGCAGAGATGAAAGGAGAACAAAGATCATGAATCAGTATGGAAACCAAGTCCAAAATGAAATTTATCAAAGGAAGGTCCGTCCCTCCATCCCTTTCCGGTTTGAAGAGCTGGAACAAATGGCACGGGAAAAGCTTGAGGACGGCCCGTTTTATTATGTGGCGGGAGGTGCAGGCGGTGAGGGGACGATGCACGCGAACAGGAGTGCCCTCGACCGCTGGCAGATCGTCCCCCGTATGCTGAATAATGTCGAGAACCGCGACCTGAACGTGACTTTATTCGGGGAAACCTACTCCTCCCCCCTCCTCCTTGCACCGATCGGAGTACAATCCATCGTTCACCCTGATGGGGAGCTGGCGTCAGCCCGCGCGGCGGCATCCATGAATGTCCCGTTCATTGCAAGTTCAGCGTCTACTTACTCCATGGAAGAAATCGCTTCCGTCATGGGGGAGTCCCCAAGATGGTTCCAGCTGTATTGGAGTAATGACCTTGAGATTGCAGCAAGTATGCTTCAGAGGGCTGAAGCGTCAGGATACTCCGCTATCGTCGTGACCCTTGATGCCCCGATGATGGCGTGGCGTGAATACGACCTTGAAAACGCCTATCTTCCCTTTTTGTCGGGAGAAGGAGTCGGTAATTACGTGAGCGATCCTGTCTTTCGTTCAAAATTGAAAGAACCCCCTGAAGTCGACCGGAATGCAGCTGCCATCCTCTGGTCCCAAGTGTTTGGCAATGCAAGACTGACATGGGATGACCTGGACTTTCTGCGTGTACATACGAGTCTGCCGATCCTGCTGAAAGGCATTCTCCATCCCGACGACGCCAAGCTTGCCATCGACCGGGGAATGGATGGAATTATCGTATCCAATCATGGTGGAAGACAGGTTGACGGGGCCATCGGAGCCTTAGACTCTCTGCCCGTCATATGCGACGTCGTGAACGGGCGTATCCCTGTGCTCTTTGACAGCGGGATCCGGCGTGGAGCCGATGTCGTAAAAGCCCTTGCCCTCGGAGCAGATTCCGTTCTCATAGGCAGGCCCTATATGTACGGTCTGACCCTGGCAGGTGAACAAGGGGTGAAAGAAGTGATCCGGAATATATTGGCCGATCTCGATTTAACATTGGCCCTTTCAGGTCAATCATCTGTTTCCGAATGTGATGCCTCCCTTTTGAAAGACGTGAAGGACGGTTCATTTCATTCAAAGAAAGGGTGGAACGCACAGCCAACTGCAGGATTCAAGTCATAGTGAAGGAGCCTCTGTCCAATTCGGCAGAGGCTTTTTCGCGCAGATGATATTAGCCCCCTGCCAAGGGTTTTTCCATGGTATACTTTCTTCTATAAAGGGGTTGATAAATATGGAAAAATATCCAGAATTTAAAACAGAGAGATTGGTTCTAAGACAGATTGCAATGGAAGATGTCGATTTTCTTTATGAACTTTATACGTCCGTGGACGTTCTCCGCTATTTCGGCATGAGTCCGATAGAATCAAAAGACGTGGCGGTCAGCATGGTTGAAAACTATGAAAAGCACCTGGAATCAGGCGGTCCCATGCGTTGGGCCATCGTGGAGAAAGATTCCAACAAGATGATCGGGACATGCGGTTTCCATGGCATTTCGAAGGCTTATAAACGCTGCGAAATCGGATATGACCTTCATCCCAGCCATTGGGGTAAGGGAATCATGGGTGAAGCCCTGGCCCCACTACTCCATTACCTTTTTTCAGAAAAAGGAATGATTCGTATAGGAGCAGTGATCGTTCCTTATAATAAGGCATCGGCCCGGGTAGTGGAGAAGCTTGGATTCAAGCAGGAAGGTTTGCTGAGGGAATATATCCTACAGGATGACCAGGCATTTGACGCATATATGTACAGTTTATTGAAGAAAGAATGGCTGGATTAGTTATGAGACGAACCTGAATAGGAAATAATGGTCAGTGCATATGAAAAAGGAGCTGGTAGAATGGTACAGCAATTGTTTCATGGGTTCTTGCGCTGGCCCTTAGTTATTCGGATCTTCATGATTGCCATCACGCTGATGCTATCTTTCGGCACAGTCATTCATTTTATAGAACCTGATACTTTCCCTTCGCTATTTGACGGGATCTGGTGGGCCATCATTACAACGTCAACCGTGGGTTATGGAGATTTCGTCCCATTAACATGGGAAGGACGATTGCTTGGGATTGTACTCATCCTGGTTGGTGCAGGTTTCCTTTCAACCTATTTCGTCACACTGGCAGCCGAAACCGTCATGACCCAGAATGCCTATCTGGAAGGAAAGGCAACATATAAAGGAAAAGAACATGTCATCATCGTAGGCTGGAATGAGCGTGCACGGGAAGTGATCAATCAGCTGACCTCCCTTCAGTCAACCTGTGATATTATCCTGGTCGATGAAACCCTCCAAAAGAACCCCTATAACAATCATCATATCCATTTTGTAAAGGGGACTCCTTTCAAGGATTCCATCCTGAAGAAAGCCAATTTGAATGAAGCATCGATTGCCATCATCACAGCCGATCAAAATAAAGACGAAATGACTTCTGATATGAATTCGGTCCTGACCCTCCTTGCCATTAAAGGAAATCATCCCGGACTATATACCGTGGTCGAAATTCTCCAGAAGGATCAAGTCGCTAATGCGAAACGGGCCGGTGCCGATGAAGTCATCCAGACCAATATGCAGACAAGCTACGTAATGATGAATAGCATCATATCCCAGGGGATGTCCAAAACGATCTTAAAGCTGTTGAATCACCTTAAAGGAAATAATCTGAAGCTGATCCCTGTTGCAAAAGAGTACATCAATGAAAACTTCCATTCCCTTAGTGGACACCTACTCAAGCACAACATCATCCTTCTCGGCATTAAAAAAGGAGAAAACACATCCGTGAATCCTCCTTTAACGACGATTGTTGAAGAATCAGACGAACTTCTTGTGATTTCTAACTAGAAAACAGAGTGGTCTCAAGTTCCTTCACAAGTTCCTTCCCAACGGCAATGTACTTTTCAGGAAAACTTGCATCGGGATCCTGTGGCTCTGAAAATTGATTGACAGAACCGGAAAAGTTCCCTGTCGACGCAAAGTCGTCCAGGCCAATCTGGTATTTATGAGAAAGAAGGAACGGTTTACCGAATTCAACGGTAGCTCCCCTTGAGTCCAGTTGCCCGTCTACTGAGGTAAAAGGCACTCTTAGAAATTGATACCCGACCTCGTCATCAATTTTATAATCGAAGTAGCCGTGATCGTAATCCCAGTTACCGCCGATCGAATATCCAAGCGGCTTTAGTAGCTGTTCCAGTTTATACAGTTGATAATGCTGTCCTTCAATGCTTGATGAAAGCTCAATCACGTGGATGCATCCCCTTTCTTTTAGGGATAGTTTCTCCTAAAAGAAAAGAAAAATGTAAAAAGAGCACTGAGATTTACTCAGTGCTCTTGTTCATTATTTCAGGCGTTTTTCAAGCTCGGCTTTCTTCTCTTCAAAGCCTGGTTTACCAAGAAGGGCGAACATATTCACTTTATATGCTTCCACTCCGGGCTGATCGAATGGATTCACACCAAGAAGGTATCCACTCATGGCACATGCTTTCTCGAAGAAGTACACCAGGTAACCGAATGTGTAGGCATCCATTGCAGGAATTTCCACGATCAGGTTAGGTACCCCTCCATCTGTATGGGCAAGCAGTGTTCCTTCAAATGCTTTATTATTCACGAAGTCCACAGTTTCACCTGCAAGATAGTTCAATCCATCCAGGTCACTTTCCGCTTTCTCGATTTTCAGCTCATGACGGGGCTCTGAAACCTTGATGACTGTTTCGAAAATGTCACGGCGTCCTTCCTGAACGTATTGTCCAAGAGAATGAAGATCTGTCGAGAAGTTTGCAGAAGAAGGATAAATCCCTTTTTGGTCTTTTCCTTCACTTTCACCGAACAGCTGCTTCCACCATTCAGCAAAGTACTGTAATCCCGGCTCATAGTTGATGAGCATTTCGATTGTCTTGCCTTTGTTGTATAGTGCATTACGAACAGCAGCATATTGATAAGCAGCGTTTTCCGTCAGCTCGGAATTGCTGAAATCTTCACGGGCCTGCGCAGCACCGTTCATCATCGTCTCGATTTCCACTCCGCTGACGGCGATTGGAAGCAATCCTACTGCTGTCAGGACAGAATAGCGTCCTCCAATATCATCTGGAACGACGAATGTTTCATAGCCTTCGTCTGTCGCCAGTGTCTTCAGTGCACCCTTCGATTTATCCGTAGTGGCATAAATACGTTTACGTGCTTCTTCCACCCCGTACTTTTCTTCCAACATATTGCGGAAGATACGGAAGGCAAGGGCAGGTTCAGTCGTCGTACCGGACTTTGAGATCACATTGATGGAGAAGTCTTTTCCATCAAGAAGATCCATTAAGTCTCTCATGTATGTGGAACTGATGTTTTGTCCAACGAATAACACTTGTGGAGTGGAACGCTTATCTTTCGGAAGAGCGTTATAGAAGCTGTGGTTCAGCATCTCAATCGCCGCACGCGCCCCTAGGTACGATCCACCGATACCGATCACAAGAAGGATATCGGAATCATTCTTGATTTTCTCCGCTGATTTCTGAATGCGTGAAAATTCTTCTTTGTCGTAATCTACAGGAAGATCGATCCAACCAAGGAAGTCGCTCCCTGCACCTGTTTGTTCATGTAGTGAATGATGGGCAACCTTAACCGCATCACTTAAGTATGTAAGTTCGTGTTCTCCAAAAAACGATAACGCTTTTGAATAATCAAAACGAATGTGTGTCATAACCATCCTCCGATTAAAATATTTTCTTCTATCTCACTTTATCGAAAGCTGACCCGAGAATCAAGAAAGCCCCCTCTATGTAAGCGTGTGCACGAAAAACTTTTTATCCACCATAACTCTCACCCGCTTATATTCCCCTAATTCCTGGGAAGAAAACCCGATATTTTTGGAATCTGCCGAGTAAAACAAAAAAGAGGGACGGACCTTTACCCAAGGTCCGTCCCTCCCCACTACATTATAGAGATGCTCTTAAAATCGCAAGGACGTCGTCTTTGTTTAGTTTATTGAAGTTACCGAATTCGCCGTTGACCATGGCTTTGTCTGCCATAAGGTCTAATTGGCTGTCGTCGATGTCATAGTCCGCCAGGCGTGTAGGTGCACCCAGGCTTGACCAGAATTCGCGAAGCTTTTCGATCCCTTCAAGCGCCACTTCCTCTTCCGATTTGCCGGCTGGGTCGACGTTGAATACACGTTCAGCCATTTGGGCGAATCGTGATGGATTCACTTTCAGGTTATGCTTCATCCAGTTCGGGAACAGGATTGCCAGTCCACCGGCATGAGGAATGTCATATACTGCTGACACGGCATGTTCGATGTTATGGCTTGCCCAGTCACCGTTATAACCCATTTGCAGCATTCCGTTAAGGGCAATCGTACCGGAGTACAGAATCGTCTCACGAAGCTCATAGTTTTCAAGATCATCAATCAGCTTCGGAGCTGTTTCGATCACTGTTTTCAGAACAGATTCACACATGCGGTCTTGAAGCGGTGTGTTTGTAGCATTATTGAAATACTGTTCAAACACGTGACTCATCATGTCCACCATGCCATAGATGGTGTGATCCTTTGGTACGGTAAACGTATTTTCAGGATCCAGGATGGAGAATTGAGGGAACGTCACCGGGCTTCCCCACCCATATTTCTCGTTTGTTTCCCAATTCGTGATAACCGATCCGGCATTCATTTCAGAACCAGTTGCAGCTAGAGTAAGCACTGTTCCAAATGGAAGGGCTTCTTTTGCAAATGCTTTCTTCGTGACCAGGTCCCATGCATCTCCATCATATTTAGCACCTGCAGCGATGGCTTTCGTACAATCGATGACGCTTCCGCCGCCGACGGCCAGGATAAAGTCGATGTTCTTCTCCTTAGCGATTTCCACTCCTCGTCTTACTGTAGACAGACGTGGATTTGGCTCAACTCCGGATAATTCAAATACTTCACTATCAATCCCTTTCAGAACTGACATGACTTGATCGTATAGTCCGTTACGCTTGATGCTTCCTCCGCCGTACACGACAAGCACCTTTTTACCATATTGAGGCACCAATTCTTTCAATTGTTCTACTTGTCCTTTACCAAAAATTAATTTAGTCGGATTGTAAAATGTAAAGTCATTCATTTTTGTTACCTCCTTGTATTCTATAAGGGCCGATTTATTTCGTTACCCAAAATGTTCTTAGCACATTTTCTATTATCGAATATATCATCCCCAAATTGCAAAGAACTTGCACAAGGAAATTTTACTATGGGCAATATGAATAGGAATGGACTCAGGGGGAAACTTATGAATGAGCCATTGAATAGAAGGAGGAAAACAACATGAGTGGTATTCAGCGTATTGCTTTGGTTCTTACGATCATTGGTGCTATCAACTGGGGACTTATCGGTTTCTTTCAATTCGATCTTGTTGCAGCCATCTTTGGCGGACAAGATGCAGCTCTATCCCGTATCGTTTACGGTTTAGTCGGAATTGCCGGCCTTATCAACCTTGGTCTGTTATTCAAACCAACGGAAGAGCTTGAAAGAGAACCGCATACAGAGCCGACAAGATAAAATAAGAACCTTAACTAAAAAGGTGACCCACCCCGGGTCACCTTTTCTCATTTCAATAACTTCTTGATAATCTGCAAGCCGAATCGCCCACTTGGATAACGGAAGCTCATATCGAACTTTGTCGTCTGTTTCAAGATGCTCTTATAATGGGAGAAGGTCGAAAAGCTCGATTCTCCGTGATAATTTCCGATTCCGCTCTCCCCTACCCCGCCGAAAGGAAGATAAGGCGTAACGATGTGCATGAGGGTATCATTTACGCATCCACCCCCATAGGAAATCGATCCATTGATTTTCTCTTCTGTGATGGGGTTTTCCGTAAACAGGTAAAGTGCCAAAGGTTTCGGACGCCCGGTCACGAACTCGATGACTTCATCCAGATCCTCATACTCGATGACAGGAAAAACAGGGCCGAAAATCTCATCCTGCATCACCGGTACAGAAAAATCCCTTGGCTCCATTAAGGTCGGTTCGATTTTCAAGCTAGCGGGATCAACATTTCCACCTAATAGGATTTCCCCGTCTTCCAGATAGCTTGTCAGACGATTGAAATGGCGTTCGTTGACAATCCGTCCGAATTTATCGCTTTTCAAAGGTTCAGTCCCATAAAACTCAATGACGGTTTTCTTAAATTCAGTGATGAATTCATCTTTCTTGCTTTTATGGATAAATAAATAATCCGGTGCGATGCAAGTTTGTCCAGCATTTGTCACTTTCCCGAAAGCGATACGCTTGGCGGCTAGAGGGATATCCGCCGTTTCATCGACAATACACGGGCTTTTCCCGCCGAGTTCAAGGGTTACCGGGATCAACTGCTTGGCCGCGGCTTCCATGACCACTTTCCCGACAGGCACACTTCCGGTGAAAAAAATATAATCAAAACCTTGTTTGAGAAGATTCTGGGTCGTCTCCACTCCGCCCTCTATGACAAACAACTGCCTTGGATCAAAATGCGTGTTGATCATTTGAGCGAGTAATGCAGAAGTAGTCGGGGTGAGCTCCGAAGGTTTGATGATTGCTGTATTCCCCGCTGCAACCGCTCCGATGACCGGTGCCAGGGCGAGCTGGATCGGATAATTCCACGGTGCGATGATCAAGGTGACTCCGTATGGCTCTGGCACAGTATAGGCCTTCGATCCAATATGGGTTTTCGCCGTTTTCATTTTTTTCGGTTCTGCCCATTCATCGATATTCTTAAGGACGAATCGAATCTCCTCCAGAAGGATGCCGATTTCCGTCGTATACGCTTCCATGTCGGATTTATTCAAGTCTTTCTTCAGGGCACTGATGATTTCTGTTTCATGATTTTTTATGACGGTGTAGAATTTTTCTAACAAATCTTTTCTGTATTGAAGGGGACGGGTCACCCCGGACTTAAAAAATTGCTTGTGCTGTTGAAGACTCGCTTCTATCGCCTCGAGAGAAGCTTCCTCTATAAACAATTCAGTAGACATTTGTTTCCCTCCGAATCTTTAATGTTTATAAGTTTAAACATAAGAACTAAAATTCCGCAAGCATTGTGCATATACATATAGGCATTTTCAGTGATTTTACCCTAAACCACGGCTTCCTAATCATTTCTACATTCCTTTCGGGAACTCCTTTAAATACAAGGCTCTATTCGTAAACTTTATTGCTATGTAAGGTAGCGAGTAGTGGTTGATTTCCGCTGCAGGTGCTCGCTTTCCGCGGGGCTGGCGGTGAGCCTCCTCGGCTGCAAGTGGTGTCCTCTCCTTGTCCAGCTCCGGCGGCTAGCCCCTCGAGGTCATAAGCTAAATGATCCAAGAAGGCAAAAAACGCCTTCCCGGCCCATTCAGCTTATGCTTGTCGGGACTGAGCAAGCCGCCTCCGCTTTTCGTTGTTTCCCGCAGGAGTCGAGCACCTTCCGCTACAATCAACTTTATTGTAATTGGAGGGTTTACCTACTTCTGTACACCTCTAGAAATCATCATTTTCTATTTGTAGAGTGGTCGATTTCAGCTTGAATAGTAAAATGCTGTTTCATTCGTTTTTTCACTGGTAAGCTCTGTCACGCTATCTCATTTAGATGGGGAGGGGAACGGCGTAGACTCCTGCGGAAAAACGGACGAGACAAGACCCCGCAGCGAATGCGAGGAGGCTTGGCCGTTCGTCCGCCGGAAAGCGAAGCCGTTCCCCTCACCATCTATCCATACACACATAGACAGAGACTCAGAGTTCTTATGTTAGAAAACAACAAGCTTTACGAAAAGCACTAATAAAAAAAGAACGTACCCCATAAAAAATGAGAATACGTTCTTCTTATTCATGCGATCGTTACACCCAACCTCTAAATCTTGAGGCTTCAGCCATTTTGCGTGCGCCGACCATGTATGCGGCTAGTCGCATATTCACTCGACGATTCTGAGATGTTTCGTATACATTGTTGAAAGCTTCGACAAGTTTAGCATAAAGCTTCTCGTTTACTTCTTCTTCTGTCCAGTAGTACCCTTGATTGTTCTGAACCCATTCGAAATAAGAAACCGTTACCCCTCCGGCACTTGCCAGTACGTCCGGCACCAGGAGGATTCCTCTTTCTGACAGAATTCGTGTTGCTTCGAAGGTAGTAGGACCGTTTGCAGCTTCTACCACAATGGATGCTTTAATATCATAGACATTGTCTTCCGTGATCTGATTTGAAATCGCTGCAGGTACAAGGATGTCACACTCGAGTTCCAGCAGTTCCTTATTTGAAATCGTGTTTTCAAATAAAGTCGTTACAGTACCGAAGCTGTCCCTGCGATCCAACAGATAATCAATATCCAAACCAGCCGGATCATGGAGAGCTCCATGGGCATCGGAAATCGCGATGACTTTTGCACCGGCATCATTCATGAATTTTGCAAGGAAGCTTCCGGCATTACCAAATCCCTGGATGACGACGCGTGCACCTTTAATATCGATGCCGCGCTTCTTCGCTGCTTGTTCGATACAGATGGTCACACCTTGAGCCGTTGCTTTTTCACGGCCTTGGGAACCACCAAGGACGATCGGTTTTCCTGTAATGAATCCCGGTGAGTCATTTTCACGGAGACGGCTGTATTCATCCATCATCCAAGCCATGATCTGAGAATTTGTGTACACATCAGGTGCCGGGATATCCTTGGTCGGCCCAACGATCTGACTGATGGCACGTACGTAGCCGCGGCTTAGCTTCTCAAGCTCAGTGAAGGACATCGTGCGCGGATCACAGATGATCCCGCCTTTCCCTCCACCATATGGCAGATCCACAATCCCGCATTTCAAGCTCATCCACATGGATAAAGCCTTGACTTCCTCTTCATCCACTTCAGGATGAAATCGTACTCCACCCTTTGTCGGACCTACTGCATCGTTATGTTGTGCACGGTAGCCTGTAAATACTTTGATACTGCCATCGTCCATTCGGACAGGGATCCGGACGGTCAACATACGAATCGGCTCTTTCAGAAGTTCATACATTTCTTCCGTATATCCAAGCTTCGATAAAGCATCATTGATGACATGCTGTGTAGAAGTAAACAGATTAAGGTTTTCTCCCATTGTAAACATTCGCCTCTTTATTATGTGATCTGAAACGTTGTTATTGTAACATATTACCGTATCTTAAACCATTGACTTGGGAAAGAAATAATTTTTATTTTCAAGCGTTTTCAAGTCTATTAAAGAAAAAAACTTCTCAGTCCGCCTGCGCTATCAAGACAGTACTTTTTTGATTCTTTCGATGGCCCAATCGAGGTCTTCTTGTGAGATGACCAGCGGCGGGGCAAAACGGATGACTGTATCATGTGTTTCTTTACAAAGCAGTCCTTCTTCTTTCAGTTGTTCACAGTATTTGCGGGCCGGTTCTGTCAGTTCCACCCCGATAAATAATCCGCTTCCACGAACTTCCTTAATCATAGGATTATCTATCTCACGAAGTTTACTCATAAAGTATTCTCCCATTTGAAGGGAACGGCCTGCAAGATCTTCATCGATCAATACATCAAGGGACGCAACAGACACCGCACATGCCATCGGATTCCCTCCGAACGTCGAGCCATGTGACCCTGGATTGAATACGCCCAGCACTTCTTCATCAGCAACCACACATGAAATCGGGAATACTCCGCCTCCGAGTGCTTTTCCAAGGATGTACATATCAGGATTGACATCTTCCCATTCACATGCAAACATTTTTCCGGAACGGGCCAGCCCTGCCTGGATTTCATCAGCAATGAAAAGGACATTATTCTCCTTACATAATTCATACGCCGCTTTCAGGAACCCCTTTGGAGGGAACACGATTCCTGCTTCCCCTTGGATCGGTTCGATGAGGAACGCCGCTGTGTTTGGTGTGATTGCTTCTTTCAACGCATCAAGGTCCCCGTAAGGAATCAGGTTGATTCCCGGAAGCATCGGACCGAAGCCCCGTTTGTATTCCTCTTCTGAAGAAAGGGATACAGCTGTCATCGTCCTGCCGTGGAAGTTTCCGTTACAGGCGATGATTTCAGCGCTGTTTTCGGCAACGCCCTTTACATCGTATGCCCAGCGTCGAGCCGTCTTGATCGCCGTTTCCACAGCTTCAGCACCTGTATTCATCGGAAGAGCCATGTCTTTACCCGTCAGCTTACAGATCTTCTCATACCACGGTGCCAATTGATCATTATGGAACGCTCGTGACGTCAGTGTCACACGGTCTGCCTGATCTTTCAGCGCCTGGATGATCTTTGGATGACGATGTCCCTGGTTGACCGCTGAATAGGCGCTGAGCATATCCATATACTTATTGCCTTCAGGATCCTTTACCCATACACCTTCCGCTTCTGAAATAACGATCGGAAGTGGAAGATAATTTTTGGCACCATACTTTTCTGTTTGTTCGATGATCGAATGCGTACTTACTGTCATACTGATTCCTCCTTCGATATTTTAGATCTTTCTCTTTTTTATAAAAGGATGAAGCCTCTGTTTTCAAAGGCCCCTCCCGTTTTCACTCTTAACGTGGTACTGATGTTGTTTTTACACCAAGGTGAAGCAGAGTCTCAACTGTCCTGCTCCCTTAAAGAAAGATTTTATTCATCCTCATCTTTAAGTGTGCAAAAAATATTTGCATTTAGAAAACCCTTACATTTATAATAATGCAAAAGATAGTTGCGTTTTTCAAGAGTTTTTTAAAAATTTTTTATCATTCCACTCTTTTTGCGGATCCCGATGAGATGGGGCTCGCTTCCATCCATGTCAGTATGGGAAATCCGTACAAGAAAGAACCATAGATTAACAAGGGGAGAGAAACAGCATGCTGGAATCTGAAAAACGATTGTATATGTATGAAAAAGTCGCTGAACATCTCGAATCAGGTGTCCATGTCATCGATTCTACCGGAAGGACCATCATCTACAATCGCAAGATGCGTGAAATTGAAGGAATGGACATTGAAGACGTCCTGGATAAAAATCTGCTGGATGTTTTTCAATTTCACTCCGAGGAAGAAAGCACCCTTTTAAAGGTTTTGAAAACCAATAAACCTACCCTCAATGTCAAGCAGACCTACTTTAATATGAACGGAATCGAAATCACGACGATGAATGATACCTTCCCGATTTTTCTCGATGAAATGCTGATCGGAGCCATCGAAATTGCCAGGGACATCACCAAACTCGAGAAGGTGATGAGGGATCAGATACATAAAAAGCCCAGCAGTTTCTTCACCTTTGATAGCATCATAGGGCATCACCCCCGGCTCTGTGACGCTGTCGAAACAGGGAAACGGGCGACTCGGACCTCTTCCCCTGTCTTGATCTGCGGCGAAATCGGGACCGGGAAGGAGCTTTTCGCCCAAAGCGTTCACAACGACAGCGCCCGTGCCAACCGTCCCTTCATCACCCAGAACTGCTCTTCTTTACGCGATGACATGCTTGAAGAAATTCTTTTTCATGACAAGAGTGAGGGGAAAGACCCTGAACATCACCGTCCCTCTCTCTTCCGACAGGCACAGGGAGGAACTCTCCTCCTTGACGAAATCAACTCATTATCCCCTTCCCTTCAGGAGAAACTGTTAAACTTCCTCTCCAGAGGGACGGAGCTTCCATTTGACGTCAGGGTGATGGCAACGGTGAACGAGGATCCCATCGACGCCATTGCAGAAGGGCGGTTATTGAAGGAGCTGTATTATCGGCTGAGCATCGTGTCTATCTTCATCCCTTCTCTCCGTTCGAGAAAAGAAGATCTGACTGAGCTTGTGGGTTATTTCATCAACCAGTTCAACCACCACTTCGCCATGAATATCAAGGGGATATCCGACGAAGTGCGGGAGATTTTCCAACATTATGACTGGCCGGGGAACGTACGGGAACTGGAGCATGTCATGGAAGGGGCATTCAACCTTGTAGGGTTTGAGGAAGAAATCGGCTACAAGCATCTTCCCTTCGGATTCAGGCAGAGGATCCAACATAGTGTGACAGATGATGAAAGCCAGGATGGAGCGGAATTCCTCTATCAATCAGGCACGGAAATCAAGCCGTTGGAACTTTTCATAGAAGAAGCCGAAACCTATTATATTCAGAAGGCATTGAAATACCACGACTTCAATATCACCAAGACTGCGAAATCATTGGGGATGAGCAGACAGAATCTACAGTACCGTATACGGAAATACGGGATCGAGCGGAATTCATTTTAATTGGTTGGAGACCACTTTCTCTTTTGGGGCAGTGGTTTTTTTGTTGGGTGAGAGGTGGCGGTTGGCGTTGTTCGACGGCGGCGAAGGTTATCGTTTATTTTTAGAAGGATTGATATATTTTCATAAAAAAAGAGACAACCTTTAAAACAGGCTGCCTCTTAAAGTGTCCATCTCATACTTTTATCAATTTAGAATCCGTAATGAATCGTACACCTTCCGTAGATTCCAGGGAGAATACTCCCCCTCTGCCTTCTTTCACATCCAATATGATCCGGAAATGCTTCCAATATTCATATTGCTGTTCGTTCATATAAAAAGGACAGTCGGCTACAGTACCTACCAATACATCACTGTCACCGATGATCAGATCATCTTGACTCAAACACATAGGGGAACTGCCATCACAACATCCACCGGACTGATGAAACAAGAGGGCTCCGTGCTTTGCCTTTAACGTTTCAATCAGCTGGAGTGCTTGTTCTGTCGCCTCTAGTCGCTGCTCCATTTTAGAAGAATCCTAACGCTTTGGGACTATAGCTGACTAGTAAATTCTTGGTTTGTTGATAGTGTGACAGCATCATTTTATGGTTTTCACGACCAATACCGGACATTTTGTAGCCTCCGAATGCTGCATGTGCCGGATATTGATGGTAGCAGTTGGTCCATACTCGTCCTGCCTGAACCTCTCTGCCGAAACGGTAAGCCGTGTTCATGTCACGCGTCCATACACCCGCACCAAGTCCATAAAGAGTGTCATTGGCGATTTCAAGGGCTTCTTCTTTCGTCTTGAACGTCGTGACGGAAACAACCGGTCCAAAGATTTCTTCCTGGAAAATACGCATTTTATTATCGCCTTTGAATACGGTCGGCTTCACGTAGAATCCTGCTTCATGATCGCCTTCGAGTTTATTCTGCTCTCCACCGATCAATACTTCTGCCCCTTCTTCTTTACCAATTTCAATATAAGAAAGGATTTTATCCAATTGCTCCTGAGAAGCCTGGGCACCAAGCATCGTGTCCGTATCCAGCGGATTCCCCTGCTTGATTTGTTTCACACGCTCGATCGCGCGCTCCATGAACTTATCGTAGATGGATTCCTGGATCAGGGCTCTTGAAGGACAGGTGCACACTTCCCCTTGGTTTAGGGCAAACATGACGAATCCTTCGACTGCTTTATCAAGGAAGTCATCATCCTGATCCATGACATCTTCAAAGAAGATATTAGGTGATTTCCCACCAAGCTCCAATGTGACAGGAATAATATTCTGTGACGCATATTGCATGATCAGGCGGCCCGTTGTCGTTTCACCCGTGAAGGCTACTTTCCCTACGCGCTTGCTCTGTGCGAGGGGCTTCCCGGCTTCCACTCCAAACCCTTGTACCACATTCAGTACACCTTTTGGCAGCAGGTCTTCAATCAGTTCAACCAGTACCATGATGGATGCAGGTGTTTGTTCTGCCGGCTTCAATACAACACAGTTTCCTGCAGCAAGGGCAGGTGCGATCTTCCATACGGCCATGAGGATCGGGAAATTCCAAGGGATGATCTGGGCCACAACCCCGATCGGCTCATGGAAGTGATAAGAAACCGTATCGTTATCAATTTCCCCAAGTGAACCTTCCTGACCACGGATGCATCCGGCAAAGTAGCGGAAATGATCGACTGCGAGGGGTAAGTCCGCAGCCATCGTTTCACGGACCGGCTTCCCGTTATCCCACGTTTCGGCTACCGCAAGCATTTCGAGATTCTCTTCCATGCGATCGGCGATTTTGTTCAGGATATTGGCTCTTTCTGCTACAGACGTTTTACCCCATGCGTCTTTCGCTGCATGTGCCGCGTCCAATGCCTTTTCTACATCTTCTTTGTTTGAACGGGCGATTTTGGTGAATACTTGGCCCGTTACAGGAGATACATTTTCAAAATACTCCCCGCTTGCAGGCGGAACATATTCACCACCGATAAAGTTCTCATACTTGTCTTTAAATTGGACCAACGAACCCTCTGTATTCGGATTATTATAAAGCATCTAAGTTCCTCCTGATTTTATGTATTTTTATTTAGTTAAGCGCTTTCATTTTTCATTATATGCCATTTAGGAGGTACGGACAAGTATATTGTATAAATATTCTTTATTTTTAGTTAATTAATGACAAAATGCTCCATGAATGGACAAAACCTTTTCATAAAAAAAGATGACCCTATAGAAGGATCATCTTTCTTTCAATTACTGTAGACTACCGAGGATAAAATATCATGGTCGGTCATCAGATGACCGTGATTTTTCTTTAATGATTCTGCCAGTTGCTCTGGCATTTTCTCCGAGTCGTAAGCACAGACAACAGTCAGTTTGAGCTCATGGACCACACGGTCAGTTTCGTTCTCGAACCAATCAACGATAGAGCATGGGTCTTCCAATGCCCCCCATTCCACATTTGTCCATGATCTAACGTTAATCCCTTTTTCAATAAAGGGTGTGATTGTCTTCATCAGTTGCTCATATATAGCTGGGGGATGATAACTTCCACTGGATTGATAAAAGTCAAAGTTACTGACAGCGTGGACCTTTTTCAATTGATCACTCGTTAATCGATTTTTTAGCTCTTTACTAAATACGTTCATGTTTCTCTCGTTCTCGATTAATAAGACGTGTTCTCCCGATTCAATTCCTTCCAGAATGTAGGTAAACGTATTTTTCAGATACTTCTCCCTATCCTGATAGGCATAAAGCACATGAGAACATTCATTCGCCTCTAATAGTTCACTTATCTTCTCTCTCAATTCGTGCCACCTCCCCATTTTTCTTTCTCTTAGAACTTATTCAATAGTATATTGGTAAAATCCTCTATTATAAAAGGAATTCATTAAACTGTATATAGTTTGTAATAAAAAAACTGCCCATTGGATGGACAGTTTTGAATAGGTTATTATTTCTTGATTAGATCTTCACGTTCTGATTGCTCGATCCACTCTTCAAGCTTGTCTTTAAGAGTGTTAAAGCCAGCTGGTGTTGTTTCTTCGTTTGCTTGCTTCACACTTCCTTGACCTTGACGGCGAGGTTTTTTCGCTGCTGCCGGCTTTGCTTGTTGAGCAGGAGCTTCTTCTGTAGCACGGATAGAAAGGCTGATTTTACCAGCTGCTTCGTCCACTGATAATACTTTCACCTTTACTTCGTCGCCTACTGAAAGGTGCTCACTAACGTCTTTAACAAATCCGTGAGTGATTTCAGAGATATGGACTAATCCTTGAGTTTCTTCGTCAAGTGCAACGAACGCACCGTATGGTTGAATGCCTGTAACTTTACCTGTTACAACAGTTCCTGTTTCGAATTTTGTAGTCATGGTAACACTCCTAGTATATATATTATTTTTCGTCTTTACACGCAATTGTAGATTATATCATAGAATCGGGAATTCGGCAAAGGGATTTTCTCTGCGCTCCTTCCTTTACATCCTACCATCCGTCTAGAATTGCATTCTCACTAGTTATGCTTCCCAATTATTCATGTTATTAAAACAGAATGAAACAGGGCTTCACCGGGACTCAATCCGTTCCGAAGACTGATTGATGGACATTTCACGTATCCACCCCTTTCCTCTATAGTATGCCGCCTCTCTCCTCCTTCAAAGAAATCATCCGCCCTAGCAAAAAAAAAGCCCGACCCAATCAAATATGGGTCAGACTAAAAGTTCTTAATAGCTGAAGATTTTTTCTTTCTTTGTTTTTGGATAAATGGAACGGCATATAACATGAAGGCTGCGATATGTGCGAATGCAAGATTTGCTACGAACAGACTCCATAGGGTCACATGTCCCCAGCCTCCGAGTTCGGGTACCGCTACATAATAGATAAACACTGACCATAGAGCTATAACAAATGGGATGTGAAGAACCGCCCATTTACGATGTTCGACCCAAAGAAAAAGTGGAGTTGCCGTTGCGACGAATAGGTATACTAGAAAGACATCCATTTCAATTCCTCCATTTCTGTAGTAAACGCTTTCAATTGTGGCGAAAAAAAGAATAATTTGTGAACGTTTTGTTACAATTAGTATACTACATATTCAGAAAATTTCCAGTCTGTTTGCCTTGTTTTTGACTTCTTTTCTAAAAATTAGTTGAAAAGTAATGTTTTTAAGCGTTTTCATCCATAATAAATGGAAATATGGTGCCATCCTTTCTTCATTGAATACCATTACCTGTCCTTTACCCCATTTATTGAAAATTTAAAAATCCGGTGTACAGAGGTACTAAAACATAGTACGATTGAAAAATCTTATTTTTTGAAAGGAGGATCTTACATATGGCCAAGAAAGATCAATGGACTTCTAAAATAGGCTTTATCCTGGCAGCGGCAGGGTCCGCCATCGGCTTAGGCGCAATTTGGAAATTCCCTTATATGGCCGGTGCGAATGGCGGGGGTGTTTTCTTCTTGCTCTTTATCCTTTTTACCGTTTTAATTGGGACCCCCATTCTTCTCGCTGAATTTGTCATCGGCAGGCGTGCAGGGGCGGATGCTGTTACTTCTTATAAAATATTGGCCCCTCATTCCCGTTGGCACTGGATCGGTTATTTAGGAACGGTGGTGTCGTTCATCATCTTATCCTTTTACAGTGTGGTGGGGGGATGGATTCTTTCTTATTTGGCAAGAAGTGTGACAGGCTCTTTGACAGGAAAATCGCAGGAACAATATGGGGCTTTGTTTGAAAGCATCATAGCGAATCCAAAAGAAGTGCTGATCGCTCAGTTCGCCTTCATCGTCATCACGATCCTTGTCGTACAGGGCGGGATTCAAAAAGGGATCGAACGTGCCAGTCGCTATATGATGCCTGCGCTATTCATTTTATTCATCATTCTGGTGATCAGATCCCTGACACTGGAAGGCGCGATGGAAGGTGTCCGCTTCCTGTTACTACCTGATTGGAGCTATTTGAATGGAGAGACGGTCCTCCTCGCACTGGGACAGGCATTCTTCGCTTTAACGGTCGGTCTATCCGTCATGGTGACGTATGCATCGTATCTATCTAAAGAAGACAGCATGCCAAGGTCCGCCATCAGCGTTTCAAGTCTGAATATCTTTATTTCCCTGCTTGCAGGTCTGGTGATTTTCCCGGCTGTGTATGCACTGGGCTTCAAACCTGATGAAGGACCCGGGATTGCCTTTGTGGTCCTTCCTGCCGTGTTCAATGAGATTGCATTCGGTGGGATATTCTTGACCGTGTTCCTTATCCTGTTACTGTTTGCCACCCTGACATCGGCTTTCTCCATCTTGGAAATCGGGGTCGCTGCCTTGTCCAAGGGGAATCAGAAGAAACGAATGCCGTTCACCTGGCTGATCGGGATCCTCGTATTCATTGCGGGAATTCCAAGTGCCCTATCATTTGGTGTATTCGATGAATTTCTTATCGGAGGAAAGAACTTTTTCGACTTTGCCGATTATATAACGAGTAACTTCGGACTGCCTGTAGGTGCTTTACTCATTTCCATCTTCGTGTCCTATCGAATGAAACGTGAGGACGTCTGGACTGAACTTCAATCCGGTTCATCCATATCCAGGGGGTTATTCAACAGCTGGATCTTCCTCCTGCGCTACATCGTACCAGTAGCGATCATACTCGTTTTCATATCGTAAATCTAAGAGGTCCGTCCCTCACCTTGAGGCACGGACCTCTTATTTATGTAACATTTTGTTCACGGGTTACCGGGCTAATCTTTTCCAATTGGTGATAAACTAAAGATATACGGAAGGCATTTATGAGGAGGGATTTTGCTATGTCTCATTTTGGTGAAAATCTGAAACGAATAAGGGAAGAGCGTAAGTTGTCTCAACAGGAATTGGCTTTACGGGCCCGATTGGGAACGAAAACGATTGAGAAATATGAATCTGATTTGCAGATTCCCGACACCCAAACCATCCTTAAACTTTCTACTGTTCTTGATATTCCTGCTTCCGAACTCATGGAACGGGAAGTGAAAGGTCATCATACTCCTGCAGGGGTCGACGCTGAGATGGAGCAGCTGATCAAAGAACTTGGCCCCAAGCGGACGAAGCTCATCCTTCGCAAGGCCAAGGAATTCTCAGAAGAGGATTTTCTGAGGGTGATGCAAATGCTATATGAATTAAAGTATGAAACACAAGATTCGTAAAAACTTTTTTAATAAAGATGTATAGAGGAACAAAAAAGGGGTCATACTGAAAATAAGCTTTCTAAGTATTCCCCCTTTTGTTTTCATTTGTTGGACGATCATGGTATCGTCCTATTTTTTTGCTCATTTTTAAGGATGCCTGGCGTCGACCGGTAATCCGGTGCCAGGCATCCTTTCATGTAAACCCTAACTCATTAACTGTGATTCTCCACAAATCGCTTCATCCGTTTCACAGCCTCCTGCAGCTGCTCCATACTGGATGCATAAGAACAACGGATAAACCCTTCTCCACCTTTACCGAATACATCACCGGGCACAACCGCCACTTTTTCTTCCATCAGGAGTTTTTCTGCAAATTCCCCGGAAGACATTCCCGTCTTTTGAATGGAAGGAAAGGCATAGAACGCTCCTCCCGGGGTATGGCATGTTAATCCCAATTCGTTCAGGGAGTCGACGAAATAGTGACGGCGGTGACGGTAGCTTCTCTTCATTTCCATCACATCGTCCATCCCCTTATCCAGTGCCTCGACTGCTGCATATTGTGCAGGCGTCGACGCACACATCATGGCGTACTGATGGATCTTCAATAAAGATGACGCAATCTCTTCAGGGGCGCATATATAGCCGAGCCTCCAGCCCGTCATGGCGAACCCTTTCGAGAACCCGTTGATGACGATGGTCCTTTTTCTCATGTCTTCCAGCGAAGCAATTGATACATGGTGATGGTCATAGGCAAGCTCCGCATAAATTTCATCTGAGAAGACGACGAGATCATGTTTCCGGATCACTTTAGCGAGACTCTCTAAATTCCCTCGTTCAAGGACCGTCCCTGTCGGATTGTTCGGGGAACAAAGCAACACAGCTTTGGTCTTTGGCGTGATGGCTGCTTCGAGTTCTTCAGCTGTGATCTTGAAGCCATTTTCCGGTTTGGTTTCGACGGTAACCGGCACTCCGCCAGCCAACTGAACGAGGGGAACGTACGACACGAAGCCCGGTTCCACGATGATCACTTCATCCCCCTGATCGATGATGGCCCTCATGCTGATATCAAGTGCCTGTGAGGCCCCGACCGTCACGATGATTTCCGTTTTCGGATCATAGTCAACCGAGTATCCCTCTTTCATATACCGGGCAATCTTTTCCCTCAACTCGAGAAGTCCTGCATTTGCAGTATAAGAGGTATATCCCTGTTCCAAGGATAGAATCGCCGCTTCCCTCACCGTCCAGGAGGTGATGAAATCCGGTTCCCCAACGCCTAAGGAAATGACCCCTTCCATATTGGCAGCCAGATCGAAGAATTTCCTGATTCCCGAAGGCTTTAAATTCTTAACGGATTGAGCTATGTACGATGTCTTGGTTGTCATGGGGACACCACGATTCTTCTATCTTCTCCATGATCACCGAAGATCGTTCCATCATGCTTATATTTCTTCAATTGAAAATGTGTGGTCGTTGATAAGACAGAATCCAGGGTGGAGAGCTTTTCAGACACGAATGTCGCCACTTCATGCATGGACCGACCTTCCACCGTCACGGACAAATCATACGCCCCTGACATCAGATAAACACTTTTCACTTCTTTATATCGGTAAATCCGGTGAGCCACTTCATCAAAGCCCACTCCTCTTTTCGGAGCGACTTTCACATCAATCATGGCCGTCACCCCTTCATGACCCTCCACTTTCGACCAGTCCACAATCGAGCTGTATCTGACAAGAATATTCGCTTTTTCAAGCTTTTCAACCGCTTCCTCAATTTCCTTTGCCGGCACTTGAAGCATCTTTCCTAAATCTTCTGTGGAAATCCTTGCATCCTTCTGTAAAATCCTTACTAAATCAAGCTCCATTTCTCTCAGTTGCATTCCGCTTCCTCCTCATCGCCACTAAATGGTTTCATTATATCAGAAGTCTCGAATATGAAAAACGTCAACCTATTTTCTCCCTTAAAGGGATGGGATATGTCAGAAGGTTCGAATCAAGGTGTGAAATGCGGAATCGGGGGTAAAATAACTATAATCAAACCAGAAAGGAGTGAGGAAAATGCAGGAAAACGATTTCTCCAGAGTGGTGGAGGTGAACGGTACCAATGTTTACTTTGAATATCATGAACATCCCACTGCCAGAGAGACCTTCGTCCTTCTTCACGGATTCCTGTCATCCACCTTCAGCTTCAGACGGCTTACACCTCTTTTAAAGGAACATTATAATGTCATTTCCATCGACCTCCCTCCCTTTGGAAACAGTGGGAAGCACAACAGCTTCATCTATTCATACGACAATCTTGCCAATACGGTCATCGCTTTGTTGGACCATCTGAGGGTAAGCAGCATCCATTTGACGGGTCATTCCATGGGTGGGCAGATCGCCTTGAATGTCATGAAAAAGGCCCCTGACTTAGTGAAAAGAGGCATCCTGCTCTGCAGTTCAGGATATCTTAAGCGGATGAATTGGCCCGTCACGATGCTGAGCCGCATCCCTTTTTTCCATCTTTATGTGAAACTGTGGCTTACTCGCTCAGGGGTCCGCAATAACCTTGAAAACGTCGTGCATGACTCTACCATGATTGATGATGAAATGATGTTTGGCTATTTGAGACCTTTCCTGGAGGATGACATTTTCAAAGCGCTGACAAGGATGATTCGGGACCGCGAAGGAGATCTATCGGTGAATGACCTGCGAACGATTCAAACACCCTGCCTCCTCGTTTGGGGAGAACATGACAGGGTGGTGCCTTTATCAACGGGAGAGAGGCTGAATCAGGATATCCCGAACAGCAAACTCGTAGTCCTGAAAGAGACGGGGCATCTTGTACCGGAAGAAAAACCAAGGGAAGTATTGGAGAATATCCATTCATTTGTTTCCGCCTCCCCAGAAGAAGTACCGGATGAGGCCAGGACTGAGCCTCTATTTCAAAAAGGACTTTCCCAGACGCTTCTAACTGAAACGTAGGGAGAAGTCCCTTTTTCTTTCCCTTTGAGAAGGGACTCCATCACCCTTCTCTTCCTGTTCTGAAAGATAAACGATAAACATATCATTTTCATCTTTTTCGTTTCCATCATATGATAATACTTACAAATACATAGTCGAAAGGGGAATAATCAATGAGTAGATTTGAAGAAATCATCAACCGGAAAGGATCCTCCTCCGTTAAGTGGGATCTCACAAAAACCGTGTTCGGGAGAGACGATGTCCTGCCTATGTGGGTAGCGGATATGGATTTCCTTCCGCCTGAGGCCGTATTGGAAGCCCTCGGGAACAGACTGAAGCATGGGATCTTTGGCTACACGTTTGTAGGGGATGAAACCGCGGCCAGCATTAAAGAATGGGTTCAAAAACGTCACGGCTGGGATATCGAAACAACCTGGCTGCAATACAGCCCCGGAGTCGTTCCCGCTATATCAACGATCATCCAGGCACTCACTGTTCCCGGAGACAAGGTGCTTGTCCAATCTCCAGTCTATACTCCTTTTTTCAGCCTGGTAGAGGATAATGACAGGGAAATCGTCAATGCCCGACTGCAATATCACGAAGGAAGATATTCCATCGATTTTCAAGCTTTTGAAGAATCCCTCAAAACAGGTGTGAAGCTATTCCTTCTGTGCAACCCTCATAATCCGAGCGGACGGGTGTGGAAGAAAGAAGAGCTAGTCAAAATGGCTGAATTATGTCACAAGTACAACGTCTTGATTGTGTCGGATGAAATCCATTCAGATTTGGTTTATAAACATCATACGCATATCCCCCTCGCCTCTCTCGATGAGACATTCCGGGATATGACGATTACATGCATTGCACCGAGTAAAACCTTTAATCTTGCCGGGTTACAGGCTTCAGCCATGATCACTCCCAATGCTGACATCAGGGAAAAGATCGCAGGCATTCATAAAAAACAAGGCTTCTTTACTCTTAATACACTCGGTATCGTCGGAATGGAAACTGCCTATCGCCACGGCGAACAATGGTTAGATGAAATCCTGGATTACCTGCAGGAAAATGTAAACGTTACGAAGGAATTCATTGAAGAACATCTGCCCGAACTGCAAGTAGTGGAAGCAGAAGGGACGTATCTCCTCTGGATCGATTGCACGAAGCTGGATCTATCCGATGACGAACTGAAGAACAGACTATTGGATAGAGGAAAACTTGCATTGGAACCGGGTACGAAATATGGTCCTGGCGGGGAAGGCTTTGTCCGCATGAACATAGCATGTCCACGGGAGACGCTGATGGACGGGCTGGAAAGACTAAGGACCGCATTAAGCTGAATTAAAAATGTACCAGGTACGGATCATTCCGATTCTACCTGGTACATTTTTTAAACGGCTATTTCTTATCGCTTTTGATCTCGCCACAGGCAATGCGCTTACCGGAATCTCCCGAAGGTTGTGTCATTCCGTCGTCTTTGTTTTCATCAATGATGAGCGAGGTCCCTTCTTTTGTAAAAAGAGAGGTCTTCCCCTTAGATAACGTAACCATCGGAGCCATGAGCTTCACCTTCACCGTTCCGTCTTCCCCCACGATGAGGTTGGGCAGATCTCCGCCGTGGGCCCCTTCAGGATGAAGCAGTCCGTGCTTCGTGTCGTCAGGATTGAAGTGATTACCTGATGAAACGAAATCCGGCCGCTTGCATACTCCTTTTTCATGTATATGGATTCCGTGCTCCCCCGGTGGAAGTCCTTCAAGATCCAATGCGATTTCCACTCCGTCAGATTGCTCCTGAAGGGTGGCATTCCCCAGTGAATCACCGTTCTCATTTTTCATTTCCACTTCCAGTTTTTTCGGGTTTTCAATGGCACATCCGCTTACAAGGAGTGTGATCATGACCATATATAATAGGGATAATTTTTTCATATCGCTCTTCCTCCATCTCTGCATACTCTTTCACCATTGTTGACTCCCGTGGTGAAAATTATTCCTACTTCCTCGAAGTGCTGCTGTATGAAGGATATCCATCAGAACGAAAAAAAAACACGCTCTGGAGGCGTGTTCCGGTTGCTTTATTCTGTTCTCTTCTGAATCCTTGCTTCTTCTTCCATTTTCTTTGTTTTCAATTCTTCGCGTTTTGAAGCTTTCTGGATGATCCGGAA
Source organism: Rossellomorea sp. DA94 (assembly GCF_029834455.1). Taxonomy (NCBI): domain Bacteria; kingdom Bacillati; phylum Bacillota; class Bacilli; order Caryophanales; family Bacillaceae; genus Rossellomorea; species Rossellomorea sp. DA94. Next base: position 3,808,447 of record NZ_CP122397.1, read on the forward strand.
AGTGAGCAGGGCAGCGATCATAAAAATGGCCATCGTAATGCCGGCTGGGATATATTCTGTCTTATCTTCAGGGAAATAGAGAAATAAATTTAAAATAAATGAAGAAAGCATGGTACGCTCCTTTCGAAAACAAACTCTTTGTCCATTATAACAACTCTCTCAAGGACAAACCAACTTCAAATTGTCACCTTTTTAACGATTTATTGAACGTCCACGCGACAATTTCCGAGGAAATACTCTTTTTTTCTCTCCAAAAAATGGGCTGGGACATAACTATCTACATTCTCTCTAAAAACGAACAATACCTAAATGTTGTTAAGAATCACTTTTAGCACCGCTGTTGATTTCCGTGCAAGACTTCGCTTTCCTCGGGCGTTCGGCTGAGCCTCCTCGTCGCTGGCGCTCCTGCGGGGTCTCATCTCTCCGCTTTTCCCGTAGGAGTCTTCGTCTTGCACTCCAATCAACAGCTAGAATCAATGAAATACCTATAATATGCTTTAAAAAAACAAAAAAACCCAAACGAATTCGTTTTCCTTCACAGAATTTCGAATAATCGTTCGGCGTTTTCTTTGGCTAAAACACTATTGTCCCAACCTCGTTTTTAAGCTTTTATTTTAGAACCTTGATGTTTTCAATTATGATATCTTCTTTCGGAAGGCCGTTTTCATCCGCTTCTACGTTTGCAATCTTATCCACGATGTCCATCCCTTCGACTACTTGTCCAAACACGGTATGCTTTTGGTCAAGCCAAGGTGTTCCGCCATTCTCCTTATAAGCATTGATGATTTGCTCAGGGAAACCGGCAGATTTCATCTGGTCTTCCATTTGTGGGTCGAAGTCACTTTTCTGAACTATGAAGAATTGACTTCCATTCGTGTCAGGGCCTCTATTCGCCATCGAGAGGGCACCGCGCAGATTGAATAATTCCGGGGAAAATTCATCTTCGAATGATTCTCCGTAAATGCTTTCCCCACCCGTTCCGTTTCCATTCGGGTCTCCGCCCTGAATCATGAAGTCTTTAATGACCCGGTGGAATTTCAAACCATCGTAATAACCGTCTTTACTGTGTTTGATAAAGTTCTCCACGGTTTTAGGCGCCTGTTCCGGGAATAACTTGATCTTGATGGTTCCCATGGATGTTTTCATTTCAACTAATTTTTCGTTTTCAGCAACTTCTGTTGTCAGCTGAGGATAGGTCATATCTTCATCTCCTTTGGTTTCTTCTGCTGTTTTCTGCTTCTCGGATGCTTTTGGCTTTTCTTCAGTGGTATCTCCCTTTTCTGTTTGTCCACATGAGGCAAGAACTAAACCTAGTAAACAGAGGGTAACGATCATTAAACGCTTCATATATGTACCTCCACATGTTACCTTTATAGTAGTTATTTCTCAGTTTCATTCTGCTTACATTATAATAGAGATTGATGTATTAGAGGAGGTTTTTTATGAAAAACATACAAATTGGTGATTATGTCACAGCTTTTTATAAAACGGGAAAATATGTAGGGGAGGTCACAGGAGAACGACCAGGTGCCTTTGTCGTGAAGATCCAGGCTGTCTTAAAGCATCCGAGGCAAGGCGACCTGCACAATCCACAGGCTGTGGATGTTCCCTTGTTTCATGAACGGAAAGCCCTTGCCCACGGCGAGCGTGCCAACATGCCGGAGAAAATGGTCAAGCCATATGACGGGGACATCCCCGATTACAACGAAACACTTATCTCCTCATACTTAACATTAAAGCAGGAGCTTGAAGCAGACGCTTCCCCCCACGCACAAAAGAGTCTTGAAACATTGCAATCGATTCAAAAGGAATACGAACTGATGTATAACCTCACATTTTAATGAACGACGAGGGACGGACCTTCATTTGAAGGTCCGTCCCTCGTCTTGTCATGCAAGCTGGTTGTAGAATTTGGAGAGGTCGATGCGGTCTCCGATGGTGGTGGGTTCGGCTTTATCGAGGTATTTTTTGTCTTTTTCGACAAGGTTATAGATGTGCTGGGTGGTGAGGGCATCATCCAACGCCTTATGGTGTTTTCCGACACCTTCCCTTCCATATTCCTGGACGGCCTTCCATAGTCCCGTCTGGTTCTGATCACCGAAGAAGCGTTTATATTCCATGGACAGATCGACGAATTGAGCTTGGAAAGGAAATGGAACGCCTGTCTGGGCGCAATTATCGCGCAGTACCTTCATATCCATGTTTCCCCACGTCACTACTTTCGCGACTCCCTTATCATTTAAACCGTTGAAATAATCAATCAGACATTGGAACGATATCCCTGCATCCACTTCACTCTGGCTGATGGATAAAAATCGTTTGCAGCGGTTGGTCAGTTTGGGAAATGCAGTCGGTTTCACATAAGAGGAAAACGTACCTGACACCTTTCCATACTCCACCACCACTACCCCGGCTTCGATGATTTCAGGGAAGAAACCTTTGGGGACCCTATGTCGTTCCGGCATAGAAAACTCAAAATCTATAAACACAAGCTGTTCCGCTTTCGCCACTTAAACTCCCTCCTCAAAATGTAGATAAGACCCCAATTTATCTATAATAAAGAATGTTCTCAGGATAATCCTATTTTTTTGCTCCGAACGGAGAACTGTACAACAAGCTCTTCATTTCTCCATACTTCTTATTCTTACATTATATCATGCTAAGCCCGGAAATTATGACTAATTCCCAGTTTTCCATGTGAATAAATGTTATTCAGTGGACTATGATCCAAATCTTTAATAAAATGAATATTTAGGTATACGAAATAAAAAATCAAATAGAAGGTGTTAATCATTTCACAAAAAAGAAAGAATTTAACCATCATGCTCATGGCCAATTTTCTGGTGGCGGCCAGCGCAACCATGGTGCTGCCTTTTTTATCTCTTTACATTGAAACCTTTGGCACTTACAGTCACGAATATGTACAGCGCTGGTCAGGTTTTGTCTTTGGAGTTACATTTCTAACGGCGTTCTTCATATCTCCCTTATGGGGTCGGATCGGGGATCGTTTTGGGTATAAACCGATCCTCCTCATCACAGGATACGGGATTGCAACGTCCATCTTCTTAATGGGATTCATGCATTCCGTCGGGGGACTGTTCATCCTGCGGGGGATCATGGGTGCGGTGACAGGGTTCATCCCTACATCGATGGCCCTCATTTCCTCCCAGACACCTAAGGAAGAAGCGGGAAGGACACTTGGCACCCTTCAGATGGGAACCGTATCAGGCGGTTTATTCGGGCCGGTGATTGGAGGACTGTTAGCAGACAATGTGGGTTTTTCCTACACATTCATCTTCACTTCCATCGCCATTGCCACTGCTGCGACCGTCGTCCTTTTCGGCATCGATGAACAAAGAAGCAGGGAACAACGGGATCAACGAAACAAATACTCGAGTAAAGAAGTCCTGCAGCATATCTTCAGTCATAAATTACTCGTGACGGTCCTTATCCTATCCTGCCTGATTCAAGTGGCGAACTTCAGCATACAGCCGCTTCTCGCTTTGTATGTTGATGAACTCACTTCTTCTAGTAATCTGGCATTTTTAGCGGGAATCGCCTTTTCCGCTACAGGATTCGGGAATTTGATTGCAACCAGACGGTGGGGAAAGCTTGGTGACGATATCGGGTACGAAAAGGTTTTATCCATCCTTCTCGTTCTCGCATCTATCTTCATCGTTCCACAGGCCCTGGCTGTCGAGCTATGGCAGCTTGTCCTTTTCCGGTTTCTGTTCGGAATTGCAATCGGCGGCATGATTCCATGCGTCACAGCATACATCCGTCAGGAAGCGCCTTTGAGTATGCAGGGGGAAGTCCTTGGATATAATCAAAGCTTCCGGTTCCTTGGTAATGTAATCGGACCTGCCTTTGGAGGAGTCGTATCCGGATATATTGGCATTTCTTCCGTTTTTTATGTAACAGGTGCTTTATTCTTGGGGGCATTTGGATTATTATGGTGGAGTATACATCATTCTCAAACCCCAAGTCATGTGAAAGATTACTAGAAAAGTAGAGTGAAATATGAGAGTTTTTGCAGGTTATATAACGGTGATTAGTTTTATGCTCATCTTCTTCACCACGTTATTTTTTGCGACGGGTGAATGGAACAAGGTACAAAGCTTTCAACAGGAGTTGGAGCATGCCGTGAGTACCGATTCCATCGACCTGAATCGTACAAGCTTACTCCTTGATGGGGACGGTAAGGTCTTTTCAGAAGTGAACCGCCCTTACCGTCTATATGTGCCGGACGAGAAGATTCCCCCATTCCTAAAGGATATTCTGGTCGCATCTGAAGATCAGCATTTTTACGAACACGTCGGTTTCGATGCTGGCGCAATCCTCCGGGCCGTCGTGAAAAATCTGGTGTTCACCCATATCCAGCAGGGCGGGAGCACCATTACCCAGCAGCTCGCCCGGAACCTGTATCTGGGACAGGAGAAAACCTATAATCGTAAACTGACAGAGTTGTTTTATGCCCATGAAATTGAACAATCCTTATCAAAGGATGAAATACTTGAGTTATATATGAACGTCATTTACTTCAGTAATGGAGTATATGGGATTGAAACAGCCTCCCAATACTATTTTCAAAAAAGTGTCACCGAACTTAACCAGGCGGAGATGGCGTTCATCGCTTCGATCCCGAATAATCCAGGTAAATATGATCCCCTTGACCACTTCGATCAAACGAAGGTTCGTCAGGAGCGTCTTCTCGATATTCTTGTAAACACGTCAAAGTTATCGAAGGATGAAGCGGAGACATTAAAGAAAATGCCGATCACCCTGAACGTCCGCAAGAAGACTGACCTCTATCCCGACTATGCCTTTTATGTAGAAAACGAGCTGAAGGAACTGATCGCTCTAAACGAAGGCTATAAGCTGGAACTGGAGAACGCGGCTTCTGAAGAGGAAAGGAATCGGATCACCGGGAAGCTCGAGGAACGATTTCAAGACGTGATTTCCTCAGGTGTCAGGATTCAAACGGCGTTGAAGCCAGCTCTTCAACAAAAAAGTGTTCGGGCTTTGAATGATCAGCTGAGTGAAGACTTACAGGGTGCCACCGTCACCATCGACAACAAGTCCCGGATGATTGTCGCCCTCTCCGGGGGCAGGGACTACCAGAAATATAATTTCAATCATGCGTTTCAAGCCTTCAGGCAGCCCGGTTCGGTTATCAAACCGCTGCTCGTGTACGGTCCCTATATAGAGACATTCAAGGCCGGGATCAATGACAAAGTCAATGCCAATCAATACTGTGTCGGCGAGTATTGTCCGATCAACTATGGAGGAATCCAGCCCGGTACGGTGACATTGAAACAATCCCTGGCACAATCCTATAACGGCTCGGCGCTTCGTCTCATGGAAAAAGTCGGCATAGATAAAGCCTTCCAATCCATCTCCCCTTTTTCCTTTGAAAGGGTGATCAAAGAAGATAAAACCTTCGCCTCTTCCATTGGCGGATTCACTTATGGAATGAGTCCCCTGGAATTGACGGATGCCTATACCTCTTTTATTGACGGCCGTTATCAGGAGAGTCATGCCATCATTTCCGTCAGTGACAGTCACGGAAAGATTCTTTATCAATGGAAAAAGGACCCGAAGAAAGTCTGGTCGGCAGACACCACTGCCAAAGTAAGAAAAATGCTCAATGAAGGGGCGACATCAGGAACCGGAAGAGCCGCGTATGTATCCAAGCCATATGTAGGGATCAAAACCGGCACGACCAATAACTATCATGATTACTGGGTGATGGGTTTGACCGACACCCTTACGACAGGCGTTTGGGTCGGCCATGATATCCCCCGTGATATGAGTGAAATCGAACGCCAGCGTCCAAGCCATAAAGTCTGGCAGGAAATCATGGAATGACTTTATAGTAAAAAAGCGTCTGCAGCATGTGCTGAAGACGCTTTTTCTATTATAATTTCACCTTCGACATAATCGGGAGGCTTGCCATCACTCCGTTATAGAGCTTCAAAAAAACAAAGAAGATCGTCAAAAATAACGAAGACCATGAGAATACCTGCAAACTCACCACTCCGAAGATCCCCCATTTCGAGAGGGACGGACTTATTTTATACACAAAGTAGATAAAATAAGCGAGTGAGCTTAGGGCAAAAATGATGAAAAGCCCTATAAAAGACTTAAGGCTCACCACAGACACCAAGCCCCCGATGAAGTAAATCATCGAGCCTGTACGGACAAGATTATACAACTGCCCATCCGAATCCGTGGCAAAAAACAGCATGGAGACCCCGTTAATGGTTTCCGCAATCAGTTTTAAAGCCGCGAACACCATGAAGAAGGCGACCATTAACAGGATCAAAATGGCAAGCTTAAGCTGTATATCGGATAAAAATTCCCTCATGCCCGGGTAGACACCGATTTTTTTAAATACGTCCACGAAGACTCCCACTCCATAAACGGAAAACGTGAGACTAAACAATAGTATCGAAAAAAGGGGTAAATAACTTGTTAAGTATGTATTTTTCACTTAGAAACTCTCCCATAACGATTCTTCATCCACTCTCATCATAATCGTTTATGGATAGCTTGAAAAGGGTATAGAAACAGAAGGGACAATGACTATATACCTATCTACCCCTGTCGGACATTAAACAAAAAAACGCCCCTTCTGTTATGGAAGAAAGGGCCGTTTCATTGAAGGGAATGAGAATGGGGTACCACCCTGATATATTCCCTCGATCCAAATGGTTGTCTCCCGCGTGCGGGTTCTTTCGTTATTTCCTCTTCCACTTCTTCCGTTTCACCATATTGAACCGGTTTGATATTCATACTCGTCGGGTCTTCTGTCTCAATGAACCCCCGATTAAATCGGTCCTCGGTTTCCACCATCCACGCAAAGCCAAAAAAAGCAAAAAATATGGTCGTAACCGCTACTGTTTTCTTTTTCATAACTTCACCACCTTATGGATAGGATTCTCCAATTTGACCGAAACTATTCTGGAAGTGTCGGAATTCGAGGAGAAAATCCAACAAATTTTCCACGTGCATTTCCACGTATCTTCATATTTAATACTTCTTGAAAGTTGTGATATGTATGGGATGCTGAGTAATGCAAGCATTTATTTTTTACGTTATAATGCTTTTTAGGGTTCAGCTTCGGTCGAGTAAGGAAGAATGTTGCCGAATGATGTATAGGGTTGACATGAGACCATGTTGAGAATAAACGATTATGATAAGAGGGGGGTTTTAAATGACTTTATTACATTGGGCAATTGTATCGCCTTTTTTATTTGCGATACTTATTCCATTTCTATATAAAGCATTTCGGAATGTACATACCGGCTGGTTCGTACTATTATTGCCGGCAGCTTTATTCACGTACTTTTTTCAATTCATCTCCATTACAAGAAATGGGGATACCGTCAAGGAAACCTTGGAGTGGATGCCTTCCTTCGGGATCAACTTCACCGCTTACGTAGATGGTCTTGGATTGCTGTTCGCCATGCTCATCACGGGGATCGGTTCACTGGTTGTCCTTTACTCCATTTATTACTTAGACAAGAAGAAGGAGCAATTACATAATTTTTATGTGTACTTAATGATGTTCATGGGAGCGATGTTGGGCGTTGTCCTTTCCGACAACCTGATCGTCCTTTATATGTTCTGGGAATTCACTTCCATTTCATCATTCTTATTGATCGGGTACTGGTATCACCGGGAACGTTCCAGATACGGAGCACAAAAATCCATGCTCATCACGGTATTCGGGGGACTCAGCATGCTTGGAGGATTCCTGCTCTTATATCTCATGGGCGGGACTTTCAGCATCAGGGAATTGGTCGGACAAGCTGATCAGCTTATGACACAGGCATTTTTCCTTCCTGCCTTGCTTCTGGTACTATTGGGAGCTTTCACGAAATCAGCTCAGTTCCCATTCCACATCTGGCTGCCCGATGCCATGGAAGCACCTACACCCGTCAGTGCCTATCTGCACTCTGCCACGATGGTTAAAGCAGGTATTTATCTTGTCGCCCGCTTAAGCCCGGTATTCGCAGAATCAAGCGTATGGCTGTGGCTCGTCGGCGGCGTCGGGATTTTCACTTTATTCTGGGGTTCTTTCAACGCCGTGAAACAAACGGACCTGAAAGGAATCCTCGCCTTTTCCACCGTCAGTCAACTGGGTCTCATCATGTCCCTGTTGGGAGTGGGAGCGGCGGCTCTTCACTACACAGAGCTTGATGATAACATTTATATGGTGGCAACACTTGCCGCTGTATTCCATTTGATCAACCACGCGACCTTCAAAGGAAGTTTATTCATGGTCGTCGGGATCATTGATCATGAAACGGGTACCCGGGATATCCGAAAACTTGGCGGGCTGATGAACTTCATGCCCATCACGTTCACCATTGCCATCATCGGAGCATTCTCCATGGCAGGGCTCCCTCCGTTCAACGGGTTCCTTTCCAAGGAGATGTTCTTTACTGGAATGGTCAGGGTCCTTGAAATGGATATTTTCAACCTGGATACATTCGGCTTGCTCTTCCCGCTCCTTGCGTGGGTCGGAAGTGTGTTCACGTTCATTTACAGCATGATCCTGGTTTTCAAAACCTTTACCGGGAAGCATCAGCCGGAAAAGCTTGAAAAGAAACCCCATGAAGCCCCACTTGGAATGTTGATCTCACCGATCATCCTGGCTTCACTCGTGGTCATCTTCGGTTTCTTCCCGAATATCCTGTCAGAGCGGATCATCGCACCGGCAGTGGAGGCCATCACGCCAAGCCTGATCCAAGAGGGACATGAGGTAGAAACACATATTTCGTTCTGGCATGGATTTACACCTGAGCTATTCATGACATTCGGGGTCATCCTATTCGGTATCCTGTTGTATCTCCTCCTTCCTTCATGGAAAAAGGTGTACAAATGGATCCCTGAGCGCTTCACGCTGAATTCTTTCTATGATGGAGGTCTCATCATGAGTGAGCGTGGCGCACAAAACTTTACAAGTGGCTATATGACAGGGTTTATCCGTACGTATCTGGTGTACATCTTCTCCTTCTTGATTGCCATATCATTGTTTGCGATGTGGTTCAATGGGGCGTTCGCCATCAATTTGGAAGAAGTTGCTCCAGTCGGAGTCTATGAGATTGCCATCGCGCTTCTCCTTGTCATCAGTTCTGTCACGATCCTGTTTGCGAAATCACGACTGACGTCCATCATTTCGCTTGGAGCTGCAGGATATACCGTTTCACTATTCTTTGTATTATTCCGCGCCCCGGACCTGGCCCTGACACAGCTTGTCATTGAAACCGTGTCGGTGGCCCTGTTCTTACTTTGCTTCTATCACCTGCCTAAATTAAGCAGGCATGAAGAACGCATGCGGTTTAAATTAGGGAATGCACTCATATCGATCGGGGTCGGAGTGGTCGTCGCATTATTTGCCATCTCTTCCTACAGTTCGAAAATGTTTGAGTCCATTTCGAAGTATTATATTGAGAATACCCATGATAAAGCCGGCGGGGAAAACATGGTCAACGTTATCCTCGTAGACTTCCGTGGGTTTGATACGATGTTTGAAATTTGCGTCTTGGCGATTGCGGCACTCGGCATATTCTCCATGATCAAATTGCGCCTTACAAGGAGGGATGAAGGATGAAAACAAAAGTAAAAACGAATGATGTCATCCTGCAGACCGTCACCAATGTGGTCGCATTCATCATCATCCTGTTCTCGCTGCGCCTTTTCTTCTCGGGTCACTACACACCGGGGGGAGGATTCATCGGGGGTTTGATGACGTCGGGAGCCATTGTATTACTGTTACTCGCTTATGACATCAAGACCGTCGCCACCATCTTACCGGTGGACTACAAGATCATCACGGCGATCGGCCTGTTCTTTTCAGTGGCCACGGGTGCGGGGGCTTTATTATTCGATGTTCCGTTCCTCACCCACGCGTACGATTATTTTTACCTACCCCTGTTAGGGAAGACATCGCTGCACACAGCGGTTCTCTTTGATACAGGCGTCTATCTGGTGGTCATCGGGGTCACCATGACCATCATTCAAACGATTGGGGTGAGCGAATAATGGAAATCATCATGGCCGTCGTCGTCGGAATCCTATTTACAAGCGCCGTGTACTTAATGTTATCCAAGAGCTTGCTCCGGATCATCATCGGGACAGCCCTGTTAAGCCACGGTGCCCATTTATTGATCCTTTCCGTGAGTGGCCTTAAAGGGGGAGCTGCCCCTCTTCTCGGGGAACATGCTGAATCGTATGTCGATCCTTTGCCACAGGCATTGATCCTGACGGCAATCGTAATCAGCTTTGGAGTGACAGCTTTCTTCCTCGTTCTCGCTTATCGGGCATATCAGGAGCTTGGCACGGATAATATGGATCAGATGAGAGGTAACGAAGGAAATGACTAACTTATTAATACTACCGATTCTAATCCCGTTATTTACGGCGATTATCTTAATGTTTATCAGCAAATATGTGAAGCTGCAACGAGGGATTTCAGCCCTGTCAACACTGGGAACTGTAGCAGCATCCCTCGTTCTGATCAATACGGTTCACCATGATGGAATCCAGACGGTGAATCTCGGAAGCTGGGAGGCTCCTTTTGGAATCACTCTCGTTTCCGACATGCTCTCTGCCTTACTTGTGACTACGACAAGTATCATAGCCTTTATCGTGCTTCTCTACTCGTTTAAGTCGATCGGGGTGGACAGGGAGCGATTCTACTATTATCCTGTCGTTCAGTTCCTATTGGTCGGAGTGAACGGGGCTTTCACGACAGGCGATATCTTCAACCTATTCGTCTTTTTCGAAGTCATGCTCATGAGCTCGTATGTTCTGCTGGTCCTCGGCGGAACGAAGGCGCAGCTACGTGAAGGAATAAAATACATTCTCGTGAATGTCATTTCCTCCGCACTATTCGTCATTACCGTTGCTTACTTGTATTCAGTCGTTGGAACGCTGAATATGGCGGATATTTCAAGGAAAATCGCCGAAGTGGATCAGCCTGGCATCATCACGGCGATCGCTATCCTGTTCCTATTGGTCTTTGGCCTTAAAGGTGCGATCTTTCCTCTTTACTTCTGGCTGCCGGGCTCTTACTATGCGCCACCGACACCGGTGCTCGCTCTGTTCGGAGCCCTGCTTACGAAGGTAGGCGTTTATTCGATTATCCGGACATACACGTTATTTTTCTATCACTATACCGGATTTACTCATGAGATCCTGAGCATACTCGCCATCCTAACCATGGTGCTCGGCTGTATCGGTGCCATAGCCTATTGGGATGTTAAGAAGATCATCATTTATAACATCGTCATTGCTGTCGGTGTGATTCTGTTCGGAGTATCGACGATGAACCCTGAAGCACTGGAGGGTGCCATTTATTACCTCGTTCATGACATGATCATCAAGGCAGCTTTATTCCTTCTGGTCGGCGTCATGATTGCCATCACAGGCACGGCCAATTTGAAGAAAATGGGGGGACTCATCAAGCACTATCCTTGGCTCGGGTGGACATTCCTCGTTGCCGCATTCTCCCTTGCCGGCATCCCGCCTTTAAGCGGTTTTATCGGGAAATTCTTAATCGTGCGGGGAAGCTTTGCCGCAGGAGCCTATGTAGGGGCAGGAGTCGTCCTCGCATCCAGTCTGTTGGTGCTCTACTCTGTCATCAAGATCTTCCTGAATGGCATATGGGGAACTCCGAAGGAATATAACGGAGTATCAAAGGGAGACGCCCGTTACTTATGGATGACGTCTGCTGTACTTGTCGTGCTGGCTGTCGTTTATGGCCTTGGTGCAGAAGCGATGCGTCCACTCTTTTCACAAGCAACTGAAGTACTGGTAAATCCGAATCTCTATATAGACGCAGTGTTAAAGGAGTAATGTAGAATGGCTTTTCAAATATTATTAAACTTTTTCCTGGCCTTTGTCTGGATGTTTCTTTCGGTATCCTTTACTTCTCAGTCATTCTTTATTGGCTTTTTACTAGGATTGCTTGTTATCTTTGCATTCAGAAGATTTTTCAACTCACGGTTTTATTTATTACGGGTGGCTGCCGTGATCAGTTTATTCTTCCTCTTCCTGAAGGAACTGATCATGGCAAATATCTCGGTTTTAAAAACGGTTTTGAAACCGAAGTTGGACTTCCAGCCGGGCATCTTCGCTTTACCGACAGAATTAAAGTCCGATTGGGAGATCACGCTCTTGGCGAATTTGATCACACTGACACCCGGGACGCTGGTCATGGATGTATCGTACGACAAGAAGATTCTTTATGTACATGCCATCGATATGCCGGATGTGGATGAAGCCATTAACGAAATAAAGGATTCTTTTGAAAAAGCCATCATGGAGGTGAGCCGCTAATGTTACATCTGATCTTTCAAATCACGTTATTATGCGTCTCCATATCCATGCTCGGCCTCGTTTACCGAGTGGTGAAAGGTCCAACTATCCCTGACCGTGTAGTGGCACTCGATGCGATCGGGATCAACCTGATCGCCATCATTGCACTCGTTTCGATGATGCTCGATACGTACGCTTTTCTAGAAGTGATCCTGCTTCTCGGAATCCTTGCTTTCATCGGAACCGTCGCCTTTTCAAAGTTCCTGGAGAAAGGGGAGATCATCGAACGTGAGCGAGATCATTAGATTTTTCATTGGATTCTTTTTAGTCATTGGAGGATTTCTCAGCCTGGTTACGGCTTTCGGCGTATTGAGACTTCCTGATGTATATACGAGAAATCATGCTGCTTCTAAAAGTGCGACGCTCGGGGTCATGTCGATCCTGCTCGCCACCTTTCTTTACTTTTACCTGGAGCATGGTCATTTCAATTCAAGACTGATCCTGGCCATCGTCTTCATCTTTATCACAGCGCCGGTTTCCGGCCACCTCATCTCGCGTGCCGCCTATAATACCGGCGTCAAACTTTGGGACAAAAGTGTAAGGGATGACTTAAAGGATAAAGAACAATATGAGCGTCAGAACAGTCAATGAGGAAGCAAAAAGGCTTGACCCTATTTTATCAAGGGTCAAGCCTTTTTCTATTTCCTAGCGCTGATACAAGTGATCTTCCACGCTTCCATCCTGTTTATGCACAACCAGTGTCCCGGAATGATCCGTCACATAATCTTTCGCTTTCGATAGGAGTTTGTCCTTTGTACTCTCAACCAGGATGGCCCTCTTTCCGTCGGCCTTCTTCAACTGCCAGCCGTCGTCATGGGGGGTGACGTGATATTCTGTCTTATCCGGTGTACTCCCTTCTTCAGACTGATGGGCACGGTCAGTGGCGATGGCAATGGCCCTTCCTTCTTCATACCCTTCATCCAAGAGGGCATTGGCTATCTCAATGGCTTTGTTCCGTACGTCTCTTGGCAGGTTCTTCAGTGAAGCAGGATAATCATTTTTTGTCCAACTCATTTGTATGGCCTCCTAATGTATTGGTTAGTAATTGATTTCCCATTTTTTCACTGAATAAACATAAGGGTGTGTACGGTCAGCGTTTCGGTACCACTGCCATCGTGCAGCGCGATACACAGATCAATTGATCGTCCTCATCTGTAAGTTTGATGTCCCATACCATGGTGGTCCTGCCCTGATGCATGACCGTTCCCGTCGCCGTGACGATCCCTTCACGCTTCGCTTTAATATGATTCGCATTGATTTCAAGGCCGAAGCATATTTCTTTATCCAGATCGATCAATTGTACCGCCCCTACACTCGCTACCGTTTCTGCAAGTGCCACCGAAGCCCCGCCATGAAGGAAGCCGAACGGCTGTCTCGTCTGTTCATTCACCGGCATCGTCGCAATGACCTTCCCCTTTCCTAATTCTACAAATTCAATCCCTAACGCACTGATCAATGTATTCTCTGTATTCACGTGAATTCCTCCATATCATAGTCTTCTCTACTACCTTTTCGAGAAAGTGCTTGAAAATCCTCTATTTTCCCTGCCCTAACCGTCCTGCGTTTAATCCATGAATAATCCGTTGAACAGTTTCATACATATCCTTAGAGCATTTTTAACGAAAGGGGTTTTCTGTTATGTATCGGTACCACCCTTTTTATCCACCAGTTCAACGCCCCTACTCACCGATCCACTCGAGGGCACAACCCTTTCCCTCCCATCATCGGAACTACCCTCCTGTCGAAACCAAAACATTCATGTCTTCGGCAGGTAAAACGTTGAACTTACTGGGAGATGCCCAAAAAGTGCTTCAGAAAATCAACACATCCAAAGACTTCTCCTCGAAATTCATGAATGCAGCACAGCAATCAAACGTACCTGAAGTACATAAATTACTTCAAACCATTGGTACAAGGGTACAGCCGATTGTATCGTTCAATCCCGATGGCGTCCGCCTCGTCTTTGACGAAAAGCTTGGACAGGTGGATTGCTGCCATTTAATCGTGATTATTCGTTGGATGTGATGGGGAATGATTACTGATGCATCAAAAAAGAAGCGAGGGAGCCCCCGCTTCTTTTCTTTATAAAATGATCGCTGCGATCCAACCGAACAGGATCAATGGAATATTATAGTGTAAAAAGGTTGGGACACATGTATCCCAAATGTGGTTATGCTGTCCATCGGCATTCAGTCCCGCCGTCGGTCCAAGCGTACTGTCTGATGCCGGCGACCCTGCGTCACCAAGGGCACCTGCTGTTCCGACAATCGCAATCGTTGCGAGAGGGCTGAATCCAAGCTCCATGGCAAGTGGGACGAAGATGGCTGCTATGATAGGAATGGTGGCAAATGAAGAACCGATCCCCATTGTCACCAGTAGCCCGACGACAAGCATGATGAGGGCAGCCAAAGCCTGGTTGCCGCCGATGACATCAGCCGTTGCCTTAACCAATGTTTCTACATCTCCTGTTTCCGTTACCACTGCTGCAAATCCGGATGCCGTGATCATGACAAAGCCGATAAAGGCCATCATTTTCATTCCATCATTCAGCAATCCGTCTGCTTCTTTCCATTTAACCGAGCCTGAAAGATACAGGACGGCAATACCTGCCAGTGCCCCAAAGATCATCGATTCCAACTGAAGCTGAACGTATAAGGCCACTACGATGGAAATGAGAGCGAAAACCATCGCTCTTTTATTGTAAACAACCTTTTCATCGGCAACGACTTCTTCCGCTTCATTGTAATCCCTCGGTTTGCGATAACTCACAAACACAGCAATCAGTAACCCGATCACCATTCCTCCTACAGGGAGAAGCATGGCTTTCGGAATATCGCCCATGTTGATTTCCATTCCACTTGATGCCATGTTCTGAGCGATGATTTCATGGAATTGCAATCCAAAACCTACCGGTAGTAGAATATACGGAGCCGTCAATCCAAACGTAATCACCGATGCGATCAAACGTCTATCGATACGCAACTCCGTCATCACCTTCAATAATGGCGGGATGAGAATCGGAATAAAAGCGATGTGAATCGGAATCACATTCTGAGAAAAACAAGCCATGATTAAAATAGAAATGACAATAAGTGCTTTCGAAAGGGCTGTCTTTCTTGAATCTCCTTTTTTCCCGACGACCTTTAACACCCAGTCCACGAGCAGATTCGGAATTCCCGTATATGAAATCGCGACGGCGAATCCCCCTAGTAATGCATAACTTAACGCGATGCTCGCCCCACCGCTTATTCCCTCTGTAAAGACGGATATCGTCTCGTCCAATCCCAGTCCGCCCGTCAGTCCCCCGACCAGCGCACCAGTAATCAGAGCGAATACTACGTTCACCCGCGCAAGGCTCAATACGAGCATGACAAGAACCGCTATCACAACTGCGTTCATAACTGCTTCCTCCTTAATATCTTGATGTATCGTTATCGTTCTGTTGCTTTAATTCGCTAAATTGGTAGAGTAATAAAATCACGATTTCAACTTTAACAAGATAAAGAGAGTTTGTCAACACTTTAGCAGGGTGAAAGATGGAGCGGGAATTTTTTCATAGGTTTGTGTGTGGTGATGGCGCGTGGAGGAGGGTCCGGCAAGGGCTGTGTGGGATCCATTATATGTTAATTGGCTGGATTTTTTCATATTTCGGCTGGATTTGGTTCCGATTCGGCCGGATCTTTCGTCATATCGGCTGGATTCCCTCCCACCGAAAACACATCTCACCAAATCCTCCATAAAAAAACGAGCCTCCTTCCAGCGCCTGAAATCTCCGGCACTGAAACAAGACTCTTCCGTCGTGCAACTGACGTTATTTTTCTAGCGGTACAAAACGTTCGACCAGTAAGGCAAGGGTTCTTGCCATGACGCCTGTAGCACCTGATGGACCGAGATCATGGCTTCCTTTCGTGGTAGCCGTCCCTGCGATGTCCAAATGTACCCAAGGCAGGCCTTCGGCGAATTCACCGACGAACGCTCCACCCATGATGGCATGGCCGGCGCGTCCCGGTGAATTGTTCAAATCGGCAATATCACTTCCACGGACGCGCTTTTTATCATTTTCCGTATAAGGAAGGCGCCAGATAAATTCACCTGATTCCCCTGAAGCTTCCAGCACCTGCTCGAAGAATGCTTCATGATTCGTGAGGGCACCAGTTTTATCCTCACCGAGAGCCACGATGACTCCACCAGTCAAGGTTGCAACGTCCACTAAATAGTTGGCTCCTTGATGCTTTGCATAGGTCATGCCGTCAGCAAGCGCGAGACGCCCCTCTGCGTCCGTGTTCAACACTTCGATGGTCTTACCGCTCATGGAGGTAATCACATCGTCAGGCTTGAATGCAGAGCCGCTCACCATATTGTCCGTGGACGGGATGACGGCAACGACGTTTTGTTCCGGTTTGATTTCACCGATGATTTCCATGGCACCGAGTACTGCAGCTGCACCGCCCATATCGGTTTTCATACCGACGATTCCATCTTTGGGCTTCAGGGAATAGCCGCCTGTGTCAAACGTGATCCCTTTTCCGACTAAACCGATGACATCCTTCCAATCCTCTTTCCCGTTGTACTTAAGGACGATCATCTTCGGAGGTTCCACGGATCCCTGATTCACGGCAAGAAGTGCGCCCATTCCAAGGTGCTCCATTTCTTCCTTGTCGAGGATTTCCACCTCAAAGCTGTATCTTTCTGCCAATTCCAGAGCGTACTCTGCCAATTTTGTAGAAGTTAATAGATTACCAGGTGTATTCACCAGTGTACGGGCTGAGTTTACTCCATTCCCGAAGGCAGAACCAATGTGTAAAGCCGTCTCGACTTCCTTCGAATCTCCTTTTGTAAAAAATTCGATCGCTTCTACATGTACTTCCGGTTCATTTGATTTTTTCTTATAACCGTCGAATTCATATGTAGACATCGTAAAGGCTTCCATGAAGGCATGGGCCACATCCGTTGCCACCATCTCCTCAGAAACAAATGTATCCAGTGCGACTGAAAACGAGGACACTTTCATATTTTTTAAGGTTTTGGACGCAGAGCCCAATGATTCTTTTAAAAGATCGAATGTCAGCTCTTTGTGTTTTCCAAGTCCTACGAATACGATTCTTTTTGCGTCAAGTTTTCCAAACGTATGTATCTTGGATACTTTCTTGTGCTTGGAAGAAATGTCCCCATCCTTCACAAGCTGTGTAAGATAGCCTTCAAACTTATGATCGAGCTCTTTCAGCTCTCCTTCGAATGTTGGCTGATTGTAAATACCTACGACCAGGCATTCTCCATTCGCATTGGTTACTTCATTTTGATTGATTGAAAATTTCATGTTCACAGACACCTCCATTCTCTATTATAGCGAAGATGTCCAATTATTTCGACTTTCTAACAATCTGCTCCTCAAAGTTATACGAGGGGTGGATGGGGTATGGTATAATGAGAACATTATTTTTATTCAAACTATTGAAGGGGTGGCATTTCACAGCATGGAAGTACTGTTTAATTTTCCATTATGGGCGTCTTTATTTTCGATCTTTTTTGCTCAGTTTGTAAAGGTTCCCATACAGTTTATCGCGACGAGGGAATGGAACTGGTCATTGATCACCTCAACAGGAGGGATGCCTAGTTCCCATTCAGCGGCCGTGACGGCATTATCTACCGGGGTTGCCCTTGAGGTGGGACTCTCTTCCCCTATCTTCGCCGTATCTGCCATGTTTGCCATCATTACGATGTTTGATGCAACGGGTGTAAGAAGGCAGGCAGGAGAACAGGCGATCGTTCTCAATCAATTGATGGTGGACTTCCAGAGATTCATGTCAGAGGCTAAAGGCTGGCAGAACAAACCTGAACAAGAGAAGCGCAAGGAGCTGAAGGAATTACTCGGCCACAAACCGATTGAGGTATTCTTCGGGGGACTTTCAGGAATCATCCTGACCCTTCTGCTTCATTATCTATTCATCGTCTAGGAGTGTGATCATGAAAATCGTATCCATTTGCCCCAGTAATACAGAAATCATCGATTACCTGGGATTGACACCTCTTCTTGCAGGCGTGGATGATTACTCCGACTATCCGTCAGAGGTAAAATCCCTTCCGCAGCTCGGACCGGATCTATCGATTAATATGGATAAGCTGGAGTCATTGAAGCCGGATCTGGTGTTTTCATCCTTAAGCGTCCCAGGCATGGAGAAAAATATAGAAGAACTCGAAAAGAGGAATATCCCACACATCACGCTGAACCCCCAGAGCTTCACTGATATTGCGGATGATCTCCTGACGGTGGGAAAAGCCTGTAGGATCGAGGAGCATGCCATCAAACGCCGCAAGGAATTCCTCGATACTGTCGAAAGCTTAAAGACGATCGGGGAAAAGGTTTCACATCCTCCCTCTCTTTACTGGGAATGGTGGCCGAAACCCGTCTTCACTCCAGGAAGGGTCAATTGGCTGACCGAGTTAAGCACAATGGTCGGTGCACGAAACCTTTTTGACGATGTGGACCTGGCAAGCGTTCAAACCGATTGGGAGGACGTATTGAAGCGAAATCCGGATTATATCTGCCTGGCATGGGTCGGCGTCAGGCAAAGCAGGGTCAAGCCTGAGATCGTAAAGAACCGCCCTGATTGGGATACACTCGACGCTGTACAGGAAGACCGGATTTTCGTCCTGGAAGAAGCCCTCTATTGCAGGCCATCCCCCCTTCTGTTAAAAGGGGCCATGAAACTTGCCCGGTTGCTTCATCCCGATTTATATGATGAAACATAAAAGAACATGCCTGCTCACTTAGTAGCGAGCAGGCATGTTCTTTTTTTCTTATTCGTAAAGACTTCTCATTAACTTATCAGTTCTTATGAACTGAAGCCTCATAAATCGAATCAACAGCCTTCTTCAACGCAGCATCAAACTCTTCATCGGATTGATTGGCACTCAGGTCGGCCGCCAAAGCCCGGGAGAAGCTTGCAATTACTCCGTCATTTTCTTTCAGCTTCACGTTAGCTTCATCACGGGAGTAGCCTCCTGAAAGGGCAACGACCCGCACGACACGTGGATGTTCAACCAATTCTTTATACGCATTCGCTTTCGACGGGATCGACAGCTTCAGCATGACGTTTTCCTCTTCAGATAGTTCATTCAAATGCTTCAGGATTTCCTCGCATAGAATGGCTTCAGATTTTTCCTTTTGTTCACTGTGGATGTTGACTTCAGGTTCGATGATCGGGACCAAACCGGCTGCGATGATGCGTTTACCAAAGTCGAACTGCTGATCGACGACTTCTTTGATGCCGCCCGTGTTCGGTTCGTGGATGACTGAGCGCATTTTCGTGCCGAAAATCTTCCGTTCAGTGGCACGGCGAAGGGTCTCATCCAAGTCGGGGATCGGTTTCATGAGCTGGACACCATTCTTCTCTTCCGCTAGACCTTTATCCACTTTCAGGAAAGGGACGATGCCTTTGTCTGCAAGGTAGTCCGCTGTATATTTACCTTCGATCTCCCGGTCCATCGTTTGTTCAAAAAGAATGACCCCGAGGATCCTGTCGGGGCTGAAGGATGGGGAAGTGATGATCCTCGTCCGCATTTCATGGACCTTATCAAACATTTCATCTTCATTGGAATAAGAATCCTCTAGCACTCCATACCCTGCCAATGCCTTCGGTGTACTGCCGCCGCTTTGATCAAGCGCTGCGATGAAGCCTTCTCCATTCTTCATTTTGTCGTATTGACTTTTGTTCATATCTTCCACTCCTTTTGGTTTCGTTTCTCCCTTTCTTTTTTCCCCTATTTACACGGTTGTTAAACGGATTGCACCTTAGTTCTTACCTTTAGTCCAGGGCCATCAATAAATAAAGCACGCAGTTTGACTGCGTGCCCCTTTTCTATTCTTTTTCAGGTGATAAAATCTGCTGCCTGAAAACCTGCATGGATTTGTTCTCATTAAGGTCTGTCAAGTCCTTTTCGGATAGCTCACCCGTACCCATCTGGACCACATAGACTTCCAGTGTCTGTTTGCCCCATTCATTATAAACGTCGTCCACCGTTTCATAATAAAGGTCTAATTTATTTCCTTTGATTGCGCTCCCTGTATCAGCAACGACCCCATACCCATAGTGAGGGATAAACAGGATGGTTCCGATTGGATAGACGGAGATATCCGCTGCTATCGTAGAGTACAGATCACGCTTCACTTTCACTCCTGAATATGTAATGCCGTATAAGGGATGACCAGGGTCCTTCCCCGTCGATTCAACACCGGCCGTATAGCCGGTCGCTACAACCTTATGTTTCGTATATTGATCCCAATCAATGGATTCTTCCAATGTGGCAGGTTTGGCAGATGCACTGGCTGACACTTTTGTCTCATAGCCTGTAAACCTTTTAAGAAACTTGAATGACAAATGCAATGGATTTGTCTTATGCTCTTTGTCTTGGAGACTCTTTTGATCACTGTCACCCTTGTCCATCATCCAGGTTTTAAAGGTTTGTGCCTCTACCCCCGACACCGATTGAAAGGTCGTACCGAGTGCAAGGATAAATAAGCTGATCATAACGAATCTCTTCGTCCAAATTTTAAACAGATTCATGTATTCACTCCTCCCACCCTACATACTTCCCATTCGGGAGGAGATATATGCATAAATTGATAAAAAAATCGAATAGTTGTAATATTTGGAAAATATTTCGGTTTTCCTTTTAGTGAAAAACTCCTTTAAAAACAAGCGATTCTATACTTCAACTAGTATGTTCCGTTTTCTAAAATACTTACTTAGATAAAACCTTTTTAAGAGCTTTATTGTATGAGTTGTTATTTAAAACAGGGACCGTTCCTTTCCGCTGCAGGCACTTGCTTTCCGGCGGGGAGGAAGTCGAGCCTCCTCGGGCTTGCGCCCTGTGGGGTCTCGACCTTTCCTCTATTTCCCGCAGGAGTCAAGTGCCCTCCGCTTCAATCCACTCTGTGCTTTCATATTCTGACTGTATAATGGCTAATTGACCACATAAAAACTTTTATTTATGACATGAGTGTGTGCTACCTGGTGCAATTGTTTTAGAGAAAATAATTAGCAAAACTAGAATTGAAATGACAGTTTATATTTTATCTGTTGAAGTGAAAAACGTATGCATGGACTGTTGACTCTCGCTGCAGGTGCTCGACTCCTGCGGGAAACGCTGGACAGGTGAGACCCCGCAGGGCTTTAGCCCGAGGAGGCTCACCGCCAACCCCGCGGAAAGCGAGCACCTGGAGCGGAATTCAACCAACCACTTGCTTTTGATACGATACTTTTACTCGTCCAAAATAAAAATCCGTTCAACCTTGGGAATTAGGTTCCCGGTTAAACGGATGTGGTTAGAACATTCGATATCCTTTTGCTCTTAGGATTCTCATGACGATACCGGACAGGATGGCACCTGCGAGGCCGCTTCCGAGAATCACGAGATCGGCTACAGCCAAGTGGCTGAGTCTGGTCCCTAGTTCTGAAAAAGATTCCCCTGCATTTCGGAAGTAATCTATAAAACGAACTTCGTCCACGATAAAAATAACGACAATCGGATAAATGATGGCCATGATCCATGTCATGCGCAGTAACATATTTAACAAAAATCCTATTCCGAAAAATAGAACAAAAAATAGAAGCATCGATATAATCATTACATGTATAGGCATTTTAGCAATTACACCTCCATAACACTAAAGAATAGTGTACCCCGAGTGAAATGTAAGCGTCAATATTTTCAGGGAAAGATTTGTCACTTATTCACAAAATAAACTTATTTATCTTCCAGACATAAAAAACAGACCCAACACCGGCTTCCATACTCCACAAGGGAAGTATCCACCTTCGTTCGGTCTGCTCTCATCCTCTATCCTTTAGGGGTTATTTCTGTTTCCCGCTGCCTCCGCAGCACGGACACGTTTCAGAACCACCCAATACTAACTGAAAGTATCCTTTTCCTGAACAATAAAGACAGTATTTCGTTTTAGCATTCGCAGTAGCTCTCATTTTTCCCTCTCCCTTTTCTTTAATTTCTTAATTTTCTGATAATATATCATCTATCCGAAATAAAGAAAAGGGACGTTAAAGGGGATGTACCTTTAAGAAAGCGAATACATTTGTGTTTTTCTTTCATTATCTCTTTCTTTCTTAAAATTTACAGAATTTTATAAAAATAAATGGTATTGTGTGTAGGCGAATTGGTCACCGGGATTGATGCCCTCGATCAGATTCAACTTCTGCATGGAACTCATTCGTTTGATCATCTCATGCACCATCACGGATGTCTTCTCATCTGCCAAAAGTTCCTGGGGTGATTTCCACTGGACATCCCACAACTCAGCTTCTTCTTTTTTAATAGAAGAAATTCCCTCATTCTCCAGTAAAAAGATCATCATGTTGTCGCTGATATCATTCTGGATGACCCCCGACCTTACGCCGATGATCCCTTTAATGGTTGTATGTAATCCCGTTTCTTCCTTCACTTCTCTTATGACTGCTTCGTCGACGGTTTCCCCGGCGTTCACAAATCCTGCAGGCAGGGACCACATCCCTTTCAATCCGCTGTATTTCTTTTTGACCACGAGCCATTTCCCATCCTCATCCATGACCAGACCTGCAACGGCCAGCCACACCTTACCCCTTTTCATTGTAAGCACCTCCGTCTATATTCTCCCATAATAAAAAGCAGAGTGGAATCCACTCTGCTTTCATACATAATCCTTAGGGCTTAAAAGAACTTGAATTTACCTTTTTTGAACACTAGTGATGGTCCACCAACCATGTAAAGAGCACGGTTGTCGACAACCTTCTTCATGAAGGAAGCTTTCGTACCGGTGATTTTCTTACCGTAGACGACACCGATCGCATCATCTTCACCAAGTGAACATACGGTACCTTTGATGTCCGGAGTGAATAATTCCAGATCCTCTTTACCGTGCAGTAAAGATGCGATGTTACGGGCACATACTTCCCCTTGCTGCATAGCGATCTGTGCAGTCGGCGGGTATGGACGATCCGTTTCTTCATTGATCATCAGTGAACAGTCACCGATGATGAAGATATTGTCATGTCCAGGCGCGCGAAGATCACGGTTGATTTTCACGCGGGCACGCATGTTTTCGATTCCAGCTCTTTCGATGATGGAGTTACCACGAACACCTGCAGCCCATACAATCGTACCAGCTTTGATTTCTTCGACTTCATCTTCACCTTTGGAGATGAGTACGCTGTCTGCCTTTGCTTCTTTCAGTGGAGTTCCGATATGGAATTCCACGCCTTTTTTCTCAAGCTTGGCACGTGCGTATTTCACTAGCTCCGGATCGAATCCAGGAAGGATCATCGGTGCAGCTTCCACACATACGATGCGCACTTTCTTACGGTCGATATCATATTCATGGCAAAGCTCAGGAACACGGTTACCCAGTTCTCCGAGGAATTCGATACCAGTGAACCCTGCTCCACCTACAACGATGGTCAAGCGTTCATCGTTCAATTCTCCTTCGTTCTTATACGTAGCAAATTGCAATTCAATGTGCTCACGGATTTGACGGGCAGAGTTGATGTTCGAAATCATGAATGCATGTTCATGAAGGCCTTGAATTCCGAATGTCTCGGATTCTGCACCAAGAGCCACTACCAGGTAATCGAATTCTACTTCGCCTTCACCCGTGATGACTTTCTTCTCTTCCACTTTGATATCTTCAACAGTCGCTTGCAGGAAGTTCACTTTGCTCGTGTTGACAACATCTTTCACGTCGTAGCGCACACGGTCGTGATGAAGCGTACCTGCGGAAGCTTCGTGTAACCAAGTGGTTTCATAGTGATAATCGTTCTTATTAATTAAAATAATTTCTGCTTCATTTGTTCCGAGTTGCTTTTGAAGACGGGTTACCGTCATTAATCCACCATAACCTGCACCTAATACAACGATTCTTGGCTTTCTCAACTGAATCACATCCACCTTTTTTGATAAATTTGCTTTGGATACTCTTAGAGTCCTCCACATTATGCGTTTTTATCCCGTTCAATCTGATACTATTATCTTTTTCCCTATAAAAAGGAAGCTAAAACAAATCAAACGCGATGTTTTTTTCCTTATTGAAAAAGGAAATAGTGTATAAAAATATGAGAACAAAAGTATGTGACATATTTCACGAACTACTCCATAGTTATGCGAAAATTGTCATAAATTCTTAACAATATGTCTACATTACATAATATTCTTTTTGCCTCGCATTTTCAAGATATATATAGGAAATTAAATTCTTAAGAATATTTAAAAAATGCCGGTTTAATCAATCAAAAGTCGTAGTCTCTTTCATAGATAAGTCTGATTTATCTGAACCTGCGTCTTCTATCATTGGGAATAATCAAAAGCTGTGTGATAGAATAAAGGTAAAAGAAGCATATCTAAATGGTTGGAGGGATCAAGTTGAAGGAAGATCAAAAAGTGTATGATATTACGATCATAGGCGGCGGTCCAACGGGGCTGTTTACAGCGTTCTATGGCGGCATGAGAAAAGCATCTGTCAAGATCATCGAAAGTTTACCACAACTCGGGGGGCAGCTTGCTACTCTTTATCCTGAGAAATACATATATGACGTTGCCGGTTTTCCTAAAGTGAAGGCCCAGGACCTCGTCAATAATTTAAAAGAACAAATGGCGAAATTCGAAACGACGATCTGTCTGGAGCAGGCCGTGGAAGGTGTAGAAAAACAGGCTGACGGCATGTTCAAGCTCACCACCGATAAAGAAGTCCACTTTTCCAGAACGATCATCATCACGGCAGGAAACGGCGCCTTCCAGCCACGCCGCCTGGAACTCGAACATGCGTCTGAATTTGAAGGAAAAAACCTTCATTACTTTGTCGATAACCTCGAGCATTTCAGAGGGAAGAAAGTGGTCATTTGCGGCGGCGGGGACTCTGCTGTTGACTGGGCGCTTATGCTTGAGCCGGTCGCAGAAAAGGTTTATCTCGTCCATAGACGTGATAAATTCAGGGCTCATGAGCACAGCGTGGAGAATTTACACAACTCCACGGTTGAACTGAAAACACCATACGTCCCATCCGAGTTGGTCGTCGATGAAGAGAAGATCAATCAGCTCGTACTGGAGGAAACGAAAGGCGACGAAAAGGAAATCATCGACCTTGATGAATTGATTGTCAATTTCGGATTTGTCTCCTCCCTCGGCCCGATCAAAGATTGGGGTCTGGAAATCGAAAAGAATTCAATCGTGGTCAATTCCAGAATGGAAACGAATATCCCGGGCATTTATGCAGCCGGTGATATCAGTACGTATGATGGGAAAGTCAAACTCATTGCAAGTGGATTCGGTGAGGCCCCGACAGCCGTCAACAATGCCAAAGCGTATATGGATCCAAAAGCAAGGGTGCAGCCGATGCACAGTACGTCCATGTTTACGGATTAATACCATTCAAGGCTCAGGATATCGCATCCTGGGCTTTTTTTATTGATAGTAGAGTTTGCGATCACAACTTCCTTCCAACCATTCTGTTCTTTCATTATCCACGCCCACTCCCTTGTTTATTTTCATTCTGAATGGGTAGACCAATAGTAGGACAAAAAATTTCAGATAAAGGATGATGTGTAAAATGAATGTGTTAGTTATTGGAGCAAACGGCAGCACTGGCCGCCATATATTAAAAGAGCTTTCAAATAGCAGTCAGCATTTCGCGAGAGCCATGATCCGAAAAACAGAACAAGCGAAGGAAATGGAAGACTTGGAAGCAAGACCGATCGTTGCAGATCTTGAGCAGGATTTCTCGTATGCCCTTGAAAATGTGAATGCCGTCATTTTTGCAGCCGGCAGTGGTGGATCGACAGGGGATGACAAGACGTTAGCCATCGACCAAGAGGGTGCTAAGAAAGCAGTGGATTATGCGAAGAAGATGGGAATCGAGCGTTTTGTGATGCTCAGCTCCATGGGGGCCGATAATCCTTCAAGCGGACCGGATGAATTGCAATTCTATTTAAAAGCCAAGGGTGCTGCCGATGCCCACTTGAAAGAGAGCGGATTGAACTATACCATCGTACGCCCCGGATCCCTTTCATTCGATGATGCAACCGGAAAGATCGAAGCAGCGACAAGCATCTCGGATAAAAGTCGTGACATTCCCCGTGCAGATGTCGCGAAGGTACTTGTGGGCTCTTTAACCATCGAAGAAACCAACCACAAAGTATTCGAAATCTTAAGCGGTGACACACCTGTAGAAGAAGCACTTAAAAACATACATTAAGCTTGAAAAAGGGACGGACCTCAATTTTAGTGAGGTCCGTCCCTTTTTATGTTTAGCAATTCTCCGGCGTACCTTTATTCGTCGCCGTCACGAATGATGATCCGCAACCGCATGATGCGATGGCGTTCGGATTATCGATGGTAAAGCCTCCGCCCATCATGGACTGCTTGTAGTCTATTTTCGTACCGTTCAAGATGGCTGCATCATTTTTTGCTACGACCAGCTTGATTCCGTGCTGCTCTGTCGTTGTATCTCCATCCTGTAGATCATGTTCAAATCCCATACCATAAGAAAGGCCGCTGCAGCCTCCCCCTTTTACCGCTACACGTAACATGGCATC
This sequence comes from Rossellomorea sp. DA94, assembly GCF_029834455.1. Lineage (NCBI taxonomy): Bacteria > Bacillati > Bacillota > Bacilli > Caryophanales > Bacillaceae > Rossellomorea > Rossellomorea sp. DA94. The sequence continues at coordinate 3,835,410 of NZ_CP122397.1, forward strand.
TGTTTCGTCATGTTCCTTCATCATATCTTTAATCTGAAGGGCAGCGGCTTCTGTTAGAATGACAACTTCACTCATTCATTACACCCCCAACCTTTTCATTTCTTACTACTTAGTATACTCCTTTCTATTTTACTACTCAACCGATGGGGCTTTGGTGAATGATTGGAAGAATAATTATACGAATATTCTCATTAAACACAACTTTTTACTCACTATGAATAAAAAATACTGGTTCCCCTCACCTTCATCAAGGTATAATGAGGTAAATAGTCCCGATTATGAGGTGAGATTCATGACGGTTGTGACACCATTTTATGACAAGAAGACCCAGTGTCTATCGTGTAAACACTCATACAACACAACAAGGATCAGATCCCGCTTTGTGAAGCTCACAGGGTATGACAGTGACTTTTGTCCCCTGTATGAGTCTGACGAAGTGAACCCTTTGCTCTATAATGTATCCGTCTGTCCGCAGTGCGGTTTTTCTTATACGGACGATTTTACCGCATACATACCTCCTGTCCTGAAAGCAGAGCTCGAAAAGAAAATCAGTCTGCACTGGCAGCCTCAGGATTATGGGAACGTCAGGTCATATGACGATGCGATCAATACATATAAACTGGCCGCCTACTGCGCTTTGATCAAGAAGGAGAAAAAAGTGACCATAGCAGGGTTATACCTTCGAACCGCCTGGCTCTATCGAAAGGTGGCTGATAAAGAACAGGAAAGACGCTTCATTAATCTGGCTGCCCATGAATACATCGATGCTTATTTAACAGATGGTGCATCAGGTTCTTTGATGTCCGAAACGAAGCTTCTGTATATCATCGCCGAATTGCTGAGGAGGCAGGATAAGATTGAGGAAGCCGTAGCCTACCTTTCTAAAGTCATCGGCAAGCAGCATCTCTCCACCGAACCGAAAATCATCGAAATGGCCAGGGAGCGCTGGTATGAAATCCGGGAAATCTATAAAGAAATGAAGTTTGTGTAAGGTTGATATTTAATGTAGCGAGTGTTGGTTGATTTCCGCTGCAGGTGCTCGCTTTCCGCGGGGCGGGAGTTGAGCACCTTGAACTTCAATCAACTTTCTAGGCATAGAAGTTAAATCTATTACCATACATGTTTGTCTAGAAAACATCATTTTTCAACATATGCAGTTTCCATTTAGCTTATAGTAAGATCCCATTTTATTTATTTTTACTATTAAGCTCTGTCACGATTGTTCTACACTGCAGGGAGACAACAATTTCTGCGAGAAGACCTTTGTAAAAGAGGAAGGAACAAAAGTATTCCATTCAAAAGAAAATCCGAATGATCATTTGAATTTCTTAATTGAAATGATCATTCGGATTTTTTGTTTTTGTAGGGAAGCGTATGTAGACGGTTCTAGCTGTTGATTGGAGTGCAAGACGAAGACTCCTACGGGAAAAGCGGAATAGGTAAGACCCCGCAGGAGCGCTAGCGACGAGGAGGCTTGCCTTCCGCCCGAGGAAAGCGAAGTCTTGCACGGAAATCAACAGCGGTGGACCAAAGCATCTTTTCAGTCCACAAAAAAAATAAGCCGGTCAGGGCCGGCTTTTGTTTAGAACATCGGGTTGTCTTCAAGGAATTGATAGATCTCATCCACCAGTTCTTCAGGCGTGTCGCCTGTTACGACCTCCCCGTTGACGAGAGCATAAAAGGACTGGGCGCATTTTCCGCAGTATCCCAGGCATCCGTACTCAATGACATCAAGGTTCGGGTCTCTTTCTAATATCTCAAGCGCCTTTTGCGCACCGCTAGCAAGATTGCTAATACAAAATTCAATAATAGGTTTCAATTCCATCACCTCACTACTCTTTGTTATGCTACCTTTTTTTATCATTATCGTCAATGATTTGTATTCCATGTAATGGTATAACAGATTGTGAACATTTTCGCTTATTTCTGTTGTGAAAACACCTTTATTTCGATATACTTTTAATGTTAATAGGTTTATTTATGTAGAATTAGCTCGAATTATGCTTCACATTGAAAATGCTTACTTTGTCAGGACCCGCTCCGGCGTGACTGTCCTTTAATCCTGTCCCGATCTATAACGGGATATAAATCATATACAAACACACTATTTCAACAATAATGTAGAGTGCAAAAAGGGGAAATTTCCATGAAACAATTAGTTCTGCTTGGCGGAGGATATGGGAACATGCGCGTCCTTCTTCGCCTGTTACCCAACCAATTACCTGAAGATGTATCGATTACCCTGATTGACAGAAATCCTTATCACTGTTTGAAGACAGAATACTATGCGCTTGCTGCCGGTACGATTTCAGATCAGCATGTACGCGTATCATTCCCGGAACATGCCCGGTTATCCTATGTATACGGAGATATCTCAGGCGTGGACATGGAGAATAAACTCGTTCGTATGAAAGATCAGGATCCCGTCCCTTATGACGACCTTGTCATCGGGCTTGGGTGTGAGGATAAATATCATAATGTACCGGGTGCAGATGAACATACGTTCTCGATTCAAACGATTGAAAGGTCACGTAAAACGTATCAGACCCTTTGTAATCTTCCTGCGGGTTCGATCGTCGGGATCGTCGGCGCCGGCTTAAGCGGCATTGAACTTGCCAGTGAGCTTAGGGAAAGCCGTTCTGACTTGAAAATTAAATTATTTGACCGTGGACCACGCATTCTCAATGCCTTCCCTGAACGTCTAAGTTCTTACGTTCACGGTTGGTTTGACGAAAATGGCGTAGAAATCGTGAACAATTCCAATATTACAAGAGTAGAACCGAATACACTGCATAACCACGAAGAACAGATTTTCTGTGATGCCATCGTGTGGACTGCCGGGATTCAACCGAGCAAGGTCGTTCGCGATATGGATGTGGAAAAGGATGCAAGCGGTCGCGTCATCTTGACAAAGTATCATAACCTCCCACAGGATGAGAACGTGTATGTGGTCGGTGACTGCGCAAGCCTTCCTCAAGCTCCAAGTGCACAACTTGCTGAAGGGCAGGCAGAACAAATCGTCACCATTTTACTGAAGCGCTGGAATAACGAAGAGCTTCCTGCAGAACTACCAAAGATCAAGCTTAAGGGGATCCTTGGTTCACTCGGAAAGAAGCATGGTTTTGGACTGGTAAACGAGCGCTCCATTACAGGACGTGTCGCCCGATTGTTGAAATCCGGGGTATTGTGGATGTATAAATATCATAATGGTTGATAAAAGTACCCCTACTGTCGACAGTAGGGGTCTTTTTTTTTATTAAATTAATTATCCATTCAGATGTACAGGCAATTCCTTTAGTCCTCTAAGCAGGAACATGTCCCTCCAATTCGACTCATCGCAATTTCCGGCAAATGTCATTGTCGGAAATGCGCTTAACAGCTTCTCAAAGGCGATCTTTCCTTCAAGCCTTGCAAGGGGTGCTCCCAGACAGAAATGAATTCCATACCCAAAAGCCATATGGGGATTCGGCTTCCGGGCCACATCGAATGTTTGCGCACCTACAAATTTCCTTTCATCACGGTTGGCAGAAGAAATAGAGGCTAGCACCATGTCTCCTCTCCTGATGCGTTTCCCCTTAAAATCCATGTCATCAGCAGACCACCTTGCTGTAGAGAAATCAACCGGACTATAGAAACGAAGCGATTCTTCGATTGCCGTCTCAATGAGAGTGTGATCCTTCCTCAGCTTCTCTAATTGGTCTGGATGTTCAAAGAGGGCGTATATCCCGTTCCCGATCAGGTTAACAGTTGTTTCATGACCTGCAATGATGAGAAGAACGATCATCGAATACAGTTCATCTTCGGTTAGCTGTTCCCCTTCTTCCTCATGCAGGATCAAATTTGAAATCAAATCCTCCTTGGGACTTTCTTTTTTATCCTTAAAGAGAAGCGTCAAGTATTCGATAAATTCTCTTACATCTCCTTGAAAATCAGCGTTCATATTGTCGGAGGCAGATACGATGGTATTCGACCAGCGCCTGAACTTTTCCCGGTCTTCTACCGGTACTCCTAGAAGTTCGGAAATAACGATGATGGGAAGTGGGAAGGCAAACTCATCAATCAAGTCTACAGGGCCTTGTTTTACCTTCATTTGGTCAATAAGTTGATCAGCTACCGCCTCAATCCTGGGTGAAAGCTCCTGTATCCTTTTAGGATTGAAATAAGGCTGTACAAGCTTTCTTAGCCGAGTATGGTCCGGTGGATCCACATCGAGCATCATATGCTGGAACACTCTTGCCTCCAGAGGCAAATCGTTATGTTGGTCCGAATCCGAAAACACCTTTGATTGATTTTTGATGAACGATTGGGTTTTTAATAGTTCTAACACATCGTCATACCCAGAGACGATCCACGTAGTTTGACCACCATCTTCCCAGGCAGCAAACACCGGATCCGTATTTCTTAAGTGGGAATAAAATGGGTAGGCTCCCCTTTTAAAGTTGGACTGAAATACAGACTCAAACGAATTCATCATGTTCCTCCTTTAATTAACTGACTAGTCAGTCTTCTCAATCAGTATAAGATAAGGGAGGTGCTGCATCAATTCATTCGCCTCACGCTACACATAAATAAAGCCCATTTCACTAAATGAAATGGGCTTACTCAGGGCTTAAACCGCTTTATATCCATACTTCTCAAGTTCTGAATAAATCGTCTTCAAACGGGGATTTCCTTCTCCGATAATTTTGCCATCCAACAAGACAACCGGATAGAACATATCTTCTTCCACTACCCTTGAGGCAAATTGTTTCACCGATTCTTCTTCCGGCGGATTGTGGATATCCACATATTTAATGACAAATGGCTGATCGGGATATTTCCTGCTTACAGCAGCCTCCAGCCATTCATAGGTTTCTTTCGATGATGGTAAGTTCACGCAGCTTGGACAAAGTATTTCTGCCCCATATACGTAAAGTTCAACCGGCTTACGTTCCATATGATCCTCCCCCTTGTTCCCCTCTTTTGTTTATTTTACAAAAAAAGCAGGAAGGTTGGAACCATTTTCTTTCTGGAAAGGGAATGGGAAACATTTCTTGAAAAAGAAATGCCCAATCATTTGCAGGTTGATAGATTTTTTGCGAATATGTCATTATAATAGATAGTAAGGAAAGGAGTAGATAATTATGGCTGAAAACGAAATGATTGCACCCGTTCAGGAAGTATTAGATAAATTACGTCCGTTCCTACTTCGCGATGGTGGAGATTGTGAACTTGTAGACGTTGAAGATGGCATTGTGAAATTGCGCCTTCTTGGTGCTTGCGGAAGCTGCCCAAGTTCAACCATCACGTTAAAAGCAGGAATCGAACGCGCATTGGTGGAAGAAGTTCCTGGTATCGTTGAAGTAGAGCAAGTATTCTAATCAAGCTATAGCCTTACATCCTGAATCCTTTATTGGATTCAGGATTTTTTCTTTTACTTCACCGCTGTTTTCGGGTTGTCCCCATTAAGGACGGCCTGTATGTTCTCTACACACAGGGACATCATGTCATGACGGGTATCTTTGGAAGAGCTTCCGATATGAGGGATGGCAACGACTTGATCCAATTGAAGAAGGGGATGATCCTCGTTAATTGGTTCCGTTTCGAATACATCCAATCCGGCTCCCGCAATGTCCCCCCTCTTTAACGCCTGCTCGAGGGCCGCTTCATTGACGATGGCTCCACGTGCTGCATTGATGAAGATCGCCGTTTCCTTCATCTTAGTGAATTGATCTTCTTGGAACATCCCCTGTGTTTCCTCATTTAAGGGAGCCAGGACGACCACGAAATCCGATTGGGCAAGAAGGTCATCGAATGACACGTATCGGACTCCAAGTGTCTCTTCAGCTTCGGATTTACAGGAACGGTTATGGTACAGCACTTCCATATTGAATCCTTTCGCCCTTCTCGCTACCGCTTCACCGATACTTCCCATTCCAACGATCCCAATTGTTTTATGATGAATATCCATTCCGGCAAGGAGAAGGGGTGACCAGCTTTTCCACTTTCCTTCTTTTATATACCGGTCGGCTTCTACGATTCGCCTTGCGGTTGCCATCAGGAGGGCGAAGGTTAAATCCGCCGTCGTTTCCGTCAGTACATCGGGTGTATTGGTAATGGTGACTCCCTTTTCTTTTGCCGCTTCAAGATCGATATTATCAAAGCCCACCGCAAGATTTGCCACAACTTTTAACTGGGAGGCATCCTGTAAGAGTTCCCGGTCGACCTTGTCCGATAGCATGGTAAGTAAAGCAGATGCTTTCTCTGCTTTCTTCAAGAGTATATCCCTTGGTACCGGTGCATCCTCCCGCTCCCACATCTCCACTTCGAAATTCTTTATCAATGGCGCGACCACGGCCTCAGGAAGTTTCCTCGTAATATAGATGAATGGCTTCATATACATCCCCCTGCCTTCACTTTTCTTTTCTTCAGTTTAGCATAAAAGGGAAGGCACATCCCATTTTGGGAGATTGGATTACAACCACGCTATGAGGGGAATCCCCCATTTTTTCACCGGCACTTCGGACATATGGTAAAAGTCTGCCAGAAACGCTTCGTATTGATGTGAATTTTTCAAATAGCGCTCCAGTTTTTCCTCGACTGTCTTTTTCTTCTGTTCGGATTGTGAAATATAATACTCCTCGATGCATTCGAAATAATGCAGGGGAAACAATAACCGGGAATACAACAATCTCCATGAAAAAGGAGAAAGGGGTGTAACCGACTCATACTCTTTCATGAATTCCTGAAGCTCAGGATGAAACGTTTGGCTCCTCATGAAATATCGTTCCCTCACCCACTCGGCTATGTCCCGGCTGCAGTGGTCGAATACCCATTGAAACGGAAAATGTATGCACATTTCGGTCCCCCATGTGGAATCGAGAAACCGCTCATGACAGATCGTTCCGGCGTCCTCTGCCTTCGGGTCTTCATCAAGCTCCGTATCGACCAGGTATTGAATGGCATTTTCCGAAAGCGCACTATAATAAGGATAACTCTCGACAAACCGGCGTTCAAACTCGTCAGCGGGCTGATCCTGAATGACCTGATAATAGGCTTTTTCCAGTTGGGCCATCCGCTTTTCCCACAGACTCTTCCACTGTCCCATGCGATTTATTTTTTCCACTTTCTCCTCAAAGGTCCGTCCCCTGAAATGGAATTTGCTTAGCTTTCGGCCGAGCTTATGATAAGGCGGGGACTCTATGCCCTCATTTCGAAGGACGACATAATCCTTATCCTTCTCCACCACGAGGAATTTCCCCTCATTGCTCTGGACAAAGGTCGACACATGCCGGTCCCCGGTGCTTTTCAGGTGTTCTGCTAATTTATAGAGTTCCACCAGGGTTTCCTGTTCCATATTCGATACACCCACAATACTATATACTAATCCCCCGACCATATATCGATCCATCATTCCATCGAAGAATGCCCGCTCAGGATTCAATCCAAAATGGTTTATTAAAATCTCTTGAGACATACCGACCTCTCCTATCTTTAATGACCGTTCTTTTTCATTCTTCATGTGTTAAATGCGCTATCCGGGATCATCATTCCCAAGCATTTATGAATATCCAAATCCATGGATGGGCAAGAATGAGAACAGAAGCTATTATTATGTCTATTTTTCAATTGGGAATCATATGAGTAAAACAAGGCTTCGTCTAATCGAAATAGGGGTTTTATAATCTTTCAAGGAAAAAGGTGAATAAGATGAAGGATAAAGAGTCAATGGATTTATTAGAGAGCACGGCACGTAAATGGCTGCATGAAAGAGGAGTCGAAATAGAAGACATCGCTCAATTAGTCATGTACCTCCAACAGAAGTATCATCCTGATCTTGAATTGGAAGAATGTGTCTATAACGTGGAACGTGTATTGACGAAACGTGAAGTACAGAACGCCATCCTGACAGGCATTCAACTTGATATATTAGCTGAGAAAAAGATGCTGATGGAACCATTGCAGGCGATTGTTGAAGTAGATGAAGGATTATATGGTGTGGATGAAATCCTGGCCTTTTCAATTGTGAATGTATACGGTTCGATCGGATTCACGAACTACGGATATATCGATAAGCAGAAGCCGGGGATCCTGGAGAGATTGAATGATAAATCATCAGGTATGTGCCATACCTTCCTGGATGATATTGTAGGTGCCATTGCAGCGGCCGCTTCTAGCCGATTGGCACACCGGGCGAAGGGCGCAAAATGAGGGTGAATAAGTATTCCAAATCAGACGACTGGGTCGTCTGATTTTTAGTGTTGGAAGAAGTGTACAAGGTAAGTGATACAATCTACCCTAAAAGATTATAAAGTGTAAACATTTAGATCCATTTAACTAACTTAATGTTTGCACATCAGCGAATAGTTTTATATAATTACAACTATAGTTGTAATTATATTCATTATAGTTGTATACAGGGCCAAACTAAAATACATACACACCTAAAAAGGCTTTCACTCTCTCGGAGTCTACAGAATCACACATTTAACATGAGTTTTAAAAAATGATCGAGGTGAGATCTTATTAAACTCCTGAGTGACAAAGCCCTTATCGATGCCTATAAAGAAGCAAAACAGTTAAAACTCAGTGATGAATTCATCATTCTGATCGAACAAGAAATGAAAAAGAGAAAATTAGTTCATTAAAGAATCGTATGATTGTAGAGGTCCTGGTGTTCTTCACAAGTCGGCATGATGTCTTCCCATTGGACCTCCAACGAGCATACGATCGCAAACAGCTTGTTCAAAGATGGGTTCGCCTCTCCCTTTTCAATCAACGAAATATAATTAACCGTTAATCCACATTTGCGACTTAATTGTTGTATGGTGATTTCTTTTGCTCTTCTATGGTGCCTTATTTTCTTTCCGACAAGTCCTGTAACTGTAATACTCATTACCTCACTACCCTTTTAAAAATTCTTTAGAAATGACGTGGATTGTTTCGAAAATCAAGATAAGAAACAGTGACTTTCATTCTTAAAGTTGTGTGCATTCGTAAAGAATAGTTAGAAATTGAAAAGGTATCAATGCTAATAGTCCCCTACTACCTTTGATGTTTACCCTAGTTGAATACCTTTACACTTAATTTCGAAAAATTTTTTAAAAAAACTCATTATTTCATGTTCTGTTGTCATCATGATCCTTCTGGGTACTCAAATATGCGTCATGGAAAAAGTATCGTTAGTTAGAGGAAAAAACCAAATAATTCATTAGGAGTATAATGTACGTTCCTACTACTTATTCTTACAACGATATCTATAGAGGCACAGATATCTTTACCAAAAGGGCTACTACCAAAGTCCCCCTTAGTATAAATAGTATTTTGTTTACTTCTTTTCACACTAGTTCTATTTTACTTATACAAACGTGTGTTGTCTATTATGAATATGTTACTAATTAAAGACATTTTCTTCTATTTGAGTACTCAGCAGGGCCATGAAAGAGGTGGAGGCTGCAGTCAGCCTCCACCTTTTTTATATTATATATCCCATTGATCCAATGTTTCAATTGAATAGGTAGGTTGAATATGCTTTTTGGTCAACGCCTCTTTTGTCGTAACCCCTGTATGAACAAGGAGCGTATCGAGTCCTGCATTTATTCCCGCGAGGATATCTGTATCATAGTTATCCCCCACCATCAGAGTGTCTTCCTTCGGCACTCCCAAAACAGACAATGCCTGTTCCATAATGATGGACTCGGGCTTACCGATAAAGATCGGTTCGGTCTGGGTGGAGACAGTCACAACAGACGTCAGGGAACCATTCCCAGGAAGCAATCCCCTTTCAGTCGGAATCGCGATGTCTCCATTCGTTGAAATGAACGTTGCCCCGTTTCTCACCCCCAGGCAAGCGAGGGATAGTTTCTCGTAATTAATCTCCCGGTCAATCCCCACTACCACGAAATCAGGTTTATCGTCCTTCAGTGTAATGCCGTTCTCTTCAAGTGCTGAGCGTATTCCTTCTTCACCGATGACATAGGCCGTTCCTTCAGGCTTTTCCTTCGCCATGTACTGTGCTGTCGCCATAGATGTCGTAAATACCTGTTCCTTCGTTGCGGGTATATCAAATGACCGCAATTTCTCTGCCACCTGTTCTGGCCTTCTTGAAGAGTTGTTCGTCACGAAGAGATAAGGTAAGCCTTTATCCTGCAGCCGCTTCACGAAATCCCCCGCTTCTTCAATCTTCTCCTTCCCTTTATACATCGTTCCATCCAAGTCGATTAAATACCCTTTATACTCTTTCATCATCTACCTCCATATAGTGTAGTTAGTATGTCCAACATTTCTATTTGCTTCGTTAAAAAGTCACTCTCTAAAGAAAATAAGACAGCGCTTCTTATGAACGAAAGCGCTGTCAAATACGTTTAGTTTTTGAATGCCGAAACGGGGCCCAGTTCATTTTCAAGGTAGTTTCGGACCTGTAACGGGAACTGGTTCAGTGTATGGAACACGTCTTCCAGAATGGTATGTACTTGCTTGTGATCGATCGTTGTATATTCCTGCACGAGTGATTTACGCTGTTCGACGAGGCGTTTCAAGTCTTCACTCATCTTGTCTGTGATCACTTTTTCATCCAGAAGAATATCAATGATATCCTCATAGCTTCCCGGGTCCCTCATGATGAATCCGTCAATCATGCTGTTCCCTACGTCGAGGACAGATTCAATGATGACGTGGGCAACCCTTTCAAGGGCCAACTTTTCCAGAGTAGCGTCCCACTGTCCTTGACGGCTGAATATGTTTAGCTGCTCATCCATATAGACCAATATTTCTTCAATCTTTTCCCTGTCTACGAAATACATGATGCTCACCTCTCTCTTCAACAATAACCTGACACTTTATTTTAACATAATTTCACCTGACCCATACAGGTACATCCTGCAATTCCCCTCTCAGTTTGGTATGATGAAATAAGCATAAACAGAGGAGGACATCGTGATGAGTGAACGTTTTTATTTATATGACGATACAGAAAATACACGAACGCGATTCGTAAGTTTCATGGGGGAAAATCAGCGGTACGACCTGGCCATTACCCAAACGGAACGCTATTACGGTAAATCACTGGTACTGGATCTTCAGGGCAGTCGATTTGCCATCATGGGAAGAGATGACCTTGATGAACCTGGATACGTTGAGAGTGTATTTAAATTAACCGAAGAAGAAGCGGATGAATTAAGGGATTTCTTAGGTGAGATCATTCTTTGATCCATATGGTCCCTTGAGAGAATGAACTTCACCTCCCCCTCACATACTAAATGTATGAAAGGTGGGAGATAAAATGAGCAAAGACCGGAAATCCTATGACAAAGAAGACGAAGAATACAGTGACTTCTCCAATGTAGAGACATACCGTAATTTCCTCGTCCCCGAAACACTTCCGGAAGGTCCTTATGGTGCTCCCAGAGGTAAGCATACCCCTGTCGAAAACAAGAGTACACCATGGGAAGAAGGCCAACGGTATTATAGCGCCTTCAACTACGAGAATAAATCCCTGCATCAGGATATACCGCGTCAGGAACCCGGATCACATCCTGTTCATGCCGACCCGGATGTGAATGAAGAACCTCCATATACTGAAAATAAGTAAAAGAAAGGAACAAACGACCATCATCGTTTGTTCCTTTCACCATTATTTATTGACTTTCTTCACGAGAAAATAAGCGCACCCAAAATTACAGTATTCATATAAGTAATCCTTATGAGTACTCACCTTTGTGTCGAAAGAAGCCTTTTGATTGTGATCATCGAAGAATCCTTTCAATCGGAGCTGTCCGTATCCCCAATCACCAAGGATATAGTCGTATTTGCTTAAGATATCGCTATACCTTTCCTTGAAAGCTTCCTCGTTGAATCCGTCCCTGAATTCCTCGACGATTTCGTAGCACGTGTTCTGCACACAAATCACCTCTGTCCACCCACTTTCGTTTCCTTATTTTAAATTATAACGGATTGTCCATTAATTACTATGAAAAATTACCATACGAGATGGTCACCCTACTAAATAGGGGGTGTTTAAGTTGAATAAATTACTTTTAGGTACAACGGTACTCGGCATCACACTAATCGGGACAGCCTGTAATGGCATCGACACGGCCAATGAGGAAATGTTCCACGACAACGGGAATACCATTAACGTAAGTGACAGGGAAGACCTGTATAACGAAAATGGCTGGACCAAAAAAGGGCCGCACCGCGGGGAAGACTTCGGTTATGTCCGACAACAGAAGAGCCCTACCGGTGGTCAAAACATTTCCACGAAGGATATGTACAGTATCAATCGCGAGCAGGTAGCCGACAGCATCAGCAAAATGAGTGTCGCCCTTCCTGACGTGAAAGATTGTTCTACCCTCGTCACGGACGAAGAGGTATTAGTCTCATATGTGACCGATAAAAAGGATAAAGACGGACGCTTCGAAGTCGCCGATCAGGTGAAGAAAACAGCCATGTCCGTCATCCCACGTTGGTACCATGTCTATGTGACCGATGATAAAGCGTTGATGCGTAATGTCGAAAATCTGGCCAAAATGGATAGTGACAGCAAAAACGCCAATACAGCCATTGATGATACCATCAACCTTATGCTGAAAGACTCTCCACAAGGAAGGAATGTCGACTCAGGAGAGAATGCCAACGGCGAAATGACATCTGATCAGTACGAAATGCGTGACGACGATACCCATAAAATCAACATGGACCGTCAGAAACGTAATGATTATACTGATGGAAATAAGATGATGGACTAACGAAAAGCGGAGGCGGCTCGTTCAGAGGCGACAAGCATAAGATGAATGGGCCACGAAGGCGTCCTTTGCCTTCTTGGTCCATTTAGCTTATGACCTCGAGCCTCTAGCCGCCGGAGCTGGACATCTCTAAAACCATCTACAAAAAGGACTGACTGTCAGAGAGCTTCTCTTTCAGGTCAGTCCTTTTGTATTTCTCTACATTATGCGTTCTGTACTTCCTGCTCACCTTTAGCTTGTCTTGCTTTCGCTGCTGCATTTACCTGCTCATCGGCATGATAAGATGAGCGAACGAGAGGACCTGCTTCACAGTGGCTGAACCCTTTTTCCATTGCCGCTTCACGAAGTTCGGCAAATTCATCAGGATGATAATATTTTTGAACCTTCAAATGTTTCTTCGATGGTTGCAGATATTGACCTAATGTCACGATATCAACATGATTGGCACGCAAATCATCCATTGTTTCGAGAATTTCTTCCTTCGTTTCCCCAAGACCAACCATGATACTCGATTTCGTAGGGATGTCCGGATTCAATTCTTTTGCACGGCGGAGGAATTCCAATGTACGATCGTAAGTCGCACGGGCACGAACTCTTGGAGTCAGACGGCGAACGGTTTCAACATTGTAATTCATGATGTCAGGCTTAGCATCCATCAATGTCTTGATATTATCAAATATCCCACCCATATCAGAAGGCAGTACTTCGATGGATGTGAACGGGCTCTTACGACGGATAGCACGGACGGTTTCAGCAAAGACTTTTGAACCGCCGTCTTTCAGGTCATCACGTGCAACCGCCGTAATGACGACGTGCTTCAAGTTCATAAGTTGCACGGAATCCGCAACGCGTTCCGGCTCTTTCAAGTCCAATTCAGTCGGAAGTCCTGTTTTAACGGCACAGAAACGGCAGGCACGTGTACAAATGTCGCCCAGAATCATGAACGTAGCTGTACGTCTGGTTCCCCAGCATTCATGAATATTAGGACAACGGGCCTCTTCACATACTGTATGAAGATTGTTTTCCCGCATCATTTTTTTAAGACCCATATAATTATCGTTCGTATTCAGCTTAATCTTAAGCCAATCCGGTTTACGAATGTGTTCATCTTTCTTACTCATACCCCTCATCTCCAATCCTAAATAATTCTGACTTAGGCAAAGAGTGAAACGTTTTCTCGTTCATCCTATGTAAAAAAAGCCATCATCAATATACTTCTTTTGTCACTTTATCATACTAAAAAAGTGAAAACAAGCATGTGATACCCTATTACCATTTATTGATGATTATGAATCCCCGATAACGATACAAACTACAGATAGGCCCCTAAAAATGGAGGGATGATTTTGTACAAACGATTGGTATTCTGCATTGTATTCTTCTTCATGATAAGCCCCTGTCAGAGCTTCGCAGCAGAAAAGCTGACAGATGAGCAGATACACACAAAAAGAATGGAACTGTTCCAGAAGAGCGAGGCTATGACTCAGATCCCCTGGTACTACCTGGCAGCCATTGATCAATACGAACGCAGTCTAAGGTTCGCCCGGAAAGACAGGGAAAAGCCATCCTCTTTCATCTCGATTTATATGGAGCCTGAAAAGTGGGTCGGACCTTTGAACCCCCACGCCGAGGATGACAATCCTGAAACGATCGCTCTTTTCAACGGAATCGGCCGGGACGGGGATCATGACGGAAAAGCCAGCCTGAAAAGTGATGAAGATAAACTTGCCGCATTAACCGACTTTATCCTTCGTTACGGCATCGATCACGACAACTTCAAGCTTGCCCTCTGGGAATATTACAAGCGGGATAAAACCGTCAGTATCATTATGGGAAATGCCAAAATATATAAACAGTACGGAACGATTCATCTCAATCAGAAAGCCTTTCCGCTTCCCCTGAGATTCAACTATAGTTACCGGAACACCTGGGGAGACGCCCGTGGATGGGGTGGAAGACGGATCCATGAAGGGACGGACCTCTTCGCTGATTACGGTGTTCCAGTCAGGGCTACATCATACGGCATCATCGAGATGAAAGGCTGGAATCGGTATGGAGGCTGGCGAATCGGAATACGTGACATTAATAATACGTACCACTACTTTGCCCATTTGAGTGGTTTTGCCAAAGATCTTCATGTTGGACAAGTCGTTGAACCGGGAATGGTGGTCGGCGGTGTAGGAAGCTCAGGATATGGACCTCCGGGAACGTCAGGGAAATTCCCGCCTCATTTGCATTATGGAATGTATAAGGATAATGGCCTGACAGAATGGTCCTTTGATCCATACCCTCATCTAAGAATGTGGGAACGCCAGGACAGGATCAAAAGCAAGAAACATTAAAAAAGCAGACAATGGGGACTCCACTGTCTGCTTCTTTCTTTATACCTGTTTTTTCGATTTGGATACAGCGTTCATGATACTAGCTGCTAATCCACCCCAGATGATGACCATTCCGACTATCATCATTGTAATCGCGCTACCAGTCATGTTAGCTTACCTCCTTATAGCTATCGGCTTCTGTCTTGGCATGCCAGCGTTTAAATCCGAAGGCCACTCCTACAATGATGGCAAATGCAGCTACGAACCATCCACTGTATAAAATGAAAGCATCAGAATATCCTTCGTAGTTACCAGTTTCCGTATCAAACTCTTTCAGCAAATTCATTTTGAATAATCCGAACATCATCCAACCAAGGACGATCGGTGTGATGACGCCCAAACATACTTTCCACCAGGCCCCAAGCTGGATATCAGATATTCCATTCGCATGGGATTGGAATGCCCCCAGCTTGCGAAGGAACCAGGCGATCACGACTACTTCCACTAATCCGACAAACGCCACTCCGAATTGGTTGATGAAATAATCCGCAACATCCAGGAATAACAGACCACCCTGTGTAGCAAAGAGGATGGAAATGACAGCTGAAAGTCCGCCACCGAATAGGACGGCTTTATTACGGGAAATCCCGAATTTCTCAGAGACGGCTGCCACATAGGTTTCCGAAATGGAAATCAATGATGACAGACCGGCCAGTACAAGTGAAGCAAAGAATAAGAAACCAAAGACTTCGTTGAATGCCGGGAATTCGTTGATGATCTGCGGGAAGACAACAAACGCAAGTCCCACACCGCCGCTTACAACATCCTGCACGGCCACACCTTGTGATTGTGCCATGAAACCAAGTGCGGCAAATACACCGATACCAGCCAATAGTTCGAATCCGGAATTACTGAACCCCGTGATGAAGGCGTTGTTCGTAATATCCGATTTCTTCGGCAAATAACTTGAATAGGTGATCATGATCGCAAAGGCAATGGATAAGCTGAAGAAGATCTGTCCATATGCCGCCACCCATACACCAGGATCAGCAATCTTGCTGAAGTCTGGCTTAAAGAATGCATCCAGACCTTCCATCGCTCCTGGTAATGTTAAAGCGCGAACAACAATAATTAAGAATAAAATAACAAGTGCTGGAATAAAGATTTTATTCGCTACTTCGATTCCTTTCTTTACACCTTTGAAAAGAATACCAAGTGTAACGGCCCATACGATTACAAGAGGGATGAATACCCCTGGAACCACACTGCCAGTCTGACCGGCATCAACCGAAAGCTTTAAATAGTCGCTGAACAGGAAGGATTCAGTATCCTTTCCCCAGCCTAAATTGAAAGAAAAAACACTGTATGACATCGCCCAGGCGATAATGACGGCATAATAGGTAGAGATGACGAATGCAATTAAGACCTGCCACCATCCGAGCCATTCTGTTTTCTTATTAAGACGGAAATAAGATAACGGTGCTGAACCACGGTACTTATGACCAATTGTAAATTCAAGTACTAATAATGGAATACCTGCTGTTAGAAGAGCGAATAAATAAGGAATAAAGAATGCTCCCCCGCCGTTTTCATATGCTACTGCCGGAAAACGCCAAATGTTCCCTAATCCGATTGCTGACCCGACAGCTGCAAGAATAAATCCTGCCCGTGTACCAAACTGTGCACGATTCTCCATGTTGTTCCCCCCTAGTTCTTTCCAACTACCTGCCTTGAGGTATTTGAAATTTTTATATTTTCAGATTATTTATAATCTAAAGTCAGTATAGCTAGTTCCAGGACAATTGTCAAAGCTTTATTTTAGTGTTTTATTGAGAAATTCACCAAATTCCTACAGTACTATTTCACTATAAGAATTTTGTCGGAATTTGTGGAATGGGAGGCAATTGTATGATGGGGCTCCAAGCACACAAAAAAACCAGAAGCCGAATGGCTCCTGGTTTTTTATGGATTACTCTGCAGATGCCGGCTTTGCTTTTTCACCGAATAAAAAGGCAAAGGCCAGAATCAAAATGATGACAACAGCGAGACCAAGGATGGTGCTGCCTGTGAATCCCAATACAAGGTAACCGATGGCGGCAACGACCGCACCGATGACAGCGTATGGAAGCTGGGTGAGCACGTGATCGATATGGTTGCTCCCCGCTCCCGTAGAAGAAAGGATCGTCGTATCGGAAATAGGTGAACAGTGATCACCCAGTACAGATCCTGCAAGCACCGCTGCCATGGCAGGAAGTAGAATTGTTACATCCGAGGCTGCAGCAATCTCTCCGGCGATCGGTAGGAGAATTCCGAACGATCCCCAAGATGTTCCCGTTGAGAACGCCATGATACCGGCAACAAGGAATAAGATGACCGGAAGTGCCTGCATAGGCAGGCTTGATTGTTCAACCAGACCGGCCAGATACGTACCCGTCTGCAGCTGATCGATGAGTGTCACGATCGTCCACGCAAAGATCAAGATGTAAACAGCCGGAAGCATCGACTTGATACCTTCCACTACAGCCGTTCCAAGAGCACTTCCTTCAATTCCTTTTAGACTTACTTGGCGAAGGAAGAAGATCAGGGAAACAAGAAGTCCGAATAATCCACCGTATAATAAAGATTTTGTAACATCCGTATTTTCAAAAATCGGCAATAAGTCGAATGATCCCACTGCCTGGTAACCGGTCCAAAGCATCATGGAAACTGTCCCGATCACGAGTGCAACGATCGGCCAGACAAGATCGCCTACAGAGCCTTTTGAGCTGACGGGAAGATCATTTTTCAATTCACCGGGAATCTCTTTGCCCGGATCATAAAGATCTCCGGTTTCAAGGGCACGTACTTCATGCTCTTTCATTTTTCCGAAGTCGAGTCCCTTATAGGCAACCATGACGACTAGCAGTACGGCGGCCCATACATATAGGTTCATTGGAATCATTTGAATGAATGCCGAGAATGCCGTATACTCCGTGATACTGTGTGTTGCAAGGATCGAGCCGATGATCCCGATGATGTATGCTCCCCAGCTTGAAATCGGGGAAACGACACAGATCGGGGCAGATGTTGAATCAATGATATAGGCTAATTTAGCACGTGAGATCCTGTGCCGATCCGTGATGGGTCTTGAAACCTGTCCGACAGCAAGGGCATTGAAATAGTCGTCAATAAAAATGATGATACCCAGTACCGCAGCAAGAAGCTGTGCGCCCTGTCTTGTCTTCACACGTTTCATCGCCCATTCGCCGAATGCGCGGCTCCCGCCGGAGATATTCACAAATGCCGTGATGATACCAAGAATGAGTAAGAAGAAAATGATGTAGACATTCCAGGTGTTTAGTCCGCCGTCTGCGACAAAGATACCTTTGAAGGCATCCCACATAAAGCTGAATGTTTTCGTAATTGAGAAATCTGCCAACAAAAAGGCAGAAGCAACGATTCCTACTCCCAATGAAAGCAGTACCCGTCTTGTGAGAATAACCATAAGAATGGCTAAAAGGGGTGGTAATAATGAGTAAATCGTGTTTTCCATAGTGTCCTCCTCCTATTTGATAGGGGGGAACCATCGTAGCATGACAGAGGATAATAAAAAAAGGCAACGATAGAGAAACTATCATTACCTTTGTTAGTAACGTAAGTGCTCCATCACGATCTGTAGCTCCCCATCATAGAGATTTCCCTATAATGACAGTGTTATCCTTCTTCAAGATAACCCCAGCAAATACACCTTCGACATGCATATTTACTTCGGCAAAGATTCCCTTTCGTCTGTTTTCTCTGTTGTCATCCTCGAACAGATTACTCTTGAACCCTGCGCCTCTACCCCATCGGACTGATGATGTGGTGTGTTATAAAATTTTCTTTATTAATATAACAAACTATCATTCTTTTGACAACTTTTTTTCCATACTAATTTGTGGGAAATTCAATGGAAGGACTCGAATCCCCTCCACCATTGTTATAAAATTGCGGTACATCCAAGTGGACGGTACCCATTGCAACCAGGATATCCTGCTTGATCGTTTCGGTTTTCGTTGCAAACGGGATGATGATCTGCACATTTACTTCAAGCTCCACAAATACCTTCACCACCGCATTATTGATCCCGAACTGCTCCACCGTCGTCTTCACATCGGACCGTACGTCACCGATGGAATGAAAGCGGATTGGGATTTTCGGCCCCAGGTTCCCGAGCAATACGTTGTTCGTTGCCTGCCCCAATGGAACGGAATAGGTGATGCCCTTCGATGTCTTCGACTTCCCTTCATCAATTTCCACTTCAGTGAGGAACTCAAGATTTTCAATATTCCCTGCCTCTGCTTCCTGGAGATTCTGCTGGACCAGATTCGTAATCTCTGCCTGGACCCTGTTGATGGTCTGTGTATTGTATTTAAACGAGACGATATCGCCTTCCTGGTTCTTCACTTCTTCGGTTATATCCGAAATATCCAGAACATCGGCAATTTTCTTATTGATGGCTTTGTTAATCACAAGGGTACCGATCCTGCTCGTCTGTGTCTCGGCATATGCAAGAAGTGTAGGCTTCAACCCTTTGTTAATGATCCACAATCCAAATCCTGTGGAGATCATAAAGAACAGAAACGTAATGATCATGACATGTCGAAAAGGCAGCGGACCTCCTCTTCGGGGTTTGTTGGTTTTGAACTTAGACAAAAAAATCCCCCCTTACAAGCTATTTGTATGCATTGTAAGAGGGGTTTAGCGCAAAAATTTATTTAATCTTAAGAGATTGCGGTTCATAATCAGGGTCAAAGCCTGTGATGACCTTGTCTAATGCCTTGCTTAAATCGAGTGGGTAAGGAGAGTCTGCCTCCTGCCCATCCTCTTCGATGATCCGTATGACAGGACGGTCTGTGACTCCTTTGTTTTGATCGGTCACAATCCCTTTCCTTCCATCATTCAGTTCCACGATCATGCCATTCGGATACATCGCGACCGATGACCGGAATGCTTCAATCACTTGTGAATCGAACAGGGATCCCGATCCCGCGTATAATACCTCTAATGCCTGATGGGGAAGCATTGCCTTC
Organism: Rossellomorea sp. DA94; assembly: GCF_029834455.1. Lineage (NCBI taxonomy): Bacteria > Bacillati > Bacillota > Bacilli > Caryophanales > Bacillaceae > Rossellomorea > Rossellomorea sp. DA94. The sequence continues at coordinate 3,855,504 of NZ_CP122397.1, forward strand.
CTGTATACCCTGTTAGAAGTCATGGCATCAAATACATCGGCCACGGCGATGATCTTTGCGAACGGATGGATATCTTCACCCTTGATTCCCCGTGGGTAACCGGACCCATCGAGCCTTTCATGATGCTGATAGGCACAGTGCGCGATGATCAGGGACACTGAATGCAGTTGTCTCAGGATTTCAAAGCCATGTTCAGAGTGTTTCTTGATTTCACAGAATTCGTCTTCCGTAAGTTTCCCGGGCTTCAACAGGATCTCTTCGGGCACAAGCATCTTACCGATATCATGAAGGATCGCCCCAACCCCGAGCTGCTCGAGCTGCTTCTGTGAAAGCTTTAGTTCAAGACCGATGGAAAGTGTATATAATGTAACATTAAATGAGTGATGAAAAATATAGGAGTCGTATGTAAACACATCTGTCAAAATCGTCAGAAGATCATCATTCGCCTTTACTTCGGACAGGACGACATCAATCACCTGCTTCAATTGAGTGGCACTATCTTCAATCACGAGGAGGCTTGGCTTCTCTTTGGACGTACTTAATTGATTGAAGGCCATCTCGATATTCTGAACCGCCTCTTGTCTCACTTTACTTGAAACGGTCCCCTTCACATGGATTCCACTGGAAAGAGAGTCTTCAATATATACATACTGAATACTAAGCTCCTGCAATCTGTAAATCATGCGTTCTGTAATGGGAACATTATCATGTATCAACGCTTGACCTCTCATATTATATACCGTTGTAGCTAGAACCATGCCGGGTTTCAAAGCCCGTGTTGATATAAGCCTCATAGAATTCTCCTATGTAATTCTTTCATTTTTCGACAAAATTTCCTAGTATCTCCATTATAAAGGATAAAATACATCTTGCAAGGTGTATTTGGTTAAATATTCATGAAAGAATAACGGGGAAATCAGAGGGATAAAACAAAGACCAGCTGCTCAGGAGAGCACTGGTCCAATTTTGATTCTATAGCATTTTTAACAGCGCGTCCCTTCCGGCCATCCCCGTGTGGATGCCGAGATTCGCTGCTTCATAGGTGACGGACTCCAGCGGTGCATCGAGAAGCTGATTGATGGTTTTCACACCAACCGCTCTTCCTGCGATGATCCCCCTGTCCTTTAATTTTTCATTCAGCAGCGCGACATCAAGTGCCCCACACATGATATATCCTTTTTCACTCGTCACGACGAGGAGATTGGTTTTCGGAAGTGCAACAGAAATCGCTGTAAAGGTATGTCCCCCAATGGTGATCGGAGATACATTCATCATGGTTCATCGCTCCCTTCACTCATATGTATGTCATGAGCGTGGAAACGGTGAGACATTTACTGTTTCAATTTCCATTCGAGGACATCCCGTAAAAATTCCGGCATAAAGTACTTCTTCTCAAGCCTCTGAAGGTCCGGAAAGAAGTGGCCGAATGTAAACATATCCGGAAGGGCCAGCTTGTATATCTTCCCAGGGTCGATCGGAACCTTTCCGATGAAGATATCACGGTCTTTAAAGTGGATATTTGAATACACGAAACTCCCCATCACTTTCCCCCTGAAACCAAGTCCTTTCACTTCAAGATGCGGCCAGTCCTCATTAAGGGTCTGCTTAATGATTTCCTTCAGCTCGGCTCCCTTCATCCGGATCATGCAGGGGTTGACCGGGTGGGGAAGGATGCGATGAAGATCCTGCTTTGTCACCATTCCTTCGTCAAGTCCATCTATGAGGAGACCGGCATTAAGAAAACCGCAATCAGCTCCACACCATTCCGTCAGTGCTTCACAAAGCACTTCAGGCAGCGGAGACGTGTGAAACCAATCAACCGGGAAGGATGTTGTCAGGCAGGTCACTTCCTGCTTCAATAGCTCCTCCCCGTCCCGGAACCATTGCTCTCTGTCCTCCGCTTCCCTGACAACCGTCGGAAGGTCCGCCTGCTCATATAGACGGGCCTTCTTTTCCATGACCTGCTTTGTGGATGTATCCACCTCAATTTTCATATGACCGACATAATGACCGTATTTTCCTGCAGCACCAAGCATGGTGCCATTCACCTCTTTCCCTTGAGGCAAGACATGGTGCGTATGGGCACCCAGTATAACGTCTATTTCCGGGAATTGTTCCCCGATCATCTCGTCATCCCTTATTCCCAAATGGGAAAGGAGTATGATCATATCGACGCTTTGTCGAATTTCCTGAACCAACTTCTTCAGTTCTTCCAAAGGGGAGGTAATGTTCCAGCCTAGAGCCTCGTAAAAAGGTTTGAAATAGGCCGTCAATCCGATGACGCCAATCCTCACCCCACCCCCAGTCTGATAAATCCGGTGAGTCTCTGACCATCTTGGACGCTGTGAGGAACGATCCAGGAGATTTCCTACAATCACGTCAAACCGGGCACTGTCATACAAGCTGTTTAGATCATCATAATCCAATGTGATTCCTTCATTGTTTCCGATTGTGACAGCATCGAACCCGGCTTCATTTAATAAATCAACATTCCCTTTTCCTAGCGTCGCTTCTGTCAATGGATGCCAGCGGTCCACATGATCACCGATATCAAATAGATACACAGATTCCCCGTCATTCACATGCTTCTGTTTTCTCTGTTTTAAAAAGTCCCTGATCCTTGGCCAGTTCTCCAGGTGACTGTGAAGATCGTTTGTATGATAAATATGAATGGTTTCTCCCATAAATCGTTCACTCCTATTGGAGGAATGTTATCCTGTCATTCCTTGATAAATCAATCGAATACCAATTAAAATCAGTATAATCCTCAATACGCTCACCAATACTTTGGACTCGAGCTTCGTATTGATATATGCCCCGGCCTTTGCCCCGATCCAGGCTCCCGGAATGAGAGCCAGTGCATACAGCCATTTGACATTCCCGAATATCACATGTGTTCCCGAACTCACCAATGCCGAAAGAAAAATCATAAACATGGATGTTGCAACAGCCACATGGGGCGGGAAAAGAAAAATCAGGATCATGGCCGGGACCATCAGAGAGCCGCCGCCAATGCCAAACAAACCCGATGTAAATCCAACGACGAAGGCAATCACCACTCCAAGTAATGGAGGGTATCCATACCGGAAGGTTTCGCCACTTGGATCGGTAAATTCCCTCTGAAAAGAGGCGTTCCTGAATTTCTCTATTGGCTTTAATTTATTCCGGATCATTAGAATAAGGGCCACCAGTATCATAAAAATACCAAAATAAAGATTGAAGCTTTCCATATTCAATCCCTTGTTCACCCAGGCTCCAAGAATCGAACCGGGTCCGCTCCCCGCAAAGAAAATCAATCCGCTTTTATAATCCACAGTTTTATGCTTTAAGTATGCAAGGGTTGAAGATAACCCTGTAAATATCATGATGACCAGAGAGGTACCCACAGCGGTCTGCGGGTTCATCCCTTCTACCAGGCTTGTATATGTACCAAAGTAGATCAGGGCGGGTACAATGATGACGCCGCCGCCTAAACCGACCAGTGATCCTATCGCACCTGCCAAAAGCCCGATTGATAGAAGAACAATCCATTCCATCTGCCTTTCATCTCCTGTCGGCTAAAATAAATCCAGCTGCTTCGGGGCAAGTCCTTCATACTCAAGCCCCAATAATTCAATCAATTCTTTCGCATTATCAGCCGCGTCTCCACCAGAATTATTGTTAAAAAGAATATAAAGATCCTTAGACTTTTCGTGCAAGAGATGGAGGTGGGGGATCCATTCTTCCAGCTCAGCACGATTATAGCGATATAAATAGCGGACCTCCCGCCAATCTTCCCCATTCGGCTTATTCCAACCATAGAGATTCCTGCCGTGAAACCGGATGAGAGTGGCATCTTCATGGGTCGCTTCGAGAACCCGCGGAACGGATCCTTCACCCGCTTGTGGCTCATCGCAAATGCTGTGGATCCATCCTTCTTTTTTCATGAACGTCAGGGTCTTATCCCGATACTCGGGTCTGAACCAGCTCTGATGCCGGAATTCAAGTGATACAGGAAGATCTTTCAATTGCTCCCTGCAATATCGAATATAATCGACATTCTCTTTTTTACAATCGTACCATGGCGGAAATTGAAGAAGGACCATCGCCAGTTTCCCTGCATCCGTGTATGGAGCAAGGGACTCTTTAAAGGCTCTGAACATCTCCTCCTTTGTTTCAAAAGGGATCTCTCCACGCTGATGCCCTGTCATCCCCTGGTACGCTTTCACAATAAATTTAAAGTCCTCTGGTGTTTCCTTTACCCATTTCTCCGCATTCCGAATAGGCTGGACAGCATAAAACGTCGTGTCCACCTCAACGACAGGAAAATGAGCTCCGTATTCTTTTAGTTTGTCCCTGGGGGAAACATTCTCATAAAGGGTATCATGATCTCCCCAGCCTGTAACTCCTATGTATATCATCCGCATTCACCTGCTTTATTATGAACATGTCCATTTTATCATAAGGGAAATGGAAATTCTTATGTTTGGATTGATCCACCGCCATTTAGAAAAAGAAAAAACTCCCCTGATAAACATCAAGGGAGTTTGACATATATTTTATCCGATTGAACCCTCCATTTCGAACTTGATTAATGTTATTTATCATAACAATTGAAATGGTTTCAAAGAGACCGCCGTAAATACGTTTCTAAGTTTCACTATTCATAGTTTACTCTAATTTATCAAACTAGTCCGTCACATTATCGGCACGCTATCAAAAAAAGGAAAAGTGATGATTCAAGGTTGTATGCTGGTATTTCCTCAAATGTCTGTTTGCATTAGCATACGAAAAAAAAATTTACTGAATACCATTATTCGCTGAACATCTTCGTTAGAATTTGATTCATCTCCATTGTAAGACGCAATATAGACATTTTTCATAACCTCTACAGAACTTCTATGGGATTTTACAATATTTTATTTTTGTTGTGGCATATGTATAGCACCTCTCTAAATTGAAACGTTGATCATCCCGGGGGGTACTGCTCTTATATATGTGTTGTTTGAATACGGGCTTACGAGTAAGTTCACGAATAAAAATATTGTTAAGGGTAAACCTTTATATATAAAGATTAGGAGGGGTACTTGAAATGGAACCGATTAATCACCAAACTAAGATTAATGCGGCTGAATATGCATCTATTTGGTCACAATATATTAATGACAGTTTATCACATTGTGTTCTCCGCTATTTTTTAAATGATGTTAAGGACGAAGATATTAGTAGTTTAATTCAATTTGCCTTGGAATTATCCGAAACCCATTTAGAAAAAGTTAAGCAACTCTTAAAACAAGAAGGCCTTCCTATTCCAATAGGGTTTGTAGATCAAGACGTTACAATAGATGCTCCAAGTTTATTTACCGATACATTTAAGGTTGTTTATTTACATATTATGTCGATTCACGGATTAATAAGATATTCTGGGGCGACTAGTGTCAGTATTCGAGAGGACATCAGAAAATACTTCATTCAATGTACCTCACAAACATTGGATCTGTATGATAGGGCAACGAATGTTTCATTGCAAATGGGGATTATTAACAAACCTCCTACTTTAAACAATCAACAAAAGATAGATTTTGAAAAGAAGCAAACCTATTTAACTGGTTGGTTCGGGAAACGCAGACCAATAAATGCAATCGAAATCACGGGTGTACATCTCAATATGCAGAAGACAATGGTGAAAATGGTTCTGGAGTTAGGTTTCAGTCAAGTTTGTCAGTCTAAAGAGTTGCGAGAATATATGGAACGTGCCCGGAAGATTTGTATAAAACACTTTGATATTCTTTGCTCTATGTTGAAAGAGGAGAATTTACACGTTTCAAAGAGCTTTGAATCAGAAGTAACAGATTCAACAGTCCCACCATTTTCTGATAAGCTTATGCTCTTCCATATAGTAACACTGCTTTCTGCTGCCTTGGGATACTATAGTGAAGCTTTATCAATGAGCCAAAGAAGAGACTTGTCTGCAGATTACGTACGAATGAGTACAGAAATAACTTTAATTGCCGAAGATGGAATAAATCTTTTAATAGAAAAAGGATGGATGGAACAGCCTCCGACTGCTACGGACCACGAAGGCTTGGAAAAAAAATGATAAATGTGCGGGAAATTAATGAGGATAAACAACTAGTTTATCCTTTTTTCTTTGAAAGTCAGTATTGTTACCGATTGATTGAACTCTTATTGATTATTAGTTTGACAATAGAATAATCGCAGGTAAAGTTCATCATACTAAACATAGTTATAAATGAATTCAAGGTTTGAGGTGAATTGCATGTTCTTCAAAAAACGGTCCGCCAGAAATAAAAAGAAAGCACAAGCAAAAAATTCTCAAACCAGCAGCTATTCAAGTATTGAAGATTTGTTTGCTAAAACGAAGGAGTCTCATGATTTTCATCAACTGCCGATAACCGATATCAAGGGATATTTAATCCTTTCCTATTACGATACTCTAGTCGATCATCTCCGAATGGAAGAGAAAGTTCTGTGTGTCTTCAGGGATTCTCATTTTCATCCTGAAAAACTAAAGGATATTGATGATATAAAAAAAATCATTCCAATTGAAGATATAGTTATTACAGAAGACATGAACGAGCTTGAAACTAAAATCCTTAAAGGATATGTTGTTCTGCAGATTAGAGAAAAAGATCAAAAATGTGCCTTAATTAATTTAGCTGATACAAAAGCTGGTATGCGCGAGGAAAACAACGTTGAAAATGAATACAGTGTGATCGGTCCAAGAGTTGGGTTTGTTGAAAATATAGTAACCAATATTAACTTGCTAAGACAGAATATAAACACTCCTAATTTAATTTTTAAGGAAATTCATATTGGTTCTTTCTCACATACCAAAGTAGTCATCGCCTATATTGATGGAGTGACCAATGATCAATATATTCAAACAATGACTCAACGTTTACAAGACATTAATTTTGATGTGGTGTTTGATTCATCTCAACTTCATCAAATAATAGAAGATGATTCTTCAACACCATTTCCACTCTTTTTATCCACCGAACGCATAGACAGGGCTGCATTCGCTTTGATAAAAGGGCAAGTGGTGGTATTTAATCATGGTTCATCTTATGCCATTACAGGACCCTCAACATTGCTTGATTTTTTTGCATCTCCTGAGGATTATTATTTGCCTTGGCTTGTTGGTTCTTTTTTTCGCTTAATACGTGTTTTGAGTGTTTTTTTCTCCATTTTTGCTACTCCTACTTACGTAGCCATATTAACCTTTCATTATGAAATGATACCCAGAATTTTGCTAAGTACCCTTGGCTTTTCCCGTCATAACATACCATTTCCTCCAGTATTGGAAGTGCTATTTTTGGAACTTACAATTGAACTTCTGCGAGAGGCGGGAGCCCGCCTGCCAACCAAGGTAGGGCAAACACTGGGTATTGTTGGCGGTATTGTTATCGGTCAAGCATCCGTTGAGGCAGCTCTTACCAGCAATGTACTTCTTATTATAGTTGCATTAGCAGCATTAGCTTCCTTTACGACTCCTATTTATAAAATGTCGAATACGATTCGGTTTTTGCGTTTTCCTTTAATATTATTGGCTTTTGGATGGGGCATGCTGGGTATTGTTATCGGAATCAGTTTTATACTCGTACACCTTACCCGGTTAGAATCATTAGGCGTACCTTATACAGTCCCCCTATATCCATTCAGGCCTAAAGATTATGGGGATTCCTTTGTCCGTTTACCTTTCAGTAAAACAAATAAAAGACCAAGCTATTTACGTCCAAAATCACTTCTGAGATATCAACCGCATACCGAGAAAAAAAAGAAAAACGATTTTGATGAATAGTAGTCGAGGTGAAGTAAATGCAACGATTTTTTCTTTTTTTGGTTAGTATAACTGTTTTCCTAACAAGCTGTTCCAATCAAAGAATTATTGATCGTGTTCAAATTATTCAAGTGCTTGGATACGATATTCATGATGATCGGGTGAAAGGAACTGTCATTTATCCTACTTATGAAGAACAGGGGAAAACAGTATTGCATACTCTGGACACAGAAGCTGATACTTTTGATTATATTCTAGAAAATTTGAGTACCAAATCAGCGCATCCCATCGATGCAGGACAATTGCGTACAGTATTATTCAGCAAGGATTTCGCTGAACAAGGAATTGATCCTGTTATTCAGTTTATGGTCAGGGATCCGATCGTGGGGAACAGAATGCAGCTTGGAATCACCGAAACAACGGCAGAAAACGTCCTTCAATTAAGTGTAAACGAAAAAGTTCCCTCTCACTTATACGATAAGATTAATCAAAATATTATGCATGGAAGTTTGCCAAAGATGAATCTGCATGTATTTTTAACAGATTTTTATAGTGAAGGGAAGGATCCAGTTTTACCTTATTTCATTATTGAGGATGGCAAAATCAAGATTGATGGACTAGCTATATTCAAAAAAAGTAAGTATATCAATCATATTAATTTAAAGCAGTCCTTTCTTTTAAAAATGTTGAAGGATGGAACAAAAGATGGGCAATATGAAGCCAAAATTAAAGAAGAAGATAGTGAAGGTTATATTAATTTGAGAAAATTGGAATCGAATGTGAACTATACCATAAATCAAATAGATCATAACCCTAACATATCAATTGATTTAACAGTGAAAGCTCAGATCAAAAGGGTTCCTGAGTGGATTCATTTGACCAAAAATAAAGACATCGAAAAAACGGAGAAGATGTTGGAGAAACATTTTAATAAAGAGATCCAACAGTTAATTTCGCTGTTTAAAGAGTACGAAACAGATCCCATCGGAATTGGAGATATGATGAGGGCTTCGTCGAGAAGATGGAATTATGAACGTTATTTGAGTACATATCCTGGTCTTAAGACCACTGTCAATACAAATGTAAAAATCATCCAAACAGGTGTAGAAGAATAAGATATTCAATTCCTAAGGAGGGCAAAAGTGAAAACTGTCATCGATGAACGTTTTTTAGTGTCTCCTTATTTCGCTTTCTTTCTGATCTATTCTAATATTGTAGGTATTGGGATTATGAACTTTCAAAGAGAAATAGCCAAGGATGCTGGTTACGATGCGTGGTTATCGGTAATCCTTACCGGATTAAGCATTCATTTATTACTTTGGATGATGTACCGGATACTTAAAATTGCAAATGATGATGTCATGTATATCAACCAATATTGCTTTGGGAGGTGGATTGGAGGATTATTTAATATTTGTTTCATCCTTTACTTTTTTGTATTAGCTCTGATTGTTTTCCGTGTCTATATTGAAGTGGTACAAGTTTGGATGTTTCCACTAATGAAGACATGGCAGATCAGCTTCATATTTCTAATCTTGCTATACTATATTGTTTCAGGTGGATTTCGTGTCATTACCGGAATATGTTTCTGGGGAACCATTATCCCTTTTATGATTTTGACCCCTATTAGTTCATTTGCCTTGGAATTTGCGGAAATTAATCATTTACTACCGATTTTTAATCATTCTTTAGCGGAAATAGTAGGGTCGTCCAAAATGATGGTTTTTCAATTTCTTGGTGTTGAAACCTTATTCATGTTTTATCCTTTTCTAAAGAATCCTGAAAAATCACAAAAATGGGCTCATTTTGGACTTCTGTTTACAATAATACTCTATCTTTATGTTACAATCCTAACATTTTTGTACTTTAGTGAGGCACATCTTAAACATACCATATGGCCTTCCCTCACACTGATGAAAATAGCAGAGATTCCTGTCATTGAAAGGTTCGAATATATTACGGTTTCTTTTTGGTTTCTTTTGGTTTTGCCTAATATCAGTGTTAAATTATGGGCAGCCTGCCGCGGGGTTAAAAAGTTGATAAATATCAAACAACGGACAATCCTGTTCATTTTTCTGCTCTTGTTTTTCCTTTTTGCCAATCGTTTAGAGGACGTTATACAAATAGAACGAATACAGGATATTTGTTCAAAGATTGGTTTCTCTCTTTTATATGTTTATATCCCTTTTCTCTTCCTGGTTATTCAAGTGAAACATAAAATGACGAAAAATCTTGATAAGTCATAAAAGGGCTCACGTCCATCATTCGGGAATGCTTTGAGTCCATTTTTGCAATCCGCTTTTATCCAATTAAGAACCAGGAACTAAAAAAAATTTATATCATATATAGGTGATATCCCCGTGCGAAATTTTTAAGGAGGAGATCTTGAAACCTATGTTACCTATGGAAAAATATTTCGGTAAGTTAGAACTAGTCTATGCATTTTATGGGGCTATGCCCACAGGCGTTAGTGTATCAGAAACCGGTCGTATTTTCATTTGCTTTCCGAAATGGGGAGATGACGTTAAATTCACAGTGGGGGAAATTGTTGGGGATACTTTGCAGCCTTATCCCAGTTTAGAAGCCAATTTGGGTAGTCAAGGTAATATCGCAATGTCTTTCATCAGTGTCCAAAGTGTAGTTGCGGATGGAAGGGGAACACTTTGGGTATTAGATACAGCGGCACCGAATTTTTCTGTACCAAATATAGGAGGGGCAAAATTAGTCGCTGTGGATTTAAAGACCAATACAATAAGAAAAGTATATACCTTTACCGAAGATGTTGTCCTGCCAACAACTTATCTGAATGATGTCCGATTTGATTTTCGAGTTGGAAAAGCAGGTTATGCCTATATAACGGATTCATCTTCCAAAGGACCAGGGGCTATTATCGTTGTAGATTTAGAAAGTGGAAATGCGTTCAGACGGTTAAATGGAGCAAATTCAACTTCACCCGACCCTTATTTTTTACCGAAAGTAGAAGGAGAAATTTTGATGAACCGAAACAAAGATGGTTCAACATCTCCATTCAGATTGGCGTCTGATGGTATAGCGATTTCTCCCGATGGAAAGGTTTTATTTTATTGTCCACTTTCCAGCCGACATTTGTATTCAATCTCAACAGAAGCTCTAAGAGACCGCACGATACCGGATACCGATTTACCTTATCGGGTCGAGTACTGGGGAGAAAAAGGTGCGTCTGATGGAATGATCACTGGTGCAAAGGGTATCATTTATGCCGGAGACTATGAAAACAACAGTATTCGAAGGATATTGCCGAATGGCCTAATGGAAACCATCGCTCACGATCCGAGAATTTTATGGCCGGATACTTTTTCAATTGGGCCGGATCAATACTTATATGTCATTGTGAACCAATTACATCGGCAGGCAAGGTTTCATTATGGAAAAGACCTTCGACAGAAACCTTATAGTTTACTTCGTATGAAAATTGATGAATTCCCTGCTTCTACCTTTTCGTAGTTGAATAATTTATACATTACATCAGGTGAGGTTTAATCGGTTTTTATCCGGGAATTTGCTGACGAGTCTACCTTCAATCTTATAACTCATATATTTCCGACTATTTCACAAAAAATGGTTGTTAGGAACAGTTTTATTGGTCAATGTTAAACTGTTCCTAAAATTTTCTATAGATTAGGTAAATTTCCACTTTTAGCTGGAATGAATCTTCCAATACATCTGTTAACATACACATTCAATCCCCTCTCTCTTTGTCTATCCTCTAAATTTCTATATAATATCCAAAGGCATTTTTCTAGTTGGCTGCGGAAATACCTCATCAAGTCTATTTAAATCCTCTTTTGTTAATTCAATGATAGTAGCTTTCGCATTTGCTAGTACATGTTCTTCTTGAACAGCTTTTGGAATAGCTAGACAATCGTTAGAACGGATTGTCCAAGCGAGAGCGATTTGTAAGGGTTGTACAGCGTGTTTTTCTGCAATCTCTTTAATGGTTGGATCCGTTAACAATTGTCTTCTTAATGAACCTCCTTGAGCTAGCGGGCTATATGCCATAATAGGCATGTGATGATCTCGCTGCCATGGTAAGAGATTATAATCTATACCCCTTGAACCAAGATGATATAACACTTGATTAGTCATACAATTTTTTCCGTTAGTGGTGTTCCATAACTCTTTCATATCATCGGTATCAAAATTGGAGACTCCCCACCTCACTATTTTTCCTTCCTTGCGTAGCTTTTCCATTCCTTCAATGGTTTCTGCTAATGGCACACGTCCTCGCCAGTGTAGAAGGTACAAATCAAGATGATCGGTTCCCAGCCTTTTTAGACTGTTTTCACACGCTTTGGCAATCATATCTAATCCTGCATGATGAGGATACACCTTTGATACTAAAAAGACGTCATCTCTACGTCCTTTAATTGCTTCACCTACTAAGCGTTCAGAATCGCCATCACCATACATTTCGGCCGTATCTATTAGTTTCATGCCTAATTCTATTCCGAGTTGTAAAGCTTTGATTTCCCTTTCTCTCATTTGAGGTTTTTCTCCCATGTACCAAGTTCCTTGTCCTATCCTTGGTAGAGAAGTTCCATCAGGCAATGTAACTACACGACTTTCAAGGGAATTTTTTATTTTTGTTAATTTATTTTCGTCCTGTACACTCATTAAAAATCAACACTTCCTTTTGTATCTTTTTATGTACTGATTGAACAAAAAAGGTGGCAATACTCTTTTGCAGTATTGCCACTGGTAAATCACTCTATTCTTACCTTATTTCTATTTTAGTTAGAACTGCTGCTTGGTAGTGCGGTAAGCTTCGGTTCAACATCCATTTAGGCATTATACTAAGTGAGCTCCACCATCAATAAGAACAGCCGTCCCAGTAGTAAAACCATTTTTAGCAAGATATACATAGGTTTCAGCTATGTCTTCCGGCTTTGCAATCCGTCCAACAGGGAGCTGTTGTGCAATGCCGCTGAACAGTGCTTGCCTCTGATCATCTGACATTCCAGCATAGATTGGAGTGTCTACAATTCCAGGTGAAACCACGTTTACCCTAATAGGGGCTAGGTCTACGGAAAGCCCTCGAACCAATCCTTCAATGGCTGAATTGATTGCCGCTAACGTAGTAGCGCCTTGAGGAGGACGAACGCCATATACACCAGAGGTTAAGGTGATTGAGCTCTCATTGCTTAAATATGGAAGTGCTGAACGGACAGTAATATACTGCCCCCAGAACTTACTATCAAACGCCTCTTTAGCACTTGCCACAGGCAGTTCGCTAAAGTGCCCCATCGCGCCTTCACCTGCTGTTACCACAAGGTGGTCAAATTTTCCAACCTCACTGAAAAATTCTGCTGCTTTTTCTTCGCTTCGAAAATCGATTTCAATTGCTTCTACACTGCCACGAAGAACTTGTTTTGCTTCATTTAATTTGGAAACAGAACGGCTGGCAATGATCACTTGAGCAGACTGATCTAGAAACGCTTTAGCAGTTGCTAAACCAATACCAGAAGTACCTCCTAAAACAACTACTCGTTTACCATTTAATGACATAGTAAAACCCTTCCTTCTTAAAACCTTTTTTGTATTGATCATTCATTGTGAAATTTATTTCTAAAACGATACTATTCAGTACCTATTATTCAGCTAATAATTTTAAGGATTCACGATTAAAGGCAGGAATGTCATCCGGAACACGGCTTGTAACAATATTATTGCTTACTACAACTTCTTCATCTTTGTAGTTAGCACCTGCATTTTTGAGATCGTTCCTTATTGATTTGAAACCTGTTATGTCGATGCCTTTTAATAGGTCTGTATCAATTAATACTTGTGGACCATGGCAAATGGCAAAAACAGGTTTGCCTTCTTGTATAAATGCTTTTGCGAATTCACCAAAACGGTCATCTTCACGTAATAAATCAGGAGAGAAGCCGCCAGGGATAAGTAAAGCATCAAAGTCTTGAGGATTAACTTCCCCGATTCCTTTATCTATTTTTACTGTTTCACCTTTTTTACCAGTAATATCTTTTCCAGCCTGTATGTCGATTGTGATCACTTGATGACCAGCATCTTTAAATGCTTGTGCTGGTTCTGTGAATTCTACATCTTCAAATAAGTCTGTAATTAGTGTAGCGATTTTTTTGCTCATCATGATAAGCCCCCTTAAATTTGTAAAAGCATAGTTGGTATTATTCTCATTTAACACAATAAAAACAAGTAATCTACCGTGATTAGTATTTGTTACTGCTAGATATATGAGGGTATAAAAACATTTAGTATCGCTCTGTGACGTGTTTAATGATGGTGATGCCCTTTGGAAGAATTCGTGATTTCAAATCCTGCTTGCGGCACATAGAAATACTTGATCCAGACCCCATCTAAAAACGGTTCCCTTTTATCAAGTAAAACATCAATATCTTTGTCTGTTTTCACAATTTCATCGTGTTCTGTAGGAGTATCAAGCTTTATATCATAATGGGCATGGTCCCCATGCTCTAGTGTAACGTAGACACGAACCATTTTCCCTTCAGCCTCTTCACCTTCTAACATTTGTTTCAGCACTTTAGCAGCGTTTCGGTTAATTTTGCAGTTCATATCATTTTCTCCTATTCTGATAACTTTTATCTTTTTAATTAAGGAATCCTGTAAACAACCTTATAACCTGATATCACGGTTTTATCCATATTCAATGCCTTAGAACAATCATCAAAGAGGTTTCCTTGCTGATGTCCTCCTTTTTACCTTTCGCTTTTTATAATTTCTGCCAGAAGCTCGTATGAATGCAGGCGAGCTTTGTGGTCGTAAACTTGGGCAATGGCCATGATTTCATCAGCCTGGCTCTCATTCAAAAATGTATGCAGCTTGTCCTTTACCGTCTGCTGGCTGCCAACAATCGATGTGCCTAATTGCTGCTCGAGAGCCTTTAATTGGTAGCCGCTGGCCACTTCGGATATGTTATCTACCGGTGGTTGAAGCTTTGTAAGGTTGCCGCTCATCAGATTCAAAAATTGCTGCTGCAGGGTTGTGAAAAGGTGTTTTGCCTCTTTATCCGTTTCTGCTGCAATGATATTCAATGCCACCATCGCATACGGCTTCTCGAGAACATTCGAAGGCTTAAACGCCTTGCGATAGATCTGTAGAGCACCCAGAGTGTTAAGTGGCGAGAAATGGGAGGCAAACGCGAATGGCAAACCCAGTTCTCCGGCCAGCTGCGCACTGAAGCCGCTTGAACCCAGCAGCCAGATTGGAATATTCAAACCTTCACCTGGAATCGCTTTTATTGAGTTCCCTTGGGCCAAGGATGGATCAAAGTAACCGCGGAGTTCCGCTAATTGCTCAGGAAAGTCATCTCCAGTACTTCTCAAGTCGCGTCTCAATGCACGAGCAGTCCCTTGATCTGTACCGGGTGCCCGCCCCAGACCAAGGTCAATTCGCCCAGGATATAGGGATTCAAGAGTGCCAAACTGCTCAGCGATGACGAGCGGAGCGTGATTCGGCAGCATGATTCCTCCTGAACCAATCCGGATTTGTGATGTACCGGCTGCCACATGGGACATCACCACAGAAGTCGCGGAACTGGCGATAAACGGCATATTGTGGTGTTCAGCGAGCCAAATACGGTTGTAGCCAAGTTTTTCAGCATGCTGTGCGAGTTCCAATGTATGGCGGAAAGAATCAGCAGGAGTACTTCCGGCTGTTATCGGTGAAAGATCCAGCACCGAGAATGGAATTTCGTTTAGTTGAATTGCATGTTTAGACATAAGTTCATCTTCTTCCCTTATCAAATTTGATTAAAAACTAATCTCATACTGGAATTTCATGAGTCTGAAAGTAAGGCTGCACAAACTCTCCAAGCTCCTGTATGACTTCCTCGGGAGGGCGCTTTGAAAAATACAATACAAATGCCAGGTGATTGACACCTATGGATTGAAATTGATATAAAATTTCTAATAACTGTTTGGGCCCTACACGAAATCCTAAAGGAATCGGAATAGGAAGTACATCGGTATTTTCCGATAAATCGATATATAAAGTCTGAGTGAAAGGCTGGATCACTCTTGGGGTGTGAATTTCCCACAACTCGCGATAGTCTTAAATCAATTGAGTTTGTTGTAGGATAATCCTCGGGTAATGGATCCAGCCGTCCCCATTTTGGGCGATCCATTCAATCGATTGATTGCTAAACCCTGTCACCATAGTCGGAATCGAAGAAAAATGCTTGGGGATCTCATATCCGTTCCATCGATGACGCCTACTCATTTTATTCTTTTGGTACACCTGTTATATACTCGAGCTGTAATAAACTTACTTTAATCCTCTTAAATTTTTGTACCAATGTATTTTTCTAACTTATTAATCGTCTCCTCATTACGGCGATAATACGTCCATTGTCCGATTCGCTTTATTTCAACAAGTCCGCTTTGCAACAGAATCGATAAATACTGTGAAGTAGTGGATTGAGAAATCCCCGCCTTGCTTCGGATATCCCCTACGCAAACCCCGCCTTCAAATCCTTCATCAGCAATAATATGGGCATGCGGTGAAAAATGACTGTCGGGATCTTTTAACATTTGAAGAATGCTCACCCTCGTCTGGTTCGACAATGCCTTAAAAATTTCAACGGCTTGTTCATCATTTAAGCGTTCCAATTCCTGCTTCAATGTCATCTGCCTCTTTCTATATCGATTATCACTATCCCAATGGAAGCTGGATAGATGATCTGAAAGCATCATGCCAAATCGGTAATTCCCGATATTAATACATTAACCATCTGGTCCTTCCAAATCAAATGATCTGCTTCGAAGGAGATACGGCGAAAAAACTCCCATCTTAAAAAAGACCATTAAAAACCCTGCAAATGACAGGTTTATTCGACTGTTCCCCCACTCTATCTTTGAACTAATTCCATTATTTTCAGCTTATAGACTTCTCTATTTGATACAAGGTATGCAATATTGTTTCTGTATTCCTGATAATGAGCCGACTGAATATGTTATTCCAGCACTTCCTCATCCTTCCATACTTCATATAAAACGAAAGTTTGGTCTTCAGATTGGTATAAGTCATACTTTATACAACCTGCCTCTTCCTTTGATGCCGCTTGGACCTCGGATAGCAGAAGTCATAAAAAGAAAAAGATATTTCGGAATTAAACAAATAAGCATAAGCTAATATTTACAATGTTTCTTTACAAAACCTATTAGAAAAGAAGCACCTTCACTTAACTGAAAGGAAGGTGCTTTTTCCTACCCACCATTAAAAATTAAAATGTTCGAATGGTGCAACTCGACTAAACCAAGACATTTTTAATCCTTTTAATCATTTTTGATAAATTTCACTGACGCTTAGAAACTTTAGGGCTAATACTAATTATTTTAAGCTATTACTAATAACGGGTATACTGATAAGGAAAGGATGTGGTTCATCATGAATACTATGAAGGCGGTAGGATTAACTCGTTACCTTCCAATTGAAAATCCCCAAAGCCTGGTGGACGTAGTTGTAGAAAAACCAAAAGCAACGGGTCGTGACATTTTGGTCAAAGTTGCGGCCATATCGGTCAATCCTGTTGATACAAAGGTACGGGCTCCTAAGGAAAAAGTTGAGGAAGTTCCTAAGATTCTAGGTTGGGATGTAGCAGGAGTCGTCGAAGAGACAGGACCGGACTGTTCATTGTTTCGTCCGGGAGATGAAGTTTTTTATGCTGGCAGTATTGCACGACAAGGCGGAAACAGTGAATACCATCTGGTCGATGAACGAATCGTTGGGCGCAAACCTGTTTCCTTAAGTTTTGTGGAAGCCGCAGCTCTTCCCCTAACCTCCATTACAGCTTGGGAAGCGTTATTTACCCGAATGGCTATTTCCCAAGATCCGGGCCTTAACCAAGGAAAGGCTATGCTGATCATTGGTGCAGCCGGGGGTGTAGGTTCCATTGCCACTCAGCTTGCAAAACAAGCGGGGCTTACTGTAATCGGGACTGCTTCCCGATCGGAAACTGTTAGCTGGGTTAAATCAATGGGCGCGGACTATACCATTAATCACCATGACCCGCTCCTTCCACAACTTCAAGCAATTGGATTTACAAACGTTCCGTACATTTTTTGCCTGAATGCTTTGGAAAAACACTGGGCCGGTATTAGCGAAGCTATTTCTCCGCAAGGAGTTGTGTGCGCTATTGATGATCCAGCCTCTCCGCTGGACCTCAAATTGCTTAAGCAAAAAAGCGTCACCTTCGTGTGGGAGTTTATGTTTACTCGCCCTGTTTACGAAACAGACGATATGATTGAGCAGCATCTATTGCTTAATCGTATTGCTGATGCTGTGGACCATCAAAAATTAAAGACAACACTGGCCGAAGTCCTTGGACCGATCTCAGCAGAAAATCTCCGTCAAGCCCACAAATTTTTGGAGAGTAACAGGGCGATTGGTAAAATTGCCCTGGAAGGTTTTGTTTAAAAACCTGTTTACAGAGAGCGATAAATTGGTGATCCGATAATTGCAATTTGATATAAATATAAAGCCGGCTGCGGATCAGCCGGCTTTAATTACACAAAGAAACTTTCTTTAAAAGAGAAGTGGTGTTTTAAGATGTTCATGGTTTGGGAACCTATGATAGATACAAAAGGATGAAATAAAGTCACCTCAGTATAAAAATTAATCTGTAATTCCTATGTACAAGTGAAACCCTGCTTACCTCCATCGCCTTTCATAATAAATCAGTTTCCCATAATCCAAGCTGGCCTTTTGCTGGGATACGTTCATTCAAGATCTTTATGTCTTGAACCTCCCACGCATATCCTCCCACATTAAAGTCTCCTAAAAAATAATCATTTCCTGATACGATTTGTCCATTTTCCAGGACTGCTGAGGTCTGGTTTTTTTCAGTTATTTCCAGACAATTTTCAAGCCTGCCTACAGCAATGATCATTCCGGTCGGAAGTGTCTCTTCTGTATATCCATGCTTACCGAGCAGCGAAAGGATCGCCACATGCCTGCAGACATCCTTATCTATTTTTTTACTTGTATGAATGGCAAGCGGTCCGCGATAGTTTGTTTTCCATGACCTTGTTTCAAATTCATTCTCTCGTAGGACAAAAAGACTTGCCCAAGGCTGAATCATAGATAATACCTTCATTCTCACGGCCACCAATCTATAAAGTTTCGTTTCTCTTATCGTGTCCATAGAGAAGAATATTATTAGCAAAAAGGTTTAATTGGAATTCAGAAACCAGAATTATATTTCATAAACACAAAGATTTACTTGTTTTATTTTCCATTTTTCATCGTTGAACTCTTTTACGTTTAAGTAAATAATTTTGGTGTCTAAAAAAGTTTTAAAAATTCTTTTGCTGCTTTTGATAAGTAACTATTCTTCCTCCAAATTACTTTAGGTTCAGATATTAAGGTCTGTTCCTTTAGCTGAATGACTCTCAATCCTCCCAATGAATGGAGGGATAGTAACGAGAGCGGTAAGATCGTCGCACCAAACCCCGATGAAACGAGACCAAGTAACATTATTAAATCCTGACATTCGCACAGTATATTTGGTTCTAAATCTAACTGTTGAAATTCATTGACTATTTGCCCATACGCACCTAAACCATAGTTTGGCCGCAGAAGAATCAATGGCAAATCGATAATTTCCTCTAACCTGCATTGTTCTAATCCACTCCACGTCCATTTTTCAGGTAACACAAGCACATATGGATCACTTTCCAATGGCATTTGAGAGATACTTTTTTCTGTTATTGGACTATTTGTTATTGCAATCTCAATCTGGCGTTTAGATAACATTTTTATGAGATGAATCGTTTCACCTTCCCATACTTTGAAAGTAAGACCAGGATTCTTCTCCCGAATATCTACCACCTTAGAAAGAATTAAAGATGCACAATAAAGATTGGATCCAACAGATAAAATCCCACTGGCGCCTTTCCTCAATTCTTGAACTTCAACCATTGTTTCATCAAGTTTATTTAAAAGTTCTTTTGCTCGAAGTAGTAATCTTTCCCCCTCCAAGGTTAAATTAAGACTTTTGTTATCTCGATCAAATAAAACGACGCCAAGCTCTTCTTCCATTTGTTTGAGTTGTCTGCTCAAAGGGGGTTGAGCAATATTTAATTTCTTTGCAGCGGTGGTGATCTTACCTTCTTCTGCTATAGTGACAAAGTATTTTAACTGTCGAATATCCAAGATGAAACCTCCATCATACCAAAAAGATATAGTAAAAAGATAAAACAGATATTTTAAGTATTGATAAATTGAGTATACACTAAGATGTAGTGTAATTCATATGTTTTAAGGAGTGTGACTTTGTTGTTCAAGAAAAATATCATACAATTTCCAAAGCTTTTATCGGTTGGGAATATATCAAATGGATTTGTGGCCTGGCTTTTTGGTTCAGCGGGACCATTATTAATTGTTTTGCAAGCTGCTGAAAAAGGTCATTTGCCGGGAAGCATAACCAGCTCATGGATTTTCGCCATTTATGGAATGGGGGGACTCCTAACGCTCATCGTCTCCTTATATTATGGGCAGCCCATAGGCTATGCCTTTTCAATACCTGGAGCCATTCTTGTCGGCTCAAGCTTAACCCATTATTCTTTCAACCAAGTGGTTGGTGCCTATATTATAACCGGGATCCTTATTTTTCTTTTAGGAATATCTGGCCTTGTTACAAAATTGATGAAGGTTTTGCCTATCCCGGTTATGATGGGGATGGTGTCAGGTGTCTTACTCCCTTTCGGAACTGAGATGATCCGCTCGGTTGTAAAAAATCCGTTACTCAACGGTATCCCGTTACTTGTCTTTCTTGCTCTTTCATTTTTCTTACGATTTTCAAAAAAGTTCCCACCTATATTAGGGGCGATCATTGCATCAATTCTTTGTCTTAAATTTTTGCCGAACGTTTCTGTACAGCCTCTCCATATAACAATGGGCATTCCCCATTTTATCATTCCAACATTTAGTTTTTCCGTTATAGGGGAACTTGTCATTCCATTAACCTTAACGGTTATTGCCATTCAAAATGCCCAAGGGATTGCTATGTTAGAGACCCATGGCTATCGTCCACCGATCAATGCCATGACCAATTGGAGCGGAATCGGTACCATTATAAATGCTTTTTTTGGGGGCCACCCAGCCTGTATTGCAGGTCCCATGACGGGCTTACTTGTTAATAAGGAATCAGGCAAACTTGAACATAGGTATGTCGGTGCCATTGTATTAGGAGTATTATCCTGTCTATTAGCTCTATTTTCTCCAATGGCTTCGCAAATTCCACATGTCATTCCTGCCTCATTAATTCAATTACTAGGTGGAGTCGCCATGATTAGTGTACTGGTTGACTCTTTGAAAATGAGTTTCTCTGGTCGATTCAAATCAGGCGCCCTCTTTTCCTTTATAATCACAATCTCTGGGATCTCTATTTTCCATATCGGAGCGCCATTCTGGGGTCTGATTGGGGGTACCTTGGCCACCGTATTCTTGGATAAACAAGATTTTTATAAATCCGAATCAAGTGACCAAAACAATGAAACTAACTTGAGTGAAGCTCTTTTAAAGGAAAAAATTTCTTAACAGCAATTTTATAGACCTCGGATACATCTTTAGGACACAATAAAGGGACACCTAGACATAGTGCGGTCTAGGTGTCCCTTTATTTCTTTGTATAGAATAAAATCTTCATCTCATACTCAACCCCATTGAGTATCATTATCAAAAAAAGAACAAAAAATAATTATTAAATTATCATGAAAAGAGGTTGACCCCCTTGGCTGGAGGCAACCTTAAATCACTAGTTAAAATTCACCTAATCGACTCTTATTTTACTAAAGGATCCAACCCGGCAGTTTCCATATAATCTTTTCCCCAATTATACATAGCATCGAGAATCGGCATCAAACTTCTCCCTTGTTCAGTAAGGGAGTATTCTACTTTTGGAGGAACCACGGGATAGACTTCGCGTTTTACAATCAAGTCTTCTTCCAGTTCTCGCAATTGATTAACTAGCATTCTCTGCGTGATCCCTGGCATAAGAGCTTTCAATTCACCAAACCGCTTCGTTCCCTCTTTCCCTAGATGCCATAGTATAAGCATCTTCCATTTACCACCGATAACGGAAAGAGTTAATTCCTTTTCACAATTAAACATCTTTTCCTGCATTCGCGACATTTATCATCACCTCCCATTTATTATAGCCCATAGTATACTTTTTTCACTATATTAAATAAAAGTCTAAACTTGTAATATCCTTCCATACATAATGTATTAGCAGTGAACATAAGCTATGCGAAAAATTTCTTCTTCATCAAAAGCTTTACTTAGTTTACCGTTTAATTCTTGAACTGATTTCAAGTCATGTCCAAACGGTTTTTCGATAATTAGACGTTTCCAACTAATACAGAAAATAGACCATACCGAATAGCGCAGTACATTGTTTCTTTTAAGGTTAATAGTAAGACTAAATATACGATTCCCTTATAGTATACTTTTCGACACTATGTAAAATAAAAGTGCGTACTTTTAATGTTGAATCATACGATGTATACTTGCAATTGTTCAGTGAGAGAACATGATATTCCTTATTGCTCGCAGTACAATTAAGGCATTATATGGATTATATTACTGTAAAAGTAATATCACACTTTGGAGATATTATCACTGAACAACAATAAAAAAATTATAGGAGTGAATATAGATGGAATTACAATTAGCATTAGATTTAGTCAATATCCCAGAAGCAATTGAACTGGTAAAAGAAGTAGAGGAACATATTGATATCGTTGAAATCGGTACACCGGTTGTAATTAACGAAGGTCTACATGCTGTAAAAGCAGTTAAAAAAGCATTCCCTACCTTAAAGGTATTAGCAGACCTAAAAATCATGGATGCAGCTGGTTATGAAGTAATGAAAGCTTCTGAAGCAGGTGCAGATATCGTGACAATTCTTGGAACTGCTGAAGATATGTCAATCAAAGGTGCTGTTGAAGAAGCGAAAAAACAAGGTAAAAAAATCCTTGTTGATATGATTGCTGTTAAAGACCTTGCTGAACGTGCAAAAGAAGTGGACGCTTTGGGCGTGGATTATATTTGTGTTCATACTGGCTACGATCTTCAAGCAGTTGGAAAGAACTCTTTTGAAGATTTACAAACCATCAAAGGTGTTGTAAAAAATGCTAAAACTGCAATCGCAGGTGGTATTAAGTTAGACACACTTCCAGAAGTCATCAAAGTACAACCAGACCTTGTCATTGTAGGTGGCGGGATTACTGGGCAAGCTGATAAAAAAGCTGCTGCTGCCAAGATGCAACAAATGATTAATCAAGGGTAATTCAGATCATGAATACAACCCAATATCTAGCTGAAATCATAAAAGAGTTAAATCGCTCCGTAGATTTAATTTCGAATGATGAAGCTGAAAAATTAGTTAATGGGATTCTTGAATCAAAAAAAATCTTTGTTGCAGGCGCAGGTAGATCTGGATTTATGGCCAAATCATTCGCCATGCGAATGATGCACATGGGGATAGATGCCTATGTGATTGGAGAAACAGTAACCCCTACCTTTGAAAAAGATGACATCTTAATCATTGGATCAGGTTCAGGAGAAACGAATGGTTTAGTTTCCATGGCTGAGAAGGCAAAAAGCATCGGTGGGACGATTACAGCTGTAACCATTTTCCCTGAGTCCACTATTGGACAATTAGCGGATATCACAATTAAGTTGCCTGGCTCACCTAAAGATCAGTCGGAGAGTGATTTTAAGACGATTCAACCAATGGGCTCATTATTTGAGCAAACACTTTTATTATTTTACGACGCTGTGATTCTTCGGTTCATGGAGAAAAAAGGCTTGGATACCAATAAAATGTACGGTAAACACGCCAACCTAGAATAAATATATGATCCCCTTGAGTTCTAAATAGAAAAGACCGCAAGCTGTTCCCATGGAAAGTTGCGGTCTTTCTGTTAGAAAGAACTACTTCAATTTGAAAAATTTTAGGAGTGATAAAATGATTTCTTTAAATGGAAAAACTGCAATAGTTACTGGCGCAGGAAGAGGCATTGGACGCGCTACTGCTATCGCCTTAGCAAAAGAAGGCGTTCATTTAGGACTAATTGGCTTAAATATGTCTAATCTTGAAAACGTTGCTTCTGAACTTGGACAATATGATGTAAAGGTTTCTGCTGCAACAGCAGATGTGACCGATCTTGAAACCGTTTCAGAGGCGGTTGAACACATCACATCTAACTTGGGTCCAATCGATATCCTAATCAACAATGCAGGTGTTGCAAAATTTGGTGGCTTCCTTGACCTAACACCTGAAGAATGGGAGAAAATCATCCAAGTTAATTTAATGGGAGTGTATAATGTAACAAGAGCAGTGTTACCAGGTATGATTGAGAGAAAATCAGGTGATATTATCAATATATCTTCATCTGCTGGCCAAAAAGGTGCTCCAGTTACAAGTGCTTACAGTGCTTCTAAATTCGCTGTTTTAGGGCTAACAGAATCACTTATGCTAGAAGTAAGAAAACATAATGTCCGTGTTACTGCTTTAACACCTAGTACGGTGGTTACAGATTTAGCCATTGATACAAATCTTGTTAAAGGCAACGAAGAAAACGTGATGCACCCAGAAGACCTTGCAGAATTAGTCGTGGCTAGTTTAAAATTTAATCCAAGAGTATTCGTTAAAACAGCTGGATTATGGTCAACAAATCCTTCATAAAACGAAGCAGATCCAGTGGGGTCTGCTTCTTTAGTTCGTACAAAAAACTCTTATATGTATCAGTGATACAAGGACATTACTTTCTCTAAATCAACCCTTAAAAGCTTCGATTTCGAAATTTTGCACTCAAATCTATGTAAAGGTTGTAATCGATGCAGATGAGTATCTTGATATTACAGAGAAGATTGAAGTAGATGAATTAAAGAAGTTTGCTGAATACACAAAAAGAGAAGGAGTCGGCACGTAATAGGCTCGACTCCTTATCTTTACTATTTATACGTTCATAAACCCCTGTGTTAAAAAGGTTTTTTTGAATTATCCGATTGAACCTTCCATCTCGAACTTGATCAGGCGGTTCATTTCAACGGCATATTCCATTGGAAGTTCTTTCGTGAATGGCTCGATGAAGCCCATTACGATCATTTCTGTTGCTTCTTCCTCAGAAATACCACGGCTCATAAGATAGAATAATTGTTCTTCTGATACTTTTGAAACCTTCGCTTCGTGTTCTAACGAGATGTTATCGTTCAGAATTTCGTTGTAAGGAATCGTATCGGAAGTCGATTGATTATCCATGATCAGCGTGTCACACTCAATGTTTGAGCGTGCGCCTTCCGCTTTACGGCCAAAGTGTACAATTCCACGGTACGTTACTTTACCACCATGCTTGGAGATGGATTTAGAAACGATTGTAGAAGAGGTATTAGGTGCAAGGTGAATCATTTTCGCTCCTGCATCCTGGTGCTGGCCTTTACCTGCAAGTGCAATGGATAGTGTCATACCACGGGCGCCTTCCCCTTTAAGGATGACAGCCGGATATTTCATCGTCAATTTAGAACCGATGTTTCCATCCACCCATTCCATCGTTGCGTTCGCTTCACATACGGCACGTTTCGTCACCAGGTTGAACACGTTGTTCGCCCAGTTTTGAATCGTCGTGTAACGGCAGTACGCATCTTTCTTGATGATGATTTCAACGACTGCAGAGTGAAGGGAGTTCGTTGTGTAAACCGGTGCTGTACAACCCTCTACATAGTGCACGCTTGCACCTTCGTCGACGATGATCAGCGTACGCTCGAACTGACCCATGTTTTCCGAGTTGATACGGAAATAAGCTTGAAGTGGTGTATCCACCTTTACGCCTTTAGGAACATAGATGAACGATCCACCGGACCAAACCGCTGAGTTCAGGGCAGCAAATTTGTTATCCGTCGGAGGGATTACCTTCGCCCAGTGCTCACGGAATAGCTCTTCATTTTCTTTAAGAGCCGAATCAGTATCTTTGAATACGATTCCCATATCTTCAAGATCTGATTGCATGTTGTGGTAGACAACTTCTGACTCATACTGAGCAGAAACCCCTGCAAGATATTTTTGCTCTGCTTCCGGAATACCTAATTTATCAAACGTCTGCTTGATTTCTTCAGGTACTTCATCCCAGCTGCGCTCTGACTTTTCAGAAGGCTTCACATAGTAAGTGATCTCATCGAAGTTCAGTTCCTGCATGTCTCCGCCCCATTGAGGCATAGACATATTATAAAAATGCTCAAGTGACTTCAAACGGAAATCAAGCATCCACTTAGGCTCATCTTTCATACGAGAAATTTCTTCAACGATTTCCCGCGTCAAACCACGTTTAGAACGGAAAATCGATACGTCTTTATCGCTAAAGCCATATTTATAATCTCCGATCTCAGGCATCTTCTTTGCCATGTTGATTCCTCCATTCTTAAATAGAGTCGGAGAAGAGCTTATTCCTGCTCTTCTTCCTGCACTCCTTTTTCCATCGCTTTCCAGGCCAGTGTTGCACATTTGATACGGGCCGGAAATTTCGCGACTCCTTGTAATGCTTCTATATCTCCTAAATCCACATCGTCGTCATAATCATTGCCCTGCATCATATCAGAGAAGATCTTGGAAAGCTTGAGTGCCTTCTCGATCTCTTTCCCCTTGACTGCCTGTGTCATCATGGACGCAGAAGCCATGGAAATTGAACAACCTTCCCCATCGAACTTCGCATCCTGAACGACACCATCTTCAACCTTTAACGTAAGGTGAATACGGTCTCCACATGTAGGGTTATTCATATCGATGGTAAAGCTCCCATCCTCTAAAGAACCTTTATTACGTGGATTCTTGTAATGATCCATGATGACTTGTCGATATAACTGATCTAAATTATTAAAAGACATCGCTGAAAAACTCCTTTGTCTTCACCAGGCCGGCAACAAGCTTATCAATATCTTCTTCTGTGTTGTAAAGATAGAAGCTGGCACGCGCCGTAGCGGATACGTTCAACCACTTCATCAAAGGCTGTGCACAGTGATGGCCAGCACGGACGGCAATCCCTTCTGCGTCAAGCACGGTTGCTACATCATGGGGATGTACATCATCTATGTTGAATGTCACAAGACCGGCACGCTGCCCGGGATCACTTGGCCCGAAAATGGTCATACCCTCCACTTCGTTCATCTTATCCAAAGCGTAAGCGGCAAGCTTATGCTCATGCTCTTCAATGTTATGAAGACCGACCTGCTCAAGGAAATCGATGGCAGCTCCAAGTCCGATGGCTCCTGCAATGATCGGAGTGCCTCCTTCAAATTTCCACGGAAGCTCTTTCCACGTGGATTCCTGAAGTCCGACAAAATCGATCATCTCTCCACCGAATTCAACCGGCTCCATATTATTCAGATGCTTTTTCTTGCCGTATAATACCCCGATCCCCGTAGGTCCTACCATCTTATGACCGGAGAAAGCGAAGAAATCGCAGTCCAACTCTTGTACGTCAATCTTCATATGTGGAGCAGCCTGTGCTCCGTCCACCACCATGACGGCACCATTTTCATGGGCGATCTTGGTGATTTCCTTGATTGGATTCATCGTACCGAGTACGTTTGAAACCATCATGATGGAAACGATCTTCGTTTGAGGAGTGACGGTCTCCCTTACATCCTCGATCGCAATCGTTCCATTTTCCTGGAGAGGAACGTATTTCAACGTTGCTCCCGTTTCTTTCGCCAGCTGCTGCCAAGGAATGATATTACTGTGATGTTCCATATGAGTGATCACAATTTCATCACCCTCACCAACATTGGTCCTGCCATAGCTAGCTGCGACGGTATTGATCGCTGTCGTCGTCCCACGGGTGAATATGACCTCCTGGGTAGAGGAAGCGTTGATGAAATTACGGACCTTTTCACGGGCACCTTCATAACCATCTGTCGCTCTCGTCCCAAGTGTGTGGACACCCCGGTGAACATTGGAGTTATATCCACGATAATAATCGTTTACTGCTTCTATGACGGAAACCGGCTTCTGAGACGTTGCGGCACTATCAAGATAAACGAGTGGATGGCCATTTACTTCCTGGGCGAGAATCGGAAATTGTTTACGAATCTCTTTTACATCCATTAGTTTACTTTCCTTTCAATTACCTCAACCAGTTGTTTCTTGACTCCTTCAATCGGTAATTGCTTTACCACAGGAGCAAGGAAGCCGTGAATCACAAGACGTTCAGCTTCATGCTGAGGAATCCCGCGGCTCATTAGATAGTAAAGTTGAAGTGGATCCACTCGCCCTACTGAAGCCGCGTGTCCTGCCGTTACGTCATCTTCATCAATCAGAAGGATCGGGTTCGCATCCCCACGTGCTTTTTCGCTAAGCATCAATACGCGTGATTCCTGCTCTGCATTTGACTTTGAAGCACCATGTTCGATCTTACCGATACCGTTGAAGATAGAAGATGATTCGTCCTTCATGACGCCATGCTTAAGGATGTATCCTTCCGAATTTTTACCGTAGTGAACAACCTTGGTCGTAAAGTTTTGCTTCTGTTTGCCGCGACCAACGACTACGGTTTTCGTATCGCCATAAGAGCCATCGCCCATAAGGTTCGTCACGTTTTCAGAAACAGTGTCACCATCGTTCATTAACCCTAAAGCCCACTCGATGCGTGCATCCCTTGCAGCTACTCCACGACGGTTTACGTAAGTCGTGATCCCGCTTGAAAGATTGTCCACAGCACCGTATGCCACTTTTGCGTTATTGTTTGCCAATACTTCTGTGACAATGTTATAAACGCCATCTTCTACGTTTGCAGTAGAGATATAGTTCTCCACATATGTCACAGAGCTGTTATCTTCAGCTACAACCAATACGTGGTTGAACATCGCAACTTCAGCATTGTCGTGAACGTAAACCGCTTGAATCGGTTGAGAGAGTTCCACGTTCTTCGGAATGTACAGGAACGCGCCTCCATTCATCAATGCAGCATGAAGGGCTGTAAGCTTATGCTCATCCGCTTTTACGCCTTCAGTCATGAAGTACTTCTGTACAAGCTCACTGTGTTCTTTCACAGCCGTAAAAATATCCGTAAAAATAACACCGTTATCTTTTAATTCGTTCGATAGTGAAAGAAAAGCAGGTGTATTATTCCGTTGAATATAAAGACTTTGATCTTTGTTATCTAAATCAACTAGTGCTTTCGCTTCTTCAGGCAGCTCGCTCAATGATGAAAACGCGTCACTTTCCACTGTATGCTTCTGGAATTGAGTGAAGTTCCAGTTTGTGATCTTCGTTTTATCTGCAACTGGAAGGCTAAGATCCTTTACTTTATCAAAGGCATCTGTACGAAGGGTTGTTAACCATTCCGGCTCTCCAAGTTGTTTTGAGTAGGAGCTGACATAGTCTTGATCTACTGGTAGTTTCGTTTCTACAGTCATTTTCATCCCCCTAACACTTACGCTTCTTGGCCGACAGTTTCGTCTTTGATTCCCAGCTCTTCTTTGATCCAGTCATATCCTTCTGCTTCAAGGCGTTGTGCTAATTCTTCGCCGCCTGATTTCACAATGCGTCCCTGCATCATAACGTGAACGTGATCAGGAGTGATGTAGTTAAGAAGGCGCTGATAGTGAGTGATGATCAGGCAACCGAAATCTTCCCCACGCATTTTGTTGATTCCTTTGGAAACAACTTTAAGCGCATCGATATCCAGACCTGAATCAATCTCGTCAAGGATGGCGATCTTAGGTTGGATCATCATTAGTTGAAGGATTTCATTACGTTTCTTCTCTCCGCCTGAGAATCCTTCGTTCAGGTAACGTTGAGCCATATCCGGGTCCATCTCAAGGTATTCCATTTCAGAATCCATTTTGCGGATGAACTTCATAAGTGAAATTTCTTCGCCCTCTTCACGACGGCTGTTGATCGCTGAACGTAAGAAGTCTGCGTTCGTTACACCGCTGATTTCACTTGGGTACTGCATTGCAAGGAATAGACCTACGCGGGCGCGCTCATCCACTTCCATTTCAAGGACATCTTCTCCGTCGAACGTGATGCTTCCTTTTGTCACTTTATACTTTGGGTGACCCATGATAGCAGAAGATAAAGTTGATTTACCTGTACCATTTGGTCCCATTACTGCGTGGATTTCTCCACCTTTAATTTCAAGGTTAACCCCTTTCAGGATTTCCTTTCCTTCAATCTCAACATGAAGATCTTTAATTGTTAAAGTAGAACCTGCCATGTGTATTTACCTCCGTGACTTTATAATGAATTTAAGAATATAATTCTTTAATCATTCTCAATTTATTCTCATTACAATCTTATAACAAATAAAAGCTATTATCAACTTTTTCAAGTTGTCAGTTCATGTTAATCGAACGATATAAACCCTTTCTATTGTTGGCCAAAAGGGATAGGAAAATGTAGGCTGTCTACGACCTGTTTTCTTAGAGAACTTTCGCTTTTCATATAGCGAGTGGTTTGATTTCCGCTGCAGGTGCTCGCTTTCCGCGGGGCGTGAGTTGAGTCTCCTCGGGCTTTGCCCTGTGGGGTCTCAAGATCCAGCTACGGTGGCTAGCCCCTCGAGGTCATAAGCTAAATGGGCTGAGCAAGCCACCTCCGCTTTTCAGGCTTTCCCGCTATTCCCGTCGGAGTCGAGCACCTTTCGCTCCAATCAATTTTCAAAGCTTGAGCTTCCTATAATCACCACAAATTTTATTTTTAAAAACAAAAAACCAGTGCATCGTCTACACTGGTCTCCTTTTTTCTTCCTTATTATATATTAGCGTGCACCCTGCGATCAAGTGCAGCAATCATTCGGCGGCTTTCTTTGTAATCCTGCTCTCTTTTCTTCTCTACTTGCATTCTGACTTCATGCTTTCGTTTGTACACCTCATAACCTATTCCATGGGCTCCATGCATTGCCTTCTCCATTTCACTTGTGTACGAGATACTCTCAAGAGAGTCGATAATGAATCATTCCTTTCGGGTTTTTAATTACTTTACAACTATACTACCCCCTCGTTCACAAGACAAAACCGGTATTTCATCATTTTTTCTAAAATTTATCCGTCAGCCTGATTCCCGGGGGCTACCCTTAAGTTTTCACAAAATTCCGCCATTATACTGCCAAATAATACTGTCCCGGTGGAATTTTATTAGCCTTAATGTATATTTATTACCGAAAGTGGTATGCATTTTAAAAAAGTATCTCATAAAAAAAAGAGAAGGATCACTCCCTCTCTAAGCACTCATTGCTTTAGTTGATTCAAATCCTGAATCGACTGCTGTACTAACGTGACAGCCTGACTCATGACTGCTCCTCCGCCGAATGCTGCGGTCACTCCGATGGCTTCGAGGATCTCTTCTTCAGAGCATCCTTGATCCAGGCAACCTTTTGTGTGGTAGATAATACAATATTCATCCTGAGAATAAAGGCTGATTCCAAGTGCAATCAATTGTTTTTCCTTTTTGGAAAGGACTCCCTCTCTGAAGCAGTGCTCTGTAAACGTGTTATATTGCTCTGCAAGCTCAGGCATTTTCTCAGTGAAGATTCCAAGTCCCATTTTATAATCATGAAGGGCTGCTTCGGTTGTGTTTCTAGGTTCCATCTGCATTTCATCCAACTCCATTTCGAAAATAGATTCATCGAAAATAGTATGAGCCAATTTGGAAATGAATATGTTAAAAAGTTACCGATACCACTTGATAAAAGAAAGCGACTGGACAAGAGTGTTTGTTAAAGGAAAATCCGAACGATCTTTCGAAAAATTCTTTTTTAATTCGAAGTCGTTCGGATTTATTATTTAGCTGTATACGTAAATATAATTATTTTTGAATGTAGTGAGTAGTGGTTGATTTCCCAGCGTAAGTGATTCACTATAACATTGTAATGTCGAGTTTGCTTCAACATTAGATCCACCAATTCTGTTTCTATGAGTTGCTGTAAGCCATTACCGTTAAATATATAAATATCTTTTCTTACTTGATGTGAATGATTCATTTTGCACCGCCACACCCCAAATAATCAAACATTCGAAAACTATTGTCTGTGTATGAATAACAACAACCTTGGTGAATGGCGCTTTTATTATTAGTGCTAATGCATATTTTGTGTTTACAGCAGGATCTAGCTATTGATTGGAGTGCAAGACGAAGACTCCTACGGGAAAAGCGGAATAGGTGAGACCCCGCAGGAGCGACAGCGACGAGGAGGCTCGCCTTCCGCCCGAGGAAAGCGAAGTCTTGCACGGAAATCAATAGCGGTGTAACAAGTAGTCACCACTTTATTCGTCTTTAGAGGAATTGGATTAAGGTATGTCCCAGCCTCTTTTCTATTGTTATTCCGTTACGGGTACAACTGCTCCATCCCATTCTTCATTAATGAAGTCCTGGATTTCTTTTGAGCGCAGGGCTTTGACCAATTCTTTCACTTCTTCTTTGTTTTCGTCACCTTTATTTACAGCAATTACGTTCACATATGGGGAGTTGCTGTCTTCGATGGCGATGGAGTCCTCCAGGGGTTTCAAGCCTGCATCTATGGCATAGTTGGAGTTAATCACAACTGCGTCCCCTTCTTCATTTTCATACATTTGCGGAAGGAGTGCCGCTTCGTATTCATAATCGAATTTCAGTTTTTTTGGATTTTCTTTGATGTCTTCCAGCTGTGCCTGTGTATTTTCCACTCCGTCCTTTAACGTGATCAGACCTTTTTTCTCTAATAATGTAAGGATGCGGCCATGATCGGATACGGAATTACTCATCAAGATCGTGGCACCTTCAGGAAGGTCCTCAAGAGATTTATACTTTTTGGAATATACACCGATTGGCTCGATATGAATTCCGCCTGCATTGACGAAATCATATTCGTTCTCTTTCATCTGCAAGTCCATGTAAGGTACGGTTTGGAAGTAGTTCGCATCCAAATCACCATTGTCCAAGTCTTTATTCGGAAGGATATAGTCTTGATATGTTTCAATTTGCAGGTCGATTCCCTTATCTTCCAAAATCGGTTTCACTTTTTCAAGGATTTCCGCATGGGGAACGTTTGACGCTCCTACCACTAATTCCTTCCCGTCACTGCTTCCAGAGCCGGAATCACTCCCGCATGCTGCCAATCCAAAGATACTTGTTGCTGCTACTATTCCTGCTAACCATTTTTTCATCTGTTTTCTCTCCTCTTATCGTTTGTCTAATTTATTTGTGAAGTAGTCACCAATGATTTGAATGGCAAATACAACGAGTAAAATCATGATGGTTGCGGCAAGGGTTACATCCTCCCTGCTCCGTTGAAAACCATCCAGGTAAGCGAGGTTTCCTAATCCCCCGGCACCGATGACACCCGCCATTGCCGTATACCCCACCAGGGCGATGGCTGTTACCGTGATACCTGAAACCAAAGCCGGAAGAGATTCGGGAATAAGCACTTTCCATATGATCGTGCTAGTCTTCGCTCCCATCGCTTTCGCTGCTTCGATGACGCCTTTGTTCACTTCTCTCAATGCAATTTCCACCATGCGTGCGTAAAACGGTGCTGCTCCGATGATCAGGGCGGGCAGGGCCGCGTTCGCCCCGCGGATGGTATCCAATAAGAATTTTGTAAATGGAATGAGTAATACAATCAGGATAATGAACGGAATCGAGCGGAATACATTGACCACTGCACTGGTCACCGTATATGTAAGCTTGTTTTCCCATAAATTTTCCTTGGATGTAAGAAATAACAGGATCCCGAGAATCAGTCCTACTACGAAGGTAATCAGAACTGACATCCCCGTCATATAAAGGGTTTCAACTGTCGCTTCCCACATCTTCTCCCAGTCCACATTCGGAAATATATTTTCTATCATCCTCCGATCACCTCCACTTTGACCATCTGTTCCTCAGCGAAGGCAACGGCTGCAGAAATCGTCTCTTCGTTTCCATCAAGATGAACGAACAGCGTACCATAAGCCCCTTTTTGCGTCTGGGAAATCTGTCCTTGAAGGATATTGACATCCAAGTCGAAACTTCGGATCAAGCTGGTAATGAGCGGTTGCTCAGTCGATTCACCAACAAAGGTGAATTTCAGTACTTTTCCTTCCGGATACTGAGCTACGAGGTGATCGATTGTTTCCCCTGTTTCTTCCACTTGAGATACTTCTCTCACAAATCGCTTTGTCACCTGCTCTTTAGGATTTCTGAACACCTCAAGAACATCCCCTAGTTCTACCACCTTCCCTTGTTCCATGACCGCCACACGATGGCAGATTTTTTTGATCACATGCATTTCATGGGTGATCAGGACGATGGTCAGACCTAAACGTTTATTAATATCCACCAATAAATCAAGGATGGAATCGGTTGTTTGCGGATCTAAAGCAGAGGTGGCTTCGTCACAGAGAAGGACGTCGGGATTATTTGCAAGGGATCTCGCAATCCCGACCCTCTGTTTCTGTCCACCGCTCAACTGGGATGGATAGGCGTCTCCTCTTCCTTCTAATCCCACCAGCTCCAATAATTCATTGGCCCTTCGCACTCTCTCCTTCTTAGAAACTCCGGCTATTTCTAATGGAAACTGGATATTTTCAAGTACCGTACGCGACCAAAGGAGATTGAAATGCTGAAAGATCATCCCTATTGACTGCCTCGCCTGCCGAAGATCTTTCCCTTTCACTTTGGAAACGATCTGTCCATTTACGTTCACGGTTCCATTCGTGGGAACTTCAAGTCCATTGAGCATCCGGATCAACGTACTTTTCCCTGCCCCACTATAGCCAATCACTCCAAAAATTTCCCCTTGGCCAATGTCGATGGTGACGCCATCAACGGCTGAAATCTGGCCAGATTTTGATTGATAGATTTTTTTCACATCTGATATGGTAATCATGCTGTCTCCACCTTCTTTCTGAGTAAAACGACCTTTTTAATAAGAATTACAGTTGCACATACCGGGCAATCCCCACAGCCTTTTCGTTTACAATAAAAAATGCCTTCCTGCGATAAGCAGAAAGGCATAATCATATATAGGACTATCCTTTCTCTCATCTTTCAAAGCAAATGCTTTGAGTGAATTGGCACCATTTCAATTTTCATTGACGGTTGCCGGGCTTCATAGGGCACGTCCCTCCACCTCTCTAAATAAGAGTAAAGTATCGATTTATTTAATTTTTTGAATTGTTAAAGACTCTGAAAATTTGCTACAAGAGAGATTCTATCATCGAAAATAGAAATGTGTCAATTCTTTTTTCTTATGTTTTTTAAACTTGAACCGGTTCCTTGACCCTGGACCTTGTCAGCCAGAGGATGGATTCTACAAATAACAGCTGGCGGTATCCTCCCCTGACTTCCAGGATGCCGTTTTCAATCAGTTGAGACAATCGCTCTTCTCCTGTTAGTAGGGATAGCATGTCCTGCTCTTGTCCCTCAATGACAAAATGCGATTCCCCGCTACCATCAGTCAATACAGTACACCGCCTGTTTGAAATGGAGATTGCATAACGTTCCTTTTCACATTGAAACTGAAGAACAAATGGGCTGTCCGGAAATAAGAGTCGTAAGTGATACCTTGAATGACACTGATCTACTAATTCCTCTAAATAGATTCGCATGAATACCCTCCCAGTGAAACTTCTATATAGTATCAATTCCACTTTTAGGTATTTTTTCCTTTTAGACATTCTCGACATGTTTTGAATGAGTTTATCTTATTTGTCGAACAGTAAGAAATTGGGTGATGACCAGTCAAAAAATGATGGGATTCGAAACATTTCCCAAGAAATATGTCCTCGTTTGTAGAAAGAAAATGACTACTTTCGTAAATTTTTTCTGTTTTTTATCAGCATCGTGCTGGTTGATTTCCGCTCCAGATGCTCGCTTTCTTCGGGGCGTGAGTTGAGCCTCCTCGTGCTTCGCCCTGCGGGGTCTCAACTTTCCCGCTATTCCCGAAGGAGTCGAGCATCTTCCGCTCCAATCAACACTAATAATGTACTTCTCAAATTAGTTCGTTTTAATAGTCATTTATTCATATGTGTTGAGAGGGCAATTTCATCCTATTTCTAAAGCTGGTGAAGAATAGAAGTGAAGACAAAATAAAAAGACCTTTCATAAAGGTCTCTTATCCCCACTAGATGTTTTGGATTTTGTTGATGGTTTCGTATAGGAATGGGACGGATTGAAAGGCATAGATTCTTTCCATTTCCTGTCCATCTTTAAATAAAAGAAGGCAGGGGACGCTTTCAATGGATTGTTCTTCGGCAAATTGGGGCAGATAGTTCAGGTTCGCCTTCACAAAATGAAATGACTGGGGGAGTTTCTCGACCACTTCCAACATTTTACCCGCGACCTGACATGTACCACACATCGGTGTATATAGATAAACGGCTTCCAACGCATGGGATCTGATCGATTCGTTTAATTCTTCTGTCTGGCTTACCTCCAACAAAACTAAATCATCCTTTTTCCAAGATATTCTTTATGCACATCGATATTGGCACCAATGAGAACGGAAGCAAGATGATATTCCGGGGCTGCGGCCACTTCCTTATACATCCGGTCTATATAAAGGTGTTCCGCCTCGGGGAATTCACGCTTGAATTGTTTACGTAACTTCTCCCCTGCATCATCCGCATCGACGAGGATGTATACATCCCTTTCAAACAGCTCATCGATGAGTTCGTCCATTTTGGTGATGCTTATCGTTCCATTTGTGCAAATAATTTCAATCGGTTCTTTGATTATGTCTCTTACTTTCCGCTTGTCTGTTGTACCTTCGACAATGATTACCTTTTCGTCAAGTTCCATCATGATCATCACCTTATCTTTCAGAAATAAGATTAGGATAGTATATTCAGATAACAAGAGATGATGTCCACTTTCTACTCATATTTTCTCATGTTTACAAAAAATAGTGCAAGTGGTTTGTTTCATTGCTTATAGAAATGGTGCCAGATCCATACACGAATCTGGCACCGCGGGTCACCTTTAACACCATCCACCTTCGTCGCAATCCGTGTACCTTGCATCATGGCCTTCGGTGGAAGTATAGTTCTGATAAATTTTATTTTCTTTTGCTTCGAAGTTCGGTTCCATTGTCAGTCCATCAAGGGGCAAGGACGTTTTACCGATTGGCTGACCGTCGAGGAATAATTCGACTTCACCATTTTTTAGCCTGCCTGTCACCCTGCTTGTGACATCTAATTTCTTTGGTTCAAGTACCATGCGTATTCATCCTTTCTTTTTGCGAATACCCATATGATGCCCAAAAAGAAAAACAAAACACCTTGAGAAATCCTCAAGGTGTCCGGGTGAAAATTATCCTTCATTGATCATTTTATCATACTCTTCAGCTGTCATCAGCTTGTCTACTTCTCCAGCGTCTGTTGGTTCCACAACGACCATCCATGCTTTTTCATAAGGTGATTCATTCACGAACTCAGGGCTGTCGGACAGCTCTTCATTCACTTCTACAACCTTACCGGAAACAGGTGCGTATAGCTCAGAAACGGTCTTTACCGATTCAACACTGCCGAAAGGCTCGTCCGCTTTGATTTCATCCCCAACTTCAGGTAACTCGACGAATACGATATCGCCCAGCTCAGATTGTGCAAATGATGTGATTCCTACGCGTACATTTTCCCCTTCAACTTTGACCCACTCGTGTTCTTCTGAATAACGAAGTTCTTTCGGTGTACTCATTCTCTATCCCTCCAAATGCTAGTTATACAACCTAATATTGACACACTTTTCATCGAAAAAGCAAGAAAACTAAGTGTGAATAATGAAACTTTTTCATCGTCCACGATTTGGAAATCACTTACCCTTTTTTACTTCCAGGTTTCCTCGAACATTTCTTCTTTAAAACCTACGGTCACCTTGCTTCCATCCGTTGTGATCGGACGTTTGATCAGCATCCCGTCAGAGGAAAGGATTTCTAATAATTCATCGTCTGAAGCTGAATTCACTTTATCTTTAAGACCCAGTTCACGATACTTTTTGCCGCTTGTATTGAAGAACTTCTTCAGAGGAAGCCCACTCTTTTCGTACAGGCTTTTAAGCTCCATTTTTGACGGGGGATTTTCTACAATATGTATTTCATCTATGGAGAGACCCTGGTCCTCCAGCCACTTTTTTGCCTTGCGGCATGTACCGCATTTTGGGTAAGAATAAAAAGTCAATGACATCATTGCACCACCTTTCCTGGTAGGTACCGGATAGGGTGTATTGCCCATCCGGTCACTGTGAATCTATTTCTTACATTCGACAATATTCGTTAGTATCCTTCTTTTCCGGAACATTACTCACATTGATTTTCAACGGTTTGTACCAATTCTTTAAGGAGGACGGTTGCGTTGTCCAGCTCAAGAGAATAGAAACGCTGTGTTCCTTTTTGCTCCAGTGACACCAGTTGCTGATCTCTTAGGATCTTTAGATGATGGGACACAGCAGGTCGGGATAATGTCAGATTTTCTGTTATTTGATTGACCGTCAGAGGTTCTTGTTCGGCAAGAAGTAAAATGATGTCCTGACGATAAGGATCACTCAACGCTTGGAATAATGGAATACAAGCACGGAATGTATCGATTGCTTTTTGACCCATAGCCTTCTCCCTTCTGCTCATTCACGTATCATTATACCCGTTCTTGTACCTTGCGAACAATATTCGTGACCATTTTACGGGGCATAAACCGGATCGACTGGGTGAGTATCCGGTTTTTCATCCCCGGGACGATTACGGTTTTGTTCTTCGTCATCATTTGCTTGTATCCCTCTTCCACCACGTCTTCCACACTCATCACACCTGACTGAAAAAGCTTCGAAGACTGAAGTTCAGCAGCATCACTGAACCCTGTTTGGGTGGCACCCGGGCATAAAGCCGTCACCTTCACTCCGTGCGTGGCCCACTCATTGGCAAGAGCTTCCGAGAAAGACAGGACATAGGCCTTAGTTGCATAGTAAACCGCCATCAGTGGACCCGGCTGAAAGGCAGCTGTGGATGCGACATTCAGAATCTGACCATGCTTCCTGCTTACCATCTCTTTACCAACATACTTGCTTAACTCCGTCAGGGCAGTGATGTTCACTTGAATCATATCGAGTTCTTTTGATAGCTCCGTTTCTTCAAACTCCCCGAATAATCCGAATCCGGCATTATTGATGAGGATATCAACCTGAAGCCCGTGAGCTTTGATGCCCTCATATAATTCTTTTGCTGCTCCGGCTTTGGAAAGATCAGTGGGGAACACGTAGGTGTTCACACCGTATTTGTTCTTGAGTTCTTCTGCAACAGTCAGGAGTTTCCCCTCGCTTCTTGCTGCCAGAATCACGTCATGGCCCGAGCTTGCAAACTTATGACAAAAGTTCAGTCCGATCCCGCTTGAAGCCCCTGTAATTAAAACCGTTTTATTCATCTATTATGACCACCTTATATTATATGTTTAAACACTTAAACGTTTAAGTGTTTAAACATATAATAATTTATTAAAGAGGGAATGTCAATAAAAGAGGGACGGACCTCCAAATCGGAGGTCCGTCCCTGCATTACTTACAGTGCATATTTTTCTACATCGATCAGTTTTTCTGACGCTTCACGCTTCACTGCGATCACGTTGATCGGTGTGTGGCGTGTGAATTTACGAAGTGCTGACAGCATCATGCGCAGTGTGTCACCAGTTTCAGTTGCCACAAGCGTTTCTTTTGCATGCTGTTCAATTTCGTTGAAAGCTTCTTGACAGAAGATTTGTGTGTAAAGAAGTTTTTGTTTCGCTTTCTCCACTCCACCTTTTTCAATCGCTTTTTCCGTTCTAAGGACAACGGATTCCATTGCGTAGGCTTGTGAAACGATATCCGCAATGTTAACAAGGATTTCCTGTTCTTTTTCAAGGGCTTTACCATATTTCTGTGCAGCCAATCCTGCCAGCATCAAACCGATTTTCTTGGCATTTTTCACAAGGTACTTCTCTTGTGCCAATGGCTCATCGCCCACTTCTTCAGGCATAAGCATCATCAATTCTTCTTGAAGAGCCTGCGCTTTTTGAAGTAATGGCAGTTCACCTTTCATGGCTTTACGAAGGTATGTGCCTGGAACAAGAAGTCGGTTGATTTCATTCGTTCCTTCGAAGATACGGTTGATACGGGAATCACGGTACATTCTTTCAATTTCATATTCCTGCATAAATCCGTATCCACCGTGAAGCTGAACGCCTTCGTCAACGATATAATCAAGCACTTCTGTGGCGAAGAATTTGTTTAGTGAACACTCGATTGCATATTCCGCAATGGATTTTGCAACCTCTGTCCCATTCTTTACTTCTTCATCCGTCAGTTTGCTCATGCGATCCTCGAATAATCCTACTGTACGGTAAACGGACGATTCCGCAGCGTACAATTTAGACGCCATAGTAGCAAGCTTTTCTTTCGTCAAGTTGAAGCTTGAGATCGGAGTTTTGAACTGCTGGCGCTGATTCGTGTATTGAACCGTTACTTCAAGGGCACGTTTACTTGCTCCGACAGCGCCTACTCCCAATTTGTAACGCCCAATGTTCAAGATATTGAAGGCGATGATGTGGCCTTTACCGGCATCCCCAAGAAGGTTCTCCACTGGGATTTCAGCATCTTCAAGGATCAATGTACGAGTCGATGAGCTCTTGATTCCCATTTTCTTTTCTTCAGGCCCTGTTGAAACGCCAGGGAATTCTTTTTCTACGATGAATGCTGAGAAATGCTCCCCATCAATTTTTGCATACACAACGAACACATCGGCAAATGCAGAGTTTGTGATCCATTGTTTTTCTCCGTTCAGGATGTAGTGCGTACCTTCTGCGTTTAATTTAGCCGTTGTTTTCGCACCAAGTGCATCTGAACCTGAACCTGGCTCCGTCAATGCATAGGCTGCTAATTTTTCACCGGTGGAAAGGGCAGGAAGATACTTTTGCTTCTGCTCTTCGTTACCAAATAGGACGATCGGAAGGGATCCGATCCCTACATGAGCTCCGTGAGAGATGGAGAATCCGCCTGCACGTGACATTTTTTCAGCAATCAAAGCCGAACTTACTTTATCAAGTCCCAGTCCGCCGTACTCTTCAGGTACATCTGCTCCCAGAAGACCAAGATCCCCTGCTTCTTTTAAAAGACGTACAGAATGATCGAACTCATGATTTTCCAGATTATCAATGACAGGTACGACTTCATTCAGCACATAGTCCTCTGTCGTTTTCGCAATCATTTTTTGCTCGTCGGAATAATCCTCCGGTGTGAAAACTTGCTCAAAGCTTACATCTTCAATTAAAAAACTTCCACCCTTGATTAGCTTTTCTGTTTGATTCGCCATTTCGAATCCCCCTAATATGATATTTTGAAAGAGTAGAGGGCCTCGGGAATCGAGGTCCGTCCCTCCTGTTAACCGATTAATTCAAATACACCTGCTGCTCCCATTCCGCCGCCGATACACATGGTGACGATACCGAATTGCTGGTTTCTGCGTTTCATTTCATGGACCAGTGAAAGAGTCAGCTTCGCGCCGGTACATCCCAGTGGATGACCGAGAGCGATGGCTCCACCATTCACGTTCACTCGTTCTTCATCCAATCCCAGCTGACGGATGACCTGGATCGATTGGGAAGCAAATGCTTCATTCAGTTCAAATAATCCGATATCCGAAAGCTCTAGTCCTGCCATTTTAAGTGCCCGTGGGATTGCTTCCACAGGGCCGATTCCCATAATTTCAGGCGGTACACCCGCTACTGCGAAGCTTCTGAATTTCGCCATCGGCTGCAGACCTAATGATCCTGCCTTTTCACGGTCCATCACCATGACTGCCGCTGCTCCGTCGCTCGTTTGTGATGAGTTCCCTGCCGTTACAGAGCCTTTCACATTGAAAGCCGGTCGTAATTTAGCCAGTACTTCCGAACTTGTTCCGGCACGTACACCTTCATCTTTTGTGAATTGGAAGGATTTCTCAACGAATTTATTTTCACCGTTCACTGAACGATTGAGCACATCAACAGGGACGATTTCATCATCGAATTTCCCTTCAGCGATCGCCTTGGCCGCTTTTTGATGACTTCGTACGGCAAAGGCATCTTGATCTTCACGGGATACGCCGAACTTCGTTGCAACCTGTTCTGCTGTATGACCCATGCTCATGTAATATTGAGGGGCGTTTTCAGCAAGCTTCGAGTTCGGACGGACCACATGACCCATCATCGGGACAAGACTCATGGATTCCGCTCCACCGGCGATCGCCGTGTCAGAATGACCGAGCATGATTTTTTCAGCCGCATAGGCAATGGATTGTAAACCTGATGAACAGTAACGGTTGATGGTGATTGCCGGTACGGAATCAGGAAGACCTGCAAGTCCCCCGATATTCCGTGCCATATTCAACCCTTGCTCTGCTTCCGGCATGGCACACCCGATGATCAAGTCATCAATGTTCCCTTCATAATTCCCTGCACGCTTAAGGGTTTCTTTTACTACAAGTGCTCCAAGATCATCCGGTCTTACCTGAGCCAATGATCCTTTTCGAGATTTTCCGACTGGTGTTCTTGCACCAGCGACAATGACTGCTTCGCGCATGATATTCCCCCGCTTTCTACTATGATTGAAACGCTAATTAGTTGCGTAATGGTTTTCCTTTTACAAGCATGTGCTGCATTCTTTGCTGAGACTTAGGCTGTGCAACAAGGCTTAGGAATGCTTCTCTTTCAAGATCCAACAGATACTGTTCATCCACTTCTGTTCCGTATGGTACTTTTCCGCCTGCAATCACATAAGCAAGCTTCTTCGCGATCATCAGATCGTGGTCAGAAATAAAGCCTGATTGGAACATGGACTGAGCTCCAAGAAGAAGAGTGGCATATCCCGGCTCACCTACGACCGGAACCTTTTTACGGATCGGAGCCGAGTAACCTGCTTCATATAGGCTGAGTGCTGCCTGTTTTGCATCATATAGTAAATGATCATTGTTCACGCTGACTCCATCGGCTTTATTTAAGAAATTATTATCCCTTGCTTCATCACCGGATGTGGAGACCTTCGCCATGGCAATCGTTTCGAATACTTTATTGGCCACTTTTTGAAGATCGAATTCCACACCGTTTGGCAGGTTGGCTAAGTGCTTCATATAAAGCTCTTTGTTTCCGCCTCCCCCAGGGATCAATCCTACACCGACTTCAACCAATCCCATATACGTTTCCATGGAAGCCTGGATGTGGGCAGCCGGTAGGCAGACTTCACTTCCTCCGCCTAATGTCATACCGAATGGTGCTGCAACAACTGGTTTAGAGGAATATTTAATCTTCATCATCGCCTGCTGGAAGTGTTTCACGACCATGTCAATTTCAAAGACATTGTCATCCTGTGCTTCCATAAGGATCATGGCAAGGTTTGCTCCGACACAGAAGTTCTTGCCCTGGTTTCCAATGACGAGACCTTTGTAGTTCTTCTCTACTTCATCAACGGCAAAATTGATCATTTGCGTGATATCCATGCCGATGGCGTTATTTGGGGAATGGAATTCAAGAAGGGCGATTCCGTCCCCGATGTCAATCAGGCTTGCACCGGAATTCTTTTTGATGAGCTTTCCTGAGTTCTTCAGCGCCTTTAAGTCAATTGCCTTCGGGTTACGTTCTACAAGTCGATACTCGCCATTGTGATAGAAGTAACGCTTACCGTTTTCTTCTTTAT
This sequence comes from Rossellomorea sp. DA94, assembly GCF_029834455.1. Taxonomy (NCBI): domain Bacteria; kingdom Bacillati; phylum Bacillota; class Bacilli; order Caryophanales; family Bacillaceae; genus Rossellomorea; species Rossellomorea sp. DA94. The sequence continues at coordinate 3,898,958 of NZ_CP122397.1, forward strand.
AGAATGTGGAGTTGCCTTCTGAAAGCATCGTCTCCACCCACTGTGGTACAGTGCGGCCCTCTTCCTTCATACGGGTTACTGACTTTTCAACTCCGATTGCATCCCATGTTTCAAATGGTCCCATTTCCCAACCGAAGCCCCATTTCATGGCTTGGTCGATGCCCACGATGTCATCGGCAATTTCACCATGCAGCTCGGCTGAATACGTTAAGACCGGAGACACGATATTCCACAGTAGGGATCCTGCCTGATCTTTTGCATAAACAAGTGACTTGACTTTATTTTTTAAGCCTTTTTCATTTTTCGCCATTTCAAGTGAAGCTGTTTTCAGCTTTTGACGGGGCTGATAGTCCATCGTTTCAGGATTAAGCTCCAGGATTTCCTTCCCTTTCTTAAGGAAGAAGCCCTGCCCGCTCTTACTTCCAAGCCAGCCGTTTTCAAGCATTTTCTGCATGAATGCCGGTACTTCGAACACCTTCTGTTCTTCGCCTTCGACCTGGTCATACACATTTTTTGCAACATGTGCGAATGTATCAAGACCTACGACATCAAGTGTACGGAAAGTGGCGCTTTTCGGTCTTCCGATCGTCGGTCCTGTAATGGAGTCGACTTCCCCTACAGAGTAGCCACCCTTCAACATTTCCTGCACCGTGATCAGTAAGCCATACGTTCCGATACGGTTCGCAATGAAGTTTGGCGTATCCTTCGCCATGACGACACCCTTACCGAGGACATCTTCACCAAATGCCTTCATGAAGCTCACGACTTCAGGATCCGTCTTCTTCGTCGGAATCACTTCAAGGAGTTTCAAGTATCTTGGCGGATTGAAGAAATGCGTTCCTAAGAAATTCTTTTGAAAATCTTCTGTGCGCCCTTCTGACATCGCTTCGATCGAAATCCCTGACGTATTGGAACTGATGATGCTCCCCGGCTTGCGGTAGCGTTCCACTTGTTCGAATACTTTCTTCTTAATATCCAGATTCTCAACGACCACTTCGATGACCCAGTCACAATCGCTTATATATTGAAGGTCATCCTCAAAGTTACCTGCCGTAATAAGTGAAGCATTCTGTTTGGACATCAATGGTGCCGGTTTTTGCTTAAAGAGCTTTTTTAAAGCGTTTTCACTAAACTGATTGCGAAACGCCTTGCTCTCTTCTGTCAATCCCTTTGCTTTATGTTCGTCTGTCAATTCTCTTGGTACGATATCTAATAACATTGTCGGGATGCCGATATTTGCAAGATGCGCGGCTATTCCTGAACCCATGACTCCTGATCCTAACACTGCGGCTTTCTGAATTCTACGAACCAATGGTATTTCCCCCTTATACACACTTTGAATGAATACTCATTCATTTTTCACTTAAAAAAAAGACTCGAATGAGTTCCTGTTACATCTAATATATCGGAAATTCTAAAATATCGCAATATTTAAAGAGTTAAATTTACAAAAAATTCACTATTGTCTCTCCGAACCTACATGGGCAATCGTCTAAACCAGCCTATTCACCCACCCAAGTCCACGTGCCTACACACAAGCGCCAACCTATCCCCTCCTATTATATATATGAAATGTTGGAGGGACGGACCTTGGGTAGACGACCATTTCTGCTCCCATTTTTTATGCCAAGCCCGATATCAAAGGGTTTTCATGCTCTGGCGTCTTCGTTTCCACTGAAAATTGGAGGTCCGTCCCTCATATTTTTTTGGGGATCCGGGAATGTTAGGGGTGGAGGTGTTCAAGATGGCGAAGCAGAAGAAGAATCCTTCTAAGGCTGGGGTTAGTGCAGCGAGTGTGAAGGGGGATGCCGGTCCGACGGTTGAGATGGACGGCGGCGGCAAGCGAAACAGTCAAAACAATCAATCTAAGAAGCAACCATAGGAATGGGAGATGGCACCTGATAAAAAATGATCGGGTGCTGTTTTTTTATTTAGCGTCCTCCCCTCTCCCATACAAAAATTAACTTTGCCTTCCCGTTCATTTTACAGTAAACTATTACTATCAATTTAAAGACGTCAGACCTCCTACTTTACCACCAGCATCACAGTCAAAGTAGCACGTCTGTTTTTTTAAGTATATGAATGATAACGTTTACAGATAAGGAGACTATGTGAATGAAGCGCAGATTTTTGTTTTTTACGATTGGACTTTTCATTTTAACGATGGGGGTTGCCCTGATCATTAAGTCGGGCCTCGGAGCTTCTGCCTGGGATGCCCTCGCAGTCGGGGAGTCGAATATGTTCGGATTTACCGTTGGGACGGCCGTATTTATCAATGGGATTGTGTTGATCGGTCTCAATGCCCTCATTATGAAAAAGAAACCTGATGTCCTCGCGGCAGGATCAATTCTTGTCATTGGCCTTTTAATCGATTTTTGGCTGCTTGTTGTCTTTAACAATTATGCACCCGGGATGCTCTTGAATCAGCTGGTTGCCCTGGCTTCCGGGATCTTGACGATGGGGCTTGGAATTGCGATTTACCTTCAGGCGAAGTTTCCAGCGAGTCCGATGGATACTCTTATGGTAGCCATCCATACACGTTTCGGGTTAAACCTTCGTAACTCCCGGATCATCAGTGAAGGGTTTGCCCTTTCCCTGGCATTTCTCTTTAAAGGGGATATCGGAATCGGGACGATCATTGTCACCCTCACTTTAGGGTTCGTGGTTCAGTACAGCTTCCCGTTATTCGAACAGCTCTTCGAGAAAAAAACAATGGGAAAAGCAGCTGTTTCTGCTGACTGATCTTCATTTAAAAAAAGCAATCTTTCCAAAATGGAAGATTGCTTTTTTTCTATCATACTGGATCAACTTTTGTTGAGGGGCTTACATTCCCTTTTTCATTCAACAGTTTATTGACACGCTTTCTCTGACTTTTATCGGCCATTACATAAAGTGTATCGCCTGCTTTAATCATGGTATCCCCTGTGGGAGTGATCAATTCATTGTGTCGGATGACCGCAGAGATCAACGTTTTTTCAGGGAGTTCGATGTCTTTAATCATCCTGTTTGTAATAGAGGCATCGTCATTAATGAGGACTTCAAGCATTTCATTATTTGTTTTCCCGATGGAAACGATTTCGATGCTGTGGGCGACCGGCGGTTTTTCTTCTCCTGCAAGCTTAAGATAGTTGGCCAGAGGGGAGATGGTCGTTCCCTGGATGAGAGCAGAGAGCAGCACGACGAAAAACACGACGTTGAAGATGACTTCGTTGTTTTCAATTCCTGCCACCATCGGATACGTTGCCAATACGATCGGGACCGCGCCCTTTAAGCCTGCCCATGATATGAAGAATTTCTCTTTAGTGGTGAAGTTCTTCGCCAGCGCTAAGCTTAAATAGACTCCGAGAGGTCTCGCTACTACAATCAACAGAATCGCAAGTATGATTCCCTGCCAAGCTATCCCCGGAAGGTGCTGTGGGAAGACCAGCAATCCCAGGAGGATGAACATGACGATCTGCATCATCCACGCAAATCCTTCATTGAAGCGGACAATGGAATGGCGGTAGGTGAGTTCCTTATTCCCGACGACGATTGCCATGATATACACGGCCAAGAGACCACTCGCCTCCAGAATGCTTGTGAAGGCATAAGTGAATATGGCAAGGGAGATGGACAGGACCGGATACAGTCCGGATGAATCCAGATTGATTCGATTGATGATCCACACGGATGCGAGACCCAGGACCAGTCCAAGTACCAAGCCCATTCCCATCTGCCAAAAGAAGCTCAGGATCAGGGAAGCGGGATTCAATCCAGGGAATTGAATCAATTGTAAAAATGCAACGGTTAAGAAAATGGCCATGGGGTCATTACTGCCGGACTCCGCTTCAAGTGTGGCAGATATCTTCGGTTTGATGTTTTTGTTCCCAAGTACGGAAAACACTGCTGCAGCGTCGGTTGACCCGACGATAGCCCCAAATAACATCCCTTCAAGCCAGCTCACGCCGAGTATATACTTTGCTGCCACCCCGATGGATACGGTGGTTGCGACCACCCCGATGGTTGCAAGTGTTAGGGCGGGCTTATACACCTTCTGCACATTCCCCCATTTCGTCTGAAGTCCGCCCTCGAACAAAATGATGATGAGTGCAAGCGTACCGATGAATTGGGTCATAGGGGCATTATCAAAGAAGAAGTATGTATTTAAGACCATTCCCACGATGATGAACAGAATCAATGAGGGGACACCTAATCGTGTGGAGAATTTAGCGGTGATCACACCGACCAACAGCAAGAGGCCAAGGAGCAGGGTCAAATTATCAATGGTTATTTCCATAATATCGCCTCTTATTTCATGAAGATTATTCCTTTCTATCATATAACATTGTGAATTCCGTAACAATTATTATGCCTTCCTCACCAGCCCCTATAAATGCTTGCCCATAATGATATATTCATGTGGGACATTCGGATAAAACCCTTCCCGGATGACCTTAAATCCCCCGGCATGATAAAAAGCGATGGCCGTGTGATTATCTTTGCGGGTCGTGAGGAGGACCCGTTTCTCTTTTCTATTTTGCAGTAATTGCCCAACCAGTAGCTTCCCGATCCCCCTGCCTCTGTATGCTGGGTCGACCCCCAGTTCCACCAGCTCCATGCAATCTTTCATCCATTCAGGTTCGGAATGTAAATGACGTGCCAGCAGTTCGTGATAGTATTGACCCTTTCTTGAAGAATAACCATAAATATATCCTGCCACTTGTTCATCGATAATGGCGAGGTACCCCTCAAAAAGGGGATACGTGGAATGCCGTTTGAATTGGTCTTCCATTCCCCTTGGATCCACCTGAAATAGCCTGCAATATAACGAAATCATTTTCTTGAAATACTTTCCTTCCACCCGAAAAGGAACAATCTTCATTCTCCCTTCCTCCCATCTCCTAAATAAATAAGACCCTATGAGCTTCCATAGAGTCTTTATCTTACTTACTATTATTTTTTCATGACCCCTTTTAGAACAAAGGCGACGTTGGCCGGTCTTTCAGCCAGTCTTCTCATGAAGTATCCGTACCAGTCCGTGCCGTATGGGACATAGACGCGCATTTTGTAGCCTTCCTTGACCAGTTCATGCTGACGTTCCACACGGATGCCGAAAAGCATTTGAAACTCGAACTGATCACGCGGGATCTTGTATTCTTCCACGAGTCTCTTCGTATATTCGATCATCTCATCATCATGGGTGGCAATCGCCGTATAATTCCCGTTCAATAGATGAGTCTTGATGATTTTTTTGAAATTCTCGTCCACGTCCTTCTTTTCCGGGAACGCAACTTCAGGTGACTCTTTATAAGCCCCTTTTACAAGACGCAGATTGGGGGAATACGCATTCAAATCATCGATATCCTTTTCTGTTCTATATAAATAGGCTTGGATGACCGTGCCGATGTTATCATACTCTGACTTCAGCCTCGTGAAAATATCAATGGTCTTTCCACAGCGGGAATAGTCTTCCATGTCAATGGTCACGAATACGTTCTGTTTGGTTGCTTCTTCAAGAATCATTCTCATATTCTTCATGACTACCTCTTCAGAAATATCCAGTCCCATTGAAGTCATTTTTAGGGATAGCTGAGAGTCGAGTTTCTCTCTCCCGATGGCACGAATCGCCTCTACACATTCAAGGGCCATTTCGTTTGCTTCACGCTCATTGTCCACAAACTCTCCCAAATAGTCGATCGTTACAACAAGATTCTGACTATTCAGCTCACGAATAACCTCAACTGCCTGCAGGATGGAAGACCCCGCAACGAACCGACCGGCACCAAAGCGCAGGCCATACTTTTTGGCAAGTTTCGTCATCGGCTTATTTTTTGAAAGGAATAAAAAGAAATTACGCATTGCTTGCTCCATGTTGCTTACCCCCTGAAAAAACATATATATCCTACTATGAAACCGTTTTCTTTATTGCTAAAAAAGAGAAGGTTCATACTATTAGTATATTTACCAACATTTTATCACCTTTTAAACGATTTGAATATACTTTCAAAACTTTCTTAGTAGAATATTATCGGAATTTGTAAATACGTGAATAAGGATGTTGGATAGTAGGAAAACTAACCTTTGCCTTCTGATGATACCGCTTTCTTACCGTGCCGTATACAGGGTAATATTACCTATCCGAAAGCACCTGAGAAAGGGTATCGAAGACTAAAAAAGGAAACGGAGGAATGGAATATGCAACAACAACCTCAACAAGGGAGCCAGCAGCAAACGTACACACAGCCGCCGCATATGCTCACTACGAAGGATTCACTTTATTTAAATGACATGCTTGCCTGGAATCTGACTGCCATGAAGAAATGTCATTTTGCCGCTGCTCACTGTCAGGATACGGAGATTAAAGCGGAGCTCGATAAATGTGGCCAGATGCATCAGCGCCACTACCAACAGCTGCTTGCCCATCTAAATACGACCAACCAAAATATGATGTAGAAAGGAGTCCTTAAACCATGAATCAACAGAATCAGCAAAAAATCCAAAATCCTCAAACGCAAGTGCCGGAAACGCCACAAATGAATGATCGCGACTTCATTACGGATGTCCTGTCCCATGAAAAATATATGACGGCTTCCTATTGTACGGCATTGAATGAAGCAAGCCATCAAGCTTTATATCAGGATCTCCTGACGATTTTCAACGAAACGCAAAATGCCCAACGGGAATTATACAATGAAATGTTCCGCAAAGGCTGGTACAAGCTGGAGGCTGCCGACAGCCAAAAGATCCAGCAGTCCTATCAGCAGCATCAGCAGTATTCTTCCCAATTTCCATATGGGTACGGCGGTCAGGTCCAATAATGAACGGAAGGCAGACTCGGGTCTGCCTTTTTTTGTTGGTTAGAATCCAAAAAAAAGCACCCTCTTCACACCAGTAGGGTACTTTTTCAATCAGTATCGTCATTCATCTTTTTTCTTCCTGCTCATTTCCGCCCGATGTGCTTCATTCATCTCTTTGATCTCCCCGACGATCCGTTTCATTTCATCTTTCCCCTCCGGGTAGAGGGAATTCCAATGTTTCACCAGTGCCGGCATGTTCTTCGCGATAAATGAGTAAAGAGCGTATTGTGTCACCATTTCTTTCTTACTTGCGTCGGTTTCACCCACCAACAGTTCCGTGTACTTTTCAAGTAACGCATCAAATTGTTCAGGGAATTCCTTCATTGCGTTAGCCTCCTTGCAAATGTGAATTAGGTCTTTTTAACCAGACAGGTCTGCGGACAAGTTTTACAGCGATATTGTTCCCCGTTCTCCAATCTGTAGGAGAAGCAGCATGTTTTTCTGACACGTATTTTTTCCGTTTTCCCCTCTACATTTACTTTTCCGCTATAATATCTGGCCAGTGGATTTCGGTGATAGTTTCCGAACCAGGGGCTGTTTTCATCTGACAGGAGCATCCGCAGTTGGTCATCACTGCCGCTCCCCGTCCCTTCGTTTAGAAGGAAGTCATCACTCTCGAATATCCAGAATACATATACGGCAATGTTTTCCCAAAGAATCAGGTTCGATAGCTTTGTGGCATGTTTAATCGACTGAATCACGTGATCGAGATGATCCTGGAAAATGGATTGAATGAACATCTTCTTTTCTTCAGGGGATGTAAACTCCGTCACCGACGCATCCTTCAAGTGGAATTGAGGCATCCATAATCCATTTTCCCCCCCATCGACCATGACCAGGTTTTCAGGCTTGAGATTCAATTTCTTATCCCAGTATGTCATGGTCATTAAACCCATTGCTGCTACAAACGCATAGCGCTTCATGAATAAGGAGGCTGCCACTTTAAGGTCGTCCGTCCCGATCAGGGAGCGACGCTGGGATAAATAGGATTTCATCTTCCCGCCATCCAGGAATGAGGTTGCCTCTTCCCCTTTTAAAGCAGGGGCGGACGCGTGGAAACGGTATTTCCTCAAGATCTCCCACTGCTGTTCGGTGAGGGTGCTCATCCTGTCTCCACTGCGTCTTTCAAGATGCATCGTCCTTTACCGAACGGGATGCATAAAGGCGTGCCGAATAATGGGTCCCGGGATACCTGGCAGTCCATATCGAACACATTTTTCACGAGTTCACAGCTGATCACCTCTTCGGGTTTTCCTTGAGCATAGATCTGTTTATCCCGGATGGCTACGATATTATGGGCGTATCTGCAGGCAAGGTTCAGGTCATGAAGGACCATGACGATGGTGCGCTGCTCTTTCTCATTCAGTTCGAATAATAAGTCCAGTATCTCGATCTGATGGGTCATATCAAGATACGTCGTTGGCTCATCCAACAGGATGATGTCTGTATCCTGTGCGAGTGTCAGGGCAATCCACGCGCGCTGCCTCTGCCCTCCCGATAGTTCATCCACTTTCCGGTGCTGCAGATCCTCCATCTTCGTTGCTTTCAATGCATCCTGGACAATTTCTTCATCTTTCTGTGACCATTGCTTGAGCCAGGTTTGATGAGGGTAGCGCCCCTGCTTGACGAGCTGAAGGACGGTCAGCCCTTCTGGAGCCGTTGGGGACTGAGGAAGAATGGCCATTTTACGAGCGACTTCCTTCGTTGACAAACGTGAGATCGCCTCCCCATCCAACAGGACCGATCCCTGCTTCGGCTTAAGCAGACGGGCAATGGAACGAAGAAGCGTGGATTTCCCGCAGCCGTTCCCGCCGATGAAGACCGAAATCTCCCCTTGTGGAATGTCAATATTCAATTCATCGATGATCGTCCGTTCCCCGTAAGATAGAGTCAAATCCTTCGTTTGTAGTACGTCACTCATCTATGGCCAACTCCTTTAAGAATTTCTTGTTTTGAATAAAAGATAGATAAAATACGGTGCGCCGATCGCTGCCGTAAAGACACCCGCCGGGACTTCGAGTGGCAGGAAGAGTGTCCTGCCGATCAAGTCTGCCACCATGACGAGGATCCCGCCGATCAGGGCTGCAGTCGGAAGTAATGCCCCGAAAGAAGAACCGACCATCCTCCTTGCCATGTGGGGAGCCATCAAGCCTACAAAGCCGATTCCACCGGCAAATGCGACGGCTCCGCCCACTAATGCCGTTGACATGAGAAGGAGAAAGAACCGCTGCCGTTGAACATTCCCTCCAACACTAGTGGCGATTTCTTCGCCTAGTTCCTGTATATTCAGCTGACGGGTAATAAAGAAGCTTAACAGGATAAAGACCAGGCTCCAAGGAAGCAGGATCCACACATCCTGCCAGTCAGAACCGTTCACTGTACCCGTGATCCAGATATTTGCCTGACTGGCCCTGTAGATCGGGCCGAGTATCATAAGCAACGTGGTCAAAGCTTGAGTCAAAGCCGAGATACCAATGCCGATGAGAACGAGTCTGACAGGTGATACCCCTTTTCGCCAGGCTAAAAAGTAAACCAGAAAGGCAATGACGGTTGCGCCGATGAATGCAGCAACCGGCAGCCATTTAATGCTGACCATCAACGTATTATCATCATTGCTGAAAAGGGTCAGGAAGGCTACGACAGCCGCTCCCGCTGCTCCTGTGATACCGATGATGTCCGGTGAAGCAAGGGGGTTGCGTATCATCCCTTGAAGGATTCCCCCGGCAACGGCTAACGCCATCCCGGCAAGCAGTGCGATGAGGATCCGCGGCAGGCGGAATGACGTCACCACGAGTTGCTCCAGGCTCGTCCCCCCTCCAAAGAAGACACTGATCACCTTCCATGGGGCAATCTTCAAGTCCCCTATTCCTGTACTCATGATCAGAACCAGGAATGTAATCAAACCCAGGATGGTTATTTTTTTAAGTGCTGAAAGATCAACGAGCATCGAAACACGGTCCTGTAGCCATCGTTTTCCTATAAATCGATTCATCGGTTAAAACCCCTTCCTTGCCACATACACGAAGAATGGTGCTCCGATGATGGCGGTCATGACACCGACTGGCACTTCCTGGGGCATGATGACGTAGCGTGCTCCAATGTCGGCAACCAGTAATAAGATCGCTCCGAGAAGTCCCGAGAAAGGAATCAGCCACCTGTGGTCCACACCGATGATTTTCCTTGCTAAATGGGGAATGACAATCCCGATGAAACCGATGGGGCCGGCTACAGCGACGGATCCACCAGCCAAGAGGACGACCACCAATAAAGCAAGAAACTTGATTACATTCGTTTTCAGGCCGAGTCCTTTCGCCACATCTTCCCCCATGGCGAGGATATTCATCTTGCCGGCAATAAAGAGGGCAAGAATCCAGCCAGCCACTATATAGGGAAAGACCCCGCTCAATATATCAAGACTTCTTCCCTGGACAGATCCCGCGAGCCAGAATAACACCTGCTCAAGTGCCGCTTCGTTCAAGACAAGTAATCCCTGTGTAAAGGAAGAAAACATAGCGGTGATTGCCGCCCCTGCAAGCGTCAGCTTCATAGGCGTCAAGCCTTTATCTCCGGCAGAGCTGATGACGAATACGCCGACCGCTGCAATGGCGGCACCAAGAAAGGCGAGCCACGTAAAGGATTGCAGGTTGGTTACGCCAAAGAGCGTTACCGCTACGACCACCATAAAAGCTCCCCCTGCATTGATTCCGAAAATCCCTGGAGATGCGAGGGGATTATTGGTCAACGTTTGCATCAAAACCCCTGAAATCGCAAGGGAACCACCTACGGCCGCTGCAATGAGCGCCCTTGGTAACCGGATGGTCTGAAGCACGATATGCTCCGTCGATCCAGTAGGGTTGGAAAAAGCCTCGATGGCTGTTTGCCAACTTGTATCCGTGTATCCGTATACAATACTGATCCCGATGCACAGGATAAGAAAAAGAAATGTTCCTATAAATAAAAGAAGCTTTTTTTGAATAGTCATTATGTGCTAACCTTTCTATTCCTTAAAGGAAAGGAAATCAATTAAACCATCACGTACTGTTCTTCCCTCTCTATTCTAAAGAAGAATAAAAGGAGCGTCAATGACTTTGAAAATCATTATCATTTAGGTCTTGACAATGAAAACCTTCTCAACTACCATTATGAGTGTAAATGATAATCATTATCACCGATAACATATATCAGGAGGATCTACATATGAAATTAAAAAGCTTACTATCTTTACTGTTGATCTCTATGCTTCTCTTTCTTGCTGCCTGCGGCAATAAAGAAGAAAAAGAGGAGTCTGCAGGAAATGATGCGAATGAAGAAACGTATACAGTGAAACACGCAATGGGGACGACGGAAATCAAAGGAACGCCAAAGAAAGTTGTCATCCTCACAAATGAAGGAACCGAGGCCCTCCTTGCCATGGGGGTCACTCCCGTTGGTGCCGTTCAATCTTGGACAGGTGATCCTTGGTATGACCACATCGCCGACAAGATGAAAGACGTGGAAGTCGTGGGTACAGAGAGCGAATTAAACATGGAAGCGATCGCAAAGCTTCAACCGGACCTGATTATCGGGAACAAAATGCGCCAGGAAGAGCAGTACAATCAGTTGAAAGACATCGCTCCAACCGTCATGGCCGAAACATTGCGCGGTAACTGGAAAGAAAATTTCGAGTTATATGCCAAAGCAGTGAATAAAGAAGATAAGGGTCAGGAAGTATTAGCGGAGTACGATCAGCGAATTGAAGATCTGAAAGGGAAACTCGGCGATAAACTGAATCAAAAAGTTTCCATGGTCCGCTTTTTAGCTGGAGACGTAAGAATTTATCATAAAGATTCATTCTCAGGAGTGATCTTGGATCAACTAGGGTTCGCCCGTCCTGAAGGTCAGGATGTAGATGACTTTGCAGAAAAGGGTGTAACGAAAGAACGCATCCCGGCAATGGACGGAGATGTCCTGTTCTACTTCACATATGAAACAGGCGACGGCGAAGCGAACAAACTTGCTGAAGAGTGGCTGAACGATCCGTTGTTCAAAAACCTCGAAGTAGCAAAACAAGACAAAGTATATGAAGTAAGTGATGCGATTTGGAACACGGCAGGCGGGGTCCTGGCCGCAAATGAGATGCTCGATGATATTGAGAAGTATTTCCTGGAACAGGAATAAACGTTAGCCGGAAAGGGCGTCCCCCTTTCCGGCTTTTTCTATGCTGATTTTCATGAGCACTTTACGTATTTTTCCCTATCCCCCTTCCTTTTTCATAATTCTCCTTTTTTCGGTAACACTACAGGATAGACCATACATCGGACATGAGGGATTAGTATGTTTCCATTCTTTAAGAACAAGAAAAACAGCGATAAGAACAGTAAGAAGCAATCATATGAAAGTCTGAAAAAGGAAGCGGAGAAATCTGCCGATTATAAACAGGCCTTTTACCAGAATCCACATACGGGGGTGAAGTTCAGCCTTCACTTCGTGACGACGTTGATTGATGGAAAGATCCTGCAGGAGGATGTCCTTCCTTCCCTGCTTTCAAAGGATTTTCACTCTTTCGATGATTTAAAAACACTGGTCCCTGTATTGGATATTCAAATCTCCACAGATGAAACCCAAATCGAACAGAAGCTGTATAACGGATATACCCTCCTGACAATGGATGCTTCCAACCGAAAATTTGCCTTCATCGCGACCAAGAACGAAATGGGCCGGAAAGTCTCTCAGCCGGAAGTGGAATTCAGTGTCGTCGGACCAAAGGAGGCATTCGTAGAGTCTCTCAGTGATAATCTGAACCTCATAAGAAAGCGGCTGCCTATCAAGGAAATGCTGGTGGAAGAATTCAATCTCGGAACACTCACCCATACCCGGGTCGTGCTGCTCTATATTGATGGACTGGCAGATGAAGCAAATGTCAATACGGTCCGGCAGCGATTAAGGGATATCGACTTTGATCAAATCATGGACAGCTCATTCGTTGAACAGTTGATTGCCGATAACGGTAAGTCCCCCTTCCCACAACTATTGGACTCTGAACGACCTGACCGGGTCGCGTCCGTACTTGCCGAGGGTAAAATTGCCATCATGGTGGATGGATCGCCGCATGCTTTGATCGGGCCGACCACACTTGTAGAATTTTTTAACGCATATGAGGATTATTTCCTGAATTTCTTCATTTCCTCTTTCCTGCGTCTGGTCCGTGTATTCGCCGTGGCATTCTCCATTTTGATCACACCCATTTATGTAGCCGCATTGACGTATCATTATGAGCTCATACCGAAGGATTTAATGGCTACACTCATCACGTCAAGACAAGAGATCCCTCTGCCCCCTATTCTCGAGGCATTATTTCTTGAGTTGACGATCGAACTGCTGCGGGAAGCAGGAGCACGCCTTCCGACCAAGGTTGGTCAGACAATCGGTATCGTTGGAGGTATCGTCATCGGGACGGCATCCGTTGAAGCGGGGATCACGAGTAATGTACTGCTCATATTGGTGGCACTTGCTGCCCTTGCTTCTTTTACCACTCCCGTATACCGGATGAGTAATACGATCCGTCTACTGCGTTTTCCCTTCCTATTGTTTGCACAACTTTGGGGACTGCTTGGGATCGTCTACTGTTTCTGCCTTCTGATGGGTCATCTCCTGCAATTGACGTCCCTTGGCAGACCGTTTTTAGAACCTCTTTTCCCACCGCGGGTAAAAGACTTAAAAGATGCACTCATTCGACTTCCCTTCAGCAGACAAGGCGGCCGTCCTGAATACCTTCGAACAAAGAAACCGTTCAGGTTCCGTCCGTCCGAAGGGAAGAAAAAGCTTGATATCGATGAATAATGGTTGGAGGTGATCAAATGCAGCCGATTCCGGATAGAAGAAAAATATCGCCGTTCATGATCTTTTTTCTCATTCACTCCATTCAAGTCGGGGCAGGGGTCCTCGGTTTCCAGCGTATCATTTCAAAAAATGCAGGCTATGATGGATGGATTTCTGTCATTCTTGCAGGTGTATTCACTCACGTTATCATGTTTCTCATGTATCAGATTTTAAATAGAGTGGATGGAGACCTTGTATCTGCCCACACTGTGGCATTCGGAAAGTGGATCGGGAAAATATTCAGTTTCTTCTTCGTCATCTATTTCAGTTTACTGGTGATTACCATTATGCGTACGTATATCGAGGTATTACAGGTGTGGATGTATCCAAGATTGAGTACGTTCTTCTTTTCCTTGCTCTTTCTCATCCTTGTTTACTATATTGTCAACGGCGGGGTACGGACGGTGACCGGAACGGCCTTTTTTGGTATCTTCCTTCCGAGTTATCTCGTATTGACGTTTGCCTTCACCTTTAAGTATGCCGACTTCCGGAATGTCCTGCCTGTCTTTGATCATACGGTGAAGGATCTATTGATTTCCACCAAGAACATGTCCCTGACGTATTTAGGTTATGAAGCCATTTTACTACTATATCCTTTTGTGAAAGATGCTAAGAAATCTCAGAAATATGCCCACTGGGCATTGTTTACGACCACTATCCTTTATACGATATTAGCCGTTGTTTCTTTCGCGTTTTTCAGTCAGAAACAGCTGGAAAAGACCGTCTGGGCCACTCTTTCTATGTGGAAAATCGTCGAAATGCCATTCGTGGAACGGTTTGAGTATATCGGTATTGCCAATTGGTGTTTGATCATCCTTCCAAACGTATGTATTGCGATCTGGTGTGCAAGCAGAACCTTAAAACGGATGACTCCACTGAAGCACAGGCATACTTTGTTGATCATCTGCCTCCTTTGCTTATCCGCCCTCACCTTTTTCACTGACAGGAAACAAGTGAATTTCCTGAATACGATATCAGGGCAGATTGGATTTTACATTAATTATTTTTACATTCCTGCTCTTCTGCTGCTTGTGATCATCATGAAGAAAGTGAGGAATAAACAATGAAACGTACATGTTTGCTCACTGCTTTTCTCATTTGTTTCTTGTTTCTGACAGGGTGTGTGGAGAAGGAAATCCTGGACGACTTATATATCGAAACAGGGAAAGCCTACGACTATGTAGGAGATGATAGAATAAGGGGGACGGCTCTCTTCCCGATTTACTTAGCCGATAAATCGATTCAAAACGGGACGCTGTCAGCAGAAGCCTCCTCTACAAGGGAAGTGCTTGAGAAATTGGAAAGAAGATCACAGCAGCCCCTGGTCCGAGGAAGCTTGGACGTCGTTTTGATCGGTGAGGAGCTTGCCAAGAAGGGGATCATCGATATCGGTGATTCCCTGCAAAGGGATGCGAGTGTTGGGGCCAGGCTTTATTTGACTGTGACTGAAGGGGAAGCCGGCGAGCTCATTAAAGGGAATTACGGCTTAAGGGGGAACGGGACCTACCTCTCCAATCTGATCCACCACAATATCACCCGGAGAGAACTGCCCGAAACCAATCTTCATATGTTCATCTATGATTATTTCCAGGAAGGTCAGACACCTTATCTGCCAATCTTGAAACAATTATCCAATGAAAGCGTGGGTATCACGGGCATCGCCTTATTCGACAAAGACAAAATGGTCAAAAAGATTCCTGCCAAGGATATGTTTTATTTCAAATTGCTAGTGGATAAGTATGCTGAAGGCAGTCACGTCATCAAGATGGGAGAAGAAAAGAGCAGCGGCCATGTGGAAAAGTCCATTGAGGCCTCTGTGACCAGTCTCATCTCCAAGAACAAAATCATCGTCAAGCACCATGCCGATCCTGTGGAAGTGACGATCCGCATCAAAATCAGGGGGATCATCCGTGAGTATACTGGAAAGAGATTGACTCCTGAGAAAGTGGTTGAAGTGGAGAAACAAATGAAAAAAGATATTGAAGAAAATGGAATGAAGATGCTGAAAGAATTTCAGGATCTTGGAATCGACCCTGTCGGCATCGGGCAAATCCAAAAACACGGCGTACGGGGATTTGATTTCAAGGAATGGGAAGACAGCATATATCCTCGTGTGAAATTCAATATTGACGCCAATGTTCAGATTTTGGAAGCTGGGACGGTGGAATAAGATATGGAAAAGGGACTCCCTGCAAGTTCAGGGAGCCCCTTTTTTTAGTTTAAAGTGATGACTCGTCCGGAAGCTGCACTTTCTTTACATGCTTCGATGATCGTGATGACGTTCAAAGCCTCTTCCGGGTCGACAGGGAGAGGCTGATTTTTTCTTACTGCCCCGTATACCCCAAGGTAAAATTGAGTGTAGTCCCCTTTTTCCGATGGAATGACTTCAGATGTGACCTCTTCACCTGAGATGGTCGTAAGGACACCCCAATTTTCCTCGTCTTCGATTCCCCATTCTTCAGAAACAGGATTCTTTCCTGCCTTAAGGTCATCCTCCTGACGATCCATTCCATGCTTCACAAAGCTTCCTTTCAGTCCATGAACCTGATAGCGTGGCCCCGGATCCAATACGATTGAACGTGAATACAGCTGAACCCTCATGACGTCATATCCGAGGGTGATGAGGAAGTAGTCCTCTGCCTTTTCCGGATCCCGTTGCGGGAACACATCCGCCTGCACCCAATTGGGTTTCCCGAACAGGGTGAGGGCCTGATCTAGCAGATGGGATCCTAGGTCATAAAGGACGCCTGCCCCTTCGATCTTATTCTCTTTCCACCTGTCCTTGATGGCCGGGCGGTACCGGTCAAAATGCGCTTCGTATGTATAGATCGGTCCAAGCGTCCCTTCTTTCACCAATTGCTGAATCGTCAGGAAGTCCGCATCCCAGCGACGGTTATGAAAAACCGAGAGATGAAGTCCTCTTTCTTTCGCCAGTGCCAATAGCTCCTGCCCTTCCCGGCTATCCGTTACAAATGGCTTCTCTACGATCACATGCTTATCGGCTAACAATGATTGCTTGATCATACTGTAGTGAAGGTGATTGGGAGTTGTGATGACGACTAATTCGATGTCTTCCTGAAGCAGGTCTTCAAGGGAGGTCACCACAGTCGTCCCCTCCATATCGTTTACTACTTTTTCTTCATTGGAAGACATGACCGCTTCTATATGAAATTCCTCTAAATGAGAGAGTAAAGGACGATGAAAGCTTTGTCCTGAAAAACCGTATCCTGCTAAACCAACTTTAATGGGCTGCATATTGTCACCTTTTTCTTTCAAAATGTATTCTCATATTATCATGTACAAGATGAGACGAAAAATGATTCGTTTTACAATCAGTCTCTGTTTTGTATAAAATAAGTGGGAAAGGGAGGTTATCATCATGCAATCAATCAAAAATAAAGAAACCTTTGACGATCTTATTACATCAACAGAGCCTGTCATCGTAAAATTCCATGCAGACTGGTGCCCTGACTGCCGTCGAATGGATATGTTCATTGATGAAATCATGGAAGAATTCAATCAATATAAATGGTATGACATCAATAAGGACGAATTCCCGGAAATAGCAGAGAAATATGACGTCATGGGTATTCCAAGCCTGCTGGTATACAAAAACGGCGAAAAACAAGCCCATCTGCACAGCGCCAACGCCAAATCACCAGAACAAGTGACAGAATTCCTGAACACACTATAATGTAAAGGTCCGTCCCTATTTATACAGAGGGACGGACCTTTGTTCTTCACTTAATAAATATTTCCCTTTCCATCTACATACACCGTTTGAATCACTGTTCGTTGAAATTCGTTTCCCTGCTCCGTTTTCCCTTCAAGGTCAAGGGTGATGTTGTGAATTCCTTCCTCAAAGTCTGCCAGTGGCAGGGACGACAGATCTTCAGAAGTAATGAGTGTTGAGGGTTTTTTCCCGCTCTTCATTGGGATATGGTGGATCGTATACATTTTTTTCGACAACTTTTGATCACTTGCAGTCAAGGAAGTCACTGCTGATTTCTTATGAAAGAGAATGCTCAGCATATAATGTTCTTGAGACGCGTGAGCCCTTACTTCCCACCTTCCGGGAATGGGGGCAGCAAGCTGGATGCTGTGATGAAAAGCGCCGGGGAAATACCCTGTAGCATCTTCAGCCACACTCCACTGCCTGTATACTTGACCGTCCGGCCCCACCAGTTCATACATCGTATCCCGTTGATCGCTGACCCAGTCGATCGTGAGCCTCTCAACCCTTTCTTCCACAGAGAAATGTTCCACTGCCACACCATTCACTATCCCTCCTCTGTGAAGCACCGAGGTTTCCTCTTCCTTAACCTGTTCGTTCGCTTCAGCATGAACGACATCTTTCACCTCATCCGAGAGAAGTTCCTTCATAAAGGGAAAAATGGTACTCCCTTCTTTAATGGTCGAATGAGTCCAGTCCCGTACCGCTACTTCTTTGCCATAAGGGAGCCGGGAGCTCTTCACCAGGACAGCACCATCGCTCTGACCAAACCGGCTTAAATAAAGCCCTCCCCAAAACAGTTCAGATTGCGCTCCGCCCCAACCTGTACCGCCAAACGTATAAAAAGGGATGCTTCTGGCAAGATCATGCCGGTCCATTTCCGACCTGAAACCTTTCATGTAGCCCGTTTGCAATGAAAAGACGGCAGGGGTCTTGCTTTTCAACGCATCGGTCAGCCATCCTGCCCATTTACTAAAAGCAAGATCGGCGAGCTCTGATCCATGATGGGGAGTTGATAGTGTAATGACCCGTTCCACATAAGGGGAAGCACCGTAATGCAACAGTGCCGTTTGGGCATCGATCCCTCCCTTGCTGTGACCGACAATCACGAGCTTTTCCTTTAAAGAATCGTACATTTCACCTATCTTTTCTGCTAAAATCCCGCCATTCGTCCACATGTCCTCGTCCCGGTGCAAATCGATGAACACCGATTGATAACCTGCTCCACGGATGATGGGGAGCATATCATTATTCGAAAGCCACGTGTCTGATGAAGTATTGATGCCATGGACAAACAAGACCGGAAACCCTTCCGTATTCGCTGCTTCCTCATCTTTAAACCACCTGCCTGGTTTTCCTTCCCGCATTTCTTTCATTCTTTCTTGCATCAGCATAGCCCTCCCAATAGAAAGAGTTCTTTTCTTCATTATCGTTCAGTACTGATTAAAATTCATCCTGATTGTTAAATTCAGGAATAAAGACATATATTCTCCCCGAATTGAATAGTCCCCTTGTCCTTATCAAAAACTAATATCGATTTTACTAATATGGAGGGATTCCTTTGACAAAGAAAAACAACAAAGGCAGTGCAAACCAAAACTCACCAAAACGCGGCACGACAGAGTTCGCAAATGAAATCACAAGCGGTGATAATAGCAAGGGTAATAAGCATAATAAAGATCAAAAAAATAAAACGAAATAGTAAAAACCTGCCTGATTCGTTTCAGGCAGGTTTTTATTTTGTTTTGGAAAAGGGGTCACTCATCTTCTCCTGAGATATTCACTGGAATCATGTTGGATTCAACATGTATATGACTCTGGTCGGCTTCCCTCTCATCATCACCATTTAATCGTTCGTTTAATTCCATGTTGGCCTCTGTGGCGGACATATTTTCTTCCTGCTTCTTCATATCATCACCCTTTCACTAATAGAGTATCAATTCCCCATTGGAATTATGCGGCTCATGGTTCTACCGAATTGGGACACACTATTCAATGAAAACATTAGGAGGTATGAAAAATGGACCAAAATCGAGTAAAACAGATCTTATCTTCTTCAGCCGACATCCAAGTCAAATACAAAGATGCATCCGTTTGGATCGACTCTGTATCAGAAGACGGAAAAACCGCTGTTGTGCATCTTCGAGGACCTTTGGAAGAACGTTCAGAAGTAAGTGTATCTGATTTAGAAGAGGTATAAGAAAAAAGACCACGCCGGGGCAAGTTCCCCGTCGTGGTCTTCATTCAGATCATTTCTTGTCTTTAATTTTCCCTTTGTTCTTCAATAGTTCAAATATTTGGTTCGCCTGATCAGTATTATCGATCAAACCGGCAAATTTCTCTTTTTGAGGACCAAAGGCATAAACAGGAACGTCGTCACCAGTGTGTCCGTCTGTTGTCCAGCCAGTTCCCGAACGTTTATCAAAAATCTTCTCGATCGCATTATCGATTTCCGTTTGATCACCTTTTTCAGCAGCAATTTTCACAGAAGCGATTTCTTCAGGCGTCAGTTCAAGGTCGATATTATTCGCTAATGTTTCTTCAACCGATGCACCATTAACAATCTGCTCTGCCATATAGTCAGGTGTATGCTTTGCCGCTTGGATCGGAGCTGGATCCCAGTTGTACTCACCGTCAGAGCCAATTGAGATTCCACCCGTTGAATGGTCTGCTGTTACGATGACAAGAGTTTCTCCATTTTCTTTTGCAAAATCTCTTACTTTTTCAAACGCTTGTTCAAAGTCTCTCATTTCACTCATCGCACCGACTACATCATTATCATGACCGGCCCAGTCGATCTGACTACCTTCCACCATTAAGAAGAAACCATCTTTATCTCCTTTTAAACGGTCAAGGGCAGCCGTCGTCATATCTGCTAAGCTCGGTTGCTTCTCATCACGGTCAATCATCTTGTCCATTCCGGATTCAGCGAACAGACCAAGAATTTGATCATTCTTATCTTTTTTTAGCTCATCAGCTGATTTCACATAGCTGTATCCGTCTTTTTTGAATTGTTCTGCAATATTACGATCATCACGCTCGAAGAAATCCGTTCCTCCACCAAGCATGACATCAATCTTATGCTTACCGTTGATCATTTCATCGTAATAATCATTGGCAATCGCATCTTCGCTCTTACGTGACTCTTCGTGTGCCCCGTAAGATGCCGGTGTAGCATGCGTGATTTCTGACGTTGCTACAATTCCTGTAGACATGCCGTTTTCTTTCGCTTGTTCCAGAACCGTTTTTACATCTGATTTATCATTATCTACTGCAATCGCGTTATTATATGTTTTCACTCCGCCGCTCATTGCCGTTGCGGCAGCCGCTGAGTCTGTTACGTTCTCTTTTTCATCTTCCGGGTACGTCGTTTGTAGTCCGACTAGGTAAGGATCAAATGCCGTCTTCTCCATTTCCATCGTATCCGGATTATCGTTCATATAACGAAGGCCGGTTGTGTACGGTACACCCATTCCATCACCGATCATAAAGATGACGTTCTTGGCTTTCCCATTTTTTGATTCCTTGGCTTGTGCTTCTGTGTTGTCCTGGTTCAATCCTATGACACTTCCAAGAGCTAATGAGGATACGACCGCTAACGGAAGAATCTTCTTCATTGATTTCTTCATTTTCCCTACCTCCTATAATTCATGGTACATGTAGAAGCATAAAGGGGAAATATGAAGAAGCATTTACGAAACGAATACAGGAAAGTAAAGCTTATGTAAATTGAAAAAAACAGGCAAAAAGTCACCTGTTTTTTCGATATCATTCTCTTATAAGGGGAAGTGTACAGCAGCGGAATGATCCGCCTGATTTAATGATTTCTGACAGATCCAGTTCGATCACGTCAAACCCTTCTGCTCTGATTCGCTTATTTAATGCTTGGTTCTGGGTAAGACTGATGATCTTATGATTCCCGATGGCCAGTACATTCGGTCCCATTTGAAATTGTTCTTCATCCGTCACCGTGATGATGTTGTAGTGCTTCTTGATGGTCTCGAGATCCCCTTCGGAAAAGGCCGGCGGATATACAAGTGCCCATTCACTGGAAATGATGGTGAATACACAATCCAAATGGAGTATGTCTTCCCTTAATGGGAGTTCATGTACGGTATATGGTGTGAGCTGATTCCTCAGGGATTGTATTGCAAGCTGATTCGTTCGACCGCTCACGCCGATCCAAATAATTTCCTCATCAACAAGAACATCCCCACCTTCAATGGAATGGAGAAGTTCTGTATGGGGTACCTCATTTTCTTCCAGCCAGTGTTTGAGAGTTTTCACTTCTCCCCGCCTGACATCCGTATTCATCGATGCGACGAAAAACTGATCATGAATCGTAAAACCGATATCTCTCGTGAAGACTTGTTCATTGAATTCAGGCGAAGGTTGAAGATGAATCACCTCAGATCCATTTCTCTCCAATGCTTCAACAAATGCTTTATGTTGGGAAACAGCTTTATCTATATCAATATTCTCTTTCAAAAAATGCTTTTGCGTTTCATTTATGATTTCATTGATTTGCATGTTTTCAGGTGAAACCACGACCACTTTCTTTAATTTTCCATACTCATTGGTACAATGCGTTTTTGATTTTGGAACCAACGGGGAATTTAAACTCATCTTTACGCCCTCCAATTATCTACTCTTAAAAACTGCTTTTCCCTGTTATTATGAAGATAAAACGTCCTTTTTATAACTTATGCCGTCTGGGGATGAACAGGGACAAAGAGCCGCCCGATGGACGAAATAAGGGCATTTGTCACATAAAATGAAAAAGGCGTGCAGGTGCACGCCTTTTTCTCATCAATGAACCATCCGGTCATGATCCTTCCAAAACTCTTTCCGGATCACCACTTTTTGGATCTTTCCTGATGCGGTTTTAGGTAATTCTTTCGCGAAAGTAATGCTCTTTGGTGCCTTGAAGTGGGCAAGCTTTTCTCTCGTAAAATCGATCAGTTCCTGTTCTGTTAAGGTGTGACCCTCTCTTAGAACCACTACTGCATGGGGAACTTCCCCCCATCGTTCATGGGGAATGGCCACGACCGCTGCTTCAAGGACGCCATCATGCTCGTAAAGGGCTCCCTCCACCTCGATGGACGAAATGTTTTCCCCGCCGCTTATGATGACGTCTTTCATCCGGTCGACAATTTCGATGTATCCGTCTTCGTCGACCGTCGCCATATCTCCCGTATGCAGCCATCCTTCCCTGATCGTTTGATTGGTGGCTTCCGGGTTTTTATAATATCCTTCCATCACCGTATTGGTCCTCGTCACGATTTCGCCAATCGCTTTTCCATCATGAGGCACCGCTTCCCCGAGTTCATTGACCACCTTCACCATACTCCCGATCATGCTGTATCCCGCTTTTGCCTTCAGGCGATATGTCTCTTCCTTTGGCCGGTCCTGTTCCGAGGACCTTAATATAGAAGTCGTGATAAGGGGTGAGATTTCCGTCATCCCGTAGACCTGGATGAATTCCCACTTTAGATTCTCCTCCACTTTCCGGACGAATGCCGGTGGAGGGGCAGATCCGGCAATGACAACCCTTACTTTTTGCCCGATGGAACGATCCCTGTCCGGATAGGACTCGAGGAGCATGTTGAGAACGGTCGGTGCCATATGCATAACGGTAACATCATGCTTCTCCACCTTATCCAGTATCACTTCCGGATCCACTTTTCTCAGCATCACCTGGGTCGCACCGTTGGCCGTATAATAAAATGGTGATCCCCAACCGTTCACATGGAACATGGGCAGGACGTGAAGAAGCGTATCCTGATCCGTCACCCGCAAATGATGCATGGAAGACAGGGCATGCAAATAATTGGACCTGTGTGTGAGGAGCACTCCCTTCGGATCCCCCGTCGTGCCGCTTGTATAAAGAAGGGACGCGATATCCGTCTCTTCCAGTTCTGCACGGGAGAACGTCTCGCGACTGAACGAGCCACGCCACTCTTCATAGCCCGGATGACCGTCCATCGTTTTCCCGTGAATGACCACATGCTTCAAGTGAGGAACCTTCGATAGAATCGGCTGAACCAACGGATAGAGCTCCTCATCGACAAACAGGGCCTTACTTTCACTATGGGCGAGGATAAATTGATAATCGGCTGGCTTTAATCTGGTATTCAAAGGCGTCATGACCCCTCCGACAGAGTAAACGCCATAAAATCCTTCCAGCATCTCTGTCGTGTTGGGAGCAAGATACGCCACCTTATCCCCTTTTTCTATCCCGAACGCCTTCAGTCCTCTTGCCAGTTGATTCACACGGTCACCGAGCTGTTTATACGTCAAACGCTTTTTGTCATCGATGATCGCTACCTTATCCCCGTATAACTCCACTGCCCGATCCAGAAAATCCGTTAACACCAATGGTACATGCATATGTACATCCATCCCCTCTATTTATCAATCTTATATGGACTATATTAACAGATTCAGACTATTTATGGGAATATTCAGATATTTATATCTTCTAAAAAAGCATGATGACCCTATCGTCACCATGCCTTAGAAATCAGCGCCCTCTTCGATTCGAAGAGGATCTGCTACCACTATTTCCTTGATTACCATTGTTGTTTCTTCCAGACGAGCTGCTTGGCTTACCACGGGAGGCACCCGATGATTCACCACCACCGCGGCGGGGATTCTTGCCTTCACTCTTGGACCTTCGACTGCGCGACGGACCATTCGTGTCACCCGTCCTGGATCTGCCCCCCCTAGGAGACCTTGCTTTTCTCTCCTTACTCGCTTGTATATTCTTTTCGCGGCGATCCTTTGCACTTTCACTGGATCCTTTAGGGCTATTGGGGGTTTCTTTAGTAGAAACGACCTCCACCACTCGGCGGGGCAATGAACGTCCGATGCCTTTCTCGATCATTTCAAGATCCTGCTTATCCTTCAGTGCAACAAAGGTGATGGCAAGCCCGTCTTTCCCGGCACGGCCCGTACGCCCGATTCGATGGATGTAGCTTTCCACATCTTGAGGGATATCATAATTGAACACATGGGTCACGCCCTCCACGTCAAGACCCCTGGCCGCCACGTCCGTTGCGATAAGAAGCTGAAGCTTCGCGTCCCGGAACTTCTTCATCACATTTTCCCGTTTCGCCTGGGACAAGTCACCGTGGAGCTCATCGACCAGAAAGCCTCTCGCTTTAAGGTCTCCGAGCAGCTTGCTGACCCTCCTCTTCGTCCGGCAGAAAATGATGCCGAGGAACGGCTGGACGTCGTGGATCGTTTGACTGAGGGCATCCAGCTTCTGACGATCCGTCGTTTCCACGATTTCCTGCTGAATTTCCTGTACGATCTTGTCTTTCTCCCGGATCTGTACATTATGAGGGTTATTCATATAGCGCTTCCCGATCTTACGGATATCCTTGGACATCGTCGCTGAAAACAGGGCGGTCTGACGAGTGAACGGCGTCTCGCGGATGATCGACTCCACTTCATCGAAGAAGCCGATATGAAGCATCTGATCCGCTTCATCCAATACGAGGAACCTAACATTTGAAAAATCGACCGTCTCCCGGCGCACATGATCAAGCAGTCGTCCCGGTGTTCCGATCACAATATGAATCGCCTTATTCTTCAGTCTCTTAATCTGTTTCTCAACATCCTGACCACCGTACACGGCTAATACATGTATATCATCTTCCACAGAAGAAAGGATTTGATTCAATTCAGCAGTTACCTGAATCGCAAGCTCCCTCGTCGGAGTCACGATAAGGGACTGGATCTCATCTTTTTCCGGATCGATTTTCGCAAGCATGGGCAGGAGAAACGCCATCGTTTTTCCCGTACCGGTCTGTGCCTGTCCGATCACGTCCTCACCATTTAATAATACAGGGATGGTTTCGCTCTGAATCGGCGTCGGTTCTGTTATGGATTGTTCTTTTAATGCATTGACGTACTTAGGTTGAATTCCTAAGGAAGTAAAATCATTCAATGGGGTCACCTCTTTGATTCTCATTATACCCGTAATCCTCTATAGAAAATAGGGCACTATGTTATAATGGGAAAATCGTAAAATGAAATGAGGAATTACATTGCTGACATTTGAAGATAAATTAACACTCATAGAAGAATTTCCCGAGCTTACCCGAAAGGACGTTTCACTGAACCGGGTGAACTTCCACTTTGAAGACAGCCTCTATGAAAAAACGACCGTCGTCTATCACCTGCACCCGAACGGGAACGGTTTTGTTTACACAGGCAGTCTGCCTGAATATGAAACCAATCAAAAAGGACTCGTAAATATCCGGGATTTTAATCGTGACGAACTGCGGGACATCATCCGTGCTTCCATTGATCATCTGGCAACGGAAGAAGAAGTCGCCCCTCCCGTGGAGCAGTTGTGGAAAGATGCAGAAGGGCATTCCCTCATGCTGATTGAAGAAGATGACCGCTGGAACATTTATGCCGGTGACAATCTGGAGGACAGCTTCGGCGGGTATGATGAAGCAGCGTTGTATCTGCGTGAAGAAGGATTCCGGAGACGGTAGCATCCGGGGTGGCAAGAAGAATGAAAAAGGACGAATCGGTGTGTCGATTCGTCCTTTTTTTGTCTTCGTGCAGCATGTGCGATGGGGGGATTCGGTCAAAGAGATCTTGTCAATATATCCCTCACACTGTCCCCGTCCATTTCTTTATACGTACCTACGCCAGGCTTAATGAACGTCTTCTCCACAATGGAATCGAACTGACTATCATCAATGTCATAATCGGCAAGTGTGCCCGGTGCCCCCAGGGAGTTCCAGAAGTCGCGCAGAGCTTTCGCCCCTTCACGTGCGACGTCGATATCTTCCTTGCCTTCAGGCGAGACCCCGAACACATTTACCGCAAGCTGTTTGACCCGGGATGGATCCTCTTCCAGTACATGCTCCAGCCAGTTCGGGAAAAGAATCGCAAGACCGCCGCCATGGGGAATATCGTATATGGCCGAAATGGCATGCTCGATTCGGTGGGTGGCCCAATCCCCTCCGTCGGTCCCGTTTGAAAGAGATCCATTGAAAGCCGTCGTACTGATATACATCATTGTTTCCCTATGCTCGAAGGACTCGAGATCCTCCAGTAGCTTAGGACCGGTTGCAATTGCCGTCCTCAAGAGTGACTCAATGAATCCGTCAATCATCGGCGTATTTTCCGTCCGATGGAAATAATGTTCAAGGGCATGGGACATGCTGTCGACGATCCCATAGATCGTCTGATCGCGGGGTACAGAGAATGTGTAAGAAGGATCCAATATTGAAAACTTCGGGAACACATGCTGTGAGCCCCAACCTAATTTATCATTCGTCTCCCAGTTCGTAATCACAGACACAGAGTTCATTTCAGAACCTGTCGCAGCCAAAGTCAGCACCGTTCCAAAGGGAAGTGCTTCCTCGATCGGAGATTTGGCGGTGATCAGTTCCCACACGTCCCCCTCGTACTTTGCTCCTGCCGATATCGCTTTTGTGCAGTCGATCACACTTCCGCCGCCTACAGCCAGAATGAAGTCAATGCCTTCTGTTTTGCAGATATCGACACCTTTACGGACAGTGGTCAGTCGTGGATTGGGTTCCACTCCCTTTAACTCAAATACGTTGGCATCTATTTGCCCCAACTCTTCCATCACATCATCGTAAACGCCATTTCTCTTGATGCTGCCTCCGCCACAGACCAGTAAGACCTTCAGTCCCTTGTCCAAAATGGAAGACAACTGCTTCACTTCATCCTTTCCAAAGTAAAGCTTTGTCGGATTGTATTGTAAAAAAGTGTTCATGTTCAGCACCTCTTCGTAAGAATTATCCATTCATTTTACCATCTTTTCGACCCATAAAGTTATTGATAGTTTTTCATCTTGCTCATCAATATTTTTGATTTTTAAATAGTCAGGGCTCCGATCAATTGTGTAAGTGGAGGCGTCAGCCACTTTTTTTCAAGATAAATAATCTGTGTATAAAGAGGGCTTTTTTCATGATCAAATGAAATCTGAACGACCTTTCCACTCTCAATCTCCTTTTGCACGGCTATCTCAGGCAGGATAGCCAGACCCAGGTCGTCGGCTACACATTGTTTGATAGCCTCCAAGCTACTGAAGGAAATGACAGATTTTGCCTGCACATCGTTCTCTTTCAAAAGGTTCTCCAATAAGACCCGGTACGAACAACCTTTCTCCGTTAAAATGAGGGTTTCCGATTCAAGCTCCCTTACGTTCATTTTCTTCAGAGAATGCAAGCGGTGACTCGGGGGGGCAATCATGACCAATTTCTCCTGCCGGATGGGAATCGTCGTTAAGTCGGGATGTTCTGAAAAACGGTCAAGAAGGATAGCCATATCGTACTTCCCTTCAAGGATGCCGTCCTTTAAGTTCGGACAAAGTCCGGATTCAAGGAGGATCTTTAATTCAGGATGCTTCCCTTTTAATTCTTTGATGTAAGGCGTGATGAAATAAGCTGCGAGGGATTCCACGGTCCCGATCCGCAAGGTCCCCCGCAGATTGCTTTCCTGGGAGATCCGTTCTTCCGCTTCATCCAGAAGGGACACTACTTTTTCCACGTAGTAGTAAAGCTCTTCCCCTGACTGTGTGAGCCTCATTTTCCCGCCGACCCGTTCAAATAATTTTATCCCATAATACTCTTCCAGCTTCTTGATCTGGGTCGTCACACTGGACTGGGCATATCCGAGTTCCTCCCCGGTCTTCGTGTAACTCCCCCATTTAACCACTTCTTTAAATGTATAAAAATAGTTCAGATCCATTTTTCTCCCCCCTATCATCCATTACAATCATTAGTATCGATAATTATAGATAACTTTAATCTCCCCATCAATGATATACTCTTAACCATTAAGAATCCCATTAGCTGTTAAAGCTAAATATAATGAAATGTATAAAGGAGTGTTCATCAATGAAAGTACTTGCCCTTTTAGGAAGCACACGAAAAAACGGGAACTCCGAATATCTTGCGAAGAAAATCGTCGAAGGTACCGACCATACCATCGTTTCCCTTGCCGATCTGCATATTGAACCGATTGAAGACCTTCGTCACGCTGAAGGAGGATTTCTCCCTGTGGAGGATGATTACGAAGAGCTGGTCCGGATGATGGAAGAGCATGACGTATTATTATTCGCTACACCTCTCTATTGGTATGGAATGAGTGGTCCGATGAAGAATTTCTTCGACCGTTGGAGTCAGTATTTGCGCGACGAGCGCTTCAACCTGAAAGAAGAGCTTACGAAGAAAAAGGCGTACGTCGTGATTACCGGCGGAAGCTCGGCCAACATAAAAGGACTTCCCCTTGTACAGCAATTCAATTACATTTTTGAGTTTGTCCAAATGGAATTCACAGATTATCTGATCGGTGCCGGCGTCAAACCTGGTGAGATCGTGAACGATCCTACCGCCCTGGAGAAGGCAGAACGCTGGAATGCACGATTTAAAATGGATGATCCCTCTTAAGGGGTCATCTTTTTTTGTTAATCCACACACAATAAGGAAATAGTATGAACAAAACCCTTATTGGAGGCTTTATATGGATTTCCCAACGATTCACACAAACTTCTGGGATGCCGTCATCGCCATTCCCGTCATTATCCTGTTAACCCAGCTAATCAAAGTCTTCTTTAAACCACGGGCTTTTCTGGTACCGAATATTGCCGTCTTGCTCGGGCTTTTCATCTCGATTTTCATCAGCCACAGGGGACATCCCGTCACGGGTATATTCATGGGCTTTTTTTACGGTTATGCGGCGATTGGGAATTACGCTTCTTTGAAGACTTCAGTGTTGGCGTTTCGGGGGGAGAAGGAGGAAGAAAGATCTCGATAAAAATAAGGGGCAACCAACGTCACCCCTTCACTTCATTTTGCAGTTTATTGAGGATCGTCGTCAACGTCTGATCCAATTTCGAGAGCTCGTCACCATTCATCTCAAGCCTATCCAATAAACGGGTCGGGACACATTCTGCTTTCTCCTTCATTTCCAGTCCTTTATCCGTAAGACTGATGATGACACTTCTCTCATCCTCTGACGAACGCTTCCGCTCCACCAGTCCGTTTGCTTCCATCCTTTTCAGCATGGGTGTCAATGTGCCGGAGTCCAGGAATAACTTTCTGCCGAGTTCCTTTACGGATATCGTTTTTTCTTCCCATAACACGAGCAAAGCCAAGTATTGAGGATACGTGACACCGATTTCCTCCAGGAGGCTCCGGTAAAGCTTCGTGATCTCCCTCTCAGCTGTATATATTTTAAAACAAATTTGATTTTCCAATAAAAGTGGATCCTTCATACATGTCGATTCCTTTCTTGTACATACTAATTGAGATTATCATACAAAAAAAAGTATCATTTATCAAATTTAATTTTACACAACTTAATAGTTGACAACTAAGTATAAATCCATTATATTTAGTTTTGTAATATTTAATTGCACACAACCAATAAAGAGGAGTGAAAGAAATGGATGCATTATACACAGCAAAAGCAACGGCAAAAGGTGGCCGCGATGGAAAAGTAACAAGCAGTGACGGAGTATTGGATGTCGCTCTAGGCATGCCAAAATCACTTGGTGGTTCCGGGGCAGACGGGGCAACAAATCCTGAACAACTATTTGCAGCTGGATATTCGGCTTGTTTCGACAGCGCTCTAAATTTAGTGGCCCGCCAGGAAAAGAAAAAAATCCAATCCAATGTAACGGCTGAAGTGTCAATCGGTAAAGATACTGACGGAGGATTTAAATTAGGCGTTGTCCTCTCAGTGGCCGTAAATGGTGTAGAACTGGATGAAGCCAAACAACTGGTGGAAAAAGCACATGGTGTATGTCCTTATTCCAAAGCAACAAACGGAAATATCGATGTAGAATTGCATACTGAATTATTTTAACGGAACAGGATGGGCGCATGCCCATCCTGTTTTAGATTTCACATGTTTTGATCTCCCCTCCTCAAGGGAATGGAATAGGAATAAATTCATTACTCAATGGGGGCACCAGGATGGAATTACACAATGGTCAATTGTATTGGCCGACCACATTAAAAAATAGACAAGAAGATTTTGATAAAAAGTATGATGCAGTTATTATAGGAGGCGGGATGTCAGGGGCATTATGCGCCTATTCACTCGTCCAGGAAGGCTTGAATGTTGCCATCATTGAAAAACGGACGCTGGCTGCCGGCAGTTCATCCGCCAATACAGGTCTGCTTCAGTTTTCCAATGACGTCATGCTTCATGAATTAATGGACCAGATCGGAGAAGACAAAGCGGTCCGTTTTTATTCCTTATGTATGGAAGCAGTGGAGAATCTGGAGAAGGTGGCGATGAATCTACCGGTTTCTCCTGATTTCATCCGCAGGAAAAGCATTTACTATGCAAGCACGTCCCGACATGTTCCAAAGTTAAAGAAAGAATATAAAACTTTGAATGAGCACGGCTTCCCTGTGGAGTATTGGTCTCGTAAAGAGATGAAAGACCGCTTGCCTTTTTCAAAGGCTGGCGCGTTGATCACACATGGTGACGCAGAAGTGAATCCATACAAATTCGTGAATGGGATATTTGATTATTTAAAAGAAGGAAAGCAAACAACGATCTTTGAGAATCTTGAAGCAACAAATATAGAAGAACATTCAACAGGTGTAAATATCCATACTCCTGATGGGATCATTGAAGCAACGCATTTGATCCATGCAACAGGCTATGAAACGCCTCCCTTGAATAAGAAAATAGGTTCAGACATCAACAGGTCCTATGCCATTGCGACAGAACCGATAGAGGACTTATCTCAATGGGATGACAGAGCGCTCATCTGGGAGACAAAGCGGCCTTATCTATACTTGCGCACGACGGTAGATAACCGGATTATTGCCGGAGGGTTAGACGAAGACCCTGCAGAGGCGCCACAAAGTGAGAAGAAAATCGAAAAACGCGGAAAGCGGATCGAAAAAGAGGTTCAGAAACTGTTTCCCGACCTGAAGATCAAGATGGACTATGCATGGGGGGCAAGCTTCGGGGAGTCCCTGGACAACCTTCCCTATATCGGCAAACATCCCGACAAAGACAGGGTTTATTATCTGCTCGGTTATGGCGGAAACGGCACTGTCTACAGCATGCTCGGAGCCAACATCCTGCGGGACCTTATCCTCGAACGTCCCAACCCGGATGCAGAAATCGTCAAATTGGATAGATAAATGATGAGGATGAAAGAGGGGGACGGACCTTCAGGAAAGATCCGTCCCTGTCACCATATGATAATTTCTATTGATTTTTTGGATGTAGCCTTCTTTGATTAGTTCTTTTGTGAGGCTGGTGACGGTTTCCCTGGTCGAACCAATGAAGCTTGCGATGTCCTGGTGTGTGAGGTGCACATTGATTTTAATCAGGTTACCCTGCTTTTCTCCGAATCGCTTCATTAGAAAGGACAGAAGGAAAAGGATCCTTTCTTTTACAGGGGTATACATGATACGTTCTATGAATAGATTTCGCATTTTCATTTGTTGGTTAAGAGTTGAATATAATTCCGTCACGGTCAATGTATGTGTGCCTTTCATACTCTCCACCCGTTTGTGAGAGAGGACATGTAAAATTGTCGGATCAATCGTTTCTGCATATACCCCTTCTTCATCTAAACTGAAACTGGGGATATTGCTGAATATCTCGCCTTCTCCTAAAACGAAAAGGATGGTTTTCCGTCCATCCTCACTGTTCTTATAGAGCTTGATTTTTCCCGAATGAATCTTATATAGATGCTGATCCAATGAAAAAGGCTGGAAGATGACTTCTTTTTTCGAGTAATTTACGAGCCTCTCGGACAGTTCTTCTAAAATGGAAGTCGATTGCAACGGGGTGGATGAATTCATGACGCCCCCTCCTCTTTTGTTTCAAACTGAGACACAAACTCACCGTATCCCTGCTCTTCTAATTCACCTTTCGGGACAAAACGAAGGGCTGCAGAGTTCATGCAATATCTTAATCCTGTTGGCTGAGGGCCATCTTCAAACACATGACCCAAATGTGAATCGGCGTGTTTACTTCTGACCTCCGTCCTCACCATGAACAAAGTCCGGTCCTTTACTTCTACAATATTATCTTCCACAAGGGGCTTCGTGAAACTTGGCCATCCTGTTCCACTTTTGTATTTATCCTTCGAACTGAATAGAGGTTCACCCGAGACGACATCCACATAGATTCCCTCTCCCTTGTTATCCCAATATTCATTCTTGAAAGCTTCCTCCGTGGCATCTTCCTGAGTGACTTTGTATTGGATATCCGTCAATTTTTCTTTTAACTCATCATCGGTAAAAGAGGGATAAAGAGAATTGGTCTGGAGTTCTATATGGCGATCATCTCCCCACGCCTCATCCAGAAAGTCATCCCGGCCTGAATTGCTTCTGTAAAATTTATAGCTTAATTTATTTTTCTTATAATAATCCTGATGGTACTCCTCTGCTTTGTAAAACGTTTTGGCCGGTTGAATCTCTGTTACAATTTTATCTTCAAAACGTCCCGAGTCAGCCAATTCATTTTTTGACTGTTGAGCAGTCTTTTTTTGTTCTTCATCGTGGTAGAAAATCCGGCTTACATATTGAGGTCCCCGGTCTACGAACTGTCCACCTGCGTCGGTCGGGTCAATCTGCCTCCAGAAGACTTTTAGTAACTGTTCATAAGTGATCACGTCAGGATCGTACTCAATTTGAACAGCTTCCACGTGACCTGTCTGTTTGGAGGATACCTCGTCATAAGTAGGATTTTGTTCTTTTCCGCCCGTATATCCTGAAATGACCGAGTATACACCATCCAGTTTTTCAAAAGGTGGTTCCATGCACCAGAAGCATCCCCCTGCAAAGGTAGCGAGTGCATGATCTTCATCGATCATCTCTGTTTTCACCGCTTCACTTCCCAACGATTTCTGGGTCATACTTGCATACAGTTTCGGTCCGAAAAAGGCTCCAATAGCCAATAAGAGTATCAACCCGATTCCGATTATTATTTTCTTCACTGTCTCTCCTCCTCACTATTTTCTATAGGTAATTGAAACCAAAAGGTGCTGCCAGAATGACCATCACTTTCAACCCCCATTTCCCCACAGTGGAGTTCAATGATTTCCTTGCTGATGGAGAGTCCCAGCCCTGATCCTCCTCCCGCTTTAGTACGGGACTTTTCCACTCGGTAAAATCGTTCAAAAATGGAGGCCTGTTCTTCAATGGGTATCCCCTTCCCTTGATCTGTCACGGAAAATTCTATTTTATCTCCTTTTTTCACAGTCCGTATGGTAAGAGCCGTTTTATCAGGCGAGAACGAAAGAGCATTTTGGAGAAGGTTTGTCATGACCCTCTTGATTTGAACAGGCATTAACGGGATGAGAGGCAAGCTGTCATCGTACTCGACCTTTACTTGTATTTCTTTCTCCTGTATTCTTCGTTCGAATTGCCCAAGGCTGTCAATCAGAAGCTGATCGATTGATGTATGATGTGGATTCCATGGCAGCTTTCTGTTCTCCAATTGAGAAAATTCCAATACTTCTCCTATCAATAGACTTAATTTTTCCGTTTCAGATAGGATCGTTTCATAGTATCGCTTCCGGGTCTCCCGATCTTCGATTATGTCATCATTCAAAGCAGCTACAAAGGAATGGATGGATGACAGGGGTGTCCTTAGATCATGCGACACATTGGCAATCAGCTCACTCTTGAATTTTTCTGATTCCTTCAATTCCTCAAACATCCCTTCTATCTTAGTGGACATGTGATTAAAGTTGGCAGCGAGCTCTTTGATTTCCTGAGGTCCTGCCTCCGTTACCTTTACCTTAAAGTCACCATTGGCCATCTTCCCTGCTTCTCTGCTCATTTGCTTCACGGAATTTAATAAAGGGCTCGTGATCATCAAATTGACTGCAAAAGATAAAACTCCCGCTCCCAATGTAATAAAGAAGAGAAGTATAATGATATCAGTTGAAATAAACATTTGGACATATGATATGGTGAGGAAGATCATGATCACCATCAGGGAAATCGTATTGGCTAAAATGAGGAGGGTCCTAATCTTCACCATGCTGTCCCCCCTCGAATTTATACCCTATTCCCCACACCGTTTTAATCCACTTGGGGTCGGATGGATCAACCTCGATCTTCTCTCTTAACCTGCGAATATGGACATTGATCGTATTGGCATCACCAAGATACTCATATCCCCACAACGTTTCGATCAGTTGGGATTTTGAGAACACCTGAGATGGGTGTTTGGCCAGTAAGGATAACAGTTCAAACTCCTTTACCGTCATTTCAACCTCGTTTCTCCCTGCAATCACTCTCCGTCTAGTACGATCAATGAGCAAACCATCCCATGTGAGAATGTCCTCTTTCCTTTCAGATGAAGAATGGGTTCTTCTTAAAACATTCTTAACCCGTAACAGCAGCTCGCGTGGACTGAATGGCTTGGTGATATAATCGTCTGCTCCTAAGGTAAGTCCATAAATACGGTCCTTCTCTTGCCCAAGAGCCGTCAGCATGATGATCGGAGTGTCATGGTCCTCCCTTATTTTTTCAGCTACCTCCCATCCATCCATTTCGGGCATCATGATGTCGAGAATCACAATGTCCGGGTGGAAGGCGGCATATTGTTGAAGTGCTTCTTTGCCGTTAAAGGCAGCACTAACTTCATACCCTTCCCGGACAAGATAGCGTGAACATACATCTACAATATTTTCCTCGTCATCCACTAATAGAACTTTTTTCGCCATTTAAATGCCCCTTCCTTTAATCCCTCTGATTGGGATCATCTCTTCCAAAGGTTTTGTATATATTCATTGTACCGCTAGTGATTTTGTCTGGCGAAGATGAATCGGTTTCCTTTTACGCAGGTGTATGCCGGTGCTGCCCTGTCTAAAAAGGAGGACACGAGATACTATCTTCTCAAATTCCAATTATCAAAAGTATAAATAACAAACCTTATGGAATCTTAACGTAATTCTTAATTATTTCTTAAATGTCACGGGTTTCGTTTTGGACAGGCTCTTACAAATTTGAGATAGTAAAAGATATCGAACGAAAAGGAGAATCTCCATGTTTATCACTCTTATATTGCTTTTAGTCATAGTTTTTACAGGGATGATAATCGTGAGGTATTACCCCGCATTTGGGAAAAAGCCTGCACGTGAGCGAGTCAACTCGTCTCTCCAGTATTCTCAAGGTTCATTTCAAAATTCATTACCCACTTCCATGGCCGCCAGCTTTTCTTCATCCGTTTCAATGATTCTCGACCTCTTCAAACGAAACGCTAATCGCAAACCGGGACAGGATATTCCACGAGTCGCCTTTCCTTCTATTTCCCACCCCCACCTCGTGACGAATATTACGTGGTTCGGACATTCCGCATCCTTGATTGAAATCGATGGAAAGAGACTTCTCCTTGATCCCATGTTCGGAAGATCCCCTTCCCCCTTTCCATGGATCGGTGGAAAGCGCTACAGCAAGGAGCTCCCCTTTCAAATCGATGAACTGCCTTCCATCGATGCTGTGATTTTTTCTCATGATCATTATGATCATCTTGATTACGGAACCATTCAAAAGCTTCTTAATCACGTGAAGCAATTTTTCGTCCCCATTGGAGTGGGAAGTCACTTGGAGCGTTGGGGGATCCAATCCGATCATATAGTAGAGCTTGATTGGTGGGGTGAATTTGAATGGGCCGGTCTTACATTAGCCTGTACTCCCGCCAGACATTTTTCCGGGCGGAATTTGAATGATCGTAACGCTACTTTATGGTGTTCTTGGGTTATCGCCGGTGAAACTAACAGGATTTTTTTCAGTGGGGATAGTGGGTATGGTCCGCACTTCCAAGAGATTGGTGAGAAGTACGGTCCGTTCGATTTGACCCTGATGGAATGCGGCCAGTATGACCCCAGATGGGCACCGATTCATATGCTCCCTGAAGAAACCGTCCAAGCCCATATTGACGTGAAAGGGAAATGGCTGCTGCCCGTCCATTGGGGGGCTTTCACATTATCTTTTCATGAATGGACAGATCCGATTGAACGTGTCACAAAATACGGGAATGAACGGAATGTTTCCATTGTAACGCCGAAAATCGGGGAAACGTTTCTTGTGGAGGGAGATTCATTCCCTTCTTCGAGATGGTGGGAATGAACAAACAATCGCCCCTATGTATACACTATCTAAGAACGAAAAAGTAGGCGATCAACTATGGGAAATGAGCAAAAAGCCACGCTTGGCGCATGGATTGCGGCTACCGGGACTGTCATCGCCGCGATCGGGAGTACACCCATTAAGTGGATTCCAAGGGAAACGCTCAATTCTTTTAATCTCATAGGAAATGAACTTCAGGCAACAGGTAGCGCCCTTAGTGCAGATGCCATCAAGGAATTCACTTTGACAAAAGTAGGGAATGGACTTCAAGCCATTGGGAACGTCATCGTCATTGCAGGCATTGTCATGCGTAACAATGACATCATCGAGCAGGAGTTGATTATCAAGGGAAACCTGGTGCAGGCATTGGGGGCATCCACTGCCCTGGCAGATTCCTTCAATGAAGAACATACAGTAGAAGAACTATTTTCAATATACGGGAACCTTTTGAAAGCCATCGGGAACTCCCTTCAAGCCATAGCCGTCATCCTGGAATTAAACGATAGGGACAGCGGAAACCTTTACGCCAAAGGCAGCTGGATCCAGGCGATCGGAGCCATAATTTCAGCACTCGCCCAATCAAAAAAGCCCTCCACTTGATACGCTTTGCGTGTACTCTTATTTCGAAAATGCAGGGCCGATGGATTCGATATAAAAACAATCGAACCCAATCCGAATCCTATGGATATCCAAATCTTCTCCTGACAGCCCACTGGGTACTTTTTCATAAAATCTCTTTATCTGGGTAGACGCCTATACCAATCCCACTCAAACCGAATACTCATAACCTAGATAGAGAGGAGGTTTTATGCTATGAATGATTTTCAAACAGGCAATGAAACGTTTATAGACTATAGTGATTACCGCCGACCAATCGGACGGGTAGGCTTCGGAAGACCGGGATTTGGAGGGTTCGGGAGACCGGGGTTCGGTTATGGAGGATTCGGAAGACCAGGATTTGGATTCGGCTTCAGTCCGTTTGTGGGAGGACTTGCCGGTGGATTATTAGGAGCAGCACTACTGAGTCCAGGTTATGGGTATGGTTACGGGTATGGCTATCCGCCTCCTTATTATGGTTATGGTTATTCGCCATATCCTTATTACTAATATCATATAAATCGAAAGGGAACCTTGGCGGGAAAGCGCCATAGGTTCCCTTTCTTATTTCAGGGGTTTTCATGCCTCTCAGGCCCCTATGGATTAAAGAACTGCCTCAGCGATCAACTCATACGACCTTACTTTGTCTTTGAATTGGGACACATTGGTGATGATCATAAATTCATCGGTTTGATATACTTCACTTAGCATCTGGAGTTCTTCTTTCACTTTTTGAGGGGTTCCGACTATCGCTCTTTTTCTGTTTTCCTTTACTTTTTCTTGTTCCTTCGGTGTCAGCACTCTTGCCTTTGCTTCTTCTACGGAAGGAATTTCAGTATCGATCCCCTTCTCTACAGCCAATAACCATAAGTCTTGTGTGAGAGCCATTTCTTCTGCTTGCTCCTCGGTTGGAGCGCAAACGACAAAGATACACACATTGCTCAAGGGTCTGGCTAATGAGGATGAAGGCTGAAAGTGAGTTTGATAATAATCCATCGCCCGCTTCCCATTGACCGGATTGATGAAGTGACCAAAGGTAAAGGCCGTACCTTTTTCAGCTGCTACCCTGGCACCTCGGTGGGTGATGCCCAGTATCCATGGAAGTGGAGGAGACGGTATGTCAGGATAAGCCTTCACGCTTTGTTCAGATGAGAGATGCAAGTAATTCTGAAGTGCCTCCACCTGCCCCGGAAACTCATTCATACTCTTTTTCAACCCATCCGTAAGAGCCATCCGTGTTTCATATGATCCCCCTGGGGAACGGCCGATTCCAAGATCGATGCGATGGGGAAATAGGGTTTCCAACACCTTGAAGTCCTCAGCAATTTTGTAAGGACTGTATTGTGGAAGGAGGACACCTCCAGATCCGACCCGTATCGAACGCGTCATGGACGCAATATGTGAGATCAGTACCTGGGGAGCCGAACCTGCAAGACCATTCGTATTATGATGCTCGGCCACCCAGAATCGCGTGTACCCCAACTCCTCTGTAACCTGTGCAAGCTCCACTGTATTCCGAAACGCAGAACCTGCGTCCCCTCCCCTCACAATCACAGACTGATCCAAAACACTCAACTTCATCCATGTCACTCCCCTTCCCAATCTAATTTCCATTAGTATGTACTTACATTATCCCACTAACATCTGCAGGACCAAAAAAACTGCTTAGAGGGACGGACCTCGCTTTCCGCGGGAATATCACGGGAAACGCTCTCAATATATCCAGATGAACCCCTCTGTATCAACATGTATGAAGAATACAGAAGAAGGACGGACCTCGTTTTTCGAGGTCCGTCCCTCCCTTTTACAGTCTTAAATAGATGTGGTTGCCGGATGGGTCCACTG
Source organism: Rossellomorea sp. DA94 (assembly GCF_029834455.1). Classification (NCBI taxonomy): domain Bacteria; kingdom Bacillati; phylum Bacillota; class Bacilli; order Caryophanales; family Bacillaceae; genus Rossellomorea; species Rossellomorea sp. DA94. Next base: position 3,937,948 of record NZ_CP122397.1, read on the forward strand.
TGAGGATTGTACCGTCATGTTCCTGTATAGCCGCCCCAATGGATTTGAGATGATGAATGGTGCTGTTGCGCTTTTCTTCATTTAGGAAGTGAAGGGTGAACCAGTTGAGGCCAGCACTGTTTTCGGAAGGAGCCGGAGCACCCACACCATTCCACGTATTCAATCCGATGTGATGATGGTACCCTCCGGTCGAAATGAAGAGCGCCTGGTTCCCGAAACGGCTCACCACGTTAAAGCCAAGACCTTTCCCGTAGAATTCTTCCGCCGCCTTCAAATCAGATACGTGGAGATGAATATGCCCCATCACTGTACCGGCAGGAAGCCCGTTCCAAACTTCCCCTTCCGCCTCGGCTAATATCCCCCGTGCGTCGAGGGGGTCGACGGTCATTTCGACTTGATCACCATGCCATGTCCAGGCGCTTGCCGGACGGTCCCTGTAGATCTCGATTCCATTCCCATCAGGGTCGGATAAATAGATTGCTTCACTGACAAGGTGGTCCGAAGATCCGAGCTGTATATTCATCTTGATCAGATGGGCCAGAATCTTACCAAGGTCCTCTCTACTTGGCAGCAACAGAGCAAAATGATACAACCCAGTTTTTCGCGGTTCTTTAGGTAAAGCTTCATCCGGCTCTTCCAGGGATAACAATGCATGAATACCGTCCGCCGTTAAAGTAGCCCGTTTTTCTGACTGCTCCAGCACTTTAAACCCGATCACTTCCTTGTAAAAAGAAAGAGATCGCTTCAAATCCTGTACGTTTAAGCTCACTTCCCCAACAAATGTATGGGGTTCTTTATGAAAGTTCATTATGGTTCCTCCGATTTATTTTTAGATGTATTTTACTAAGTTACTTTATGTAACTAATTTTAAATTAATAACTATGTTTCGTCAAGTAATTAAATTACCCAATTACCCGTTATATGGTATACTACAAATTAGAAATTCCATGAATGAAGGAGGCATTGAAGATGAACCAATCTGAAATATGTCCAAGATTTGAAAAAGCGATCGGCATCTTAAGTCAGCGATGGACAGGGCTCATCATTTACCAGCTGCTTTCCGGCCCCCAACGGAACTGTACCATCAAAGACGCAATCGGCATTAGCGGAAGACTTCTATCCGAGCGATTAAAGGATCTTGAACAAGAAGGAATCGTTACACGGACCGTCTATCCCGAGACACCGGTGCGGATTGAATATTCGTTAACAAAGAAAGGTTATTCTTTAGAGCCTTTAATGAAGAATATAGAGAAGTGGTCCCAAGAGTGGATTGAAAAGGAATGAGAACCCGTTATTATTAAGGAGCTCCGTTTTGGGAGAGAAAAATAAAAATAGCTATCTTTACAGGGAGATAAGTCGATGATAGGAATCAGTATAGCAACAAAGTGGGAATATGAAGCGACGTTGGAATATTTCAGGGTAAAAGACCATGAACGTTTCGGTTATCCTTATGGCGAATATTTCAAAAGAACAATGAATGATACCGAACTTGTTTTTTATAGTACCGGTGTAAGGAAGGTAAATGGTGTCGGTGGTAATCAGTATATGATTTCTACCTTTCATTTAACGAAAGTGATCGTTGCTGGAACCTGTGCAGGAATAGATGATAAGTTCAGTAATCTGGATATTTTTGTACCCGACAAAGCCGTTCAATATGATTGCACAGTAAAAGAAATCGAGCCTTTTATTAAGCAATCCTTTATCGTCGATATCGATCTATCAAAATACGGAAATGACTTTTCCACCGGAACAATCGGCACCGCTGATAAAGCAGTCGTTATGTGGAAGGACTATGTAGAACTGAAAGAAAACGAAATCACAATAGCCGATACAGAAGCAGGTGCCATTGCGTATATCTGTAAGAAGAATGACGTTGAATGCATTATCATTAAAGGAATATCTGATTTTCCATCAGTTGAAAGTAACTCTGATACATTCGAATCAAATATCGACCAGATCAATGTTTATATAGAAAACACACCCAAAGTGATGAACAAAATATTTGGCGAATATTTAAATCGATTTATATAACCATACAAATCCAGAGACATTGGCTCTGGGTTTTTTATTGGGATTTTGTTGATTGATTTTCGTTGAATGAAAGGATATATGTGGTTCCTTTTTTGATGCCTGTGGTGGGTAGGTTGAGGGTTTGGAGGAGTCGTTTGGCAACATGGGAGGAATCTACATTTAAAAATGTTCTTAACTCAGCATTATTAATTGTGGACCTTATAAGAAGTTCATAATCTTTAAGGGCTTGAATATGAGCATGTGAATTTTCATTATTACATTCCATACAAAACCATTTACCATGTTTCCTTATTAACGGGCGGTGATTGCAAACTTCACATATGACTCCCTTTAACAGTTCCCTTTCTTTAATTCCATATCGTTCTAAAACAGTGGAAACAGGTTCTGAATGATGTCTTTTTAAGGTGCGGATCAATTTTTTTATGTCCTTTATAGTTGCCGATTCGTTTCTAACAAACCCCTCAATATATTTAATCTTATCGAATAAGGATTGGCGGTGAATGACGATTTTATTAAGGATTTTGTTATCTGGAGAGGTTTTTATAATTGTACGATCGTTACTCATGACTACGAAGGAATATACGGGGATATTGTGGAAGCCATTTTTCTTTAGCCAATCTAGCAGCTTGCTTTCCTGTCTTTTAACTTGAATTGTAGGGTCTGGTAACGCTGATTCATTACCATCTTTTGTTTGAATAAGCTGATTGAAGATTGGATCGAAGTAAGCAGTACCTGCAAGGTATTTGACTTCAATATTTATGATTACTTTGGTCGTGATAAGCAGTGTGTCTATTTGAAAAAAGCCTTCTTTGCAAGGGATCCTAAGATCGTTGAGAATGTAGTATTTTTTGGTGTCTAATAAGCTTAATGTGTAATCCAAAGTCTTCTCTCCTTTGAACCCTGCCATTCTTTTACCGAGTTCATCTTTTATCAGGTACAGTTTTGGATGATTGAGTGGTAACCTGCGGATTAATGCTTGCAAAATGAGGATATTTCGAGGGATGATTCGTTCTTTTTCGATCATTTTATCACTCCAGTCCGATTTTATATTACTGTATTCTTCATGGAACATAGAAAATCCTGCTTGAGTTGGTTAACCCTAGTTTTATCAGCGGAATTTAAGTTTTATCAGCAAAATTTCCGATATATCAGCGAAATTGACGTTTTATAAGCGATATCTCACTTTTATCAGCGAAATGCATTTGCTCCAAAAACACACCCCTCCCCCAACAAAAACCATTCCCTTCCCACCCCCACCATAGTATATTTAGAGTAACGAAATAAATCGACTGCGAGGGACGGACCTACTATGTGGAAAAATAAGAATGTGTGGATATTATTAATCGGGGAATTCATTGCCGGGCTTGGATTATGGCTCGGAATCATCGGAAATCTGGAGTTTATGCAGGAAAAGGTGCCTTCTGATTTTCTGAAGTCCGTCCTATTAGCGTCCGGTCTCCTGGCCGGCCTTGCTGTCGGTCCGCTAGCCGGCAAAATAACGGACCAGGTAAATAAAAAAACCGTGATGCTCGTATCCGGATTCACACGGGCACTCAGTGTCGTTTTCATGCTCATCGCTATATATACGGGCTCGGTACTATGGATGGTCGTCTTCTTAATAAGCATCCAAATCTCTGCCGCTTTTTATTTCCCTGCCCTTCAGGCTGCCATTCCGATGGTGGTGAAAGAGAGTGAACTGCTGCAGATGAACGGGGTGCATATGAATGTGGCGACCCTTTCAAGGATCCTCGGGACGGCTTTAGCTGGAATTCTGCTGGTCATCATTTCTTTATCGATGCTGTATGTTCTATCTCTTGTAGCGTACCTTGCCCTGTTCGTCATGACCTGGTTCCTGACAATCGGCGAAAACGAGGAGTCATACGCCAAACCGCAAGGCAACAAGCCAAAAGCAGCAGGCTTCAAGGAAGTATTCCCGGTCATCAAAGGACTTCCCATCGTATTTATGACCCTCGTGATGACACTCATCCCGCTTTTATTTATCGGTGGATTCAATTTGATGGTCATTAACATCAGCGAGCTGCAGGACAGTTCCGCCATTAAAGGATGGATCTATACAGCGGAAGGGATCGCTTTTATGACGGGTGCATTTGCAGTGAAAAAAATCGGTGAAAAAGTATCTCCATATAAGATTCTGTTCGCCTTCAGCTTTGTCATCGGGATTGCGCAAATGCTCCTTTATTTTGCCACTAGCCCCGTCATGTCGGTCCTTGCCTTCACGGTATTCGGCTTCTCTGTAGGGTGCTTCTTCCCGACAGCTGCTACCATTTTCCAAACACGGATCCCGAAAGAATTTCACGGACGTTTCTTTTCGTTTCGGAATATGCTCGACCGGCTGATCTTTCAAGTTGTCCTGCTTTTAACCGGGCTCCTATTAGATCTTGTCGGGCTGCAGATCATGACGGTTTTATTCGGATGCCTCTCCCTGGTTATGACGGGACTTTTCTACTCGAAATACAGACAGCTCAAAACGACTGTGTTATCGGAACAAGCAAGTTAGCTCACAACTCATTGTGGGCTTTTTTGTATAACAATGAGAATTATTATCAATAATATATCAAAAGAAGACAACCACGCCTATGGTTGCCTTCTCTCCTATTACATACCCGGTTCGAATGTTTTGCAGTCCGTTTCTTCGCTGTTATGCGCTTTGTTCCCTTTATGACTGACAACGAAAATCTGGTCTGCAGAACACTTCTTTCCTTCACTGTTGTACCTGCAGTTGCTTACTTCACATAGTACGTCCTGTGCCATGGTTTTACACCTCCCCTGTACCATTAGAGTGTACGTTTCGTTTCAGGTTCATACCTTCACATTGACCCCTGATCCTTAAAAAGGGACTCACCTCTGAAAGGTAAGCCCCTCTTCATTTTATAACTCTAATGCTTCCTCTTGATGTACAGCCATTGTTCTTCGTTTCGTCACGATTTTATATGCAGCGACTGTAACCAACACCACTCCACTGCAGATGATATATAAAGCCGAAAAACCGAGCTGCGATGAAACAAGCCCCAGCATAAACGATCCTACCGCAATCCCAAGGTCATAAAAAATGAAGAACGTAGCCGTCGCATGCCCTGTTCTCCTCTTCGGTGCAGCCTGTATCGACATGGTCTGGAAACTTGGAAGCAAAGCACCGTACCCGAGGCCGATCAGCGTTCCCGATACCAATAAGAACACGACAGAATGAGTGAAGCTTAAAAGAATCAGTCCAAAGGCAAAAATGATTAGGGACGGGTAGATGACCGCGTTGGGTCCCGACCGGTCAAATAAACGTCCTGTATATGGCCGTGACAGCAGCATGGCCGCTGCAAATACGACGAAGAATAAGCTAACGGATTCGAATAGACCGACAGACTTCGCATAAACGGATATAAACGACATGATTCCTGAATAAGCAAATGAGGTCAGGAACCCCACCAATGCAATCGGGATCGCCTTCACTTCTATTAAATCCTTAAGTGTCAGGCGACTGCTCACTACCTGTTCCACCACCTCGTTCTCTGTCACCTGAATCCCAAATGAACATAGAAAGCCAATGACAATGATCCATGCAAGACCCATAAACAATGTCGTGTACGGAATCCACTGGAGGAGGGCCAGGGAAAGAAAAGGTCCTACTACTACTGCCAGGTTCATCGACATGGCAAAGTAACCAAGTCCCTCCCCCTTCCTGTTTGCCGGGATCATGTCTGCCGCAATCGCCACCATGACTGTTGAACCGATACTAAACCAGATTCCATGGAAGAAACGGAGCCCCATCAAAAAATAAAAATCATTTACACAAAAGTAAATGAATGAGGAAATCCCGAACATGAATACACTGAGGATGAGTGTCTTTTTCTTCCCTAACAGCTCAATGATTTTTCCCGAAAAGGGACGCACAATGATTGCCGATAGTAAGAAGACCGTTGTAGCAAGTCCTGCCTGACCTTCTGTCCCGTGCAACTCATCAAGCACATACAGAGGGAGGATCGTAAGCAGTGAATAAAATACCAAAAAGAGAAAAAAGTTATTCAGTAACGCCATAAAAAATGGCCGTGTCCAGATGTTTTGTTGTGTTGAATGCTCCACTATCATTCTCCTTCGCGCAATTAGTTGTTATACTAATTATATCTACAACATGTATATTTGTAAATATAGTTGTTGTGACAATTAATTCAATTTCTTCCGGTTTTCATGTATGATAAAGGGAAGAAACTCACGTAGAAGGTGAAACCAGTGACCATGTCCCGAGATGAATCCATCGGCTTATATACGAGCCACACAGTCAAAAATATCATCCGATTCCTCACCCTCCATCTGAAAGATTTCGATGTGACACCAGAGCAGTGGACCGTTCTGAAGAGACTTGCAGAACAGGATGGAATCAGTCAAAAGCAGCTTGCCATAAGGTCTGAAAAAGACCAGCCGACCGTAACCAGGATATTGGATATTCTGGAAAGGAAAGAACTGATTTATAAACAGAAAAACGCCGAAGACAGACGATCTTTTCTTATTTTCATCACAGAAAAAGGAATGAAAGCAAAGGAAGAGCTTTCCCCATTTATAGAGAATTTGTATGAAGATACGATCCTTAAAGGGATTTCAGAAGAGGAATTAGAAGTATATAAGAGCGTTCTTTCTCAAATCAACGCGAACATGACCAAAGGATAGGAGTGAGCGTATGAAAAAAATCCCTGTTGCCCTCCAGATGTATACATTGCGAAACGAGGCGGAAAAGGATTTTATCGGTACTCTTCAAAAAGTGGCTGATTTAGGTTATGAAGGGGTAGAACTTGCCGGTTATGGCGGTTTATCCGTCAACGAGCTGAAAGATTTATTGGATAAGCTGAATCTTCGTGCCGTCTCCAGTCACATTTCTTTATCTGAACTAAGGAGCAATGTGGATCAGGTGATCGAGGATCAGCTTGAGCTTGGAAGTACCTACATTGTATGTCCCTATTTGCTCCCTGAAGAACGAACAGAGGAAGATTATTTCAGATTGATCGATGACCTGAACACCATTGGTGCAAAATGCTTTCAGGCGGGGATCACCCTCTGCTATCATCACCATGACTTCGAATTAAGGACTCTTTCCAACGGAAAAACGGCTCTCGAAACGATTCTGGCTGAAACGAATCCTCACTGGGTCAAAGCTGAATTTGATATCTATTGGCTGACGTATGCAGGGGAGAAGCCTGTTGAATGGCTGAAGCGTTACCAGGGTCGGACTCCCCTTGTCCATTTAAAAGATATGACAACGGATGGCGAACGATTCTTCGCAGAACTTGGATCTGGTGGAGTGGACCTCGAACCTATCCTGGAATTCGGTATGCACAGCGATGTGGACTGGTGGATCGTAGAGCAGGACGACTCCAAGATCCCGCCAATCGACAGCGTTCGAAAAAGTCTTGAGTACTTACGACATAACCAAGTTTGATGAGATAAAAAGGAGAGCCGGATACGATGGCTCTCCTTCTTCACATTATTTCAGTTTCGCTACAATCTTTCCTTTCACATGCCGCTCGGATAAGCGGCTGAGGGCTTCCGGTACTTCTTCAAGTGCCACCGTCTCTTTCAGCATGGCATCCAGCTTCCCTTGTTCCAACAGGTCAAGCATCTCATCCCCGATCACCGCAAAGTCCTTTTGGGCTTTGAAATCTTCTGTTTGATGCGCCGCTGCAAGGGCGATTTCATGATAAGAAACGACTTTTGTGAATGATTTGATTTTGGTGAAATCAGGGGCACCGGCGATGTACACCATGTGACCCATATAGGCAAGAGTATCCAGGGATTCCGTCGCACTCTGTCTGCTGACCGCATCCACGACGGCATCCACACCACGTCCATCCGTGATTTCCATTACTTTCGCTGTAACATCTTCTTCCCGGTAGTCGATACAATGGTCTGCTCCAAGTGATTTCACATAGTCATGATTGTGACGGGACGCAGTCGATATGACGGTTTTCCCTGCAAGCTTCGCAAGTTGGACGCCAAACCCGCCTACTCCACCGGCACCTCCGTGGATCAAAATCGTCTCTACGTTGTCCAGGGGCAGTTTACGGTGAATGGCCTGGTAAGCTGTATAACCCGCAGTTGGAAGAGCTGCAGCATCCTCGAAGGACACACTGTCAGGGATGCGTGAAACCGTGTGTGCTGTGATGATGGCGTATTCTGCATATCCGCCTTTTTTCGTGAAATCCCCGTGGTAAACGACACGATCTCCCTCTTTATAATCCGTTACTCCCTCACCGACTTGTGCGACCACTCCTGCCACATCCAAACCGAGGATGTGCGGATAGGACCAGACAGGCATCCCATTCGTGGCTGTCTTGTAGTCAACCGGGTTCAATCCGACGGCATGGACCTCCACGAGAAGTTCTCCTTTTTGCGGTGAAGGTGTTTCGATTTCCTCCACCTTCATGCCTTTCCATAAACCTTTATCTTTCAATAATAAAGCTTTCAATATATTCATCTCCTTAAAGAGCGTTATGATTATTTTGCTTACATGGTATATAATATATACCATAAAAGAGATAAACAAGTAGGCACTATTTAGTATCCTGGTTACCGTTTGGAAACTGCGTTAATGGGAAGGTGCGGTTCAGCTGCTGATTTTTCATTCTTTTTCAGCAGCTGAATATCCGCGAAATATCAGCTGTTGAATGACTTTGATTTTTACACCTGCTGAAAAACCCCTTTATTCAACAGCAGAATCCATCCAAACAGCACAATTAACAATTCCACAATCAACAACATCATCAAGGAGGTACCCATATGAAACAACTCAATACCGAATACCAATGCGCCATAGACCTCGTGATCGATGTCATCGGAGGAAAATGGAAAGTTCTGATACTATGGAATTTGAATGAAGGTGTAAAGAGATTCAATGAATTGAAGCGTTCCCTGCCAAATATCACCCAGAAGATGCTTACCCAGCAGCTAAGGGAGCTGGAAGAACACGGACTGGTCGAACGGAAGGTGTATCAGGAAGTCCCTCCGAAAGTCGAATATTCGACCACAGAGATGGGGAAGAAGCTCCAGGCCACGCTATTTGAGATGTGTAAATGGGGAGATGAATATGCCGAGCAGAAAGGGATCGGGATGAACCGCTGCTGGACAACCTATGATTTCATGAAAAATGATCAGTAAGGCAAAAAGGACTTGTCGCAGGGACAAGTCCTTTCATCGTCACTTCGCCAGGATCTGACCCAGTGCCTTTTCAATGGTATCATACTGAAAGAAGAATCCTGCTTTCTCCAACCGTTCCGGAATGACCCATCTGCTTTTAAGGACCAGCTCGGTTTCCGTTTTGATGAACACCGCACCTGCTTCAAGCATCCATTTCGGGGTCGGGAGCCCTATTTTCTTATTCATCACGTTCCTTAGGTTGGCCATGAATTCACGATTGGTGACCGGATCCGGCGAGGCACAGTTGAACACTCCGCTTAACGCCTTCTCTTCATTCAAAAAGAGAATGATCCGGTACAGGTCTTCTACATGGATCCAGCTGAATTTCTGGTTGCCCGGTCCCTGCACCCCACCGAGACCAAATCTGACAAGGTTTTTGTACGGTGTCATCACACCGCCATCCGGTCCCAGTACGATCGCGATCCGGAGAGCAGCCTGCCGCGTCCCGGGTAAAGAAAAGGAAAAGAATGCTTTCTCCCATTCCTTTGCCACTTCAACGGAAAAGCCTGTGCCGATATCGCCGCCTTCCTCCGTCATCGGCCGGTCCTCTGCATGGCGATAGATCGTTGCCGTACTGGAATTGATCCATAAGGGAGGCGGATTCTGACATTGTAAAAGGGCCATCCCCAATATGTTCGTCGTCTCCGTCCTGGATTTGAAAATGTCCGCTTTATTCTTTTCATTATACCGACAGTCGACTGATTTCCCTGCAAGATTGATGAGCATATCGGCCCCTTCCAATGCCTGTATCACATCATCAGGCCGGTTCCAGGAAACATGGGGAGACTGTCTTGAAATGATAATCACGTTATCGCCGTTCTCGAGAAATTTCTTTTGAAGATACTGTCCGATGAAGCCAGTTCCCCCCGCTATGACAATTTTCTTTTCCACACTATCCCCCCATTTCTTTGTATGAGTTTGTGAATTAATTCACATTAATTATACCAAATACTGTAACAAATTCAACCGTTTTTTGTCTGATTCCCATATGCACAAAAAATAGTGGAATATTCCTAGAAAAATATTTTTCTTTGAACGGCAAAGATAAAGGTAGAAATTCACCTCAAATTTCGTATATATCGACATTGTTGAACACTAAATATTTCAAATTTACTGAAAATTACCATTTTTTTCATTGTCAATCTTCCTATTTTTTACTAGACTACTAATTAGCCGCCGGGGCCAAAAGAAATAGCTATTTCCAAAATCTATGATCAAAAGGGGAAATTGTAATTATGTCGAAAAAGAAATTAGTCAGTTTAGCACTAGGTACTTCTCTTGTATTCAGCGCATCTTTTACAGGTGCCTCCGCATTCGCCCAGTCTTCAGATTCGATTACTTCGAAAATGGACATTCATCAAAAGGTCATGAACATAGATAAAAAAGGGCCAAGCTTCCTATCTGGGAAACTATCAAAAGGTATTGTAAAGAACGATCAAGACGTGAAAAAGTTCATAAAAGACAATAAAGAGCTTTTTGCCGTCGATCCCCATTCTGAACTGACATTACTTGAAAAGACAACAGATGATCTTGGAATGTCTCATTATCGATTCACTCAATCAGTGGACGGTGTGCCTGTTGAAGGAGCCATCTTCATTGTCCATACAAATAAAAACAATGAAGTAACGGCTACGACGGGTCAGCTTTTTAAAGAAGCTTCTAAAAAAGTAACCAAGACAAAATCCAAAATCAATCAAAAATCCGCGACGGATCTTGCATGGAAGCACATCGGCCTATCAAAGACCGACACCTTGAAAGGGGCTCAAAACGAGTTCAGCATCGATGCGAAGAAAGACAGTAAAGTTGAAAACACAACTGAAAAAAATGATCTCGTGATTCATGAGAAGGATGGAAAGTTCACTCTTGCTTATAAAGTACAACTTCAATTCATCGAGCCTTATGGAGCGAACTGGCAGATCTATGTGGATGCCAAAGACGGATCGATTGTCGAAGCTTACAATGCTGTGACAGATGCAGCGACAACCGGAAGCGGTTACGGGGTTTTAGATGACTATAAAACTCTTAATACTTATTCTTCAAATGGAACTTATTACTTATATGATGTGACGAAACCGATGAATGGTGTCATCGAGACCTTTACGGCTCAAAATGGTTCAAGCCTTCCAGGGTACTATTCCACTGACAGCAATAACTCTTGGACTGCGTATTCCCAGGCGGCTGATGTCGATGCCCATGCGTATGCCGGTAAAGTCTATGACTATTATAAAAACACACATAACCGCAATAGTTTCGACAACAACGGAGCGACCATCCGCTCTACTGTCCATTATGGATCCAACTACAATAATGCGTTCTGGAATGGTTCCCAAATGGTCTATGGTGACGGGGACGGATCTACTTTCACATCTCTTTCCGGTGCACTTGATGTCGTGGCCCACGAGCTGACTCATGCCGTGACGGAGCGTACTGCCGGATTACAATATCAATATCAATCCGGGGCCCTGAACGAATCATTCTCTGATGTGTTCGGATACTTCTTAGATCCGGGCGATTACCTGATGGGTGAAGATGTCTACACCCCTGGCATCTCTGGAGATGCTCTGCGCAGTCTTTCAAACCCATCTAAATATGGACAACCGGAACATATGAATAACTATGTGAACACTTCTTCCGATAACGGTGGTGTTCATACAAACTCCGGTATCCCGAATAAAGCGGCTTATAACACGATCTCAAGCATCGGGAAAGCCAAAGCAGAAAAAATCTACTATCGTGCCCTGACTGTCTACTTAACACCAACTAGTAATTTCAGTTATGCACGTGCAGCCCTTCTTCAATCAGCAGCTGACCTGTACGGAAGTGGAAGCTCCACTTACAACTCCGTTAAAGCAGCTTGGGATGCTGTCGGGGTTTATTAAGACACGATCCAGTTAGCAGCCAAAAAGCCGTCCTACCCGGGACGGCTTTTTTCCTTTATACGAATCTCAGAAAATACTTCACCAACCTTCCCGGAAATCCGATATACTAAATATAGGTAATATGTCACAGTATCGGTCCATCATGAAGGAGGGATGATCATGTTAGAGCATGTATTCATCAACATATGTATCTTAATATCCTTTTTGTACTTTGCCGGGATTGTGTTGAGAAATCCACGGAAATCACCGATTCCAATGAGTGTATTGATTGGAACCTTCTCCGGGGTCCTTGGATTGGCTCTCATGTATTTTGCCATTCCCTTGGATCACCACAGTATAGTGGACCTGAGGCATGTAGCGATTGTGACCACCGCCGTCTATGTCGGCTGGATTCCCGCCCTTCTTTCAGCCTCCATCATCACAGTCGGCAGAACGATCATGTTCGGTGTCACGCAGGAATCCATTGTGGCGGCAATCGGTATGTTGGTTATCGGAATCATCTGCAGTGTATTAAGCTTTCTCCCTTACCGGAGACTAGTAAAGATTCAGATTATGAACCTGGCCTCCCTGATGATCATTTTCATCTTGTTACAAATCAACATAGGTTTCTTGAATGCATTGAAAATCATTCCTTATCATACGATTACTTCTATTCTGGTCGCCTTTATCATTTATTTTATTGCCGAGCAGATCAAACGTTCAAATGAACAATATCATCAACTGGAACAGAATGCGACGAAAGATTTCCTCACGAGCCTGAACAATGTAAGACAGTTTGATGTTAGTTATAATGAGGCCTTGAAACACGCACATGAAAGACATGAAAAACTATCCTTACTCCTCATTGATATCGACCACTTCAAGAACGTAAACGATACATTCGGTCATCATGCCGGTGATGTAGTTCTGAAAGAGCTTGGAAAAGTGTTGAAGCACCACTCCAGGACCTTTGATATTGTTTCAAGGAACGGAGGAGAGGAGTTCAGTATCCTCCTCCTGGATTGTCCCCATTTTCATGGGATGGTCATAGCGGAAAGGATAAGGGCAGCCGTTGAAAGACATTCCTTTTTCATTACGGAGGAACAATCGATCCGCATCACGATTTCAATCGGGGTGTCCACTTTCCCAGATACTCTTTCCCAGGACGGCGAGGAAATTTTCGAACAGGCAGATAAGGCCCTTTATCTTGCGAAACGGACAGGACGAAATAAAGTATGTGATTTCCAGATGGTTCAAGCCATACACTGATAAAGCACAACAAGTTTCAACATCCTTTCCCAGGAAATGATGTAGGGAATTGGAAGAAAAAGGAGAAGGGTGTCGACTCCCTTCTCCTTTTTCATTCATCCAACCTTTCTATCATAAACTGGTGACCTTCTGACGTTGTTTATTGAGCGCACTCATGACGGACCACTTGTCACTTCCCGTGATTGAAAGCATGACTGACAATGCCAATAGCACTAAAGGAAACTCATATCCTCCGATGAGACCCAATTTAAATTTAACCAGTACAATCGCTCCCAACATGGTCACCGCCAATGCAGCAGCTGATGGAATCACATAGAAACCGATGATTAACATTAATCCACCGACAGCCTCTATGATTGCCGTTGTATAGGCCATGATCGCCGGTAAGCCGATTTGATCGAACATCTCGATGGTTTGCTCCATACCCATTATTTTTTGCATTCCATGGGCGACCATGATCATCCCCAGGACCACCCTTCCAATCAGAAGGGACCATTCTACTCTCTTGTTCATCTTAACCACTCCTCTTTAATCAAGCTAACGATCAGTCATCCAAAATGGATCACTTCATTGCTTTCATAAAGGGAACTGTGTATTACTCGCTCCGTTCAAATGGCAAGGTCATACAACGGATTCCACCACCGCCTTTTTCAAGTTCGTTTACGTCCACCTCAATCAGTTTCTTAGCTTTTAATTTCGGATGATCTTTCCATATTTTCTTATTGGCTTTCGTACTTACCAACAGCGTTTCAGGATCCAGATTTAAAAAATTGATGTCAGCCACCGTATGTTTCACATCATCGGTCCAGAGAACATCAAATCCATGCCGCTTGATATAGTCTTCCATCATCACATACCGTCCACTTTTTTCATTGACGACCTGCACAGGAAAAAGACGCATATAGCTTTTGGCAATCAGGAGGTCTGCCCCGGCTACATTACAATTCATATCCAAATGCATAGTTTCACCGGTACGGGGTAAGTCGATGATCCCGATTTCAGTAAATCCAGCTTGAAAGATTTTTCCCTTCATCATCTCTACACTTTCAATGCTGGACCGGAGCCCGGTATTGATGAAAACCGTATCACGATTCAAAACGAATACATCCCCATTCTCCAGCGCCTTCAACCGGTTATTGTCCTGTATGGAAAAGGTATTCTCATCAAACCACCTCTGAAACAACTCATGACTGTGAACGTATTCCGGAGCTCTCATGGTAATACCTGCATCACCCGGGATCACGGTGTTCCCATATACACATGCCAGATCTCGTACAAAAACACGATTGATAAGCTGGTCATTTAACTGCCCGGCCTCATCCTTAAGATGCTTGGAGTAATCGATGACCGTAACACCCGCATCCTCCATTGCACGAATCATCTGTTTATGATTTTCTTTCGCTTTTTCCTGGTTAACCGGTTTCTCCCATCCGACGTAATCCGCCGTGCGTTGATCGGGAACATCCAGTGAAGAAGGCGAGCATACCAACACCGTTTTCAATTCTCCATGTTCATTCCAACAATTCGCATTGATCTTTACCATCAGCAGAACCCTCTCTATTATCAGTCTTTCCTTACTTTCTCCGTTCCCATGAAAATCATTCCGGTCCCATTCACATAATTCATCCGAGGGAATGTCACACTATGGAGGATAAAGGTCAGGTGAAGTGATGTGAGTAAATGTACGAATGAAACGAATCTTTCGTGGTGGCAGCTATCTTTCATCGGGGTGGGCTGCATCATTGGAACGGGATATTTCCTAGGCTCGGCCATTCCGATTCAACGGGCCGGGTCTTCTGTCCTTCTTGCCTATTTAATCGCTGGTATTGGTACATGGATGGTCTTCCAGGCACTTGCCAAACTGACGGCAGAACACCCTGAAAAAGGTTCATTCCGTACCTATGCCAAGAAAGCATACGGATCATGGGCCGGGTTCAGTAACGGCTGGGTGTACTGGTCAGCGGAGATGCTCATTATGGGGAGCCAATTAACCGCCCTAGCACTGTTTGCCCAGTTTTGGTTTCCAGGAGTGCCCCTTTGGATTTTCACTGCCGGATTTGCGGGTCTTGGTCTGGTGATCATTCTATTGGGAGTGAAGAGAGTCGAGCAGATGGAGAATCTCTTTGGAGTGATGAAGGCGGCTGCGATCGTCATGTTCATCCTCGTAGCGGGTGCCGCCATGTTTGGGTGGCTCGGAAACGAAGCATCTGGCCCTGAGCTTCAGAATCCCATTTCCACCCTACTTCCCGTCGAGGGAAAGGGGTTATGGCTTGCCCTACTGTTTGCCTTTTATGGATTCGGTGGAATTGAAGTGATGGGTCTGATGGCCAAAGAACTGAAGGATCCAAAGGATGCCCCGAAGTCGGGGAACATCATGCTGATGACGTTAACCTTCCTTTATGTTCTTTCTTTCTATCTTGTTTTGAAGATGGTTCCGGCTGAAGCGATTGATCCGAATGAAAGTCCATTTCTGACAGCCCTGAAACAATATGACCTTCCATGGGTCCCACATGTCTTCAACTCCATTCTGATCATTGCTGGTTTCTCGACGATGGTCGCGTCATTGTACGCTGTGACGACGATGCTTGTCGCCCTCTCTGAGGAAGGGGACGCGCCACGGATTTTCTCGAGGAAAGGGAACTGGAGCATACCACTTCCTGCTTTCGGACTAACAACTTTAGTCGTTGCCATCTCGATTGTGATTGCCATGCTCCTCCCCGAAAGACTATTCGAATACATCACAACAGCTGCAGGACTGATGCTTCTTTATACGTGGATCTTTATCCTTGCCTCCTCCCTCAAACTTTTGAGCAAAACAGCTTGGAATCTGATTCAGACGCTGATCGCCCTTTTCCTTATCTTATTCGCCATCAGTGGTACTCTCTTTGATGATGTGAGCCGGATAGGGTTCTTTGTGAGTCTCGGATTCATCCTGCTGATTGCCTCTGCGGCATTTGTGAAAAGAAAAAAGAGTTAAAGGCTGCCTTTAACTCTTGATCTTTTTATGCATATGTGAAAACGGGCATTTACTTATAGAAGTATCCTCATCACGCAGATAATATTGCTTCCATTCATAGTTGTCTTCCTGCCCATACCATTTCAGACTTGGGTGAGGTTCGATATCGTCATATTCCACCAGCCGCTTTCGGATGACTTTCTTTAATTTTTGGCCAAATGCCGTTGAGGAGTTAATTTCATCAAAAACCCATCTGGGCTGGAATGCCAATAGAAAGTATGGAAAATGACGGCTTTTCCTGACATTGTGAGCAGGGGTTGCACAGAAGGCGAAATAAGGTTCTCCATCAAAGCAGAACTCCCACGTATGATCATGGGGATCCTTACCGATGTGATCCGGCCAGGGCTTTTCGTCCATTTGGTGGACACGGTTCAACATATTCCAAAAAACCTGCTCATAGGTTTCAACCGACAGATTTTCCCCTATCACATCTGAATGACAGAACACCACCAGAGAAGCGTAATTTCCAGTCTCCCTGGAAATCTCACCGTATTGTTTTAAGTAAGATGCCAGTTTTTCCGAAGCTTCCCCACTTCTTGGATCCCCCGTAAAACCGAAACGAAGTGTATCAGATTGAAACCCTTGTTTCCCGGGTACGCAAGGATAAGGATGCTCTTCATCCAGCATCATGGCTGAGAAGTGGCGGTAAGCGGATTGCTGCCACGGGGTAAGCTTCTCCATATGTTGATCGATCCAGCTCTTTGAACATAACATATAGCCGATCCCTCCTTAGGATTACTCATGTATCCTATTAGGAAGAAACCGTCTGGGTGTCTGTCTAGCCGAATAATAACCTGCAGGCTTCCACGCCGAAATAAATGCCGAAACCCATCAAAACAATCCCGGAAACAATGGAAATGAAGCGCAGGATCCCCGGACTGACAAGCTTCCTCGCCCCCGTTGCGACACCGGCCATCGTCACATCCCAAATGGTGATACCGAGAAAAATACCCAGACTGTACACTAGGACCTGCCACGATTCGTAAGAGCTTGACGTCTTAGCAAGGATGGAACCATAGATCCCGAGCCAGAATAAAATACTCATCGGGTTGGATATTGCCATAAAAAATCCTGTACGAAAGGCCTTCCCTTTTGTCTCACTATGATTTTTCCCAGCATTAGCCTCAATGTCTCCGGACTTTAGAAGGCTTTCAATCCCCGTGTAGGTCAGAATAAAAAATCCAATTATCCATAAAAAAAGTTTGATGATCGGGATATCAATGAATTGAGCAATCCCAAAATAAATCAGGAGCATAAAGATCCCGTCCGCCACCATCCCTCCAATCCCGACAAGCCAGGCATGGAGGAAACCGAATCGGATCCCCTTGTCCAACTGAGCTGCATTGATCGGACCCATCGGTGCTGAAAGGGATAAACCCAACACAATATAACTAATAAAGATACTCATGTTCGACCACCTTCAAATCGACTTCTTCCCATTGTATTCGGACAAGTCCGGAAGTATTAAATCGATTTCGGAATAAATATAATCAATCCGGTTATTCTAATCAACGATACTATTTACCATAGGAGGAGAACATCTGTGCAAAATCAACAGCAGCCAATGAACCAACCCGGGTCGGGGATGCCACCGAACATGATGAACGCCCAAAGTAAAGATCATGGGGGACATGAGTTGTTCGATGCCCATGAAATCATCGCAGGAATCATCAGCATGCTCGATCAGTATCAAATGTATGATCAACATATTCAGGACCCTGAGTTAAAAGATATCGTAAAACGGCAGACCGCATTTGTAACGACTATGTATAATTCAATCGTAGGGAGCTTTTCAACGGGACATGATCCACAAGTACCCACCCAGCAATACAAAATGAACCAATCCCACACTGCCACTTACGGCATCAAACCGGGTGCTCCTAAAAAGCCCAATCAGTCCGTGAATGACCTTTCAGACAAAGGTTTGTCTGCGTATATGCTCGGACAGACCAAATCATTGGCCACTCTCCTTGCCATGACGGCTCTCGAAATGACAAACCCTGTGTTGCGACGGGTTGTAGCGGACAGTGTGCCGAACTTCATTGAAATGAGCTATGAAATTTTCCTTTATCAGAACAAGCATGGATACTATCAGGTCCCTCAACTGAATGACCAGGATATGACCCTCATGCTGCAAAGCTATACGGAAGTTCCACAGCAGAACCTTCCTCAATAACGTCCACATAACGCCTGCCTCAGAATGCAGGCGTTTTTTATTTTCCGCTTCTCACTGATTTCCTTATCTGCACATAGTATGAAGTGAAAGTGAAACAGGAGGTGACCCCTGTTGATTCATACGGTGAAAACAGGAGAAACACTGGGACAAATATCAAGGGACTACAGGACTCCGCTTTCTGCCATCCTGACTGCCAATCCGGGCATCAATCCGGATCAAATTTATCCAGGACAAACGATCACCATTCCCGGTATCCCCGATACTACCGGCAATCCTTATAGAATAGAAGTCTCTGTTAACAATCGCACCCTCCGTCTATTCAAAGATGGGGTTGAGATAAAACAGTATCCCATCGCTGTAGGAAGAGTCCTGTTCGAAACACCCATCGGGGATTTCATCATCCTCAATAAAGCACCGAATCCAGGGGGGCCATTTGGGACGATGTGGATGAGTTTATCGAAGGAAAGCTATGGAATCCATGGTACAAACAACCCTGCTTCCATCGGGAATGCAGTCTCCAAGGGGTGTATAAGGATGTATAACAAAGACGTGGAAGAGCTCTCTAAGATTGTTCCTGTCGGGACGCCTGTGTCCATCAATCCATAAAGAAAAAAGTGTATAGACAGGACTATACACTTTTCCCTTTATAATATCGCCCTTTTGGATTCAATATAATCCAGACCAAAGTGCATGTGGAGAATCCTTGCTGCTTTTTCAACGTCACCGCGATCGACAAGGGCACTTAGGCCAACCGATGATTCCCAAACCGATACTTTCCCGATATGATAATCATGAAAAACATTGGTGACCTTTTCTTTTACTTCACCGGAAGATTGGATACTCCCTATCACACATACTTTCGATAGATCTTCCGCTATTTCAAAATGAGAATATGCCCCGCTATAGCCGCTGACGATTTTCTTCACTGCATGGACATCCTCATCTTTTATGATCAGTGCAAGGTCTTCTCTATGCTTGATCCTCTCTGTTTCGATATGGTGAGAATCAAGGTCATACAGAATCAAGGATTCCCCTCCATCACACCCATGGATGGTAAGGACTGAAATACCTTTCTGGAGCGCCACGCCGACTATGCTTCCATTCTTTTGAGCTTTAGCACTAATAACGGAACCCCGCCCCTCCTTTAAACTCGAACGGACGATTAAAGGGACAAGATGTTCCTTTGCGTGCTTAATCGCTCTAGGGTGCAGGACATTTGCTCCCATCGTGGCAAAACAGAGCATGTCATTATACGATAAACCGTCGATTTTAGCAGCCCGTGGGACCACTCTCGGATCTGAGGTATACACCCCGTCCACATCCGTGTAAATGTCACATCGATCCGCTTTCAGTGCGGAAGCAAGGGCAGCTGCGGTTGTATCTGAACCACCCCTTCCAAGCGTAGTGAGCTCACCATCCTCTGTAACTCCTTGGA
The DNA here is from genome assembly GCF_029834455.1 of Rossellomorea sp. DA94. Lineage (NCBI taxonomy): Bacteria > Bacillati > Bacillota > Bacilli > Caryophanales > Bacillaceae > Rossellomorea > Rossellomorea sp. DA94. The sequence goes on from NZ_CP122397.1 coordinate 3,957,927, forward strand.
AACCAGCGACCACCACAATCCGTCCGGCTGATAATTCCCCTTCGATTCTCCCTGTTTCTATGGAAGTGATCTTGGCATTGCCGAACACCGCGTCTGTCCGGATCCCAGCCTGCCTGCCGGTCAGGGATACTGCCTCCGCCCCTTTATGCTGGAGGGCCATTGTCAGAAGGGAAATCGTGACCTGTTCCCCTGTTGAAAGGAGCATATCCATTTCCCTTTTCCGGGGAACATCAGACAATTCTCCCGCAAGCTTTACAAGGGCGTCCGTCGTTTTATCCATGGCCGATACAACCACCACCACGTCATGCCCTTTCTCCTTTTCCTTCAACGCATAACCTGCTACCCGTTTAATTCGATCCGCAGAACCTACAGAGGTTCCACCAAATTTCTGAACGACGATACTCAAGTGATCCCCCTACTTTCTATCAGATCTGTTGCTTTTTTAATAAAATCGTCAGGAAACCGCAATCCCTTCTTTCACTGCATTTTCAAGTGGGATTTCGTCCAGGATGGACACTGCCTGGATCTGTTCCTGTGATGTAAGAACTGATTCTATGTCCTCTTTCCTGCCTTCTACAAAGACATACAGGAAATCGCCAAGCTGAATGCGGTCTTTCAGTGTGAACAACGGAATCCACCTTTGATAGTCTTCATTTGCAGGAACACGTAAGACCCATTGGCCTGTGCTATCTTCCAGAACCTCTCCATTGTGTACTGCACTTTCAGGAGAGGCCGTGTATTTCCCTTGAATCAGTGAAAGAAAGTCCTCCACCATAGCACTTCCTGTCGGACATTTACCGGCGCCCGGCCCAAGTAGTGTGATTCTTCCTACGAGACTCCCTTTTAATGAAATCGCATTTTCCACATCCTCCACACCGTAGAAAGGATGGGTGTCGTGGACGAGGACCGGCTCTACTTCACCTTTGATCCGATTGAATCCGTCACGTTCCAATGAACCTACGTGTTTAAAGCGCAATCGGAAGGACTCGGCTGCCTGCAGCCATTCTGCCGTCAAGTGTGTGATCCCCCTGCGTCGGATATCCTTCCAATCTGGCTGTCTGCCAAAAGCGGTCTGACTCAAAATCAGCAATTTATAAAAGGCATCATATCCTTCGATGTCGCTCGTCGGATCCGCCTCTGCGTACCCCTTTTCCTGGGACTGCTTTAGAGCGGTCTCAAAGGAAAGACCCTTTTTCCTCATTTGGGACAAAATGAAGTTGGAAGTCCCATTCAATATGCCTTGGATGCTTTTGATTTCATTTACCTTCAGGAGCTGGCGGATCGTGCCGATGACCGGGATCCCTCCGGCTGTTGTCGCTTCGAAACCAACGGATACAGTGTGACGTTTTGCTTTCTCCATAAGGCTGGGGCCGAATTTAGCAAACATGGCTTTATTGGCCGTGACGATGTGAATCCCCTTCTCCACCGCTTTCGATAAATACGTGTATCCCGGTTCTTCTCCTACAATCGCTTCAAAAATCACATGAAGATCCGGTATGTCAAGAATGTCCTTGAATTCTGTCGTAACCTTAATGGACGGATCAATTTCCCTTTGTTTAACCGGGTCCTTGATGAGAATCGCCCTCACCTTCACCTCTTTCCCGAGTGCTTCCTTCAATCTGTCCTGGTGAGTATCAATGGCTTCACAAACCCCTTGACCGACAGTTCCAAAGCCCAGTATCGCCACATTTATCGCTGACATCTTTTTAGCCTCCTTTTTGTCGTTTGTATCGCATCGCTTCTTTCTGAAGATCCACCGGGCATGGTGGAAAGAATGAGGGTATAAAGAAAAGCCCTCTTCTTGTAAGAAGAGGGCTTAGTGTGTATGCTCCTCCCCTTATCTTCCAGATTCACATGGAATCTGTAGGAATTGGCACCTTTACAGACTGATCCTGCAGGTTGCCGGGCTTCATCGGGCCTATCCCTCCGCCGCTCTTGATAAGAGATATAACGTTACGTTTTCACTTGATATTTGAGTATGAATTGGATTATATAGGTGATTCATTCCTCCGTCAATACCATTTTCGGTATTTTTAAAAAATTCTTTCTAATTTGTCAGACAACTTAATTTCACATGGGTTTACTGTGATTTCCTTTGAAACATCCACCCTCTATGAATCTATTTTTGAAATTCAGGTTTTAACCTACACTGGCAGGGAAAACTAATCCATATCCATTTACTAGAAAGGAACCGTTTCAATCATGTTTAAAAAAATGCTCCCCCTTTCCATCAGAAAATATTTGCTCATGTCAAAACGTCAGCGCATGCATGAAATCCGGCTGACCATATGGTATATGCCTTTCTTATACATATGTCTTGCCGTACTGCTGGTAGCCATTACCCTTTACTTGGATCTATCATTGGAAATCTCACAGTATACGTTCGATCTATTGAGTATGGATGCCTCTGTCACCAGAATCCTGGTGAGCACACTTATCGGTGGCGTTCTGACGCTCAGTGCCTTTACACTTAATTCCCTCTTAGTCGTGTTGACGACGTTCAGTGGTCAATTCTCTCCAAGAATGCTTTTGGATTTCATTTCGGACAAGCAGACGCAGCACGCCCTCGGTATTTTTAATGGGAGTTTTGTTTATGTCCTCCTTCTCTTTCTGTTTATCGGTAGTTCAAAGAAGGAGATGTTTGTCGCTGCACCCATGATGACGATCTTCCTTGCCTTTCTTTCAGCCGTCACTTTCATCTTCTTCATTAATCATGTGTCGACTTGGATGCAGGTCCATAATATCACGTATAATATGAAACAGGTTTCTGAAGTGATGATCCATCAGACGCTGAAGAAGGATTTAGAAGCACATCGCACGACAGAAAATGGGGACATCATGGAGGAAGAGAAAAAGAACATTGTTCATGTGAAGGCTAAGCACTCCGGATATATTCAGTTAGTAGACTTCCAGGGAATGATTCAACGCGCACAGAAAGAGAATCTTCTCCTACAGCTTCATTATAAAGTGGGCGATTATGTACTCGCCGGAAATGAAATACTGAGCTTATGGGGCCCTGAAACAAACAATATCCTTACTGATTCATACCTTCAATTCATTGAAATGGGCCATAAAGAGACAGAAATCCAAGACCTGCAGATGGGGATCCACAAACTCGCAGAGGTGGCGATTAAATCCCTGGGGAATGACGATCCCAAAACGGCTTCGAACACGATCGACCAGATGGCCGATTTGATGCTGACGGTGGAGGATCAATTATCCTTCACACCCTATTTAATCGACCAAGATGAAAGGATACGGGTCATCCTCCAATCGGAACCGTTCGATTATTATCTCTATCGTGGATTTGGTTATATTCGACACTATGCGAAAGACAATCACTTAATCATAACGGAAATCGTACGTGCACTGGCACTTTTAGCCGAATCCATCCAGCCTTCGAAGCACAAAGATCTTTGGGAATTCGCCTGCAACACCATCGATCATATCGAAAGGGAGGTCATTTACGAATTAGATAAAACCTTTCTTCTCCAAGAGGTTCATAAGCTTGCACGCCTCACCGGCCACTTCAGGGAATATAAAGAAATCGAAGATAAATTCTATCCGAACGCAAACAAAAATACGTAAAGAAGCTTCATTTCTCTCAGAGAGAAATGAAGCTTCTTTACGAGAGTCATATCCACGTTTCGACAATGCTGTCATCTTCCCCTTGAGCTTTCGGTACAACGGAGAATCGTTCCGGGATTTCACTTCTGACCGCTTCTAAAGTTGGTCTCATCAAAATGTTATGTGTCGGCTGATTCACATCGAATAGTCTTGCTACAAACATGCCTTGATAATCTTTCGGACTCTGATAGATACAGATGATCGGCATTTTATAATCACTTAAGGCCACCTCATCGAATGACGAAATTAATCGATCTGGGTTTTCCATCCTATCTCTCCTTTACAGGGTATTGTGATTAGCTGTTAACGCATTCTTTTTCTTTAACCATTTTCCCATTGTAGAGCTTTTGAATATAGTAATTACACTCGGAGTATTGCCCTTCTTCCTTCAACAATGGGATGATGATAGTCTCCATATATTGATAATATGCTTCTTCCCCTTCATGAACCCTGATACCAAGCATCGTAAATAGACACTCTTTGCAGGAATCTTTATTGGCGGTTGCATAACGGAGTCCTTCCTCTATCAAAGTTTCCAATTTTTCAAGTGCCGGCCCCTCTACATCCATGGAACTCTCAATATAGCCAAAAAGAATTCTGACATAGTCTTCTGTGGGTGACTCATGTTTCAATAATCCATATGCGACCTGATAGGCATCCCGTGCCTTTCTATCCTGCATCAAGTCCCGATACAACCTACCTAAATTCAGATAAAGAATGGCTTTTCTTCCGTGATCATGCAGATTATCACAATGCTGAATCAACTCATCATACTTCTCTACTATTGACTCGAGACCTTCCTCTCCATGTTTGCTTTCCGCAATCAACTGAATCGTAGCCGCATCAATACATCTTGTAAAATTAAATGTTTCTTTGAAATAATTCAAGGCCTGCTGACTATATCGCAAGGACCTGTCATACTGCCCTAACTCATGATAGCCAATGGACAGATGAAAGTATGATTCAGGATTGGAGTAGATATCCCGGTCTATTCTTCCCAAAAACATAATCGCAGATTGGGGATTCCCTTTCTCAAGCTCGTACATCCCCTTTATATGATAGTACAGCTGAAAGTCATAATCGGACATATGAAAGGATAGACGCTTATTAGAGAACTGACTTAAATAGAATCCAGCATCCTTAAGCTTACCCTTCATCATAAAGTATCTTGCTTTCAATATCTTATATGTCCCGTTCAAGGTTTCGATCTGGATTAACGGATTTTGTTCAATGGTCTCCTTCAATAACTCGACCTTCCCATTTACCTGCTTGATCATGACATCATGCCACAATTCTAAATCTAATTGTAATTTTTTATATGTTTTTAACTCTTTCTCAATATTGATATGTAACCGTTGATTGAACAGATCGATTTTATCTTTCGTAATTTGTAAATGCCCACTTTCAATTTTACTAATATGGCCTGGAGTACAAATCCCTTCCCCCACTTGCTTCTGAGTCATACCTTTATAGATCCGATAGTATTTAATAAATGCCCCAATATTCATTATTTACCCCCCGTGGTGAATTAGTAGAAAAGCTTCCGTCTCAATAACTGGCCTATCGCTTTATCTTTTTTTATAGCGATATACGTTCTACTAATATTATACTAATAAATAATCGGGATGAAATTGGGGTTTTCTACAGGCATAAGAACCAGCAGGCCGTGACTTTATACCTACATTCATTCTCGCATTTCCGGTCCACACAAAAAAATTTCCGCCTTGCATTCTTTCATACCGAATCTTTTGTCAACAAAACGACTGTTCACTGAATAAATACCCAGGTCTTTTAACCTATTCTTTTTTCCCAACATGAGATTGTCATGGTTGTTATGTTGAAAAAGTGTTTTGATTCCTATCGCCTTTTATAAATAAAAAAACGACGCCTATGTGGCTTTCCTCTTTACAATTGATTTGAAGGCTGAATCGGTGGGTCGAGCTGAATATCCTTGTTACGATAAATCCTGGAAATAATAGACGATCCCATTAATCGCTTAATTTCTTTCGCCGGCAATTCCATTGACACCCCATTAAAAGCTGTCTTATAACGATGTGTGATTCGATAATCCACTTCGTTCTCTTCTAAAAAGGCATGTAGCTCTTTTTCAAACTCCCGATGACTATGTTCAACTTTTTCTTTGGCTGATTCCAGAGTCAGCTCCACTCCTTGGGCTTCTGCTTCCAAAACAGCTATTTTTGCAGGTTTGGTCTTGAATTCTATAATGATGGATACATTCTCTGCGCTTGACAGGTCAAGTTCCGGATCCACTTTGATCGACGAATTCATTGTCTCTTTCACCGCCTCTTCATCTCCTTGTTTACCATTGTCCCCATTATTCAGACAGCCTCCCAGGGCTATCAATGACAGTGCTAAAAGGGCTTTACAGTACCACTTCTTCATCGTCATTCAATCTCCTTTTTTAAATAGTAAAAAAGACAACCTATAAGGAATTTTTCCTGACGATTGTCTTTTCAATAGTATGGATAGGGTGTCACCCTTACTCTGCTTAGGGTTACATTTCAATTCCTCGTACCTACTTACAGAAAATATGTTTCCCAATTTGCTTGATTTGTGGACGACTCCAAATCCATCTGCTAGTTGCCGTATCGGGATTGAAATAAGAAAGATTTGAGTTTTGACATAAGAACCTCCATAGAAAGATACATATATTTTCTTCTCAAAAGAGCTAAATTATGTACTAACTCATATTCCGCTCTAATGCAAAGAAAGGCAGCCCAGTTGGACTGCCCTTTCTTTCGATTAGGAATTAATTCCCAATTCTTTTTTGATCGTGTCGATTGTTTCACCATTCGCTTCTGCTTGAGGATCTGGAGTATCTAATACAAAATCATTTTCAGACAAGTAGTATTTCTCAAGGAGTGTAAAGTCTTTCTCATCTGTCGTGCCGTCGAAGTTAATATCCGTGTTTCGATAGTCCGTTTTCCAATGATCTTGAAGCAATAGAGCATCGTGAATGTCAATCACATTGTCTTTATTGATGTCTCCAGGCTTGGACACGGCCATATAATACGTGACATATTCACCAATATTCACACCATTTTCCGTGCGCCCCGCTTCAAGTGGTGTATACGTTGTGTAGTGACCTGGCACATCTGTCACGACTGTGTACTTATGAACCGATGCCGGTAGTTGTTCGAAATTAATCACACCATTTTTCGGTATGGTGACAGGATAGGTATTACCATCCTTATCCTCTAAGTGTATAGAGGCACCTATCTGGGTGTAGTCGCGGCTATAATCAAAGCGGCCTGCATCTGTCAGGAGGCCTTCTGCCCCTATGAATCCAGCACCAACTTTTGATACTTTCGGATAGGTTGGATGAGCTCCTATTTTCGTGGGGATTCGTGAACCGTCATTAATCTTCATTGTACTTACACTACTGAACAATGGAGAATACGTATTGAAGAACTCCTTCTCATTCGTATCGGCTACAATCTTGAATAATGCCACGTCGCCTGATACACCTTCATCTGGAATTTTTATCTCAATATCATTTCTGACACTTGTTGTACCGGTTTTTGTCACATTTAATTCTGTTCCCTCTGGTAACCCATCCGCTAATTGGAATTCAACGGAATCCAAGAACTTACTTGAGTTGTAAGTATACATTGAAAAGGCATGGGCGTTCTCTAAATTTCTACCGTAGAATGTATAGGTTACCTTATCACCCATTTGGTAAGAATCTTTATCCGCTTTCGCAAAAATAAATTGAAATCCTTTCGGAACATAATAGACCATTTTAGGAATGGCTGTGTTTCCAGCATAATCCGTTCCTAAATATTGCATTTCTTTAATGTAAGATGTATTTACATTAATTTCTTTAGAAAACTTTCCATTTTCATCCGCTTGAAGTCGGTAGTTTGGACCGTACGACCCGTACCATATATTATTACTAGCTTGAGTAAATGGGAGATCGGTCTTAGACGTTTCCTCTATTTCAGAATCCAATAAAGTTCCTGATAAAGTAACTGTTTCTTGACCTTCTTCCAGCTCTACAATCGGAAAGTCGCCGGTTGGCATTGCGTCCGTCTGATCATACACAACGGTTGGTGCCCCGTTGTCTAAGCTGATGGTTGATGTTTTGGTGAACTGCTTTCCATCTTTCGTCGTTCCGATCATCTTCACATCATAAATGCCATCTTCCACTCTCACTTTTGTATAGCTGAGTGGCTTTTTATCATTTCCTGTTAATGGATAATAATAACCATAGAACCCTTCTTCAATGTAATAGTCGACATCGATGGCTGCTCCTGCTGAATTCACCCCAGTAATCCATCCCAGGTCTTCCTTGGTATCATGATCAACCAATACCCAATCCAATCTTTCCATTGGGGAGTTCAATCTGAAATCAAGGTCCGTTTCTTTTCTGCTGTAAGGATTATTCACGCGATTCGTGGAAATGCTCTTCGTATACACATCAAAGTAGCCAATTCCTTCTTCAACGACTTTCGCTCCGAATGGGATGCGATATGTGTCATCTTGATCCTTCTGGTTTTGAATGACAATATACCCTTCATACGTTCCTTTTTGCGCAGATTTCGGAATGGTGAGAACTGCGTTGAATGATTCCACTTCCCCTTTTTTCACTTTCAGGGAGCTTGGCACATCGAGCTTCACACCATTTTTCTCTGCGTCCAGGGAATCAGAAGCTTTTGCCCCTATATTATATTCTACTGAAATCTCATATTTGTTATTTTTATGGCTATTATTTGTAATGGATAGATTCGTCGATCTTGTCAGTTGTTCTTCTCCCATTGGGATAAAACCGTAGCTTAAGCCACCGGTTTGTTCCGGGATGATGATTTCTTCCTGATTCTCAATGAATGGAGTTTCATCCAAAACGGAAATCATGGTCTCAGAATGAATGGCCTGCATCGGATCGACTCTTCCTGCTCCCACTTCAAATACACTATATTGATTTTTCAAAGGATCTGCCGTATTCATTAACACCGATTTAATGTCACTTGGTGTATAATCAGGATGCGCTTGAAGTAATAGTGCAGCAACCCCGGCTACTTGAGGGGACGCCATGGATGTACCTGATAATCGTTGATAGGCATGTGAATAATCCGATGAATCCTCTTTGTTCTGCATATAAGATGGAACGGTTGAGAGAATGTTGACCCCAGGGGCCGTCACCTCCGGCTTGATATCATATAAGGTTCCCGAAGGACCTTTTGAGCTGAAGGATGCCAGTTCATCACCGCTGATTTCAGATTCTCCCGCCTCTCCAAACGTGATAGAAGGGGTTCCGGTTTTAAATAGTTCCTTCACCGATAATCCATCTTGGTTGGTGATCGAGAAGGTTGGGATATTGTCATCACTCTCACCTAAATAGTGAGGTATATGTCCTTCATCCGGGTTGATATTATATATGATGACAGCTTTTGCCCCATGTTGTTTGGCGATATCCATCTTTTCAATGAGTGCATAAGTGCCTCGTGCCACGAATGCCACTTTCCCGGTGACCTCTTTCCCGTTGTAATCGGCTTGTCCACCTTCACCTACATCGACCATTTCATAGCTTTGTCCTTGAAGCTTACTAAACTCATTTGTCCAGTTATTGGTCATTAATTGTAGTTGGCCATCAAGTTCCTTGCCTTCCACAGAGAATTCTCCATCATACGTTGTAACATTGGATGGAGCAGAGCTTGCTCCTACAGTCAAAGCAAGTGCGGCTGCACCTGGGGATCCCAGTGTATAATTTCCTTCGTCACCTGAATTCCCCGCTGCAACGACGGCTGTCACACCACTTAATACGGCATTGTCAACGGCAATGCTCGTTGCATACAATGGGTTATTCGTTGCTGCTCCAAGAGAAAGGTTGATGACATCCATTCCATCTGCCACAGCACGGTCAATCCCGGCAAGAATGTTACTGGTTGATCCAGATCCGTATTTGCCTAATACGCGGTATACATTCAATTCGGCATCTGGAGCGACACCAATGACTTTGTAATCGGAATCATTCGCCGCTTGACCTACGATGGTTCCCGAAACATGTGTACCATGTTCGGTATAATAATAGCTTCCTTGATTCGTTTCTGGATAACCAGAAGCTTTCCAGTCCTCATACGTTGTTTCCATTGGATCGTCATCATTATCTACAAAGTCGTATCCGCCTTTATAGGCAGCTTTTAAATCAGGGTGATTATAATCGATTCCTGTATCGATCACCCCAACTTTAATCCCTTTACCTGTGAATCCTTCTTTATGTAGCTGGTCAATCTTCATGAAAGGGATACTGTCTACTTTTGTGGTTGATCCTTCTTCATCCGTTGCTTTAGGTGGAGGAGAAAGTTGGACTTCTTCCTCACTGTAAACAGCTTTCACTACTTCAGAATCTAATAGGCTTTCAACTTCATTGGCCGGTAGAGCCATCGCTACGCCATTAAACGCATCTTTATACGTGTGCTTAATTTCGTAGTTTTCTTTCCCGGATTTCGTCTTTTTCACCTTTTCATTCAAGTCTTTCTTGAATTTTGCGTGGGACTCTTCTACCTGTTTCTTTGCCTTCTCAAGAGAAACTTCTTTCCCTTTTAAAGATTGTTGAATTTGTTCTGTCTTTGCAGGAAGCTGTTCGAATTCGACAATGACTGTCACTTCTTCTTCACTTTTCAAATCAATGTCTCTTGATAATTGCAGACCCTTCATTGACCGATTGGCTTCAAGTTTGTCCAACGCCTCACGCTGCTCTGTCGACAAACCCGCTAAGATTTTCATTGCATCCGACTGTGTTTCTGCATGTATCGCAGGCCCATGAGTTAATGGTGCAACTCCACCCATCAGAAGCCCTACACTTAATGCGATCTTTGGATATTTGCTGGCATTCATGACTTCAACCCCCTTTTTCTTTCTAAATAAATTATATTGTCGAATACCTCGTACGTCATTGGGGGGAATTTTATCAAGTTTGGGAGAAGAAATATGGTGATTTTTGTGTAATCCAAAGGACAAAAGTCAGAAAAATCAACTTTTACAGACAGAAACAGTAATTCCACCAACCAAAACAATCCATTAGAACCATTCCTTTTGAACCACTTAAGTTGGGGGATAAAATAACTTTCACATAGAAAAAGCCAAGAAACTCCTTGAGGAATTTCTTGGCTTTGCGGGTCAATGTTTTACTGTTATTTTCTTTTTCTCGGACTTCAGCGATAATCCTGTTTCATCTGTCCCTGTAACAGTTACATAATAGTCACCGTCCGGATATTCACTACCAGCATACCATTTCAACCCATAAATTGAATGTTCATTTTCAATATCGGCATATTCAATCACTTCACCTGCTGCATTAGAAATTTCTATATGCCAATCTATCCGTTTATAGCCAAAGATCAAGATGGAAGCTGGTTTCGTTTCATTTACATTGGATCGTGAAACATTCCAATAATTGATAAAGGGATCTGCATTCAGCAATTCCTCATTTCCAGTATAACCAACACCTACATTCTGGAGAGCATCTATTGCTGAAATCATGACAACCTCAGGCTTTTCGTCGGTAATGTACTCATTTGCATCACTGTATACGCTTTTACGGATACCGCCATTTACCCAGATGAAACTTCCGATATGTTTCGTTTCTTCTTCTGTGACACCCCACGTAATTTTATACTTCCCATCCGTTTGTTCTGTAATCTTGATATTTTTAACACTAGGCGCAACTGAATCCAGTTTAAACGGAATCTTCGTTTGTTGCGGCTCTGCTCCCCCATAATTCAATGTACTCTCGTATACATACGTATAGTTACCGTCAGGAAGTTGGTTCCCCTCATCATCTTTCCCACTCCAGAACACCCCATCGAACTTATAGGAGTAATCTCCATAGCTCATAATGTTCTTTCTGAATGGGTACGGGCTACCATCCTCCGTAAACTCACCGAAATTCGTAATGTGAGCAACTGTTTTTCCGTTCTCATCCTCTACCTTCAGAGACATTTCTTTCAAATTACGAAATGCTGTGAAGGAAGGATATATACCTGACGCAACCGCATTCTTAGAATATCCAATCTTATTTAGATCAAATGTTCCTGTGGAAGTATCATATCCCATTGGCAACTCCATTACGTCATTCCAAAGAACGGTATATCCTAGGTATGGATCTCCTTTAACCGGGCTCTCATCAATATTATCAATGGCACCCCAATCACCGTAGTATCCCATGAATGGCATCGTTAGAGTCGCTAAATCTTTTACAGAGCTTCCTTTAGGAACAAAGCGAACAAACCCTTCAACAAAACGTCCTTCACTTAGCTCTTCCGGCAATGTGACAGAGATCTTTACTTCGCCATCACGACGTGGTTTGTATTGAAATTTCTGGTCACCCAGCTGTTTTCCGTTGATTTTTACAACTGCCCCATCGATAGGAACCGAGTGTAAAGTTAGATAGTCTCTTTCCACTCCGTTATATGTCTTCTTCTCTGTTTCATCCATTAGCACATCTACGACGATTTCATACTGGTCATTGGCTTTTTCAAGCTTCCTCGAGAGCGGCTCGACATCCAATGTGAAATCGAATGTTCTGCCTACTTCTTTTAATGCAACAGATGCAGCCTTTTCTAAAGGAGCCCCTACATGTTCTACAAGATAAGGAGATTTAATCGCTTGCTCAATCTTCATTAAGCCTGACCCTTGGCGTCTTGGTGAGTATAAGGAGTTCTCATCATCTGGATTCGTTAACACCTCAGACGTGTTCATTAAAGCATTCTTCGCTTTTAAGACCGTTTCTTCATTTTTTGGTAAACCTAACTCCTCGTAATACTTTTCAAGGAGTAATGCCGCTCCAGCTGCTACATGTGGAGTGGCCATGGACGTTCCACTCATGACTTCATACTTGTTGTTCAATACTGTTGAGCTGATCTTTCCACCCGGTGCTGTGATTTCCGGTTTAAAGCTTAGGTCTGTTGGCGAACCATAAGAAGAGAAATAGGACATTGGTTCCGTTGTCGGATTTTGCACCCAAATCCCTTCATCAGACAATTCTACCGAGATTTTCTCACCGCTTTGTAATCGTTCGATCAATTGAGCTCCTTCTGTATGTCCAGTCGTAACAGCTGGGATAGTGTATCTTGAGAAATTTAAGCTTGCATAAGATGGGTACTTATCCGGTGGAATGACAATGATGCCGACTGCCCCTTTTCTTGCAGAGTCATATTGAAGGGTCGAATAAATTGAATACGATTTTGGCTTTGCAACTACAATCTTCCCTTCTAAATCCAAGCCATCCAGATGGCTGCCAAACCCTTCACCGGCGAAAATCAATTCGTATTCTTTACCGGCTTCGAGTTCATCACTGAACTTTTTAGAACTGTACTGCGTTTGGTATCCAAGCTGACTACCATCATTTAAGCTAAGTGCATCTACTCTCATCTGATTATTTTCAGATGAAGCAACCTGCAGTGCGGAGGGCGTTACACCTGGGTCACCTACAAGACCGATATCCGGATTTTTAGCCAGAGGTAATTGAGATCTTTCCAGCAGGTTTTGTTTTGTACTATAAGAAGCATTCCCTGCCGCAGCTACGACCAACACACCCTGCTCTGTTGCATATTGAATGGCACGTTGGACCGGATCATTCGCATCTACGCTTCCTGCATCAGATCCAAGGCTTAAATTGATGACATCCGCCCCAAACTCCACGGCATGATAGATTCCCGCTGTAATATCATCGTCATAGGCACCGCTTCTTTTATCAGAGAATACCTTTTCAGCTAATAGCTGTACATCCGGTGCGACCCCCATCGCCTTTTTCTGGGATTCTTCGTATGCCCCGACAATGCCGGCTACGTGGGTTCCATGGGAATTACTTGCCGGGATGACATTGGTATCATGGTCCGCCCAGTCATAGCCTGTAGGTACTTTGTCTGTGTACCAAATATCATCTACTTCCGACTCATCAAGCTTCTCTTGGATGTTGGTTTCATTATACTTTGCTTTTTTCTTCCCTTTATCCGAAAGCGTCATGGCTTCATGTCGATAATCGATTCCCGAATCCACGATCGCTACGACCATCCCGTCACCGCTATAATTATATTTCGTCCATACATTCATCGCTTCGACTAGTTCGTTGCTCTTTACGTCCATATGTTCGTACGTTTTCGCAACGCGAATATCCTTAACGCCTTCCATTTCTTTAATCTTTTCCGCGTCTTTCATCGTCGTTTCCATACTGAATCCATAGAACCCTGTTGAATACGTATGTATGACTTTAGAAGAAGCATCCCTCTTTTTCATAAACGTATTTTGAATCTGCTCAACCTGCTTCTCAGGTGACGTTTTCAGTTTCTTATTGACGTCTACTTCAACGATTAGGCGAATATTTTCATTAGGGTTGAATGCTTTTAAATCCTGTCCATATAATGGATCATCGGTCGCCTTTTTTTCCATATCCATCAATGGAAGTTGTGCCTTTTGGATTTGAGCAGGTGCCTTTTCTTCCTTCGAATGATAGAATTCAGCACTTGCTGGCGAAATCATACTGCTGCTTAGGAGTACGGACATCAATCCAATAGATAACGTATTTTTCTTCGAAACCACTTTGTTTCCCCCTTTAATTAAAATTAGGATTTTCCTTTTTTCATAGCTTGCTAGAAGCTTACAATGATCAAAGCTCTATCTAGTACTCTCGCTTCCTCCTTTGTAGATATCCTAATGACAGTGCCTGTCATGGATACTCACCCCTAAACGTTCCCCTCCTCAATTTTTCGAATTTGGAGTACCACGTAACCATTTCTATTAAATGATCATGTATCCTGTTGGGGGAGTCCCTGTCTATAGAGAGGCGGATAATGGGTCGTTTCACCCTTAAATAGTCAAGGTTTATTTACATTTCCTTTTTACAGCATCAAATAGTAGGAAAATAGAAGTAATATTCAATTAATTTATTGGGGTAATTATCTACACTTGGAGGAAAAACCTGCAGGAACACTTTAAAAGAATTTGTTTTATGAAAATAGGCTCAATCTACTGATGCCTCATACTTTTAAACAAGAGTAATGGGTCATCCCCGAAAATGATAGATAGCAGAAAAGAGGGAGAACGCTGTCCATGGACAGCGTTCTCCCTCTTTTGATTTAGTTGCTCATGAGAAGCTTTTATTCAGTTAGCTCTAATCCCATCATATTCAAATAATAGGCCAGATCTTTTTTCCCGTTTGTTTCCTTAGGTGATTTCCCTTTAGGAGCATCCGGTCCTTTCGTCAGGAAGTTCTTCTCAATGAAACGTACGTCCGTCTCGTTCACGATACCGTCCTGATTGACATCGAATGTTTGGACTTCCGGTTGCTCTTGACCGTAATACTCAACGATGTCACGGACATCTTTGATGTCGATCAAGCTGTCGCTGTTCACATCTCCAGCAAGACTGATCTTGGTTCCTGCTGAAACGAACCTTCCATAGTCTTCGCCTTTCAATTCAAATCCAGGTATGAATGGCGTGTAAGTCTTTAAATGTCCTGGAATTTCCACTACGACATTGTATGTCTCACGTGTAGCAGGGACACCATAGATTGTGTATTTCCCATTTGAAGCGATGATGCCCTCATATTTCTCACCATCCGGTGACAAGGCATATACCTTCGCTCCAATATTTTGAGCTACACCATTTGGTAAAAAAAGATTTCCGCTGCCACTTTTCTTCAAAAATGCTTCTGGTTTAATATTCCCTTCGACCCTTGCATGTTTGGACACGAAGTTATAAGATGAAGTGCTGTAATATGGAAGAGTTACGGCACCATCTTCACCTGCTTTTGTGTAAGTTGACTTTGTGACATCCAGTTTGTCAGCTCCATAAAACCAATCATCTTGAGTGACCTTGAACGTCACGTCCACAACAGGCATGTCACCATTCAAACCGGAGTACCCTTCTCCGTTCAATGCAGCTCCTACCGTTACGTTAGCGTAATATCCAGAATCGCTCTCTACAGGATCAAGAAGGGATGCCTGAAGTCCGTTTTCTTCTGCGTAGGCTTTAAATTCATCATTCAGCTTTGCAGATTCGAATGAATACATTTCCCCTTTATACTGAATTGAATACTCTCCGGAAATGAAGTCTTTCAAGTTATTCAGGCTCAGAGTCATGGTGACAGTTTCATCTAACCCGACTTCTTCCTTATTGTAATCAGAAGTCAGATACTCAGTACCTTCCTGAAGGAAAATATATCTTTGGTAATTGACGTTTGCTGCGATATCAGTTGCTGCCAGGCTCAACTTTAATGGTTCGTCTGCAATATCAGAAGGCTCTATACCAAACTCTGTGTCTCCTTCAGAATCCGCTGGAGGGAAACAACAATTAAAGTACTCACGGAAGCCAGTTGCTATTAAAAATTTGTTCGAAGATTGATCATAATTCAATCCTTTTGATTGTAAAACACCCACTGTTTCATCCTGCACATTTCCGTGGAGCCAGAATGCTTTCTTTCCAAACTCTTCTGTGTACATATCTTCATTGATTTCATACACACCAGGAGCTTTATCAAATTCCACTTCTGGTTTTGTATTATCAACGATAACAGGAGTGTCGATCGAATACGTTTTCCCTTCTTCATCATACCCTATGAACTCCATTTTATAGTCCCCTTCAGGCAGATCCACGTATTGATCGGAAATCGGATGTTGTTCATCATTTGTAAATGGATAAACGACTCCAGCAAAAACAGCAGGAATATAATATCTGTAGTCAGCCTTTGCATTTGCTTGTGTGAGGGAGGCTATGAATCCAATTGCCTCATCTGATTGTCCATCCTTTATCACTACGTCTATCCTCGTCAGCGGATTCTTCATTTGAAAAGCTGCTGAGATGTATGGATTGTAGTACTGCCACTTAGGTGTATTATTTGCAAGAGCAGGTCGGTCTGTTTCAAGATAGTCGAACCCTTTTCCTGTGACTCTAATCGCAAACGGAACCTGATACGTTTCACTCGCATCACTTGCATTTGTCAGGTGAATATATCCTTCATATCGCCCTTCTTCTGCATTTTCCGGAACCGTTATCTCAGGTGAAATTTCTTTCGAACTGCTTGCGGCAACCGCTACACTCGTCGGAACGTCTAAATGAATGCCGTTTGCAGCTGAATCCTTGATGCCTGTACGTTCACCATGGTATTCGACTTCAACCTTGAATGACTTGTCTTCTCCACCATTGTTCTCGATGATCATCTTGCTTTCTTCACTAATTCCATTGTCATCCTTGTAGTGACTTCCGAAAGAGATGGAAGCCGTCTCATCAACAATCTCTTCCTCTTCACCATTTTCATTTAAATTTTTTGTTGTATCCATCACTTTGATGGATACATCGGCATGTACCGCATCATAGGCATCCACACGTCCCGCTCCCTGTTCGAATACGGATACGTCACCATTCAAGTCTTCTGCTGTATTCATTAGCGCTTCCTTTACATCAAATGTGGTATACTCCGGGTGTTCTGAAAGGATCAAGGCTGCTACACCAGCTACATGAGGCGTTGCCATGGATGTTCCCTGAAGGCGGGCATAGGCTGCAGAATAGTCTACCCCTTCTTCCGGGCTATTGATGTATTCTGGAATGGTTGAGAAAATCGCTACCCCGGGTGCCACGACATCCGGTTTTATATCTATGCTTCCAGCCACAGGTCCCCTTGAGCTGAAGCTGGCCAGGTTATCTCCTTCTGTTTGGACCGACGCTACATCTCCAAACGTGATGGATGCGTTATCTCCCAGCCCTTTCAAACGCTCTCCGTCCGCTTTCGTCATACGGAAAGTCGGGATATATTCTGAACCTTCTCCCAAGTAAGCCTGGATTTCACCGTCACTATTATTGTAAATGATGACAGCCTCTGCCCCAGCTTCTTTCGCATGTTTCATTTTGTCCACAAAGGCAATTTCACCACGTTGAATCAAGGCGATTTTTCCTGTTAAATCTTTTCCTTCAAAATCTGCCTCATAACCAAGTCCGGCAAAAACAACTGGTTTGGATTGATTTTGGAGTGATGTTAAATCATCAGAGAAATTCTTCCCTAATAATAAAACATTCTCAAATCTCTCTCCGTTTACACTCATGGATTGGAAGGTAGGGATATCCATGTCAAAATCGCTTGCCCCAACCGTAATTCCGAGTGCCGCTGCACCTGGGGACCCCAGTGTTCCTTCATTCGGACCGCTGTTTCCTGCAGCCACCACTGTCACAACTCCCGATAGCATGGCGTTGTTAACGGCTACAGAGGTTGGATATAATGGATTATTCGTAGACGCTCCCAATGAAAGGTTGATGACATCCATTTCGTCATCTATAGCTTTGTCGATTCCTGCAAGGATTCCTGCCGTCGCTCCGGATCCATAGGGTCCAAGTACACGATAGCCATAAAGATCTACATTCGGTGCTACCCCTTTTACGGCGTAATCCACTGAATTCTGTTGGTGCCCAGCGATTGTTCCTGACACATGTGTTCCGTGTTCTGTATAATAAGCAGACCCTGAATTCGGATTAATTTCCGGTAAACCGGATTCTTTCCAATCTTCATATGTGGTTTCCATCGGGTCATTATCGTTATCAACGAAATCATATCCACCTTTATATACATCTTTTAAATCAGGGTGGTTATAATCAATTCCTGTATCCAAAACCCCAACTTTAATGCCTTTTCCTGTTACGTTTTCAGCATGAAGCTTGTCCACATTGATCTGAGGGATACTATCCATCATTTTGGATGTGGAAGCTTCCCCTTCCATGTCCGGAAGATCTAGTTGAACGACTTCATCTTTCCAAACCCGTTTCACGACCCCGGAATCCAGTAAACTCTCAATCTCATTTCCCGGAATGGACATCGCGACACCATTGATGGCTGAACGATATTCTTTCGTGATTTTCGCATCTTGTAATCCAGGACTTACACTCTTTTTATTTTTCATAGAATTGAACTTTTGTTTAAATTCACTGTGAGATTTCTCTACCTTTTCAGAAGCTGCTTTAGTAGTCATTCGGAGTCCCTTAGCCGCCTGCGTCATCACTTCCACTTTTGCAGGGGCCTGTTTGAATTCAACGATGACATCTACGAGCCCTTCACTTTCTGTATTGATATTCGGAGCGATTTCAAAATCCGGTTTCGCTTCGATCTGTTTAAGAGCATTCCTTTGCTCATCTGATAGATTCATTAATGTCTTCTTTACATCTTTTACCTGTGTGAACTTAGACGTACTAGGCGCACTTTCTGCCATAGCGTTAAATGGAATTCCTGATGTTCCTAATAGACTTGTAGTCAGTGCAACCGTCAAGAGCTTAGCTGAACGTTTCTTATTCATACTTTTCCCCCTCTAATATTCATCCGTTGGAGCAGAATTGTTTACAAGGTTCATTGTATTTCTGATTAATGATTCTGTTAATTGGGAAAATTATATACACATTCCGCCAATTTTCTTAGAGTTTCTACTCTCTTCACGGTATTTTCTTTTAACGCAAGATATAAAGATAGGATAAACGTTGGGAAATTTTTTTCTGAAGTAGGAATTATACCTATATAATCATAATCCCCTCTCACTAAACAGGTATAAAGAACCATTTTACATAGGGCAATAACTCCTATAAAATTTCATAAAAAAACAAGCAACTGTTAATAGTTGCTTGTAAAACGCTTCATTCAAATGGGTTCATTATGATTAAATATCAACTTTTTCAATAGCTCATTCGATAATTGAAGATAGTGATTGGAAGAATTCAGGTCCCCCTTCTCTTTAAAATAAACCGCTAGTCGCTCTGAGAATGCTGCGGCCTTATATCGATCATATTGCTTCATCATGGGCAGACCACGATCGATTAAATAGTCGCTAAGCTGTTTATCATCCTCTGTCGCATCTAAATACAACACCATCAATTCCGTATATTTAACGGACTCTTGATTTTTAAAATCTTTTAAGTTCTCCTGCAAAAGATTGATTGCTGTTTCCCTCTCATTCAAATCCAGCAACACTTGTACCATTTCAATCAATGTGCCGTAATACCCCATTGTATGCTTCTTTTTCAATTTGAGGGACTGGGAGAAATAGTCTAACGACTCTTGTAGCCTTCCTTTTTTTCTATTTAGCAATCCGAAATTATGAAGGGCGGTAATTTTCGATTCGTTATCCTTTAACATCTCGGCATCGTTTAAAGCCGTATGCAGCATGACTTCTGCACGTTCAAGATCGTTAATATAAATCAAGTTAGCCGATAATCCGATTTTCACATGCAGGATCCTCAATATGTTCCCAGTATTCTGAAAAATCCTCAAAGCCTTGTATGAGTAATGCAGAGACAATGTGAAGTGCTTCAACAACCCATGATTAGCCGCTTTATAATAATAATAATCTGTTACTTTCTCACTATAGATATCGGCTCTATCCTCTATTTGATCAAAAATGGAAAGCGCCTTAGAGTATTGTTGTTTTTGTCCGTAGTAAATTCCCTGAAAGAACTCCCACAAATACTTTTCAAACGATGAAAATTTACTCATATTCTTTTTGAGCGCAAGAGAAGCCTGTTCATATTCGGTTGGATTATACGTGAATAATTGATATCGAAGCATGTAAAGCTCAAATAAGTAAACCATTTCCGTACATTGGATATAGTCTTTATGCCTTTGTAACTCCTGATACAGTCTTTCGGCATGTTCTCGATGAAGTCTCTCAATCGCTTCATAGAATTGAGCTAGCTGGCGTTTCAGGTGAAGTGTCTTTGCCGTTTCCTCTTCGATTGATACACCAAGTCGCTTACAAAGTAATTCTAATGTTTCCAGATTTCCTTCTTTAGAACTGTTCTCAATCTTACTTAAATGAGTGGTTGAACATATTCCCTTGCAAAGCTGTTCTTGTGTTTTATTTTGTTTTTTTCGATGATAATAGATAATCCTGCCGATAGACATTGTTTCACTTCCCCCCTGTATATATCTCTCATTATACATAGGGAATAGGTAACTTATAAGCTATTAACGCAAGTATTTTAGCCTGGTGGTGCTGGATAAAAAATATATAAAATCAATAAAAATACATTTTTTCATATTTAAGGAAATTATTTTCAATGTAAATCTATGAACGTTCATGTTTCCTTTTTGGGATCAAAGAACTTCTGCACCAGCCAAAGGGTTTGTAAATATGAAAAGAGAAATCCCTCTCAAATAGAAAAGGGATTTCTCTTACTTTCATCGTTATTGCCGTTTACTCCCGGTCAAATAACACACGACCCGCAATCCCCGGATTCGTCATTTCATAAGGATTCAGGATTAAATCAAGCTCTTCCTCTGTCAAAACATCATATTCAAGGCAAAGCTCTCGTACCGATTTGCCTTTTAGAATAGCTTCCCTTGCGATGCGGGATACGACTTCATATCCCAGATGTGGATTGACAGCCGTTATGATACCCACGCTGTTTTCTACATATTCTTTCATACGTGTCTCATTTGCTTCGATACCGACTAGACAGTTGTCCGTAAAGCTTCTAAACGCATTGTTCATGATACTGATGGATTGCAAAAGGTTAAATACGAGCACAGGCTCCATCACGTTCAATTCGAGCTGACCGGCTTCGGAGGCCAAGGAAATGGTTTGATCATTCCCCATCACCTGGAAGGCTACTTGATTGATCAGTTCCGGCATGACCGGATTCACTTTACCCGGCATGATGGAAGAGCCGGGCTGTCTTGCCGGCAGTGAAATTTCACCAAGTCCGGCACGGGGTCCAGAAGCCATCATACGCAGGTCATTGGCGATCTTGGACATATTGGTCATACATACCTTCAATGCTGCAGAAACCTCTGTATAGGCGTCCGTGTTCTGTGTCGCATCGACCAGGTGTTCAGCCCCTGTCAGTGGCAACCCGCTGATATCCGCCAGGTGTTTGACGACACTCTTGATATAAACAGGATCCGCGTTCAAGCCGGTTCCTACTGCAGTGGCCCCCATATTGACTTCATACAGATGATCGCGAGTTCGTCCGATACGTTTAATGTCGCGTTCTACTACTCTGCTGTAAGCTTCAAACTCCTGCCCAAGGCGAATGGGTACAGCATCCTGCAGATGGGTACGTCCCATTTTAATGATGGGATCGAACTCCTGGGCTTTCTGTCTGAAGGCTTTCAGCATATGCTCCATCGTGTCCAATAGCTTCTCCAGTAATTTCAGAGTGGAAATATGGATGACTGTCGGGAACACGTCATTGGTTGACTGTGACATATTCACATGACTGTTCGGGCTGACCTTCCCATATTCCCCTTTACGGTGGGACATGAGTTCCAGGGCACGATTCGCAATGACCTCATTAGCGTTCATGTTGATTGACGTACCTGCCCCTCCCTGGATCGGATCGACGATGAAGAATTCATGAAGCTTGCCTTCCAGGATTTCATCAGCAGCCTGCACGATGGCTTGACCGATCCCGTCATACAGACGCGTCGTTTCCATGTTTGCAAGTGCGGCCGCTTTCTTTACGACTGCCAGGGCATCAATCATCTCTTTATGGATTTTATATCCCGTAATCGGAAAGTTTTCCACTGCCCGCAACGTTTGTATTCCATAATACACATCTTGGGGTACTTCTTTTTCCCCGAGGAAATCTTTTTCTATTCTAAATCCACTAGTGACGTTTATCATTTCTCTACTCCCCATATTTGGATTGTCTCTCTAATTGATGATTCTATCAATTAGAGAGGGAGTAGGCAACGATTTAGAGGTAAAACCATTAATTTCAAAAATTCCAAAAAAAACGCTTTCATTCTTTTGATCTGATTCTCCCTTTTTTCAGAAAAAAGATGGATTTAATAGATTGTCATTACACAATGCCAATACATTCTACACGGGTCTAAATACTCATATATTAACCAGTGAAGGAGGAGGATTCGTATGGGGATCAAACTGATTAAAATTTCAGTCGTCTATTTTATGGTCGGTGTATGTATCGGGTTATATATGTCCATGGTCCATGACTACAGCCTGACCCCGGTCCACGTTCATATTAACTTATTGGGCTGGACGGCGCTGACGCTTGCAGGTCTCATTTATCACTTATTTCCGGCCGTATCTTCAACCAAATTGGCCAAAGCTCATTTCTGGCTCCATAATGTCGGACTTCCGCTTATGATGATCGGATTATTCCTGTTTGTACTTGGGAATGAAGCAGTCGTCCCGGTCATTGCAACAGGCGGGGTCTTGACGACAGTTGGTATACTATTGTTTGGCATCAATCTCCTGAGAGAATTAAAATCTTGAACCAAATCGGAAAACCCCTTTCGCCAGTTGGCAGGAAGGGGTTTTTAGTGTTTTTAGTGTTTTTAGTGTTTTTATTTTTTGACTTTTCAAATTTTTATTATTTCATACGCCTACAAAGATGGTAAAATACAGTAGAATACCTATCTCAATTTTAGGAGTGATGTATATGTCGGTCAATGTTTACCTGAATTTCAACGGCAATTGCCGGGCAGCCGCAGAGTATTATGCAGAAGTATTTGAAACCGAACCACCACAGATCATGACGTTCGCTGAGGCACCCCCGCATCCTGACTATCCCCTGCCCGAAGAAGCAAAAGATCTGGTCCTACATACACGACTCACCATCGACGGCAGTCATGTCATGTTTTCCGATGTTTTTCCAAATATGCCTTTTGTGGAAGGAAACAACATCACCCTTGCCCTCGTAAGCGATGATCCTGAAAAACTGATGGCCCGTTTCCACAAGTTGAAAGAAGGCGGCAAAGTGGACATGGAGCTTCAGGAAACATTCTGGAGCAAGCTGTACGGTCAGGTCACCGATAAATTCGGCATCCAGTGGCAATTTAATTACGAAGGCCAGGAAAGGTAACAAACACGAAACATAAAAAAGAAGCTGCTGGAAACCCAACAGCTTCTTTTCTATTTTAATGCATATTGCTCAATACCCAGACAGATCCGGCCACGATGACAATCGCTATAAATGCCGCCGACATCATCTTACCTACCTGCCATTTGCCTTCACCTTCCGTTACGTGCATGAACATGAAGAGCTGGATGGCAGCCTGTATGAATGCCAGGACGAACACGATCGCTACGATCAGTTCATATGCCATATTCGTATACAGTCCAAACCAGACGGCTAAAAACGTCAACGCAATCGATAAGATAAATCCAATGATCTGAGTCCAAGGTAATCCACTATGATTCGTATGTTGTGACATTATCCCACCATCCCTAATAAGTACACGCTTGTGAACACGAAGATCCAGACAAAGTCCAGAAAGTGCCAATACAAGCTGGATACAAATAGTTTTTTAGCGGTATCAGGATTCAATCCCCGTTTCTTCACTTGGAACATGACGAGAAGGATCCACAAGATACCTACTGATACGTGGAGACCATGCGTCCCGGTCAGTAAATAGAAGGATGACCAGAATGCGTTCGTACCCATGGCTGCTCCTTCATGTACCAAATGGATGAACTCGGTGATTTCCATATAAAGGAATCCTAATCCGAATAATAATGTGATGATCAGCCAGACCATCATGGATTTGACATTTCTCTTTCGTAATTCATTTATTGATAGACCAGACGTGAAACTACTGATTAATAGTAAAAGCGTCATGATGATGGTATTCTTCATATCAAACACTTCACTTGGAAGCGGGCCACCCATCGTTCCGGCCTTCAGAGCGAAGAACGTTGCGAAAATAGTGGCAAACAATGCAATTTCCGCGCCAAGGAAAACCCAGAATCCGAAGATGTTCAGTTTACCGATATCGGATTGATATTCAAGCGGCGTGTTTGGATCTATATTCGTACTTTGTGCCATGCTCACGCCTCCCTCTTATACGGATTTTCAGTCTTTTCGATTTCTTCCACACTTACATAATACCCTTCATCCTGCTTATGGGACATCAATGAACGGAATGCCATGCATCCGAAGATACCGACAAGCGCTGCAATGGCCATCCAGAACAGTTCAAATACTAGACCAAATCCTGCGACGAAGAACAGTGCAGACATGATGAACGGTGTCCCTGCATTGCTTGGCATGTGAATCGGTTGGTATTCAAAGTTGTCAGGTACCATCTTTCTTCCTTCTTGCTTCATATCATAAAATGCATCATGACTCTTCACTTCAGGTACATGTGCAAAGTTGTAGTGAGGCGGAATGGCTGAACTTGTTGCCCATTCAAGGGTACGTCCATCCCACGCGTCCCCTGTTGTTTCTCTCTCAGCAAAACGGTAGCTGTAATAGATACCATAAACGAGTACCATGAATCCTACTCCCATTCCGAAAGCTCCGACAGAAGAGATCACATTCAATGCTGTCCAGCCATCTTCAGGACCGTACGTGTATACTCGTCTTGGCATACCCGCGAATCCTAATACGAACTGAGGTAAGAAACAAAGATTGAATCCGATGGAGAATAACCAGAAAGCCCATCGTCCGATGCGTTCATTCATCTTATGACCAAACATCTTAGGATACCAGTATGCAAGTCCTGCGAAGCAGGCGAATACTACACCGGCAATTAATGTGTAATGGAAGTGAGCAACCAGGAAGTAGTTATTGTGATATTGGAAGTCGGCCGCAGCCATTCCAAGCATAACCCCTGTCACCCCACCGATGAGGAATGTCGGTATGAATGCAACAGACCATAACATCGGTACAGTAAATTCGATCTTCCCTTTGAATAAGGTACCTAACCAGTTGAATATTTTGATTCCCGTCGGTATGGCAATCGCCATCGTTGAAATCGAGAATACACTATTTACTGCTGCGCTTCCACCCATTGTAAAGAAGTGATGGACCCAGACAACGAAACTCAATCCAGAAATCGCAACAAGTGAGATAATCATAGATTTATAACCAAATAGTGTTTTTCTTGCAAATGTAGCAATGATCTCTGAGAAAATCCCGAATGCCGGTAATATAACGATATATACTTCCGGATGTCCCCACAGCCAGAATAGGTTTGACCATAGCATCGGGTTACCACCAGCCGTAAGCGTGAAGAAGTGGGAACCGAATAAGCGGTCAAATGTCATCAGTGCTAATGTGACAGTCAAAATCGGGAAGGCAAACACGATGATGAAAGCCGTAATCAACGTCGTCCATGTGAACATCGGCATGCGTAATAGCGTCATACCTGGCGCACGCATTTTGATGATCGTGACGACAAAGTTGATTCCGGTCAGCAATGTACCGATACCCGAAATCTGTAAGCCCAGCAGGTAATAGTTAATACCCGGTCCAGGACTACCTTCAATCGCAAGCGGTGCGTAGTTCGTCCAACCTGCATTCGGTGAACCACCGAATACGAATGAAATATTGAAAAGGATTGCCCCGAACATGAATGACCAGAAACTCAGGTTATTCAAATAAGGGAAGGCTACGTCCCTTGCACCGATCTGCAAAGGAACGACCACGTTCATCAATCCAAGTAAGAACGGCATCGCCATGAACAGGATCATGATCGTACCGTGAGTGGTAAAGATTTCATTGTAGTGCTCGGATGTTAAAAATGAGTTATTCGGCACTGTCAATTGTGCCCTCATCAAGAGTGCATCGACTCCTCCGCGGAAGAGCATGACAAGTGCAGCCAGGATATACATAATTCCGATTTTTTTATGATCAACGCTTGTGATCCAGTCGTTCCACAACCATTTCCACTTTTTGAAGTAAGTGAGGACTGCAACGATTCCGATTACGGTGAACACGATCGAAATGTTGGCTCCTATGATCAACGGATCGTTGAGGATCAGATTATCCTTAATAAAATCAAACATTTAAAGTCCTCCCTTCTTAGTGCTCGTGACCGCCATGATCTTCATGGTCGTCATCTTCATCTTTTTTCTTCATATCGTCATGGTCCATGCCTTCATGGCCTTCCATATCCATATTGCCATGAACGGACTGAGCATCTTTATCTGCTCCACCTACCGTGGTATCCAGTCCGTATTTCTGGCGGATCGCCATGGCATACTCTGAATTCTTACCATGATCGACGAATGCTAAGTGAGTAGATGAAAAGGTCATCTTATCAACCGTTTCAGGAAGCATCAGTTTTTCATACGTATCTTCCGTCAATTTCGGTTCGTCTTGAGCATCTTCTACCCAATCTTCATATTTGTCTTGTTTCATTGCAACAAAATCAAACGTTTGGTGCGTCATTCCCTCACCAGTGAAGTTGGAGTTTCTTCCATCATAGGTACCCGGTTCATCAGCCTGCAGATACAAGTCATTGACCATTCCAGGCATACCATAGATCTGACCGCCGATTTGCGGTACCCAGAAGGAAGCCATGGAATCAGCTGCGGTTACTTTGAAAAGAATCGGATGATCCTCGGGAACATTCACATAGTTTACGGTTTCGATTCCTTCTTCAGGATAACTGAAGATCCATTTCCAATCGACAGCTGTCGCATGGATCACGATCGGGTCTTTATGAGAGGTCGCTTCCGGTGCGTCTCTCAATTCGTAAAGGGCCTTTGTATTCGGGATGGATAATGCGATGACGATCAGGACAGGAATGAGTGTCCAAATGACCTCAAGGAATGTACTTCCGTGCATATCCGGCTTATAGTCACTATTCTTCTTACTGCTTCGATACTTGAATAAGATGATCGTAAAGAAACCAAGAACAACAACCATAATGGCAATCATATAGTAGATGGACAGCATAATCAGATCTTTTTGAACGGCTCCCACCGGTCCTTTGGGATCCAGGATGATTAATTCGCTATCCGTACTGAAAATAATGATGAAAAATAACGAAATAAGACTTATTAAAACAATTAAATACGGTTTAAATTTATTAAACAAAAGAAATCACCTTCCTTTATGTAGAATTTACTCTCGTAGACCTATACTATCAAATTCTCTAATCAGGTACCCTTCATAACTTCATTTTTAAACAGATTTTCGAAATTTCGACGCATTTTATTCACAGAACGGTAACAATGTTGGAAAGAATTGCTCAATGGACAAAAAAATAACTCTCAAAGTTATCTGAGAATAACGTTGAGAGCGGTTTATAGGTTCATTATTTAGAATATTAATAATCATCACTCATAAAATGTGAACAGACCTAAAATTTTTCTCTGATTACCATTATGCTAATAAAACATTCATTATATATATCTGTATCCTCATGAACGTTTTATTCCTCTCTTGTGGTAGTAACTAATGATTGATTCAGTTAGGCTGATTCTCCTCTTGTCCGCCTAACTCAAACGGGGAATATACTCCTTCATAATCGACGATCGTCACCATTCCCCTGGCAGCATGATTGTTATCATGGCAATGGAATAACCATTCCCCCACATTATCGGCTTTAAAATAAATCACGTATTCCTCGCCTGGTTTCACATGAATCAAGTCTTTGACAATCGGTTTTTCAAATTCTTTTCCGTTCTTGGATTCCACCTGGAAACGATGACCATGAAGGTGCATGGGATGATTCATCCTGCCTTTATTTCTTAATGTGACTTTCACGATGTCACCTTCTTCCACCTTGATAGGCGGTGTATCGGGAAAGGTCTCATCGTTAATTTGAAAGGACATGCCTTCTCCCATTGACATGCCCATGCTTAGATCCATGTCATAGGTAACATCGGGGTCAGGGGCTTTGTCGAAAATCAGTTCTTCACTCCCATATGAAATTCCTTTCGCAGTACCTGCTTCCCTTGCAAGCGACGCTTCTTGATCGGAATGAGTCTCATTCGACACAACTGGCAGGATCATGTCTTCTGCGTGGTCTATATTCTGTTCCTGACCAATGAATACCGTATCTTGATCGGGCTTCGTGAATTCCACATCCACTCTTTCCCCAGGGGCAATTTCAAGAACATTGGTGTTTCTATCTTCAGAGATCACTCTTTCTGCATCATTCTCAATAACCTTCATCGATCCCTCCGGAAAGACCAACCGATGAACCTGGTATCCGGCATTCACGAATCTCAATCTTGCTTTTTCACCCGTTTCCATTACAAGGGGTTCAATGGCCTTTCCTGATTTTCCGTTCACGGTAAAGGTATCGTACATTTGTTTCGTATCTGCTTCACCGTCCCCGGACATGGCTCCCTTCATCATTCCTCCCATATTGGTGATGTCCTCTTTTTCTTGATTTACTGCCCACTCATCGAGGATGAAGACTTCATCCTTCTTATACTCTTTTTCCTTTTCTTCCACGATGAACGATCCATATAAGCCTTTGTCGACCTGTACAGAGCTTTGTTGATGGGAATGATACCAATATGTACCCGCATCATGTGCAATAAATTCGTAGGTAAAGCTTTCTCCCGGCTGAACAGCATCTTGAGTCAAACCTGGGATCCCGTCCATTTTATTTGGCA
Source organism: Rossellomorea sp. DA94 (assembly GCF_029834455.1). Lineage (NCBI taxonomy): Bacteria > Bacillati > Bacillota > Bacilli > Caryophanales > Bacillaceae > Rossellomorea > Rossellomorea sp. DA94. The sequence goes on from NZ_CP122397.1 coordinate 3,986,867, forward strand.
GCAGGACGCCGTGCCAGTGAATGGTAACCGGTACATCAAGCTCGTTCTTAAGCTTTACTTGTACAAAATCTCCTTCCGTCACACGAATGGATTTACCAGGAACCGTCCCATTATAAGTCCAAGCATTCACTTTTTTACCTTCACTGATCTGCCACTCCGTATCCTGAGCCGTTAATTCAAATTTTTTGACATGGCGGTCACCTTTTTCTTGTGCGCTTACGTCTAATATACTCGTCTCTCCGTCCGTCACTCCCTTGGGCAATGCCATTTCCCCATTTTTATACCAGGGTGATTGAAGAAACACGATCACCCCGATTGCCACTAATAACGTAATGAGTATGCTTCCAATAACTTTTCTTTTCATCGCTGCCTCTCCTAACCGTTTGTTGTACCAACCAGTCTTGCAAGTAGGTTATTACTCCTGGATTTTCCGTTTAAGTCGTTCGTATTCTTCTTCCGTTATTTCCCCTTTTGCCAGTCGGTCCTTTAATAAACTCAAAGAATGACGATTTGCATTGTCCGTCGGGTTGTTCTCTTTCGGCGTCTTCGCTCTCATCATCCAGATGAATACCCCCACAATCGCTACGATCAGTAGGATAAAAAGAAAGCCGGTTCCAAAAAATCCGCCGCCCATTCCTCCACCATTCATCATAAAATCATCTCCTTTATGTTTTTTCTTCTTATACCCACTATGGTATTATACAAAACAAAAATTCATTTCTCTTGCAGCATCTTGGGGACACCTTCACTTTTCCCCTTAAATGTGCAGATTTAATGAAGAAAACAATAAAAAAATCAGAAATGTCGTTGATCATCTACTGGACATTTCTGATTTGTTTATAGCAGCCCTCTGCGTCATGATGAGCTGTTTTAGTGAAGTTATTTCAATCCTACTAATTGCTTGATTTCTTCTTTATTGTTCTCAAAACCAATCAAATTCTTTACGATTCTTTTTTTACCGAATATACCTTTTTTGTAAAAAGCAAAGGAAGGAACGATTCTGGAGCCGGATATTTCCTTGAGTTCCTTTTCGAACCTTTCATCTTCTCCTACATCCTTATGGACATACTTGATGTTTTGCCCACTCAGGTATTCTTTAGCAGCTTGACAATCGGAACAGGTGGGTCTGGTGTAAAGTTCTAATTCAAGATCATGACTCATGGCATTCTAGAGCTCCTTTCGTCAAGAACTACGTTTCTGATGGTTTGAATCCTTTCAGGCGCAGGGCGTTCAGCAACACGGATACAGAACTGAAGCTCATGGCTGCACCAGCGATCATTGGATTCAGTAACGGTCCGCCGAGCAGATACAGGATTCCCATGGCAATGGGTATGCCGAGGATGTTATAGCCAAAGGCCCAGAAAAGGTTCTGTTTAATGTTCCGTATGGTTGCTTTACTCAATTCGACGGCTGTCGGTACGTCCATGAGGTCACTTCTCATGAGGACGATGTCTGCCGACTCCATGGCTACATCCGTACCAGAACCGATGGCGATTCCTATATCCGCTTGTGCAAGTGCCGGGGCATCGTTGATTCCATCCCCCACCATCGCCACTTTCCTGCCCTCTTCCTGAAGCTTCTTGACTTCATTTGCTTTGTCTTCAGGCAATACTTCACTCAGTACGCGGTCGATCCCTACTTCTCTTGCGATCGCTTCCGCTGTCCGCTTATTGTCTCCCGTGATCATGGCCACTTGGAGCCCCATCCTGTGAAGCTTTTCAATGGCTTTGAAACTCGTTTCCTTCACCGTATCAGCAACGGCGATGATGCCCGCAATCTCTTCTTCGACGGCGATATACATGGGCGTTTTCCCCTCGGCTGCCAAGCGGTCCGAAACTTCCGCCAGTTCACCGACATCGACATCATTTTCGTCCATCAGCTTGCGGTTTCCGAGGAGGAGATCGTCTCCTTCGACCGTCACTTCAATTCCCTGTCCCGTAATGGCGTCAAAGAAGTCGGTCTTACGCAGGGTGAGCCCTCTTTCTTCCGCCTCTCTGACAATCGCTTCGCCAAGAGGATGTTCAGATCCCTTTTCAGCTGAAGCGGCAAGTACCAGGAGTTCTTCTTCTGAAATGGATTCCGAGGTCACGATATCCGTCACCACAGGCTTTCCTTCCGTGATGGTACCGGTTTTATCAAATACGATGGTTTCGATCTTATGAGTTGTTTCAAGGGCACCACCGCTTTTAATCAATACGCCATTTTCCGCGCCTTTCCCCGTACCGACCATAATGGCCGTAGGTGTTGCGAGCCCCAGCGCACAAGGACAGGCGATGACAAGAATCGAAATCGTGATCGTAAAGGCGAAGAGACCTGACTCACCTGCTATATACCAGGCGAGACCGGATAGGATGGAAAGGACGATGACGATCGGAACAAAATAACCTGAAATGATATCGGCCATTTTGGCGATTGGTGCTTTTGACCCCTGGGCATCTTCGACCAGCTTGATGATCTGGGATAGTGCCGTATCTTTTCCGACTTTCGTAGCCTCGTATCGGATGGTTCCATTTTTATTGATGCTCGCACCGATGACGTTTGAGCCACTGGTCTTCTCTACAGGGATGCTTTCCCCTGTCAGCATCGCTTCATCGACGGATGTTTTTCCTTCCAGCACCACTCCATCCACCGGTATCTTCTCACCGGGTTTCACGATGATGATCTCTCCCACTGCCACTTCGTCCACTGAGATCTCTACTTCTTCTCCATCTCTTACGACAGTAGCCGTTTTAGGGGCAAGACCCATCAGCTTCTTGATGGCTTCAGACGTTTTCCCTTTCGAAAGGGCCTCGAAATATTTCCCTAATGTAATGAGGGTGAGGATGACGGCTGCCGATTCAAAATAAAGGTTCTGCGCATACCGTTCACTGCCTGCTATGATCATGATGCTTGCAAACAAACTATAGAAAAACGCTGCTCCCGTTCCGAGCGCCACCAATGAATCCATATTCGGATGGCGTTTGGAAAGCGTCTTAAATCCTACGGTGAAAAATGGTTTCCCCATCGCTACGACAGGAATGGTAAGCACAAGTTGTATCAACGCAAATCCAGATGGGTTCACCATCGGATCGATTGCATCGGACAGCGGCATGCCGAACATATGCCCCATGGAAACCAGGAGCAAGGGAACGGTGAAGACGGCTGAAACCCAGAAGCGTTTCCACATGGTCTTGATGTGCTCCTCTTTCTTATCCCTGTCTTCGTCCACTGATTGTTCCACATCAGTGTCCTCATCTGCTTCATATCCGGCGTCGGAAACCGCTCCCTTGATATCAGACACGGTAACGACGGCGGGATCGTACTCAATGACCATTTTCTCTGTAGCCATATTGACCGTCGAATCCTTGACGCCATCGAGCCTCCTTGTTGCCTTTTCGACCGATTGCACACAGGAAGCGCACGTCATGCCTGTCACGCTGAATGTCTTTTTCTCCATTTCTGTAACTGCTCTATAACCTGCATCATCCACGGCTTGCTTGATTTCTTCAAGTGAGAGCTCATTTTCATCATAGGTAATATTCAATTTCTCCGTTGCAAGATTTACGCTTGCTTGTTGAACACCAGCCAGTTTCTTCGTTGCTTTCTCAACAGCCTGTGAACAAGAGGCACATGTCATTCCTTCGATGTTCAATGTTTTTTCCGCCATTGTGCTAACCACCTTTTATTTTGCAGGTTCTGTTTGATATCCCGCATCAGACACCGCTTTACTTAAACTGTCTGGTGATTGCTTCGATTCGTCAAACTTCACCTTAGCCGCACCATTCTCGAGATCAACTTTGGCTTTTTCTACTCCGTCCAGTTCATTCAGAACCGTCTCTACTTTTTTCACACAATTCCCACATGTCATTCCAGATACGTTTAATAATGTCTTTTCCATTGAATAAAACACTCCTTTAATTTTTAATGATGGCAGTTCATGCCGTGATCCTTTTTACAGGTACACTGTCCTGGTACGCAATTACATGCGATCTCATCGACAGCATCCCTTTTCTTGGTTTGTAAAACTTGTTCAAGAAGGGCGATATCATCATGGCTCAGCTTTGCCTCTCCAATCAAGTCGGCAATCGTCTTCCCCACCGCCCGGCTGCATATGTGAGTAAATAACCCTGCCTTCAGTGTTTTGAGGCTTTCTTCCTCACTGACTCCCGGCCTGTAAATGAACCGGTTGCCAATTTTCTCAGTCGTCAGCATCCCTTTTTTGACCAGGCGCCCAATAAAGGTTTTGGTCGTTGCCGGTTTCCACTCTTTCTTTTCCTGCAGGACGGAACTTATTTCCTTACTGGTCACTTCTTTGAGCGTCCAGACAACTCTCATCACTTCCCACTCAGAATCCGTGATTTCCGGTTTTTCTTCTTTGGGCAAGATGATCCCCCCTTTTATGTTTACATTTGTAATCGATTTATATTTTTAGTTTACAACTGTAATCGAATTTAGTCAACAGAATTGATTTGTCTACTTGTAAAAATGGGCTGTTGCTTTTTATCTGTGTTTTTATTCTGTACCACTGGCGGTATTCTACAAACTCATTTCTCTTAGTAAAAGACCCTTTCGTAAATGAGTCAAAAAAAAATGATCCCGATATAGGATCATCCCTTTATGTTTATTTAGCTGATGACCACACTCTCTCGGCGACCATTATTGGTGTTAGGCGATTTTTTTACACTCTTCTGCACAGTTAAAGCAGGCATCCGCACATTTTTGACAATGATCATGATCATGTTTCTTACACTCTTCGCCACATGCTTCACAAATCTTCGCACACACCTGGGCGAGTTCCGCTGCAAATGGTGTCCCTCTCACTAAGGACTGCTCTAAGTATGAACAAATATCCGCGCATTCACGATCTAACCGGATGCATCCTTTCATCATGTTAATATCTTCTTCTTTTAAGCAGGAATCGAAACAGTGGTTACAGGCTTCCATACAATCGTGTAGTGCTTTGATGGCTGATTGATACTTTTCGTGTGACATTTTTTCATTCCTCCCGTTTCGTTTGGTTAATGGATACACATTTACTATATCCTGTTAGAATACGTTTAAACGGATTTAGGTTATTTTTATATCCAAATCAATCTGAAACGTCCAAAAAAAGCCATGTTCCTTTTAAAACAGGAACATGGCTAACTTAACTAAAGTATATGAAACTAAGGAATATCAATAAAACCACAAATAAAAAACCACCAAATATGTATTTGGTGGAGACGGTGGGACGTGCAATTCCATGCTTTCGACATGGCACTGACTATATCTTGAACCTTGTAGTTTCAGGTCCTTTGGCGTATTATGCGAAATGTAAATTTATCTGCTGAGAGATAGGATTCCGCATCCTAGTACTACCGAACTTCGGCAGCCTATAAGTCGATACACGGCTGTTGGATTGCTCCACATACCGCTCGGCATTGCCATATCACACTGGGTGTGACTTAGGTTTCACCGATAAAGCCAAATTTTCACTTATGTGTTACCACATAAGGCGACTATGAACTAATCGAACCCACGTCCAGAAACATCGCCACTTAAGCGTCTACGAGCGTAGTCGATATATTCGCAAGTTCGCTACAGCTTCTGCCTATCGACGGGCGTCCGTGCAGCTAGTCTGATTAATCTCTTCCTTTGTCCTCAGACGGTGGACTCCGGCGTAGCCTACTAAGAGTGAGTCCCTTACCCTACCACATAGGCGATGGAGGGAGGAACAGCTAAAGTGCTATTACGCAGCTAAAGCTAGGTTATTGTTAGTTTTGCCAGTTATTATTGGCTTTGGCGTTTTAACGTAGACGACCCCTACGGCTCGCGACCTAAGCTCGAACTATCCCTGTCGAATCCGTAACGTCCCCATGATAGAAAGGGAAGAACGGGAAAGAATAAGTTAAGCGTGTAAGTCACTTATTCAATTGTTCTTACTGCCGCTTGATTACCTTGCGACATATACTAGTATAACAAATCCTGAGATAATTGCAAATGCCATATTCCGGAAATCTGTAGTGTTACATTCCTTTTTGACGCTGAGCCAATTCTCTCTGGATAGAACGATTCGCTTCTTTACGCTTCAAGTCTTCACGTTTATCGTACTTCTTCTTACCACGTGCCAGCCCGATCAAAAGTTTCGCTACACCATTTTTGATGTATAGCTTCAACGGGACGATGGAATAACCCGCTTCTTTTGAATCGCCAATCAGCTTATTGATCTGTTTGCGATGCAGCAATAATTTACGTGTTCTAAGTGGTTCATGATTAAAACGATTACCCTGCTCATATGGACTGATATGCATATTGTGAATAAAGATTTCGCCGTTCTGAACACGGGCAAAGGAATCCTTCAGATTCACCCGTCCTCCGCGGATCGCTTTGATCTCTGTCCCCTGGAGCACCAGACCCGCTTCATATGTTTCTTCTACGGCATAGTCATGCCTCGCTTTTTTATTTTGGGCAATAAGCTTGCCTTCTCCCTTTGGCATTGGAATCCCCCTAGTCATTTCCGTCAGTTTACTCATTATTATCTCATATTTTCAATGAAAATTGTATCGTTACCGTCTGAAAAGCAAAGGAGCAAAGGTTGTCCCGTTGCTCCCAGACTGTTATTTCTTCTTTTTACGTTTGCTTCTTGGTGCATTTTCAAAGTGCTTCTTATTGGTTTTTTTCTTCTTATTGTTCGGTTTACGCGTTGACCATTCCCCGTCCTTTTTACGGGAAGAAGAACGATCCGATTTCCCTCGGTTTGATTTCCCTTGATCTGACGAAATCGAACGGACACGGCCTTCACGCTCTTTGCGCTTCCCTTTCATCCCAACAATTTCGAAATCGATGGCACGCTCATCTTTATTGACGCTTACGACACGAACCGTGATTTCATCCCCAATCCTGAATACATTGGCAGTCCTTTCACCGATCATGGCAAGATGGCGTTCATCAAACCGGTAGTAATCATCCGTCATATAGCTTACATGGACAAGACCCTCAATGGTGTTCGGCAATTCGACGAACAGACCGAAATTCGTAACGGAGCTGATGATTCCATCGTATTCCTCTCCCACCTTGTCTTCCATATACTCTGCTTTTTTCAATTCATCGGTTTCACGCTCTGCGTCCACTGCACGGCGCTCACGGCTGGATGTATGCTCAGCGATATGACCCATTTGCGCACCCCATTTTTCACGGGTGGCCTGATCGATTTTCCCTTCAATCAAATACGTTCTGATTAAACGGTGAACAATCAAGTCAGGGTAACGGCGGATCGGAGATGTGAAATGAGTGTAGAACTCAGTTGCGAGCCCGAAGTGCCCGAGGCTTTCAGGATCGTATTTCGCCTGCTGCATGGAACGGAGCATCATCGTCGAAACGACCATTTCTTCCGGTTCGCCCTGTACGTCTTCGACTATTTCCTGAAGGGCACGGGGATGGATGCTATTCGCTGTTCCTTTTACGATCAAACCGAAATTGGTGATGAACTCGAAGAAGCGCTGAAGCTTATCTTCTTTCGGATCTTCATGGATTCGGTAGATGAACGGCACTTCCATCCAGTGGAAATGCTCGGCAACCGTCTCATTGGCCACTAACATGAATTCTTCGATCAGCTTCTCTGCCACTGAACGCTCACGAAGGACGACATCTGTCGGTTCCCCTTCTTCATTCACCAGCACTTTCGCTTCTTTGAAATCAAAGTCGATGGCTCCACGCTTCATCCTTTTTGTACGTAGAACCTGAGCCAGGTCCTCCATCTCCTCGAACATCGGAACCAGAGGCTCATATTTCGTGCGGAGCTCTTCGTCTTTATCCACAAGAATCTTGTTTACATCTGAATAGGTCATTCGCTCGGTTGTCTTAATGACACTCTGGAAGATTTCGTGTTTGACGACATCGCCTTCAGGTGAAATTTCCATATCACATGATAATGTTAGACGATCCACTTTCGGATTAAGGGAACAAATCCCGTTGGATAAACGATGCGGAATCATCGGGATGACCCGGTCTACGAGATAGACCGACGTCCCTCTATCAAATGCTTCCTGATCGATCGGTGAGCTCTCTTTGACATAGTACGTCACGTCTGCAATATGTACTCCAAGCTTGTAATTCCCGTTGTCGAGTTTCGTCACGGTTACAGCGTCATCCAAATCCTTGGCGTCCGCGCCATCAATCGTGACGATGGTTTGATCGCGGAGATCTTTCCGGTTCGGAATTTCCGATTCGTCGATTTCACTCGGCACCTTGTTCGCCTGATCCATGACCTCTTCAGGAAATTCAACGTCAATCCCGTGCTTATGGATGATGGAGAGTATATCGACTCCCGGATCATTTTTATGACCGAGGATTTCGATGACTTCCCCTTCAGCACTCTTGCGTCCCTCAGGATATGACGTCAACTTTACGACGACCTTATGTCCTTCAGCCGCTCCCATTTGGGCAGACTTAGGAATGAAGATGTCACTGGCAAACTTTTTATCATCAGGGATGACAAAACCGAAATGCTTGCTTTCCGTGAACGTACCGACCATTTGATCGACACCGCGCTCGACGATCCGGACGACGGTCCCTTCCCTTCTTGAACCTGAAGAAGAGGTTGAAACCCTGACTAATACAATATCGCCATGCATGGCGTTATTCGTTTCATTCGGAGGGATGAAGATATCATCCATACCGGATTCTTCAGGTATCACAAACGCAAATCCTTTTGCATGAGCGGATACTTTCCCTCTTACCAGATTCATTTTTTCAGGCAGGCCGTAGCGGTTGCTTCTTGTACGTACGACGAGCCCCTTTTCTTCCATTACGACAAGTGCTTTGACAAAATCCTTGAAGTTCGTGGACCCTTCAATTCCGAATGCTTCTTCAAGCTCCTGTACCGTCAATGGTTTGTATGCTTCTTCCTTCATATAAGAAAGGAGCCTATCCACATGCACTTTAATATTTTCGTCCATGACAATCCCTCCTGATCATCGAATTCATCAAACCGTCCAATCCAATTTCTCCAGGAAATTGTAGACGTCTTCATGAAGCTGTTCTTTTTCTTTATCCAATGTAATGACATGACCGGACTCTTCGTACCACTTGATCTCTTTCTCATCCGACTCCACGTTGTCGTAAATGATATTCGCAGAATCCGTATTGATCATATGGTCATGCCTTGCCTGCACGACGAACGTCGGTGAATAGATCATGTCCACGTTTTCACGCACATCTGCAATCAATTCCTGCAGGGACTTCAACGTATTCATCGGCGTTTTCTTAAACTCTTCTATTTCTTTTTCAATTTGGTCTTCCTGTTTTCCTTCAAACTTTTTAAATTCACGGGCGTAATCGACTACCCCCTGATACATGACTTCTTCACTTTTTATATACATTGGCGCACACATAGGGACAATACCCTTTACAGGTACAGTGTAACCTAATTTAAGAGAAAATACCCCTCCCAGAGAAAGGCCGGCGACCGCAATCTCTTCGTATCCCTTGCTCTTTAAATGCTCATAACCCTCCATGACATCCTTCCACCAATCTTCTGGCCCTGTATGGACCAATTCTTCAGGTGGAACACCGTGTCCTTTATAGTGAGGGGCATGGGATGAATAGCCCTTCTTTTCTAAGTAGCGTCCAAGCATTCTGACGTCAGCAGAATTTCCTGTGAAGCCATGAAGCAGCAATACTGCTCTTGGACCCGCTTCGAATGTGAATGGTTTTGGTAATACTGTTTTCATCTTTATGACTCCTTTTTAACTCAATTTAAACAAACGTTTGATTAGTCGGCAGAAACCTTGATTTAACAAGCTCCATTCTATTAAGCAGTTGTTTAAACGATTTAGTTATGTACTTTGATTTTACGTGAATTTTTGTTAAACAAACGTTTGATTAGTATCCAGGAAGCTTGTTATGACAGGCTTCGTTCTATTAAACGATCGTTTAGTCCACTCTTCTTCTCTATTTTTAGCAAACATTGGTCAGACAATCCAATATTTCGCTTGAAAATCTGTCTGTCTAAATAAAAAAACCTGACCTTAATGATCAGGTTTTGATTCGTATTAGATAGCTACGATGGCGATGGTTAGTACGAAGAATAGTACCGATAATACGATTGTGATTCTGTGCAGTACCAAGTCAATCCCACGAGCTTTTTGTTTCCCGAAAAGTTGTTCTGCACCACCAGAGATGGCCCCTGAAAGTCCAGCACTTTTACCTGACTGAAGTAATACAAGAGCAATAAGTGCAATTGATACAATAATAAGTAAAGTGACGAGTATTGTGTGCATGAGTCCCACCTCCTGATACGAACATAACATTATCTCTAGTTTACCATAGGGAAGATGAAGTGGACAAGGTAATATTGTTTGAATTGTGGAAAGAGTTGGTACCGGATATGATTTCCCAAAAAAAACAGCCCCGTCCTAAGACGGGGCTGCCTCTCTTCAATCGCTTTTAGCGATTAACGTTATAGAATGTTTTCGCTCCAAGATATTGAGCTGTGTGAGCCAATTGATCTTCGATGCGAAGTAGTTGGTTGTATTTTGCTACGCGGTCTGTACGTGATGGAGCACCTGTCTTGATTTGACCAGCGTTTGTTGCAACAGCGATGTCAGCGATTGTGCTGTCTTCTGTTTCACCAGAACGGTGAGAGATGACGGCTGTGTAACCAGCGCGTTTCGCCATTTCGATCGCGTCGAATGTTTCAGTCAGTGTACCGATTTGGTTCACTTTGATCAGGATCGAGTTACCGATACCTTGTTCGATACCTTGAGAAAGCTTCGTCGTGTTAGTAACGAATAAGTCATCCCCAACTAATTGAACCTTGTTACCGATACGGTCAGTCAGTAGTTTGAAACCATCCCAGTCGTTTTCGTCAAGACCATCTTCAATTGAGATGATTGGGTATTTGTTACACATTTCTTCGTACCAATCAACCATTTCTGCGGAAGTACGAACAACGCCTTCTCCAGAAAGATGATATTTACCGTCTTCTTTGTTGTAGATTTCAGAAGCTGCAACGTCCATTGCAAGAAGAACTTCTTCTCCTGGCTTGTATCCAGCTTTTTCGATTGCTTCGATGATCGTAGATAGAGCTTCTTCATTTGATTTAAGGTTTGGAGCGAATCCACCTTCGTCACCAACTGCAGTGTTGTAGCCTTTTGATTTAAGAACTGATTTCAGGCTGTGGAAGATTTCAGCACCCATGCGAAGACCTTCTTTGAAAGTAGGAGCTCCTACAGGCATAACCATGAATTCCTGGATGTCTACGTTGTTGTCAGCGTGTTCTCCGCCGTTAACAATGTTCATCATTGGTACTGGAAGCTGCTTCGCGTTGAATCCACCAAGGTATTGGTATAATTCCACTCCGAAGAAGTCAGCAGCAGCGCGTGCAACAGCCATGGATACACCAAGGATTGCGTTGGCACCTAATTTACCTTTGTTTTCTGTACCGTCAAGAGCGATCATCGCCTGGTCAATGGCTACTTGTTCAGTAACGTCGTAACCGATGATTTCTTCAGCGATTTCGTTGTTTACGTTATCGACTGCTTTTTGTACCCCTTTACCAAGGTAGCGGTCTTTTTCTCCGTCACGAAGTTCTACTGCTTCGTATTCACCAGTTGATGCTCCAGATGGAACAAGTGCGCGTCCGAAAGCACCTGATTGTGTGTAAACTTCTACTTCGATTGTTGGGTTTCCGCGTGAATCCAATACTTCACGTGCGTATACGTCTGTAATAAATGGCATTTAGAATCTCTCCTTATTTTTTAATTAATGATTTTCCAGTCATTTCGTCTGGTTGGTTTACATTTAATAGATCTAACATGGTCGGGGCTAGGTCCCCAAGGATCCCACCGTCACGAAGCTCCACGCCCTCTTTTGTCACGATGACAGGAACTGGGTTCGTTGTGTGAGCCGTCATAGGAGTGCCTTCTTCCGTCACCACTTCATCAGCATTCCCATGGTCTGCCGTGATGATGGCTGTACCGCCTTTTTCCGTGATGAGGTCGATGATCTTCCCTAGACACTCATCCACTGTTTCGATTGCTTTGATCGTTGGCTCAAGCTTACCTGAGTGACCGACCATATCAGGGTTGGCAAAATTCAGGATGATCGCATCCTGACGATCTTCACGAATCTCTTCAAGTAGTGCATCCGTCACTTCATATGCACTCATTTCAGGCTTCAAGTCATACGTTGCCACTTTTGGAGAATCAATCAGGATCCGTTTTTCACCTGGGAATTCCTCTTCACGTCCACCGCTCATAAAGAACGTGACATGAGGGTATTTCTCCGTTTCAGCGATGCGCAATTGCTTCAGTCCGTTTTGAGAAAGGACTTCACCAAGGGTGTTATCAAGGTTCGTCGGTTTGAATGCAACAAAGCCGTCAACCGTTTCACTGAATCGTGTCAGGCAGACAAAGTGAAGATCTTTCGGGAACTTGTCTCCGCGATCGAATGAACGGAAATCTGCATTCGCAAATGTATTCGAGATTTGGATGGCACGGTCCGGACGGAAGTTGTAGAAAATGACTGCATCTTCGTCTTTGATTGTTGCTACCGGCTCTCCGTTTTCTTTTGTAATAACAGATGGAATCACGAACTCATCATAGATTCCATTTTCATACGAATCGTTTACAAGTTCGATTGGATCCTGATAGCTTGGGCCTTCACCATATACCATGGCACGGTAGGATTTCTCCACTCGTTCCCAACGGTTATCGCGGTCCATTGAATAGTAACGACCTGAAATCGTCGCAAATTGACCAACGCCGATTTCTTTCATCTTCGCTTCAGCGTCTTCAATGTACTTCTTCGCCGTTTGAGGGCCGACGTCTCGACCGTCAAGGAAGGCATGGACATAGACATCTTTCATTCCTTCTTTGGCCGCTAAACCTAGAAGGGCATAAAGATGCTCGATATGGCTGTGCACTCCGCCATCCGAAAGCAGTCCGAAGATATGAAGATTCGTGCCTTTTTCTTTTGCATGATTGATGGCATCCAGGAATGTGGTATTCTGTTCGAATTCCCCTTCACGGATGGCCAGGTTCACACGCGTCAAGCTTTGGTATACGATACGTCCTGCACCGATATTCAAGTGACCCACTTCGGAATTCCCCATTTGTCCTTCAGGCAGTCCCACCGCTTCGCCACATGCTGTCAGTTGATTATGTGGATATTGATTCCACAGGCGGTCAAAATTCGGCTTGTTTGCCTGAGCGACCGCATTTCCTTCTTTCACATCACGGAAGGCAAAGCCGTCCAGGATGATTAATGCTACTGGTGACTTACTCATTGTTACTAGCACCTTCTAACAATTGAAGGAAGCTTTGTGGTTCAAGGCTCGCTCCACCTACAAGGGCACCATCGATATCCGATTGAGCCATGTATTCCTTGATGTTAGCCGGTTTCACACTACCGCCGTATTGAATGCGCACGGCATCTGCAGCTGTTTCAGAGAATTCTCCTGCAACCACTTGACGAATGTGGGCACATACTTCGTTCGCGTCTTCCGCTGTAGAAGATTTACCAGTACCGATTGCCCAGATTGGCTCATATGCAATGACCGTTTGTTTCACTTGATCTTCAGAAAGACCTGCAAGTGCTTTTTTCACTTGAGTTCCGACAAGTTCTTTTGTTTCGTTGTTTTCGCGTTGTTCAAGTGTTTCACCTACACAAACGATCGGTGTTAAACCGTGTTTGAATGCAGCAAGAGTCTTCTTGTTTACTGACTCATCTGTTTCATTGAACATTTCACGACGTTCTGAGTGTCCAAGGATGACATATTGTACACCTAAGTCAGAAAGGGCTACAGGACTCACTTCTCCTGTGAATGCTCCGTTTTCTTCAAAGTGCATGTTTTGAGCACCTACAGCCACTTTAGTATCCTTTGTTAGGTTTACCAAGCTTTCTAAAAATAGGGCTGGTGAACAAATGACAGAGTCCACTACTTCCTGATCAGGCACAAGACCTTTTACTTCTTCAGTGAAGGATTTAGCTTCTCCAAGCGTTTTGTTCATTTTCCAGTTACCTGCAATAATTGGTTTACGCATTGTCCTCATCCTTTCTGTTTTTCATATCGGTTCAGCAAGATGTTGGTCTTTGATGAAGCGATTATTTATCGTTAAGAGCCACGACTCCAGGAAGTTCTTTTCCTTCCATGAACTCGAGTGATGCTCCACCACCTGTAGAAATATGACTCATCTTGTCAGCATAGCCGAACTTTTCCACGGCTGCTGCAGAGTCACCGCCACCGATAACAGAATATGTATCTGTTGCATCGGCTAACGCCTCCGCTACGGCTTTCGTTCCATTTGCAAATGTTTCTAATTCGAATACACCCATCGGTCCGTTCCAGATCACAAGCTTAGAATCTTTGATCGTATCTTGGAATAGAGCTCTCGTCTTAGGTCCGATATCAAGTGCTTCCCAATCTGAAGGGATCGAATCGATGTCCACTTCTTTCGTATTTGCATCATTTGAGAAGTCATCAGCAACGACTACATCAACAGGCATAAGGAATTTAACACCCTTGTCCTCTGCTTTTTTCATGAATTGCTTCGCTAAATCAATTTTATCTTCTTCAAGAAGGGATTTCCCTACCTCATGGCCTTGGGCTTTCACGAATGTGTAAGCAAGTCCTCCGCCGATGATCAGGTTGTCCACTTTATCTAACAGGTTGTCAATAACACCGATTTTGTCTTTTACCTTTGCACCACCAACGATGGCTGTAAATGGGCGTTCAGGATTAGATAAAGCTTTTCCTAAGACGTCAAGCTCTTTCTCCATCAGAAGGCCTGCAACAGCTGAAAGGTGCTTCGCTACTCCTTCAGTGGAAGCATGTGCACGGTGAGCAGCACCGAATGCATCGTTCACATAAAGGTCAGCAAGCGCTGCGAATTCTTTCGCAAGCTCAGGATCATTCTTTGTTTCCCCAGGGTAGAAGCGAACGTTTTCCAGTACAAGAACGTCACCTTCAGACATGTCACTGATCTTTGATTGAACAGCTTCACCATAAGCTTCATCCGCTTTGGCTACATCTTTACCAAGAAGTTCGGAAAGTCTTTCAGCCACAGGTGTTAAACGCAGTTCTTCCACCATTTCACCTTTCGGACGGCCTAAGTGACTAGCCAGAATGACCTTTGCTCCGCCATCCACTAAATACTTAATAGTAGGAAGAGCAGCTTGGATACGGGTTTCGTCTGTAATCTTGCCTTCAGACATCGGTACGTTAAAGTCTACACGGCAAAATACGCGTTTCCCTCTTACATCGACATCTTTAATCGACTTTTTGTTCATTGTAAAAGGCCTCCTTTGGTTTTCAATTTCTACATCTTTTTCAAAAAAATAGAAACAACAACAAGAAAAGGGAGAGGGGAATCTTCCCCGCTCCCCTTCATCACATCTTCATTATAGATGGTGGGACAAAATTTATCCATCAATCACCATGCTAATGATGTCAATTTACAAAACTTTAAGGATTAAAGTCCTTTTGAAGCGATATAACCAGCTAAGTCTACTACACGGTTAGAGTATCCGCTCTCGTTATCGTACCAAGAGATGACTTTAACCATGTTGTCTTCTAGAACCATTGTAGAAAGTGCATCGATTGTAGAAGAAGCCGGGCTACCGTTGTAGTCAGTTGATACTAAAGGCTCTTCGCTGTAAGCAAGGATTCCTTTAAGATCGCCTTCAGCAGCTTCTTTAAGAGCTGCATTTACATCTTCAGCCGTTACGTTCTTATCAAGTTCAGCAACTAAGTCTACTAGAGAAACGTTTGGAGTTGGAACACGAACCGCTCCACCGTTCAGTTTCCCTTTAAGCTCAGGAAGAACTAGAGATACAGCCTTCGCAGCACCTGTAGTTGTTGGAATCATGTTCTCAGCAGCTGCACGTGCACGACGGTAATCTTTATGTGGTAAGTCTAAGATTTGTTGGTCGTTTGTGTAAGAGTGGATGGTTGTCATCATTCCACGCTTGATTCCGAATTTATCGTTAAGAACTTTCGCGAATGGCGCTAAGCAGTTTGTTGTACAAGATGCGTTAGAGATAACGTCGTGGCTAGCCGCGTCGTATTTATCTTCGTTAACACCCATAACCACTGTGATATCTTCATCAGATGCAGGAGCAGAAATGATGACTTTCTTCGCGCCGGCTTCGATGTGTTTCGCAGCGTCAGCACGCTTTGTGAAACGGCCAGTAGATTCAACAACGATATCTACGCCAAGATCTCCCCAACCAAGTTGAGCAGGATCGCGCTCTGCCAATACTTTTACTTTTTTACCGCCAACTACAAGGTAGTCACCGTCAACAGTTACTTTCTCTTGAAGAGTTCCGTGAACTGTATCATATTGTAAAAGGTGAGCAAGCATGTTTGCATCAGTTAAGTCATTAACTGCTACTACCTCTACGTCGTTATTTTTAAGTGCTGCACGGAATACATTACGTCCGATACGTCCAAATCCGTTAATACCAATTTTTGTTGCCATGAATAATTTCCTCCTTTAGATAGTTAAGGATGATTTTTTTATATTTCAAAAGGGCTTACCCTTTTAAAAGCTCTCTCGCTGCTCCTTCATCCGTGATGAGCACGGTCTTGTGTGGAGCACCTTTCATATACGCCCGAATCGCTTTCGCCTTCGAGCTGCCGCCAGCGACGGCGATGACGTTCTCGATGTGACTTAAATCTTCTAATTGCAGGCCGATCGTTGGCACCTTATGTACCACTTCACCTGCTTCGTCAAAATAGTAACCAAATGCTTCCCCGACGGCGTGACCCTCGGTGATTTTCTCAAAATCTTCTTCCGTGGTCTTCCGTCTTTCTGCCATTGTGATAGCATCCCCAATTCCATGGAGAACCATGTTGGCGGATTTGATCAAATTAAGGACCTCTTTGATCATCGGTTCTTTCAAGAAGGACTTATATACTTCTTTACTAACCTGATCCGGCACATATAAAACACGATGACGCGTCCCTGTGTGCTCGGCCATCTTGGCACAGATGGTATTGGCCTGGTTCTTCACATCTTCCCCGATTCCACCCCGAGCAGGAACGAACAAGGTTTCGTCAGAGAAATCAGGTGTCAGCCTTTCTGCTACGGCTGCCATCGTCGAACCTCCAGTCACAGCGATGATAGTATTTCCCTTAAGTCGGCGTTTCATACTAGCAGCTGAAGCACGCCCTAATTCTTCTTTTACCCAAGGTGACTCATCACTATTCCCCGGAACGATTACAATTTCATGAAGATTAAGTAACGATTTTAATTCCTGTTCCATTACGTTGATCCCGGAAATCTCCCTCATCATGCTTTCAAGGTTCTCTAAAAGCTGGATACCATCTTCCGTCATGATCATCCCGGAAGTTTTGATATCAATGAGATCTTGATTATTCAGGAACTCCACTTCACTTCTCAGTACGCGTTCCGTCAGGCCCATATTCTGAGCAAGACTTCTGCGTCCGACAGGCTGCATGAACCGGATGGAACGTAGAATTTGATGCCTTTTTTGCATAATTTCAAGCAGGTCAGGTAATAATCGCTTTTGTATGTCAATTAAAGATTCCATAGTTAAAAGCTCCTTCAAATGAAGTCCGTGGATGCATTGGACTCTTTTCGTCCCACATAGACATATTATGTCCCACTACCTCCAAAAAAAATTCATCCCTGCTTACAAGTTTCATTTTATCAGGGTATGAATCGTAATTCAACTAGAAACTATCGGGTTTTTTCATGTAAACGCTTGCTAAGCGTAAAATAATCAATCTGCCCATATTGAAGGATTTCCCCGTCCAGTTCCACGACCGGGATCATCAGTCCGAAACGTTCTGTGAGGTCATCGCTTTTATCGATATCCTCTTCTTCAATGGAAAAGCCCATCTCATCCTGAAGAAGTTTCAGGGTGATCTTTGCGTCTTCGCAAAGTCCGCATTGTGTGCGTGTGTAGAAAATGACTTGCTTCATATTGTTGCCTCGCTTTGTTTTAGTTGTAGGTTGGGTCAGGTTGGGATGTTGTTTTTGTACCTGGTACATTTGTTGATTGTTGTACGGTACAAAACAGCTTCCGAGTACCAGGTACAAACCAACCATTGTGTACCTGGTACACTCTACATTCTATCTTCTATTCATATCTCTTCCTCATCGTAGAAGAAGTGATCCCCATTTGATCACGGTATTTGGCGATGGTCCTTCTGGAAACATCATAGCCTTTATCCAATAGTAGATTGACAATCTTCTGGTCTGATAGAGGCTTTTTCTTGTCTTCTTCATCAATCAGTTTTTGAAGCTCATTTTTCACGGTCCGGGCAGACGCCGCTTCTGAATCCTCCAGTTTGACCGATTTAATCGCTGAGGTAAAGAAGTACTTCAACTCGAAGATTCCAAAAGGAGTTTGCATATACTTCCCCTTCACGGCGCGGCTGATCGTCGATTCGTGTACATCGATTTCATCCGCCACCTGCTTTAACGTCAGGGGCTGGATCGCAGGTGGCCCTTCCAAAAAGAACGACTTCTGTTTCTCAGCAAGTATCTTCCCCACTTTTAGGATCGTCTGTTTCCGCTGTCGTAAACTTTGCAGGAGCCACCGGAAATCCTGCTCCTTCTCTTGAATATAGGTTTGGACTTCCTTATCCGGGTGATCTTTCATGAAATCGGTGTACTCTTCATTATACGTGACGTTAACGGTTGTCCCATCATATAACGATACGGCCACGGTATGCCCGCCGATCACGTTCACCACAAGCTCAGGCGTAATGTATTCAGCGATATGCTGGGAGTATTTCGATCCCGGCCTCGGGTTACAGTGTTGGATGAAATCAGCAGCCTGCTGGATGTCTTTCAGTTCAACCCCAAGCTCCTTGCTGATCGCTTTCCACTTCTTTTCCCCGAAGGCTTGAAAATGATCGGTTACAATCTGCTTCACCAAAGGGGGAACATCTGCTTTTCTCTGCAACTGAAGGGAAATGCACTCCTGCAGGGATCTCGCCCCTATCCCAGCCGGTTCCAACTCCTGAATCTTCTTAATATAGGTTTCCAGTTGAGCCCATTCCAGACCATGTTTTTGCATGAAGGATGGTTCATCCACTCTTAAATAACCGTTGTCATCCAAGCTGCATATTAATTCATCAAGTATCTTCCGATCGAAAGAAGTAAGCGATTTCAAATTTATTTGAACAGATAAGGCATCCGTAAGGGTACTCGTCGGCACGGAAACATATTCATACCAATCCACCGTATTCCCGGGATTGCCGGCATTTCGTTTATACGTATAAGGTTCTCGTTGATAGAGGGAGTCTTGTTTAGGCGGTTCTACTTGTATAAGGGGATTCTCTAATTGCTTAGCTTCTAAATAAGCATTCAGTTCCATCGTAGAATATTGGAGGATGGTGATGGCTTGAGAAAGCTGTTGAGTCATTTGAAGTTTCAGTTGTTGATTTTGAAAAAGTCCTGCTTTCAAATTCATGATTACTAACCTCCCATTTGTCTATTCTACAATAAAATTGGTTGTTCGTTAATGGGAATTCGTTGGTAGTTGGTGGGTTTGTACTATATATATGAGTGTTTTCTTCAAAACTTTCCGGAGAGAGTAGTGGTTGATTTCCGCTGCAGGTGCTCGCTTTCCGCGGGGCGTGAGTTAAGCCTCCTCGGGCTTTGCCCTGTGGGGTCTCAACTTTCACGCGTTTCCCGCAGGAGTCGAGCACCTTCCGCTACAATCAACATAGCATGTGTGTACCCATCCATCACAGCACCATTCTTTTTTATAATTAATAGAATGAATAGGCAGCCACGGAGAATGCCTCAATTGAACATCACTATAAAGTTGAGTTATTTAGCAGATTTACTTACTAATGAAGAGCGATAGATGCCTTCGGATATTTCTCCCGGTTTGATTCGAGTCTTATGGTAGAGGGAATCAAAGTCTGTAATCTTGTACTCTTCTGCTAGTTTTAGCATTATTTGAGCACATGCTTTAGCATCATCTGCAGCATGGTGGTGGTTATCTAATTCGATTCCAAAATAAGTGCAAAGAGAGGAAAGCTGATAGGCAGGAAGACCCTTCACCATTTTTCTGGACATTTGATAGGTGCAGAGAAATTGGTTGTACACAGGCTTCATTTCATAACGAGCTAAATTATCCCTCAAAGCGTAACCATCGAAGGAAAGATTATGAGCAATCATCAACTTATTCTCTATTTTGTCCTTGATAGAATGATAGAAAGCATCGAACGTCATCGCACCTTTAACATCTTGTGGTGTAATTCCATGGATTTTGATATTAAAATGATCAAATTTTTCTTCTGGATCGATTAATTGGTAAATGGAATCCACAATTTCTCCATTTTCTACAAATACCATTCCGACTGAGCATATACTGTGTCTTGCACGATTAGCCGTTTCAAAGTCAAAAGCTACAAAATCTTTCATTCTAATCCACCATCCCGGTTTTAAATTTTTCTTCTTTGCTATCTCTAACTTTCTGATGCAAGGCGAAATCTTCTTGCCACTTTCCTATGTATCTCATTCAAAACTGATCCGGCACTTCTTCAAAACAGGTATATTATATGATTATACAATACACTACAATACCCTTAATCTCAGGAACGAAAAAAGGTGCTTCCACAAATTAAAAACTTGTGGAAACACCTTCATATCTCTCTTTCAACTACGCCCTCGGAGGGAATCGAACCCCCATTTTAAGAACCGGAATCTTACGTGCTATCCGTTGCACCACGAGGGCAAGAAATGAATAACCGTCACGAATATATATTATAAGCCAGATATTACTTGTTTGCAATAGATATTATCGTATATGTCTTTTTTAGCTTCATCATTAATATCATTTAAAAGTGGTGTGGGGATTTCTTTACAGAAAAGCTTAAATTCATTTTGGGTCTGTTTATCTTTATCTATCCTAATACAGAACCACAGAGTGGATTGAAGCGGAAGGCACTTGACTCCTGCGGGAAAAGCGGGAAAGTTGAGACCCCACAGGGCAGCGCCCGAGGAGGCTCAACTCACGCCCCGCGGAAAGCAAGTGCCTGCAGCGAAAAGGAACGGTCATTATTTTCACCTTATGCTCCTTTTAGAGTAGAATCCCTTTTAATCATGTTAATTATGGAACTTACCCCAGCTGTCAACCATAAACTTTACAAACACCCGCCCGTTTAAAAAAGGTATGAATGGGTATCATGTAGAAAGGATTTATATACAGGGTAAATAAGGAAGCATTAAGTTTGACCTTTATTGACCATGGGTGTATGATAACAGTACAAAGTGAATAAGTAACTCTAAAAAAATAAAAGATATCTAAGGAGGAACGAGGATGAATTTAATTCCTACAGTTATTGAACAAACAAACCGCGGTGAGCGTGCATATGACATTTATTCACGTTTATTGAAAGACCGGGTCATCATGCTTGGAAGCGGCATTGACGACAATGTGGCGAACTCCATTGTAGCACAGCTTCTTTTCCTTGAATCTGAAAACCCGGAGAAGGATATCTCAATCTACATAAACTCTCCTGGCGGAAGCATCACGGCAGGTATGGCTATTTACGATACAATCCAATACATCAAGCCTGATGTGCAAACAATCTGTATCGGTATGGCGGCTTCAATGGGTGCGTTCCTTCTTGCAGCAGGTGCAAAAGGCAAGCGTTTAGCCCTTCCTAACGCTGAAGTGATGATTCACCAACCACTTGGTGGTGCTCAAGGTCAGGCGACGGAAATTGAAATCGCTGCAAAGCGTATTCTATTCCTTCGTGAAAAATTGAATCAAATCCTTGCTGATCGCACTGGTCAACCTCTTGAAGTGATTTCAAAAGATACGGACCGCGATAACTTCATGACAGCTGAAAGAGCGCTTGAATACGGATTGATCGACCGCATCATCACTCGTAACGAAATGGATAATAAATAAGTATACAAAACCCCCTTCACGGACTCCGTGAAGGGGGTTTTTTGTTCATTCTATTTCAGTCGTTTTTCCTCAACCGGCACCAAAATTTCACCGTTCATCCCTTTTTTCAACAGCAGATGTAAAATCGTTTTAGACAGCCTGCTGGGATGATAGGGTTTGACTAAATAATCATTGGCTCCAAGCGTGAGCCCTTTTTCTTTTTCATCCAGCGCGGAAGAAATGATGATGGGTATTTGGGCAAGTTCGTGGTCCGATTTCATTTTCTCAAGTACATCCCATCCCGACATGCTTCCTTCAAGCATAATGTCGAGAACAACGGCATCGGGTTTCTCTTCCTGCATGTTGGTTAAAGCTTCACCACCTGAAGCTTTATGCAACACCTTGAACCCACTGTCGGAAAGTTCGGCTTTGAGCAAGGATGCAAGATTGATATCATCTTCAATGACAACGATGTTCATCCCGTCACCGCATTGTTCATCTTCTTTGAAGGTTTCGATGGTCACGATCGGCAGCCGCACGGTGAATAGACTCCCTTTCCCCTCTTCTGAAGAAACGGTGATGTTTCCTTCATGGGTTTCAATGATTTCCTTCACGATCGTCAGCCCCAATCCAGTACCACCGATTCTCCTCTGATCGGAGTTGTCGACCCGGTAGAACTTGGTGAAGAGATTTGGAATTGCGTCCTGTGGTATACCGAGGCCCTCATCCCGGATATCGATGAGAATGCTCTCCTCTCCTTCGCGGAATCGGATGGTTATGGTACCCCCATCAGGAGAATATTTGATGGCATTGCTGATAAGATTGGTGAATGCCTGTGACAACTTATCCCGGTCCCCAAGGACGATCGTGCAGTCCGTCTCCCTTGCGATATTGAAAGAGTGATGGGGCGCATTGACCCTTTGGGTATCGATCACCTGTTGAATGAGCGGGACGACATCTTCGAATTTTTTATCGAAAGTCTGGCGTCCGGACTCCATGCGCTGCACATCCAGGAAGTCGTTGATAAGGGATGTTAACCGCTTTGCTTCCTGATAGATCGTCGTTAAGTATTTCTTCGTCCGTTCAGGCTTTAAGTCTTTTGTCAGCATCAGTTCCGTAAATCCAAGCACGCTTGATAGAGGGGTCCGAAGTTCATGGCTGACGGTGCTGACAAACTCCGATTTCATTTGATCGACTTCGAATTCTTTCGTGATATCACGATGAACAAAGATCGTGCCTATCTGATCTTCCCCACGATAGAGGGATTCAGAATACACCTGGAATACTTCTTTACTATCCACCAAGTGATAGGTAAGGAGCTGTTTCCCTGTCTTCCCTTCCTTCACAATGGTTTCATAATACTCATCCAGTTTCTCTTTGTCTTCCACCCGATCAATCAGTGACTGCTTCCAGGTTTGATAGCATGCCTGTTGAAGTTCGTCAATTTCACCATTGATCAGACCTGACAATTTCTTATTCATTAATAAGTTGTTGCCCTCTTTATCGATGAGTTGTATCCCCTCTTGAATGTTGTTAAGGATGTCCTGCGTTAATTGACGGTTGGTCTCGGACTCTTCAAAAAGGGTGATCTTTTGTAAAGAGATGGAGATTTGCTTTGTAAGACTCGTGTACTCAGCCAATTCCTGCTTATTGAAATCATTTCCGAAACGGCTGAATACCATGATGGCTTCCACCTGTTGATCGATGGAAAGGACGGGTAAGAATAAGTCATACGAGTAGAGGGTCTCGTCATGATACCCTTTCTCGGACGGAACCATTTCCCTTTTAAGTGTGAAAGGCTCCCTCGAATCAAATAATCGCTGATGGATACCGTTATAAATGTACGTCAAGAACTGTTCAGCACCATTTTTCGATATCCCATATGCCGCATTGGACTTTTGGTCATCCATGAGGACGATCATCCCCCTTGAGGCCCCCATCACGTGACTCATGCTTTTCACGATACTTTCCAGTACCTCCTGCTTGTTAAGGGAGCTCGAAATCCCATGAATGAATTCATTCCGTCTCTCCAGTTGCGACTCTCTGTTCTTTGTCATATTCAGCAGGTGCTCGAGTTCCGACTGCTGGGATTCAAGCTCATCCTGTTGAGCCTGCAGTTCTTCATTCTGAGCCAGGAGATGCTCTTCCTTTTCCTGGATTTTATAAATCATCTTTTCGAATGCCCTGGACATCTTACCGATTTCATCTTTCCGCTTATTTTCAAACGACCATTGCTGGTATGCTTCATTTTCAGCAATGTGTTCGGCTGCGGACGCCACTTGATCAAGGGGATGACCGATTTGTTTTGCAATCATTCTCATCAATCTCATCAGAACCACGAGCATAAGAAAAATAAAGATGACAAAGGCTGATTGACTTAAAGACTCTTTTCGTTTCAACTCATCATACGCACTTCGTTTGCTTTGTTCAATGGAATCCGCATACCCATTGAGCTGGGTTTGAAAGGTTTCGATTGTGGCCGTTGCCCCGTCAGCCGAAGCTTCTTTCACTGCCTCTATGTTCCCCTCTTCGAAATCTTGGATGATCGGCGGGACCATATCCTTAAAATACAGGTTGGAAAACTCCTCCACATCTTTGTAGAAGCGTTGATCTTCAGGTTCTGTTTCCAGCTCTTTTAATTTTTTTAACGTATCATCGACTTTTTTCTCTTGTTTAAAAATACTTTCCTTAAATTCCTGTCTACCAAATGCAATGTATCCCCTCGCATCGAAGAACGCTTTTTGAAATCCTCTGTCCAATTGCTCAGCCAGATCTTCTTTGTGGTTCAGGGAATTTCTCTTAACCTGGTATTCATTTGTAATGGATTGATCATATAGAAACAAACAGGCTGCCCCGATGAAGAAGATGGCAATGAAACCACTCATCAATCCGATGAATTGATTACGTAAGCTCGTTTGAAAAAACTCTTTAATTCTCTTCATTCAATATGTCCTCGATCCGCTGAACAAGCTCTGCAGGACTATATGGTTTGGCAATGAAATAGTCTGCACCGGATTTCAAAACGAGATCTCTATCCGCCTGCTGGCTCTTTGCAGATACCATCATGATTTTTACCGAACCCTTTTCAGGGGAGTTCCTGACTTTTTCAATTACTTCGAGTCCTGTGTATAAAGGCATCATATAGTCAAGAAGAATGAGATCATAGTCATTTTCCATGATGGAATCGATTGCTTCCTGACCGTCTATTGCTTCATCAAGTTCGTGTCCTTCGTCTTCGAGTGTATCTACCATCAGCATCCGGAGCACTTCTTCATCTTCCGCTATTAGAATTCTCGCCATCGGTTATTCCCCTTCTTTCTCAAAAGCTTCTTTCATTTCATAGTAGGACTGCTTCAATCTCTCATGAGAGGCTGGCAGATCCCATGTATCCCAGGAGTATGGATAAAATTGTGCAGGATTGATGAACCCGTTCTCTCCCTGTGAAGGATATGAAAATACGTTTTCTCCATCGGTTTCATATAAACCAATCTTAATGGATTCAAGAGTGATTGAGCTTTGCAGGCCATTTCCTGACCAGATATCCCCCATCGCTTCCTTGAGACTTGGATCTTTTATGTTAAGAAGCTGCCAAGGTATACGGATTTCATATCGACCCGAATTGACACTGATATCCGTTAAAGAATCATACGCTTCATCCTGTGGGTTTGATGTTCCGAACTTGAGAATGCCGGTTTCATAGGATTGAAACGGTATCTTTTCCCCTTCTACGTCCAGTGATTTATTCAACGTCAACCGGATTGGATGATACGTCCCGTTGTTTTTCACGTTGGCATTTGTCTCTTCTTCTATCATGTTGAGCACATGCCCATATTGATAATGATGGGTGTCATAATAGCTGTCGATCCACAAACGCGCTTCCTTTGTTCCTTTTATGTGAAGAGCAAAGTCCACCCCTTTTGTGGAAACACCATTCACATCCGGAATCGTGGATTGACCCTGATTCCCTATCGTATCGAATAAAAGGTACGTGTCTTTCCCTTCTGAAATACGGTTCGAATCAATTCGGATATACACAAAACGTTCATCACTCGTTACATACATACTGTGTCCATCCTCATCAAAAGCAGGTTCGATCCCATTGAAGGCCCAATCCTCAGGTCTTCCGTCTACATGGATCATGCTGGATTTACTGGTTCCAGGATCAAAGCTCACCATTCCGAACTGCTGCTCATTCGTTTGGGCGTTTTGCCAGAACGGCCGTCTGTCCGGATTGTCATAGTCCATCGTGTTCCATGTTCGCTTGAACCACTCATCCTGCCAGGCAAAGACCATCCCCCCGGCCATTTTCTCTTCCACGATATCCTCGAATAACTTCCGGTCGATTGCACCTTGTTCTTGTTCTGAATGATGGCCCTGATCCATGCCGTAAATGTTTTTATGTGTCAGTCCCCTTGATCCCGGGACGCCGAATTCTGCTACGACTAATGGCATGGAGTGCGCCTTTTTCATGTCATGTAAATAGCCGGCGTAATTATTCTTTTCACCGCGATGATCGATATAATCAATATAACGCTGTTCATAGTTCAAAAAATCAGGGTAATACGGGTAAATATGATAGGAAGCGAATAAACCGGTTTTCAGTTTGTCGGTCCCCTTCATGACGTTCGGATCGACCGATACCATGTCTTCCTTCTCCAGGGGTTCACTCGGATGATCCAACAGATCGGTGGTCACCCAGTTTGTGAAGCTGACCGGCCTTTGCCACTGATACGTTTCGGTTTCATACTTGATCCCTTCATCCATTCTCTCTGTCAGCCATATTTCAAACGGCTGCGCCTCTTCCGTTTCAATGTATTCACCCTTGAAGTCCTGGAGTCCTTTATGTTTTTCATTTGTCGCAAGGACCACTTCGGGATCCCACTCGACCCCAAAGACCCACCCAAGAACATAAGGGGATATATCGTAGGTGTAAGATCCCGACGCATGGCCTTTTCGTTCGGGAATTTCAGCGTTTCCGTGAACGAGATCGATGGTCTTTTTAATTTCTGACGCAAATTCGTCTGTGTTTTCTTTTGCAAAGGCATCTTCAGACTGTAAGAAAATCTCTTCATTCACCCATACCCCGTGGAATAAATAAAGAGGCTCATCTGCCATCTGATTGTATTCGTAAAAGGCTTCATAAAATGCTGGAGGATGGATCGTGTAAATCCGGAGTGCATTGGCATTCATGGCTCCAATCTGCTTGAACCATCTCATATATTCCTCTTTTGAAATGGCGGTTTCACCTGGAAAGGAACCAGGCCTTGCGATTCCCATATTCACCCCTTTAATAAGGAGGTCTTCCCATTTTCCATCCTTCTTCACTTGAATATAGTCACGGCCGGTCTTCCCTGCAAGCTGCACACCATTTTCTTTCGTGGCTTCGACGGTTTCCTTTTTCTTATCGTCTCCACCCTTTTGGATATCCTCAAGGATCGCCTTCATCATCGGATTATAAGCCTTCCAGTAAAATTGGGAGGAGTCATCCGGTTTGGATGACCCTGTCCACTTTCTCCAAGAAGGAAATCCGACGGTTTGATACAAATCGGGTACATCTGCCTGATCTGCATAATCCCCACTGAAATAGTATGTGTCGTATTGACGGTTTTGTCCGTGCACGACAGCCGGGAACGTAACAGGAAGATCCAAGGCTTTCAACATGTCCTTTCCGCTCTTTGACAGTGACAGCGTATAGTTGGCGACGACCTCATCCGGGTTAATCGCTTCCACGATATCAAACCAGTAAGAATAAGGGGTGTTGATTTCTTCGCCGATTAACTCTTCACCACGAGGCGTAGTGGAAAAAACCACTCCCTTCTCCCCGATGTCTTCCTTATCCAACACGACCAGACGATCATTTTCGTCCACCAATACATACCCTGGACCTTTGAAGTGATAGGTTTTATCATACTGCTTCTCGTAGTTGTCCCTTACCCATTGAGGCACTTCGCTGTTTTCCAGTTCAGGGAAATACCTTCCGATCCAGCCCGACCATTCCAGATTGAATAGGGAATAGAACTTCCTCTGGTTTTCTTCCTCAGTAGGTTGGGCCATGGAATTGAACTCGGCGATCAATGTTTTCCCATCCTTCATCGCCATGTCTTTTAATGCGTCCATATCCTGATCGGTCAAGCCTCCGTATAGTTTAGTAGAGCGCTTGCCCGATACATTTTTATTATGAAACTCTTCTTCATACACCCCATATGTATCGGCTATGTAGACCGCATCATACTTCTCAGTGGATGAGGGAATATTTTTCACATCGAAGGTTTGATCCTTTTTCGGAACAAACCCAATATAATCTTTCTTCAGATCATACCGTTTCCCGTTTGATTGAACATATTTCTGTTGATTTAACAGCCACATAAGACCTTTGTGTTCACGATAAGTAGTATCCGGCACTGTTTTATCAATGACCAACACATCCAACTTCTGTTCCTTTTTCAGCTGCCACAGCCAAAAAGGGGCTGACACCAAAAGGACGATGCTTACGATGAACAAGAGAAACGAATAGGATTTCAGCTTTGTCATTTCGATACTCCTTTTCTCGCCATTTCTCCCCAACCCCTCTTCTTACGGATTACGTCCAAGATCCCTTCACATCTCCAGAATACGGTCAACGGACGGTACCATAATGTCTCGGTCAATGAATAGACGAAAAGTCTTCCGATATCGGTTGCTTTCGGGAACTTCCGGACGGACCATTCTTCCAGGAGGACAGCAGCCATGGACAACACCGACCCATAAAGGATGGATAACAAGAATAATAGAATGGCAAATTCCAGATACACCCCGCCCAGGAAAATGGAGAGGACCATGATGATGTACCCCATCAATTCAACAACCGGGCCAAAAAATTCAATGATCAAGAAATAGGGCATGGAAACCATCCCGATCGAGCCGTACTTCGGGTTGAACAGGAGCTTCCGGTGGATCCAGAGGCTTTCAAATAATCCCCGATGCCATCTGCTCCGTTGACGGCGTAAATATTTCAAGGATTCCGGTGCTTCTGTCCAGCTTACCGGATCCGGCACATAGACGATTTTTTTATCGGCTTTTTGTTCTTTTACATAACGGTGAAGCCTGACAACGAGCTCCATATCCTCTCCCACTGTATGAGAATATCCACCCGCATCGACGACCCAGCGTTTCGAGAATACGCCGAAAGCACCCGATACGATCAGGAGAAGATTATGACGGCTTAAGCCGATCCTTCCCATAAGG
The DNA here is from genome assembly GCF_029834455.1 of Rossellomorea sp. DA94. Taxonomy (NCBI): domain Bacteria; kingdom Bacillati; phylum Bacillota; class Bacilli; order Caryophanales; family Bacillaceae; genus Rossellomorea; species Rossellomorea sp. DA94. Next base: position 4,015,934 of record NZ_CP122397.1, read on the forward strand.
AATGCCCTTAAGTATTCGATCACCTGCATAATGACAAGGGGGGACCTAGACAAACCGACCTTCACGATTTCCCCGCTTTCGATTTCGCATCCATTTGCGATACGGATACTCCCTCCGGAGGCGATGACCTCTCCATCGGATTCGACGATCGGTTTCATCACTTTGAGGAAAGCGGTCCGTTCGAGAACCGAGTCTCCATCAATGGAGCAGAAATAAGGGAAGTTCGATACATTGATCCCGGCATTCAAAGCATCCGCCTTACCGCCGTTTTCCTTATCGATCACCAATAAATTTTTATAAAGCTTCGACTGATACACACCCTTCACCGGCTGTGTTTCCAGCTGCTGGCGAATCACCCATTTGATTTTTACCAACTGAAAGGTTTCTACGAGTTTCTCCATGGAATCATCCGTGGAGCCATCGTTCACGATGATGATTTCGTATTCGGGGTATTCAATGCTCAATAATGACCTTACCGTCGCCATGATGCCGACAGATTCATTGTAAGCGGGGACCAGTATGGAAACCGGCTTCGTCTGATGGAGGTGTAAAAGCTCTTCATACGGCTCCCACTCGTCGAGTCCATAGGTTTTCCTTAATTGAAAAAGGGAGATCACGAGGAGAATCGTATAAAACGAGACGACGAGAATCATATAAAGGAGAACGAACCATCCAATGGAAATCAAGATGCTCCCCCAATCTATCGCATTCATGAGACCGCCTCCCTTTCCAGCCACTGTTCGGCCATATCCCTTGCATACCCATCTTCCGCATACACGGCAATTTCCCTTAACACTGCTTCTCCATTTTCCAGCCTCAAAAGGGATTGAGCTGCCTGGGAGCGAACATAAAAGGACGGGTCGCTCATAAGTGCCTGTAAGGCAGGACTCAGCTCCGTGGAACGGATGTATTCACATGCTTTAATCGCCATCAGCCGCTCCTGCCATGAGTCTGCGCGTAAATGAACGGAAAGGGTCGGTATATCAAGGTAGAACTCCATCCCCACCACTGCCTTTAAAGCACGGATCCTGAGTTCAGAAGCACCCGTGTCCAGTAAACGCTTAAGGAACGAAACATGTTCCATTCGGTTTTTCACCCCGATCGAATCGATGATGGCAAACTTCATGACCTCAGGCAGTTCCTCAAAGGCAGAGACCAATGGCCGGAACTGATCTTCCCTGAACGAATGAAACAGGAGACTGTATTCAAACTCCGTCAACTCATACTTCGTGTCTTTCAGCCTTTCAACCAGATTCTTCTCACCAAACAGCACGGCGATTTTAAGCAGCTGCAATTCTTCTGCTTTGCTGACCTTTTTTGAACCGTGTAGTTTTTTTAACGGCTCCACCATACTCTTCATCTTAAAATCCTGTATCCAGTAAAGGGCGTTCATCCGGATACTCCATCTTCTGTGTCCAAGCTGAGACAGGATAAACGGTTGAAAGTGATCTTCTGCAAATCCTTGTAAACGTTCCTGTATGTCTTCCGAGGCAAACATTTTTGAAAAACCTGCAAGTAACTCGACAAGCGCCCTTGTCTGCAGGGGAGAACGTACCGTTAACCCCTCTGCCTCCCCTCCTTCTTGCAGGAAGTGAAAGAGTGGCAACTGATATTTATCTTTCAATTGATCAATCTGCTTTCGATTTTTATTATCGTTCACTTTTTTGATCATCAAATACAGACAAAGTCCCGATAATACCACCAGCAGACCGACCAGCACAACAGTAAAATAAAAAAGTTCCCGGGAGTACACTTTATCTCATCCTTCTTAGCATTTGACCTAAACGGGCCTCAAGCTCCAGTAGTTTAAATGGTTTCGTCATATAGTCATCGGCTCCGAGCTGAAGGGATCTGGAAATGTCCCTTTCACTTTTCCGGGAGGTAAGCATGAGTACTTTGTAGCGATCCGAATCACTTCTTGAGCGAATCTGCTCCAGTACTTCCAGGCCGTCCATCTTCGGCATCACCCCGTCCAAAATCACGAGACAAGGATTTCCCTCATGCCAATCCGAGCCTATAAAAGCAGCCCCGTCTTTAAATGTGTGAATATCATACTGAATATGCTCCTCTGCTGGCAGTTTCGACACGATATCCTTCATCACCGTCCGAATGATCGGGTCATCATCGACAATCGAAATCTTCATGATTTTGTGAGGGGTATGCTCCCTTGCCTTCCCATCCATCTTCACGAGATTCCTGCCGCTGCTTTTCGCCTCATAAAGGGCATTATCCGCAAGCTTAAGCCATGTATCAAATGGCTTAGTAGGATCAGCGATTTCTGCCACGCCTGCCGAAAAGGTACACGAAAAGGCGGGATTTTCCTGGAACACCACTTGACTGAACCTCTTACGTATATCATCGGCAAATGAGCACGCTTCTTTTATAGATGTATGAGGGAACAGGATGACAAACTCTTCGCCCCCAAAGCGAAAAACCGTGTCCTGAATCCTCGTTTCGGACTTGAGGAGTGAGGCAAATTCCTTCAGCACCCGATCTCCCATCAGGTGTCCGTACCGGTCGTTCACCCCTTTGAAATGGTCCAGATCAAGGACGGCTACACAATAGGAATCACCCCTGCGAGCCCAGTCGCTTTGTACCTGCGCATACGCCTGACCCAAGTATTTACGGTTATAAACCAGTGTCAATTCATCGATCAGTACAAGCTCTTCCATTTGCTTCTTCCGTTCCATCTGCCTTTTCACCCGCACGGTGAACTCATCAAGTTCAAAGGGCTTGGCTATGAAATCATCCGCCCCCATCTGATAGCTTTTCATCCGGACTTCCTTACTGTTTTCCACACTTACCATGACCGTTGGAATGAACTGCTGTTTCAGCTTTTTCTTAAAAAAGTCCAGTACTTCGAATCCACTCGTCCCATCCATATGAATATCGATGATCGCACAGTCCGGCCTCACATCATAGTACGACATAATGGCCTTCTCGGGATTAGCGATAGGAACGACATACCACCCGATCTTCTCCAATTCCTCTTTCATGTACATGAGGAAAGACGTATCATCATCTATGAGTAACACAACAGGTTCTTCCCCATCCCTGCTTTGCTTGCCCGGGAATACCTCGATCGATTCCTCCTCATAGTGGTAGCAGTATTGAATGATTTCAAACAGTTCTTCCTTCACTTCTGAGATCGTCCACATACGCTCATCTTCTTCATTATGGTGGTCCATCAGTTCACGGGCGCTCTCCCCGATGTTATGTAAGCCCAGTACTGAGGCAGACCCCGCCATGGAGTGAATAAAGCGGTACACCTCTTCATGGGGGATGGAGGCTGCTGCCTCCCACTCTTCCAATTTTTTTCGAATATTATTAAAGAAATGCTTTGTGTATTTTTCCATATGGCATCGTCTTCCTTTGTTGGACTTCTCGAAATTCATGTAATGATTTTTCACAAACTCATTTTATTATACTCTCGTATTCTCTCGTTTAATAGGTGAGGAATGGAAATATTATGTGTCTATTTCTCCATTTTTTACGCATCCTGAAAAGTTCAATGTAACAAAAAAAGAAGATGACATCCATCTTCAATGTGAAATAAATGGAAAAAAGGTTCGAAAGAATTAGTTGATTGTATCATGACTAGAACCGGAAAAACCCCATTAAATAAGCCGATGACCACTCCCTGGTCATCGGCTTATTGTGAAGTTGGTGTTACGCTTCTTTTTGAACGAATCCTTCAAGGGCTACAAGCGCTTCTTCTTCGTCGCTTCCATCCGCAACCAATGTGACGGCAGAGCCCGTGGAGATCGCCAGACTCATCAAGCCCATGATGCTTTTGGCATTGACCTTCTTCCCGTCCTTCTCTAAGAAAATTTCAGATGAGAAGCGGTTGGCCTCCTGTACGAATAATGCCGCCGGTCGCGCCTGAAGGCCCGTCTTCAATTTCACTTCTACTTGTTTTTCCACCATAATCATTTCTCTCCCCTTTGTCCTTAATTAGGTATTGAGCTTTTCTCCCGCTCGTAACTTGTCTGCCAGCTGATCGATTTTCCGCAAGCGGTGATTGATTCCTGATTTACTGATCGTGCCCCCTGACACCATTTCCCCCAGTTCTTTCAACGTGACATCCTGATAGTTCACTCGAAGCTCTGCTATCTCCCTTAGTTTATCGGGTAAAACCTGCAATCCTACATGCCTTTCGATAAACTTGATGTTTTCTACCTGTCTCAAGGCAGCACCGATGGTTTTATTCAAGTTAGCCGTCTCGCAATTCACCAGACGATTAACGGAATTCCTCATATCACGGACGATCCGTACATCCTCAAATCGGAGCAGGGCGTTGTGTGCCCCTATGATATTCAGGAACTCCGTGATCTTCTCCGCTTCCTTCAAATACGTAATGAAGCCTTTTTTCCGTTCAAGGGTCTTACTGTTCAAGCCAAAGGAATTCATCAGCTCGGACAACGCCTCGTTGTGTTCAGAATAAAGAGAAAAGATTTCTAAATGATACGATGATGTTTCCGGATTGTTGACCGATCCGCCAGCTAGGAACGCTCCCCGTAGGTACGAGCGCCTGCAGCATTTCTTCTTGATCAGGTCTTCCGCTATATTATGGATAAAGGTGAAATGTTCACCCAGTATTTTCAAGTCCTCGAGGATCATCTTTGTATCTTCTTTGATTCGTACAATGTACACATTGTTTTTCTTCAGCCGCATTTTCTTCCGTACCAGAAGCTCTACAGGGGTGTCGTACCCTTTTTTGATCAGTGTATAGATTCTTCTGGCAATGGCGGCGTTTTCGGTTTGAATATTGACGACGAGCATTTGATTCGAGAAGGACAATGAACCATTCATGCGAATCAATGCGGAAAGCTCTGCACTTGCACAGCAGTCCTTGACTTCAATATTGGTCAGTTCTTTTTTTGTTTCAGACGCAAACGACATCCCCATCACCTCCTAGCAAACGCTTGCACAACCTTATACACAAGAAATTTTCGTTGTATATCAGTTGGTTGAATCTTTCAAATAAGAATAAATAATATCCGCGACCTTCTCTGTGTTATGACGAACGAGATGATTGTCATAGGAAAGGATCTCTTCTGCAATCACTTCCAAGCCCATGGATTTTAATTTATCCACATCGAAATGAACGGGGCTCGCCTGCTCTTCATTATATCTTTCCTGTACCTCTTTTGGCACCTGTTTCTTGTTTACCAAGATATAATCAATGCTCGGGGTTTCCAGATGATCGTATAACGCCTTCACGTGGTCGCTTGCTGAATAATCCAGGGTCTCCCCTGCCTGGGTCATGATATTGCAAATATACATCTTTTTGGCTTCCGCTTGGCATACGGCTTCGCCAATTCCGGGAACAAGAAGATTCGGTAAGATACTAGTATATAGGCTTCCCGGTCCCATCACAATTAAATCGGCTTCTTTGATGGCCCGCAAGGTTTCACCTAATGCCTTGATGCTGTCCGGCTTCAGAAAGACACGCTTGATTTTCTTTCCGGCTTTCGGAATGGCGGATTCCCCCGTCACGATCGTTCCATCTTCCATTTCAGCCTTCAGGATGACACTTTGATTCGCCGACGGAAGCACCTTGCCCTTCACATTCAACACCCTGCTCATTTCCTGGATTGCATGGACAAAGTCCCCTGTAATAGAAGCAAGGGCTGCAATGATCAAGTTCCCGAGGGCATGACCGGAAAGTTCATTCGTCGTTTCAAAACGATGCTGAAACATTTGTTCAACCAGTGGCTCTACTTCAGAAAGGGCAGCAAGGACATTCCGTATATCTCCCGGAGGCGGAATATCCAAACTGTCCCGCAAACGGCCGGAACTGCCACCGTCATCTGCGACGGTGACGATGGCCGATATATCAATCGGGTGTCGCTTCAATCCCCTGAGGAGGACCGGCAGGCCGGTCCCTCCCCCGATCACGACGACCTTGGGTGTATGTGTCATGTTGTTAGACCCTTTCTCTTCTGAATGTCTCGATGAGAAATTTTTGTTTGATAGTCTTTTTCAAAATGATGTCCAAGATACTCTGCCAGCGCAACGGAACGATGCTGTCCGCCTGTACATCCGATGGCCACGACAAGCTGACTTTTGCCTTCACGCTTGTATTGGGGAAGCATGAACGAGAGTAAATCGGTTACCTTTTCGATGAATTTATTCGTCTCATTCCATTTCAACACATAGGTCGATACCTCTTCATCCAATCCCGTTTTCGGTCTCATATGATCGATATAATGGGGGTTTGGAAGGAAGCGCACATCAAACACCAGATCGGCATCGATGGGAATACCGTGTTTGAAACCGAAGGATACGACGTTCACCGTAAAGATCGTTTTCTTGTTCACCGAGAATTCCGTTAAAATCTTTTCCCTAAGTTCTCTTGGCTTCATGGTGGAAGTATTGTAGATCAGCTGGGCACGCCCCTTTAATTCCTCGAGCAGCTCCCTTTCCTGTCGGATGCCTTCAAGAGGCAGGCCTGATGGCGCCAATGGATGGGAACGGCGTGTTTCCTTGTACCGTCTGACCAGGGATGAATCATCTGCGTCAAGGTAAAGGATCTGAGGTGATACCCATGACGTTTCCGCCAGTTCATCCAATGCTTTAAATAGATGATCGAAGAATTCCCTTCCCCTGAGGTCCATGACAAGGGCGACCTTATTCATTTTATTACCGGACTCTTTCATCAGTTCCAAAAATTTTGGAAGAAGAGTGGGCGGCAGATTGTCCACACAGAAGAATCCTAAATCCTCAAAGCTTTGAATGGCAACGGTTTTGCCAGCTCCGGACATACCCGTTATGATGACCAATTGAACATCGTTTGTCGAACCTGTACTCATGCTCTTCCCCCGCTTTTATCGTAATATTCTATATATAAAGTTCGTTGTTTAACTTGGATCCAGTCGATAAGATAATAATGTAAAATCAGGAGTATAGGTGAATGTCCCATAAATCGTATTCTTTCCGTGCAATAGATAATCCAGAATATGATAATCTCCTTCAGCCATCGGCAAGTTCTTGATGTCTTCAATCGGATGCCATTTAATCTTACCTTCTGCTGATTCCTGAAGATTGACTCCATCCGCCTCTGTTGCGAAAAAAGAAAACATCATCCACTCCGAAACGATTTGATCACCGTCTTTAATAATGAACGTAAAGACGCCTTTCAAATCAGGATTCTTTAAATAAATGCCCGTTTCCTCACGATATTCCCGGATGACGGCATCCCTGATCGATTCACCGGACTCCATCTTCCCGCCCGGGGCGACCCACCAGTTCCTTCTTGGCTTTTGGAGAAGGAGCACTTTGTCCCCATCCAGATATAAACAATTTGTGACACGTTGCACTACCTTCACCTCAATCTTGATGATTCGGGAGCGATGCATCAGTCCCGATTACAGTCAACTTCATTCCTTACATTATACTATGATTGCAGACAAGCTACAATGTCTCCGCCTGCAGGAAACCGTGTCGATTATCATCGAAAGATATTGGGACAGGTTTTGACATGTTGGGGAGTCTGCAAATGATTGGTACAGGTATACCCCACACACTATAACAGAAAAAAAAGCAAAAAAAATAGACACAGGCGATTCCTGTGTCATCTACGGGATTTATTACTTAAAAGGGGGTCAATTTCTTATTATCTATATTACCCGAAAATTGTTTCACTAGTGTTACAACAGATTTAAAACGGTATTACGGAATTGTTAATGTTACAAACGTGGTTTCGCAAATCATCCCGAATTCCCACGAATCCTGTAAAACTAAGGTTAAAAGTCATAATTCTTCATGATTTGACCTGCGATTAATTCGTATCCTTTCCCATTAGGATGGAGGGAATCATGGAAATAGTTATCCTTGGACTTACCTTTGAATAATGGATTGGTTGATACGAATTTCACATTTTCATGTTTTTCTGCTTCCTTCTTTATCGACTTATTCCAATTATCCACGTATGCTTCAATTTTATCGCTGTCTTTGTCAGGGTACGGGTTATACAACCCCAACACGATGATATCCGCTTTTTTGCTCGCTGTCCCGGTAATATTCAGGATCTTATCAAGATGATCGAGATAGTCCTTTTTCGCATCCATGATCTCATCATGGTGCAAAGGGAACAAGTCTCCACCATTGTTCTTTATTAAATCATTGGTTCCAATATTGATGATATATACATCCGCTTCACTCAAATCCTCGGCAACCTCGGGCTTTACGATTTGTGCGAGTAATTGATCCGACTGCTGTCCCGGTATTCCTAGGTTTTGGAAGTTATACACCTTTTTCGTTTGTTCTTTGTTTACTTTCTCTTCTAACCGCCCAATGTATCCTGCTTCCTTCTTATCACCATAGCCGTAAGTGAGGGAATCCCCCAATGCAATCACCCGCTTCTTTGAAGATGACTCTGTCTCATCTGCAAAAAAACTGAAGTAGACGATGGGAATAAGAGCAAACAGTATGACAACCCCTGCGATTTTTAACATTTTCATTCATGATCCGACCTTCCGATATAAACTGAGATGACTTTCATAATAGTCGTTATTCCCTGTTGGAGGGGTTATAACCCTGTTTATTTTTGGAAGATCGGCCGGAGATATTCACATGGACAGTTCTCCAGACATCCAGAGGTCCGTCCCTCATCACTTTTTCTGAACCCCAAACTGTGCATTCAGCTGGCCTTTGATCATTTTTTTCTTCGCTTCTTTTCTCTCTTTTATGGTGAGTTCATGTTTGATTTCTTTCGTCGTGACCCCTTCTTCACGCTGGTCGGCGATATCCATCAATCGTTCCACATCGGAAAAGGAGTATTTTCGATATCCCCTGTTGGAGCGCTGTGGGAAAATCAGATTCTTCTCTTCGTAATATCGGATCTTCCTCTCGGTCAACCCCGTCAATTCGCTCACGACTCCAATAGAAATCACTTTCTTATCTTTATAGGAAGGTTCATTATCCACGGCTGCCTCATCCTCCTAAGCAGGGAATATCTTGATTATACATGCCCTTCCAGGGGTTTTGGGTTTTTATGTTAGAAAACCTTACAAAGAATTCTAAATTGGTAGAAAACTTAACAAACCAAAAGACTTTCCCGAATGATCCCCTTAGACTAACCTTAAGAATCCAAAAGGAGTGAACACGCATGCCATTTTTACGTGAAGCCGTTGAACAGCAGAGACAGCAATTTATTCGTCGGTTGGTAGAAGCTGGTGTTTACAAGCCATGTGATGAAGGATTGAAGAAATTGACCCTGTCGGAGTTGGTGTATGTGTTTAACAAGCATAAGAAGAATTGAACAATAAAAAAAGCCTGACGAGAGGGATCCCCTTTCGTCAGGCTTCGTTACATTAACCGTTTTTGACTTTTTCTTTCAGCTCTTCGATATAGTGCTGAGCCGTTTGTGCGGCGATGCTGCCGTCACCTGTTGCTGTTACGATTTGGCGAAGTTGTTTTTCACGGACATCGCCGGCTGCAAAGATACCAGGTACCTTTGTTTCCATTTGTTCGTTTGTTTCGATGTATCCTTCAGAGTTGATGATCCCGAGGTTCGCGAATGGCTTCGTCAATGGAAGCATTCCGATATAGATGAAGACACCATCCGCCTGGAAGTCTGTTTCTTCTCCATTTTCAGTGGACACAAGGGTCACGCTTCCAACTTTACCGTCTTTGTCGTTGATTTCTTTCACGGTGTGATTCCAGATGAAATCCACTTTCTCGTTATCAAATGCACGCTGTTGCAGGATCTTTTGAGCACGAAGCTCGTCACGGCGATGAACGATCGTCACTTTATTAGCAAATCTTGTCAGGTAAACCCCTTCTTCAACGGCAGAGTCTCCTCCACCAACCACTACAAGGTCTTTTCCTTTAAAGAAAGCTCCGTCACACACAGCACAGTAAGATACTCCGCGTCCGCCAAGCTCTTTTTCACCTGGGACACCGATTTTCTTATATTCAGCACCCGTTGTAATAATGACGGCGCGGGCTTTGAATTCTTTGGAACCGGTTTTGACGATTTTGAAATCCTCGCCTTCCACGATTTCCTTGATGTCTCCGTATGCGTATTCCGCACCGAATTTTTTTGCATGGTCGAACATTTTATTTGAAAGATCAGGTCCAAGAATATGGTCGAAGCCAGGGTAGTTTTCCACTTCTTCCGTATTCGCCATTTGTCCGCCCGGCACTCCTCTTTCAAGCATAAGCGTTGAAAGGCTTGCACGTGACGTATAAACAGCTGCAGTCATTCCTGCAGGGCCTGCACCTACAATGATTACATCATATATTTTTTCTTCAGACATAATGACATTCTCCTTCCGAAACAGTCGTAAGCGCATTCTTTATTCAATACTATGGCCAAAGGTTGGAATGGCGTCCAGAAGCCTTCAACCTATAGTATTTACTTCCTACACCTATCCTATAAAAAATAGGTTCATATCGTCCAAAAATATGCTCAGGGCAGGTAACTTTCCACGACCGCAATATATTTTGTCAGGGTGCTTGTGGATAAGTCAAACCGGTCGCAAAGCTGCTTCTTCGTCACCTTTTCATTCCTGAGACGATTCCAGACGAATTCCGTTGCCGCTGCAAATGCTTTGGCATTCTTGAAGGTTTCACGTTCTTTGATGCCCCGGTAGGCAATCGTGAACCACGTAAGGAATAAGCCGGATTCCACGCTCGTAATCGGGTGATGATCGCCATATAGATGAAGGGCGACCTGATGCATATTCTGGATTTCCTGATTCACTTTGATGGAGCTGTTGCCGTTACTATTCAGTACCTGCGCCAAATACACCTTTTCGACGATCGATAGATCCTCTACATCACAAAAATCTGCATGCGTGAGGATGGCCCTCTGATTATCTGAGATGGATGTCAGGAATAGGCCGAATAATTTCTCTTCCGTATACTCACTTTGAAGTTTTTTCAAGATGGATGTGACGTGATTTTCAAAACCTTCTGCCTGTTTTTGGTCGTTCCACGGCTCGAGCCCTTCTTTTTCCGGGTTGACCTCCAATACTTTCTTCCACGCATTGCGGGCCGTATCATCATGACCCGTTTCATAAGCGGAATAGGACAACCAGTAATAGAAGCTCGCGTCGCCTTCGAAGCCGATCTTCTGAAGGGACTTCAACCAATCATACGCACGCTTTGAATGCCCCACAAGGGCAAACGTCGCTCCAAGCTTGTAACGGTGTTCATGGAGCAGGGGACGGACCTTCTCGAGACCTTGGATCAATTCCTCCAGCTCGTCATGGCGCTTTTGATAGAAATAAAAGACTGCCGTATTGCACAGTGCATGAAGATTACCAGGATTCTTCTCGAGCACCTCTTCCAGGGTGGCGGACGCTTTTTCCACTTCCCCCAGATAGAAATAGGCAAGGGCAAGATTATTATAAGCGGACCAGAATTCCGGATAATCACGGATGACTCCCTGTAAAGTATCCACGGCTTTCTGGAAGTGACCGGATTCGAGGAGTTCCCTTGCTTTTTCCTGCTGGACGATGAGCTCATCATGCTCATATAGATCATCCACGATCAAGTCGGAATCCAGTTCCAAAAGCTCCAGCAGGTCTTCGGCATCCTCGACGAATTCACCGTATTCTTCTTTATCCAGGTAAGTGGAGACCTGTTCGTACGCCTCTTTAAATAACCCCAGGTGGGCGTAATTATTGGCTAAGAAATAATGGCATTCCGTCATATGGGGATCCAGATCCTCTAGTATATTATGCAATAAATCATTGGAACGCTTGTAATCACCAAGTTCTGTATACACAATCGATAATTGACAGGCAATCATCGGTTCAATCGGTTCTAATTGAAATGCTCTATTTAAATATTTTAACGATTTCTTAAGTTCACGACGTTGATAAGCTTTCATCCCTTTGTTGTAGTAATACTCACCAGTCGGGACAAAAGACAACACTTTCGCTTCTTGACTACTTAATTTTGACCCTTTTCTCATCAAAGTCCTCCGAAACGTTCATAGTATAACTACAGTAGTATATCATACAATACACCCGTACTAAACTACCATATTTTGAGGGACGGACCTTCGCGCCAGGCGCGAAGGTCCGTCCCTCAAGGGTGTTATTTATTATGACGTTCCACGAGGACATCCAAGACCGTTTCGAGTGGAAGTTTTTGTTCCCTTAGTAAGACAAGGACGTGGTAGAAGAGGTCGGCGACTTCCCATTTGAGCTCTTCACTGTCCCTGTTTTTCGCGGCAATGATCACTTCTGAAGCTTCTTCCCCTACTTTTTTCAGGATTTTGTCCACACCTTCTTCAAAAAGATAGGTTGTGTACGCTCCTTCCGGACGCTCGATTTCACGATTTCCGATCAGTTTTTCAAGGGTGAGAAGGATATTTTCTTTTGATGATTTCTCCTCACCAAAGACTTTTTCATGGAAACAGCTGTCCTCACCCTTATGGCAGGCAGGACCTTCCTTCGAGACGAGGACCAGAAGGGCATCCCGGTCGCAATCCCACGTGATATTCTCGACCGTTTGTGTATTCCCGCTCGTTTCACCCTTATGCCAAAGTTCTTGGCGTGACCGGGAATAGAACCATGTTTCCCCGGTCTCAACGGTTTTTTTCAGTGATGTTTCATTCATATAGGCTAATGTGAGTACATCCTTCGTTGCAGCATCCTGTACGATGGCGGGCACAAGGCCTTTGTCGTCATACTTCACGGATGTAATCCAATCAGTGTTTGTCATCGTACGTGCACCTCTTCTTTCCGTAAGTAGCTTTTTACTTCTTCTACACTCGTTTCTTTATAATGAAAAATGGAAGCTGCCAAGGCCGCATCGGCTTTCCCTTCTGTGAACACGTCTTTAAAGTGGGCGGCATTCCCGGCACCGCCGGAAGCAATCACGGGAATCGATACCGCTTCGCTGACTGCCTTCGTAAGAGCCAGGTTAAACCCTTTCTTCTCCCCATCGCTGTCCATGCTCGTCAGTAGGATTTCCCCCGCTCCGAGGGCTTCTACTTCCTTCGCCCATTCAACGGCATCAAGGTCTTTCAGCTTCCTGCCTCCGTGGGTGTAAACCTTCCACCCGTTGGTTCCTTCGTCATATTTGGCATCAATCGCCACTACGATACATTGGGAGCCGAAGTAATCGGACCCTTCCCGGACCAGCTCAGGCCTAAGCACAGCTGCCGTGTTCAGGGAGACCTTGTCCGCCCCTGCCCGGAGGATCGCTTTCATATCTTCCACCGAATTGATCCCTCCACCCACTGTGAAAGGAATCGCCAATTCCGCTGCCACATGTTGAACGACCTCGACCATGGTTTTCCGTCCTTCGTGTGATGCGGATATATCCAGGAACACCAGTTCATCCGCACCTTGCTCATCGTATACCTTGGCAAGTTCAACGGGGTCCCCTGCATCCCGCAGTTCCACGAACTGGATGCCTTTTACCACCCGGCCGTCCTTTACGTCTAGGCATGGGACGATACGTTTCGTTAACATGACCTCACCTCGTTTACAGCCTCACTGACAGTGAATTTCCCTGTGTAAAGGGATTTCCCGCAAATGGCACCTGATACTCCCCGGGATTCATATTCCTTTAACGTCTTTAGATCTTCCAGTGAGCTAATGCCTCCAGACGCAATCACTGATTTCCCCGTTTGTTGGGCAAGATCCACAACTGCTTCAACATTGGGACCAGATAGCATTCCGTCTGTGGCAATATCGGTGAAAATGAATGTTTCCGCACCGGCATCAGCAAGTTCCTTACCAAGATCGACGGCTTTAAGAGCAGAGGTTTCCAACCAGCCATGGGTCGCCACATAGCCATCCTTCGCGTCAAGCCCGATGGCGATTTTATCACCATACTCCCGTAGCCATTCTTTCACTAATTTCGTGTTGGATACAGCAACGCTTCCAATGATGACCCGATCGACACCCCTGCTTAAATAGTGTTCGATATCCTCTTTGGATCGGATGCCTCCCCCGATTTGAACCTTGGCATCGAGTTTTTCTGCAACGGCAATCACAAATTCATCATTGATCCGGGAGCCTTCCTTTGCCCCGTCAAGGTCCACCATATGGATCCACTCTGCGCCTTCATCGGCGAATTTCTTGGCCATATCGAACGGGGAGTCTCCGTAAACCGTTTCCTGATTATAATCCCCTTGCACCAATCGTACGCATTTCCCGCCCCGCATATCGATGGCTGGATAAATCGTAAAACTCATGAGACCCTCTCCTTTACTCGCTTTGTAAAGTTTTCTAACAACTGCATGCCAAGCCCGCCGCTTTTTTCAGGGTGGAACTGCATGCCGTATATATTGGCACGGCTCACGACGGCAGGGATTTCCACTCCTGCATACTCAGCGCTTGCCGCAATCACGTCTTCTGATCCTTCATGCACATAATAAGAATGCACAAAGTATACATAGCCTTCCGTTAATCCTTCTAAAAGGGTGGAGTTTTTCTGGAAACGGAGAAGATTCCAGCCCATGTGAGGCACTTTATAGGCATTCCCTTCCCTATCCTCTTTCGGGATGCGAAGCACTTCCCCGGGCAGCAGAGCCAATCCCTTCGTCGTTCCATTTTCCTTGCTTTCCTCAAATAGGAGCTGCATGCCCAGACAAATGCCAAGGAGCGGCTTGCCGCTTTCTGCAAACGTCAGGATGGTTCCTTTCAGATGGGTGGTTTCAAGAAGACTCATGGCATCCTTAAATGCCCCGACCCCGGGCAGTATCAACCCATCGGCACTCAATAGCTCTTCTTGTACATCACTTATAAAGTAAGGGACGTTCAATCGTTCCAGTGCTTTACTGACACTGAACAGATTTCCCATTCCATAATCCACAATTCCGATCATGAATCATAACATTCCTTTCGTTGATGGTACCCCTTTTACCCGGGGATCAATCGTGGTTGCTTCATCCAGGGCGCGTCCCAGTGCTTTGAAGATCGCTTCGATGATATGGTGGGTATTATGACCGTAATGCACGATGACATGAAGGTTCATCCTTGCTTCAAGGGCCAGCTTCCAAAGGAATTCATGAACTAGCTCAGTATCGAATGTCCCCACTTTCTGACTCGGAAGTTCTGCACGGAATTCAAGGTGAGGGCGATTACTCAGGTCCACCACGACCTGGGCCAGGGCTTCATCCATCGGGACCATGGCCGATCCATAACGCTTGATGCCTTTCTTGTCTCCGAGTGATTCAAGCAATGCCTGTCCGAGGCAGATGCCGATATCCTCTGTCGTGTGGTGATCGTCGACCTCCGTGTCCCCGTTTGCCTCAATCGTACAATCGAATTGTCCATGCTTCGTGAACAGATCCATCATATGACTCATGAACGGGACCCCTGTCTCGATCCTCGAATTCCCTTCCCCATCGATGCCAAAACTCAACCGGATATCTGTCTCATTCGTCTTACGCACAATCTCTGCACTTCTCACCATGATGTCCTCCTTTTTTGGAGGGACGGACCTCCCACGGGAAGGTCCGTCCCTCTTCCCTATTTTTCTTTATCGAATCGAATCTCCACTGCCCTCGCGTGGGCTTCTAGGCCCTCTAACCGGGCAAGTTTCGCGATTTTTTCGTAGTTTTTCTTCAGTGCCGTTTCACTATAGGAGATGACACTGGTCTTCTTCATAAATTCATCCACATTCAACGGACTTGAGAAACGGGCTGTCCCGTTCGTCGGAAGAACATGATTCGGTCCTGCAAAATAATCCCCGACTGGTTCTGAGCTGTATCGTCCGAGGAAGATCGCTCCGGCGTGGCGGATTTTCGCCATCGTTTCAAAGGGCTTATCCGTCAAGATTTCCAGGTGCTCGGCGGCGAGCTCATTGACGAGCTCAATTCCTTCCTCTAAATCTCTCGTCACATAAATGGCACCATGGTCGAGGATGGATTGACGGGCAATCTCCTCACGAGGAAGAGTAGCCAATTGACGCTCAACCTCTGCGGATACCTCTTCCGCAAGAACTGATGAATTGGTCACGAGGACGGCTGAAGCAAGGGCATCATGCTCTACCTGAGAAAGAAGGTCTGCCGCGATTTCATGGGCCCGCTGATTTCCGTCGGCCAGGATCACGATTTCACTCGGTCCTGCGATCATATCGATATCCACATCACCGAACACTTCCCGTTTCGCCAGGGCAACGTATATGTTCCCCGGTCCCGTGATTTTATCCACAGGCGAGATGGATTCCGTCCCGTATGCAAGTGCGGCAACGGCTTGAGCACCACCGACCTTAAAGATTTCCTCCACTCCTGCTACCTTCGCGGCCACGAGAACCCCCGGAGATAATGTCCCATCCTTGCCTGGGGGTGAAACCATTGTAATTCTTTTTACTCCGGCCACTTTTGCCGGCAGTACATTCATCAAGACCGATGATGGATAGGCTGCAGTTCCACCGGGAACGTACACACCAACTGAGTCAAGGGGTGTGAGCTTTTGACCTAACATCGTTCCATCTTCATCCGTTGTGAACCACGATGACCTCTTTTGCTGTTCATGGAAGGCACGGATATTATCCGCCGCTTCTTCAATGATGGAGACCATTTCCGGATCGAGAGCGGAGAAAGCTTCCTCTATCTCACGCTCAGATACCTTATAGTTATCCAAATGGACTCTATCGAATCTCTCTGTATACTCACGTACGGCATTGTCTAAATCCTGCTTCACAGAAGCAATGATCCCCTGGACCGCCCTGCGCTGCTCCTCCGTACCACTATCCACAGAGCGCTTAATCGACGCCCTGCTAATATCCCTAATAATCTTCACAGAATTCACCAACCTTCAAGAGGGACGGACCTGTCATCAGGACCAGCTTCCCTATGTAATCTCTATTTAGAGGGACGGACCTCGTTTTCCACCGATATTCCGTCCCAAAAGCTTCTTAATTGCTGCCAACACTACATTCCGGACTCGAACAAATGAGGTCCGTCCCTCGTCACCCGATGATGCGTGTCAGCCGGGTGACGAGGTCTTCGATTTTTTCGTCTTTCATCCGGTAGCTGACGGGGTTGACGATGAGGCGTGAGGTGATGCCGACGATGGTTTCGTATTCGACCAGACCGTTTTCTTTCAGCGTCCGCCCCGTGGATACGATATCGACGATGCGGTCGGCCAGCCCAATCAATGGGGCGAGTTCGATGGAACCGTTCAATTTAATGATTTCCACCTGCTCCCCCTGCTCCCGGAAATAGGATGAAGCGACATTCGGATATTTTGTCGCGATCTTCGGCGCTACATCACTCATCTTCGTGTTCGGCAGTCCCGCTACCGCCAGATAGCATCCGCTGATTCGCAAATCGAGGAGCTCGTATACGTCCCTTTCTTCTTCAAGCATGACGTCCTTCCCCGCAATTCCCAGATCAGCGACTCCATGTTCCACATAGGTCGGGACATCCATCGGTTTCGCTAGGATGAAACGCAGATCCTCTTCGGGCACTTCGATGATAAGCTTTCGTGAATCATCGAATTCAGGTGGAAGGTTGTAATCGGCCTTCCTTAATAGTTCCACTGCTTCTTCAAATATCCTGCCTTTAGGCATGGCAATGGTTAATGAACTCATGATGTCTCACCGCCTTTCCGATCCTGTCCCACGACGAAGTGGACGTTGCTGAACCCCTTCGTGAACTCGTCCACATCACCTACACCCTTCCAGTTCTGCAGTACAACCTCTACCCCTTCATTCCTCAAGTCACGCGCCAGGCCGATGGCTTCCTTCCTGCGCTCATCACTGAACAGTACACACTGCTGAAGGGTGGAAGATAATTCAACCTGCATGGCTTCCAGTACGTAGTCAAGGCGTAACCCGAAGCCTGTCGCCCCGGAGTTCTTACCGAACTTTTCAAGCAGCTTATTGTATCTACCGCCATTTCCGATGGCAAACCCGACATTCTCCCCGTACACTTCAAATAAAATGCCGGAATAATAGCTCATATGGCTGACAAGGCTCAAGTCGAATTTCACATATTTCTCCACTTCATAATCTTTTAAAATACTCCACAGATCTTTCAGCTGTTCAAGTGCTCCGAGTCCCTTTCCTCCTTCGAGGAGGCTATGTGCTTCACCTAGCACGTCTTCAGATCCCCGTAACTGCAGGAACCTGAACAGCCGCTCCTTATCGATGGATGACAGGGCCAGTTCGTTCACATGCTGACGATAGCCGACATAATTTTTTTCATATAAATATCGTCTTAATGTGTCTGCCCGTTCTTCGGTTCCGACGATTTGAGTGAACAGTTCCTGTACGAACCCGATATGCCCGATGGAAATCTTGAAATGCTCCAAGCCTGCTTCCTTGAGGACCGACACCATAAGGGCAATCACTTCGGCATCGGCACTGACGGAATCATCCCCGATGCATTCGATCCCCACCTGTTCAAATTCTGCCGGCCGTCCGCCTTCCCGCTGCTGGGCCCTGAAGACTGAATTCGAATAGGCAAGTCTGAGAGGAGCTTCTTCTTTTAATAGCTTTGACGCTGCAACCCGCGCGATCGGGGCTGTCATATCCGGCCTGAGCACCAGTGTATGCCCCTGTTGATCCAATAGCTTGAATAATTGTTGATCGAGGATGGCCGATGCTTCCCCGACGGTTTCATAATACTCCAGGCTCGGGGTTTCGATGAACCGGTACCCCCACAGCTTCATGGCCTGTTCCATTTTCTTCTTCGCCTGATCTTTGATCTCATATAAATCAGGAAATGTATCTCTCATTCCCAATGGCTTCTCGAACATAAATAACTTAGTCATAAGAACCACCTTTGGCGTATTAATTCATCTATTTTTCCCTTAGTGAGGGATTGTTACTACTTCTCGATTATTCAGAAATCCTTTAGTTCGCTAATGTGCTAATAAAATAAAGTTATTTGTAGTGTAGCGTTTCTTTTTTTATTCGTCAACCGTTTTTGAGGGGTGAATTGGTTGCTGGTTTATCTGCCATTTTCATAATAAAAAAAAAGGCAAAGACAGAATCCACTCTATCTTTGCCTTTTCCCTTATTCTTCTTTATTCAACCCATAGATGGCATCTTCCCGCCATCGGTCGGCCAGCTCGTCTTTCGTGTAGATGACTTTCATCGGGTTCCCACCGACGAAGGCCCCTGCCGGCACGTCTTTATGTACGAGGGTTCCTGCTGACACGATGGCACCATCGCCGATCTTCACTCCCGGTAAAACCGTCGTGTTGGCACCGATCATCACTTCCGATCCGATCTCCACCTCACCCAGTCGGTACTCTTTAATCAAATACTCATGGGCAAGGATCGTCGTATTATAACCGATCACCGTATTCCGCCCAACGGAAATCTTCTCCGGAAACATCACATCCAGCATCACCATCAGGGCGAATGACGTGTGTTCTCCGATCTTCATCCGGAGAAACGTTTTATACAGCCAATTCTTCATCCCCAGAAACGGGGTGTAACGGGCGAGTTGGATGACGATGAAATTTTTGACGACCTTCCCGAATGGTACGGTTTTGTAGACGTGCCAGAGGGAATTTGCTCCTTCAACAGGATAGCGGGTCGTCCGTCTCATGCAGTCGGGGCTCCCACAATCGCTAATAAATCCCTCATGTTTTCAAGCATGAAGTCAGGTTCATAATGGGCCAGATGTTCTCTTCCCTTGGCACTCCAGGCAACGCCTGCCGACAGGACGCCTGCATTTTTTCCGGCTAAAATGTCGTGGTGGTTGTCTCCGATCATGATGGCTTCACCAGGGGAAGATCCCAATGCCACCAATGCTTTTTCGATCGGTTCCGGATGGGGCTTCGCGTTCTCCACTTCATCCAGGGTGATGATGACCTCAAAGAACGGATGAAGATTCATCAGATCCAATCCCTTCAATACCACATCACGGACCTTCGTCGACACGATCGCTAATTTGTATCCATTGTCGTAAAGGGTCTTCACGGTTTCATAGACTCCCTCAAACTCTGTCACGAGGGAATCATGATGCTCGTGATTGTAGGCGCGGTAGTGAGCGCACATTTCTTCCATCTTATCGGGATCCAACCCTCCGAAGGACTCTTCAAGAGGCGGCCCCATAAATGGGTGAACGTCTTCTTCCCCGTATTGCCCGGGATAATAATGATTTAATGTATGCATAAAGGATGAAATGATCAGATCATTCGTATTGATCAATGTCCCATCTAAGTCAAATAGAATTGTTGTAATCCTGCTCATAATGCAGCTCCTTTTCTTTCTTGGCATCAACTTTATTCCAGATATAAGCGACCAGCATGGTTAACAGGATCGCGGTCACCAGCCTGATCAAAAGAAGTGGCAGTACAGGTATGCCAAGGGGGATGAAGATCACTGTATCCTCCACCACTGCGTGACATGCCACTAAAAAGAGGAAAGCGATGGTGACATCTTTCTTACTGACCCCGTCTTCCTTGACCGCCTGGATCATGACACCCGCCCCGTAGGCGAGACCTATGACGAGACCAGCCACCATCGTCGTCGACGTATTCTCATTCATCCCGAGGGCCCGTGTAGCTGGGGACATCCAGCGGGAAAATGCGTCCATCCATTTCAAGTCTTTCATCACCTGGATGATGATCATCAGAGGAATGACGATAAGGGCCAATTGCAGGACACCGAATCCTGCTTTTTCAAGGCCAAGCAAGACGATTTCTCCCCATCCATCGGGCTCCGCCTGCTGAGGGGGCATCATCCCGTACTTAGCAATATCAGATCCCCCGCTCCATACGAGGTTGATGATGATGGCAGACAGGAGAGCAAGTCCGATCCTTACCGTAACAATTAGCCAGATCTTCACGCCCACTTTTGACGCCACCGTCGATTCAATGAACAGATTATGCGAGAAAGACAGCATCACCGCAATGATGAAGACTTCCTTCACCGTTAAATCAAGGGACAAAATCCCACCGATCCCTGCATATAGGTTAAGGAAATTCCCCAGGACCAGTGGAATCGCAGCATCACCCGAAAGGCCGAGAAGCTTCATGAATGGCGAAATCTTCTCCATGATCCACGGCAGGACCGGTGTGTATTGCAGCAAAAAGACGATCAGCGTGATAGGAAAAATGACTTTCCCCAGGGACCACGTTGTTTTCAATCCCGTAAGTCCGCCATTTTTCAAAGATGACATCCACATAGTTCCCTCTCCCTTTTTGTTATGCGTTCACTGTATCTGTCTTTTCATCGTATGCCTTTTGGGCAAGACCCGCTTTTCTTCTGTAAAAGAACACAGCAATCGCAGCAATGATCAGGACGATGGAAATCACTTGAGCGAACCGTAAAGATCCGAGCATCAGGCTATCAGTCCTCAGCCCCTCTACATAGAATCGCCCGATTGAATACCAGATCACATAGACGAGGAACAATTCTCCCCGACGCAGCCAGTCTGCTTTTCTTCTCAGGACAAGTAGCAGGATCAACCCTGCGAAACTCCAAAGAGATTCATATAAGAAGGTAGGCTGGTAATACGCCCCGTCGATGTACATTTGATTGATGATAAATTCAGGAAGCTTCAAACTTTCAAGGAATGAGCGTGACACTTCACCACCATGGGCCTCCTGGTTCACAAAGTTCCCCCAGCGTCCGATCGCTTGACCGAGGATGATGCTTGGTGCCGCGATATCCGTCAGCTTCCAGAAAGACAAACCTTTGATTTTCGCAAAAACAAGAGTCGTAATGACCGATCCGATCAACGCACCATGGATGGCAATCCCGCCATTCCATACTTTGATGATATCCCCCGGATGGTCGGCATAATAATTGTCCCATTCAAAAGCCACATAATAAATCCTGGCACAGATAATGGCGATGGGAATCGCCCAGACGAGCAAATCGATGAAGGTATCGGGATGAAGACCTAATCGCTTGCTTTCACGAATGACTAAATATAGACCCAGTGCAATTCCAAGTCCGATGATGACTCCATACCAGTGTACCTGGATCGGACCGAGGGAAATGGCAATGGGATCGATTGGCGTAATATTCTCGTTCATTGTGTCTCTCCTTTTTTATTATATGTAAAGCTTAGATATCTTCATTCTCACCGTCTTCAATCACATCAGCCAGACGGTTGGTAAATTGTTCGGCTGCATTGACGCCCATTCGTTTCAGGCGGAAGTTCATGGCAGCCACCTCGATGATGACGGCAAGATTTCGTCCCGGACGGACCGGCACGGTATATTTCGTAATATCCGTATCGATGATTCTCATTTTCTCTTCTTCCAGTCCTAGACGGTCGTACTGTTTCGTTTTATCCCACAGTTCAAGATTGATGCACAGGGTGATCCGTTTGTAGCTTCGCACTGCTCCGGCACCGAACAACGTCATCACATTGATGATGCCGAGTCCACGGATCTCAAGGAGGTGTTCAATTAACTCAGGAGAGCTGCCGATCAGCGTATCCATGTCTTCCTGTCTGATTTCCACACAATCATCGGCCACAAGGCGGTGCCCTCTTTTCACAAGTTCTAAGGCGGTCTCACTTTTCCCGACGCCGCTTTTACCCGTGATCAATACACCGACCCCATAGATGTCGACCAATACACCGTGAATGGCCGTTGTAGGAGCAAGCTTACTTTCCAGGTAATTCGTCAGTCTTGAAGAAAAACGTGTCGTTTTCATCGATGAACGCATGACAGGCACATCATAACGATTCGCCGCTTCCACCAGCTCATCCGGAATCTCCAGATCTCTCGAAATAATGATACCCGGGGTGATGTCTGTACAAAGCGCTTCCATCCTGCGCTTGCGTTCTGCTTCATCCAACAATTCCAGGAAGGATAATTCGGTCTTTCCCAGTAATTGAATGCGTTCAGCGGGATAGTAGTTGAAATATCCGGCCATTTCAAGTCCAGGACGGGAAATATCACTCGTCGTAATCGGTCTATGTAAACCCTCTTCTCCGCCGACAAGGTCCAATTTAAACTTCTCGACGATATCTTTTGTGCGAACTTTAGCCACAAGCAGCTCCTCCTTCACATTACACTCGCTTCATATTTATAAGCGTACTCTAACCTATTTTAGCAATAATGGAGAAAAGCGCAAGGAGGCTTGCTTAGTCAAACGAATGAAGAAAAGCGCAGCCCCGGCTACGCTTCTGAAAATACTTTGATGATGGACATGATCTCTTTATGTGTGGAGATCGAATCGAGGACATTGAAGTCATGCTCAAGGCTGTGATTGACCCCTTTGATCAGATGTATCTCCAGGCGGGGATTCGCTTTGAGTTCTTTGAATCGCCCCTCATCATAATGACGATCCCCATCCCCGATGATACAAAGTCCCTCCTGCTTACTATCCAACATGGCCTGAAAGATTTCATCCTCTTTCAGTAAGGGGGTCAACCAGATGAACTTGGCCTCCTGCAGGGACTCCCTCGCTGATTCAGCCCCTAAAGCCAATGTCCCGAACGACTTGGCCACTATGTGAATATGTGGATAAGTATGATCCTGCAACACTTCATCGATGACCTTATTCACATCGTGCTTTAAGGCATCGTCCACCTCTTCCACAGAAAATCTTTCGTAGTCCGCACCAGTATATTGATAGTTAACATGCAGCACGTCAAATCCCTTTTCCAGATATATGCCTGTTGAATAATGAAGCAAAGGTGCCTGCACGGTATAACCGAGTCCCGGCAAGAGGATGGCGATCCCTTCAGCGTTTTCTCCCTGGGATAATCGTGTGTACGGTACATCGATTTCCCCATATCCCTTGATTACACCAGTTGTCTTTTTCATAAGAACCTCACTCCCTTTCCAAGTATTTCTATTTTAAAATAAGAAACCCTTTTTTGAACATAAAAAAACCCCGGCTAGAGAAAACCGGAGTCCTTTTGTATTCATTTTTCCTTCATCGGGTCGAGCACCGCTTTCTGGATGACCAGATTGGCAAGTGACAAAATGATCGATGCCAGGAAGGCCATGCCAAAACCTGATAGTTCAAAACTGCTTCCCATCAGTCCATCCGTCAGTAATAACGTGATGGCGTTGATGACAAATAAAAACAGTCCCAATGATAAAATCGTGACCGGCAATGTCAGGATGATTAAAATCGGTTTCACGAGCACATTCAGAATCGACAGGATAAAGCTCGCTCCAATCGCCGCTCCGATCCCGGACACTTCAAAACCGTCAAAAAAGCCGGCTAATGCAATAAAGATCACTGCATTGATTAAAATTCCAATAATCCATCTCATTATCTGATGGCTTCCTCCTCATGTGGCAGCACGAAGGCCAATAAACCATATACGACAGCCAGTGGGAAAAACCCCGTTGGAATGAGCAGGATGATGAAGATCACCCTAAGGATCGTTGAATCAATCCCTACATAACGGGACAATCCACCAATCACCCCGGCAAGCTTACGGTCAGACCTTGATCGTGCTAATCGTTTTTTCATCGTTATTCCTTCTTTCTCATCTTATGCGTTGTCCTTATTAACATTCTTCTGTTCATGTTTTTTTATGAGGACAGATCCCGCTTTTGTTTCCGCAAAAAGATGAAGCTTATCCGCTGAATCAGTCTTACGGCTGAAACGGATCGACTTTTGCACCACTTCATTTTTTTCCTCTAATACATCAATACCCTGCAGTTCGACCTTGAAACTACCGAAATTCGATTTAGCTTCTCCGGAAATGTTGATGTTTTCAGGAACATACAAATCGATATTCCCCGTCACTGTTTTTGCATGTACCGTATCGGATTTCTCTCCGGTCAGGGCACATACGATATTTCCATTCAGGGATTGAACGTCTGAGTAAGAGATATCCCCTTCAACATGCACCTTGCCGTTAATGGATTCCGCCTCCACGTGATCCGCTTTCGCGTTCAAAATGGAAATTGCACCGTTGGATGTTTCGACTTCCGCTTTCTTCGCAGTCAGACGATCGATCTGGATCTTCCCATTGGCTGCCTTGGCACGGAGGTCCTGAACCTCTAATTCCCCCGCTTTTAACCCACCATTGAATAAACGGACAGAAATCCTTTTATACTGGTGTTTCGGGATATATAGCTTGGAGTCCACCTTCATCCACTTTAATTGCGTCGAGTAATAAAGCGTATCCCCGTCGATGACAAAGGACGTATTCTCCATGAACTGCTTTCTCGCTTCTTCATGGTCTTCCGTGCGATACACCTTGGCTTCACATTCCACCCGGACTTCCTCACCATCCCAAGGAATCAATTCCACCTTCCCATTGGCCACATCGATATCGATTTTTTCAAACTCCGTATTCGGCTGCTGATAGACATGGGACAATTCCACCGACTGATTCCATTGAAAGTCGAAGTCGAAATTCTTGATCTTAGAGAGGGCCGAATTCATGAAATCAAGGAGCTTATCTTTCGGATTTCCTGAATGGGATGAGTGCTCTTTTTCATCTTTTTTTTCATCTTGAAAAATTGATACAAACTCATCAAGGAAATCCTTCTCTTTTTTCGGTTTCGATGTATGCGGCTTTTCTTCAAGTGCTTCCAATAATGCCACTGCTTCCTGTGCCGATATCGTTCCATTTTCCAACATATCCAAAATGCGTTTGCGTTCTTCATTCATACTCTTTCATCCCCTTTATTGATTATAAAAGTACTTTGATGCCCTTATACACATTCCAAATGACCACGACAACACTAAGTAATATGGCTAAACCGATCATGATGACGGTAAAGACAGGCAATCCTGCCCCACTTGCGAAAACCCCCATATCCATAACCAACCCTGCGAACACAAGGGGAACCGCTATGACCGGTAACAAATGAGATAAAAACGCTGATTTGGCGTCCTTTTTCACGTGTGGATTGTCTGATACAAAATAGACGATCAGGGGGAAAAGGAAGCCGGCAAAAAATATACTAAAATAGCATAGAGCGGACAGTACCTTATTGGTCTCCATCTTCATCATCTCCTCTACTATTATTTACGATACGCTGGGCAAAAAGTTTCAATGCATTTGTTATAATCTTATTTTCTCATATGGGAAGTGTGCCTAGACTCCATCTGGAGGCTGAGTTTGGGTAGGTATGGAGAGGTGTTTTGTTTATTTTAGATGATACAATCTCAGACACTCTTAATGAAGTGAGTGGTAGTTGATTTCCGCTGCAGGTGCTCGCTTTCCGTGGGGCGTGAGTTGAGCCTCCTCGGGCTTCGCCCTGCGGGGTCTCAACTTTCCCGCTTTTCCCACAGGAGTCGAGCACCTTCCGCTTCAATCAATTTTCCAAGCTTGTTTTTCTAACCTAAACTCAGCCATGAACCATCATGTAACAAGACCCCTCCCCTTCCCTACTAAAATAAAGATGAAATGAAAACTCACTTCCTTATTCATTCTTAGAAAAAAGAGAGATGCTCGATGCATCTCTCTTTTTGAATTAATTTGTGACTTCTTCTTTTTCGCGGATTTTCTTTTTCATCCGTTCCCGATCGCGTTCGAGGACGGGTTTCAGGTATTTACCTGTGTAGGAGCCTTGTACTTCGGCCACTTTTTCAGGGGTGCCTGTTGCGACGATTTTGCCGCCTTTGTCCCCGCCTTCCGGGCCAAGGTCGACAAGGTAGTCGGCTGCCTTGATGACATCGAGATTGTGTTCGATGACAAGGACCGTGTCCCCATTTTCAACTAGTCGTTGAAGGACGACAAGGAGACGGGCGATGTCATCGACATGAAGTCCAGTCGTCGGCTCATCAAGGATGTAGAGAGACCGCCCTGTCGAACGGCGATGCAATTCAGACGCCAGTTTCACACGCTGGGCTTCCCCACCCGATAACGTGGTGGCCGGCTGCCCCAATGTGATGTAGCCTAGACCCACATCAAAGATGGTCTGCAGCTTACGCTTGATCTTAGGGATATTTTCAAAGAATTTCACTGCATCTTCGACGGTCATTTCAAGGACATCGGAGATATTTTTATCTTTGTATTTCACTTCAAGGGTTTCGCGGTTATATCGTTTTCCGTGGCAAACTTCACACGGTACGTAAACATCCGGCAGGAAGTGCATTTCAATCTTGATGATCCCGTCTCCGCGACATGCTTCACAGCGGCCACCCTTGACGTTAAAGCTGAAGCGGCCTTTTTTATAACCACGGACCTTTGCTTCATTTGTAGTGGCAAATACATCGCGGATATCGTCGAACACACCTGTGTACGTAGCCGGGTTGGACCTCGGCGTACGGCCGATCGGTGATTGATCGATATCAATGACTTTATCCAGATGCTCTATGCCCTTCACTTCTTTATGCTCACCAGGCTTTGATTTCGCATTATGAAGCTTTTGAGCCAGTGACTTGTGGAGGATTTCATTGATCAGTGTACTCTTCCCTGATCCTGATACCCCGGTCACAGCTGAGAAGATCCCTAAAGGAAGCTTGACTTTGACGTTGTTCAGATTATTTTCCTTCGCACCCACAATTTCCAGGTAACGGCCGTCGGGCTTGCGTCTTTCCTGAGGAAGGGGGATGAATTTCTTCCCTGATAAATACTGACCGGTCAAAGAGTTCGAATCATCCATCACTTCCTGTGGCGTTCCGGCTGAAACGACTTCCCCACCATGAACCCCGGCTCCAGGACCAATATCAATCAGATAATCTGCCGCCATCATCGTATCTTCATCATGCTCTACAACGATCAACGTATTACCGATTTCACGCATATTCTTTAATGTATCAATCAGTCTATCATTATCCCGCTGATGCAATCCGATGGACGGTTCATCCAGGATATAAAGAACCCCTGTCAGACGGGAACCGATCTGAGTAGCCAGGCGAATCCGCTGTGCCTCCCCGCCAGAAAGCGTCCCTGCCGCGCGGCTGAGTGTCAGGTATTCAAGACCTACATTTACAAGGAAACCAAGTCGTTCACGGATTTCCCTGAGTATCAGGTTGGCAATCTTCATATCTTTTTCGGAGAGTTGGAGTTTTTGGAAGAACTGCTCTGCTTCTTCAATCGAAAAAGCCGTCACTTCGCCGATATGAAGGGAATCCACCTTCACGGCGAGGCTCTCTTCTTTCAAACGATGGCCGTTGCAGGCAGGACAATCCTGTTGCGCCATGTACTTTTCCATCTGCTCCCTGATATAATCCGAGCTCGTTTCACGGTAGCGTCTTTCCACATTCGGAATGACCCCTTCGAAACGAAGATAGTTCTCCCGGACCTGGCCGAAATCGTTCTCGTAACGGAAATAGATTTCATCCTTACCGGATCCATAAAGGATCTTATCCATCTGATGTTTCGGGATATCCTTTACGGGGATGTCCATGGGAATCTCATAATGATCACAGACCGCTTTCAGCAGGGATGGATAATATTGAGAACTTGTCGGTTCCCACGGGGCAATCGCATGCTCATCAAGGGTACGGTCCCAATTGGGGATGACGAGTTCTTTATCCACCTCAAGCTTGGTCCCCAGTCCGTCACAGCTTGGACAAGCCCCGAATGGACTATTGAACGAGAACATCCTTGGTTCAAGTTCCGTGATGGAAAATCCACAGTATGGACAGGCATGATGTTCACTGAATAGAAGCTCATCTTCCCCGATGACATCGATGATCACCTGACCATCTGCCAGTCTCAGTGCCGTTTCAAGGGAGTCTGAGAGGCGTGCTGCCACTCCTTCCTTCACAACGATCCGATCGATGATCACTTCGATGGAGTGCTTTTTATTTTTCTCCAAAGAGATTTCTTCACCAAGGTCCTGTACCTCACCATTGATGCGAACACGTACGAACCCCTGCTTCTTGATGTCTTCCAATGTCTTTACGTGGGTGCCTTTCCTGCCCGAAACAACGGGTGCAAGTACTTGCAGCTTCGTTCTTTCAGGATACTCAAGGACCCTGTCCACCATCTGTTCGATCGTCTGGGAGGTGATTTCGATCCCGTGATTCGGACAGATCGGTTTTCCGACCCTCGCAAACAGCAGACGAAGATAATCATAAATCTCCGTTACGGTCCCAACTGTTGAACGGGGATTGCGGCTCGTCGTTTTTTGATCGATGGAAATCGCTGGTGATAACCCTTCGATGGCATCGACATCGGGCTTATCCATCTGACCGAGGAATTGACGGGCATAAGCAGAAAGGGATTCGACATATCGTCTCTGTCCCTCTGCATAAATGGTATCAAAGGCAAGGGAGGATTTACCCGAACCAGATAGTCCGGTCAATACCACCAGTTGATCCCTTGGGATGTTGATATCTATATTTTTTAAATTATGAGCCCTTGCTCCTTGTACGATTATTTGATCCTGCGCCATAATTCGTTCATCCTTCCGCCTTGAGCTCAAGAATGGTATCACGAAGCTGTGCTGCACGTTCGAAGTCCAGTGCCTTGGCTGCTTCCTTCATTTCCACTTCCAGGCTAGCAATAAGTTTTTGTCGCTCCGGTTTAGACATTTTCGAAACTTTTGTCTGTTCTCCTTCATAAACCCCTGCTTCTTCAGCGGCATGAGTCGCCCTGATGACATCCCTGATTTCTTTTTGTATCGTCGTCGGGGTCACGCCGTGCTTTTCATTGTACTCCTGCTGTATCGTCCGGCGACGCTCGGTTTCATCGAGTGCCTTTTGCATCGAATCGGTGATTTTATCTGCGTACATGATGACTCTTCCGTTACTGTTACGGGCTGCACGGCCGATTGTCTGGATCAGGGAACGTTCCGAACGCAGGAAGCCTTCCTTGTCAGCATCCAATATGGTAACAAGCGATACTTCAGGTATATCCAGACCTTCTCGGAGTAAGTTGATCCCGACTAAAACATCGTATTTCCCTAAACGAAGATCCCGGATGATTTCAATACGCTCCAACGTCTTGATTTCAGAATGGAGGTATTGGACTTTGATCCCGATTTCCTTCAGATAGGCAGAGAGATCCTCTGACATTTTCTTCGTTAAAGTCGTCACGAGGACACGTTCGTTTTTCTCGATCCGTTCATTGATCTCACCCAAAAGATCGTCTATTTGGCCTTCGATCGGACGTACCTCGATGACGGGGTCAAGAAGTCCCGTCGGCCGGATGATCTGTTCGACCATTTCAGGACTATGCTCCAACTCGTATGGTCCAGGAGTTGCTGAAACATAGAGGAGCTGCTGGGTTTTCTTCTCGAACTCTTCAAAGCGAAGGGGACGATTGTCCATTGCTGAAGGCAGACGGAATCCATGGTCCACGAGCACTTTTTTACGGGCCTGGTCCCCATTGAACATCCCCCGGATCTGAGGAAGCGTCACATGGGACTCATCCACCACGATCAGGAAGTCATCCGGGAAATAGTCCAGAAGCGTATAGGGTGTCGATCCTGCCGGTCGCAATGTCAGATGGCGGGAATAGTTCTCGATCCCAGAACAGAACCCCATTTCCCTCATCATTTCCAGGTCATACCGGGTTCGCTGTTCCAGCCGCTGAGCTTCCAGTAGCTTGTTCTCTTCCTTCATGATCGCCAGCTGTTCTTCCAGCTCTTTTTCAATATTCTTGATGGCAACCTGTAATTTCTCTTCACGGGTTACGAAGTGGGAAGCCGGGAAAATCGCGATATGATCACGGTCACCCATGATTTCGCCGGTGAGGGCATCCACTTCACGGATCCTGTCGATTTCATCCCCGAAAAATTCCACACGCATACAGTGTTCATCACGGGAAGCCGGGAATATTTCAACCACGTCTCCGCGAACACGGAAAGTCCCACGCTGAAAATCGATGTCATTTCGTTCATATTGGATATCCACAAGCTTGCGAAGCAATTGGTTCCGTTCAATTTCCATCCCGGTCCTGAGGGATAGGACGAGCTCACGATACTCTTCCGGATTACCTAAACCGTAAATGCAGGACACGCTGGCAATGATGATGACATCTTTCCGTTCAAACAGGGAAGATGTGGCAGAGTGTCTCAATTTATCGATTTCATCATTGATGCTGGCATCCTTTTCAATGAAGGTATCCGTTTGCGGAACATATGCTTCCGGCTGATAATAATCATAGTAACTCACAAAATATTCAACGGCATTATCAGGGAAAAACTCTTTGAACTCACTGTAGAGCTGTCCCGCCAATGTTTTATTATGGGCGATGATGAGGGTCGGCTTTTCAACCTGCTTGATCACATTGGAGACGGTGAAGGTCTTCCCTGTCCCTGTCGCCCCAAGTAACGTTTGATGCCGTTTCCCTTCATTGATTCCCTGTACCAGCTTCTCTATGGCAAGGGGCTGGTCCCCCTCTGGTTTATATTTGGATTTGAGCTCGAATTGATCTTTCACCGTGAAACCTCCTATAATAAAGGACTGCTACCTTGTATTTACCTACTTATACCCATCTTAAACACTGCACATTCATTTATACACATTCTACCACATTTCCTCCCTTATTAACCAACAATAAGCGAACAAAAGTTCGTTTTCCTTATTTGAGGGACGGACCTCCAAATCTATCAACATTGTGGATAACTTTCAATTTCGAGCAAGGAACAGCTAAAGATTTTGCATTCGACAAAGCCAAGAAGTTTGACCGTCTTTTTTCGACATTATTCGAACATTTCTATGCACAACCTGTGCATAACTATGTGCATAAGTCAGCATCACTTGTGGAAAATACGTAAACTTATACACATTTCGTCAAATTTCTTGTGAACAAATCCCGTGTATTCGATTTCAAACTGTGAATAACCATTGGAGATGCTATTTTATTCACATAATTCACCCTTTATCCACAATTCAATCATTTCTCCCCTCATTTCCACTTTCATGAATTATTCATCTAGGCATATATCCAATAATTGATTGACTATTCAGTCTATTATTCTATAAGCTTTTTAATAGATTCAGCTAAACTACATAAGCACAGGAGGAATGTATGAAAAAATCAAAATGGTTGAAAGTTGCAGGCAGTCTCAGTTTAACGGGGTTCTTACTAGGTTCCGCCATGACACCATTGTCCCCATCCCTTTCTTCTCAAGGAATTGCACGTGCGGCCACAGTGGATTCATCCGAATTACAGAAGGCATTCCGACAAGCCGCTCAAGAATTTGACGTACCCGTTGAAATACTCCTTGCAGTGGGGTATAACATGTCGTTATGGGAGCATCACGGCGGTAAGCCAAGCGCTTCCGGCGGCTACGGGTTGATGCATCTGACGGATGTCAATGTGGACAACTTGGAAGGTCCTGACACATCGGACAATCCGCTTCATATGTTTCTATCAGGAAAAGAAGACGCTCCCATGCAGGGTGTTGTGCCAACTGGGAAGCAAGCAGATATTTCTCTTTCAGATCCTTCCCTTCACACATTAACCGCAGCGGCGGACCTGCTCTCCCTCCCATCCGAGGATCTAAAAAAAGATCAAAAACAAAACATCCGCGGAGCTGCGGCCTTACTTGCAAAGTATGCGGATCAGACGGTCGGTAAAAAGCCGAATGGCCTTGACGATTGGTACGGGGCCGTTGCGAAATACAGTGGTTCTTCCGACGAGGCGGGAGCAAGGGATTTTGCCGATCGAGTGTATGAAACGATCAACAATGGAGCGAAGAAACAGACAGAAGATGGCTCTTCCATCCATCTCGCTCCAAAACAGATCACTCCCGATAAAGAAACCATCAATCCATTACACTTAAAATCAGACGGCGAAGAAAACAAGGCCGATTGTCCGAAAGACCTTGCCTGCCATTTCGTCCCGGCAGCTTACAAGAAAATCAATCATGACGGAACATTCTATGAGTGGTCTTACGGCAACTACGACAAAGCCAACCGTCCACATGATAACCAGGAGATCAAGTACATCGTCCTCCACGATACGGAAATCAGCTATGATCTAACCAAAACCGTGTTTCAGCGGGAAACGACCCAGGCTTCCGCCCACTATGTGATCCGCTCTTCAGATGGCGATATCACTCAAATGATTGATAATAAAGATGTAGCATGGCATGCGGGCAACTGGTATTTCAATTCGAAGAGTATCGGGATCGAACATGAAGGAATCGCCATTGAAGGGGCAGACTGGTACAACGAGCAGCTGTATCATGCCTCCGCACGTTTAGTAAAGCATCTGGCCAGGGAGTACAATATCCCGTTGGACCGAGATCATATCATCGCCCATGATGAAGTGCCGGGTACATCCGCAGCCAGACAGTCCACCATGCACTGGGATCCGGGCCCATTCTGGGATTGGGCACATTATATGAAGATTTTGGGGGCACCCCTTGAGTCGGGGAAGAAGCAAAAAGATGTAGTCCAGATCAATCCAAATTTCAAGAAGAACATGCCGGATCTGCAGACACCGACCGGTGAACCCGTTCCAAAGCAACCGGCAAACTTCGTCTACCTTTATAGTGCACCAAGCTTTGATGCTCCTCTTATCAAAGACGCGGCACTGCCAAATGCCCATCCTTTAGATGCGTCGAATTGGGGAAATAAAGCAGTGACAGGTCAAACGTTCTATAAAATAGAAGACCAAGGGGACTGGACAGCAATCTGGTATGGAGCCCAAAAAGCGTGGTTCTACAATCCAAAAGGAAAAAACACGACAAAAGGTTCAGGGATCGTCATTACCCCGAAAGAAGGGAAAACGGAAATCCCTGTTTACGGATTGGCTTATCCCGAAGCAGAAGCCTTTCCTGACGGCATTCCGGTTAGAGGGATGGATGTACTTCAATATACACTCACCCCGGGACAGAAGTATGTCGCCACCGAGAGAGTGAAAGGAAGCTACTATAGCGCACCGGTTTATACGTACAATCCGGATACGACCCATAAGATTGTTTGGGGAGATGACGAATTTTATCTGATTCACCTGAATCACCGTCTTGCCTTTGTAAGAGCTGAAGATGTGGATGTTGTGGATGATTCAAACCATAACCGATAAAAAAACAAGGCCGTCCCAAAGGATGGCCTTGTTTTTATCGGTTATGCACTTCTCTTTGCTTTTTTCATCATCCGGTCACTATACCAGAATCCGGCGGTGAGCGATGCCGCGTCTATGACTATGAGCAACCAGGAATCCGTATATCCTTTTGACACCGAAGCCGCTATGAGGGCAACGGTCAGGATCAAGCCGACATAATGATTATACGTCACCCGTGTGAACAGAACGACAAGCAATCCCGGTAAAAATAAGCCTAAAATAATTTTGGACACGTTCAACTCTCCTTGTAAATAAGGGAATAACACATATTCTACCGAAGTTTCCCCTATCTGGAAAGGGGGTTCTTATTCTTCAGCCTCCCGGATCAGTTTCTGTGTCCGTTCTTTCAGTTCATGATGGGGGATGAATTTCTCGGACAGCATATCTGGAAGGATATATTCGAGGAAGTATTGGACGCAATCCATGTCCTTATATTTGACGATGGTGGTCAGTGCCTCCTGATAAATTTCAATAAACAATGGTTCAGGATTTCCTTTTTGGATTTCACCGAAGGACTCGTATAAAAGGTCGATTTTATCTGCGACGGATAAAATCCTTCCTTCCAGTGTCTCATCCTTCCCCTCTTTAAACCGTTCCCGGTACACTTCCTGAAATTGCGGTGGAAACTCCGTGGTGATGAATTTATTCACCATCTGATCTTCCACCTGGCTGAAGAGCTCCCGTAATTTTCCCGAAGCATATTTCACAGGTGTTTTGATATCACCGGTGAACAGTTCTGCGTAGTCATGGTTCAATGCTTTTTCATAGAGGGCTTTCCAATCCAATTCTTTTCCGTTCTGTTCCTCCACCGTCCCGAGAAACTGGGCGATTTTCGTTACTTTAAAGGAATGGCTGGCCACATTATGCTCGTGGTATTTGAAGCGACCCGGACAGCGGATGAGGGTCTCGAGGTCTGATAAGCTTTTAAAATAATGATGAATTCCCATGGTATTCTCCTCTCTCTGATTATGTTTACTTTATGAAAATAGTATCAAGGAGAGTCGGCCGATGCAAAGATTCGTGGCTTATCCTTTTCTACTTCTCTTACTAATATGGTATTTTACGGTGGAATGATACGTGCTTGATTGCCTGTCCATATTTTTTCAGGATAGTATGGGTTGATAAAAACACCCCTTCATCACATGAAGGAGTGTTTTTGACTTTATATGAGACGCACGGAAACGACGCCGGTGATGTTTTTCATTTTTTGTTTCACTTCGGCCTGTTCATCTTCCGCCAGTTTCTGGTCAAGGTCGATCATGGTATACGCCCACGTGTTCTTACTGCGGTTGATCATATCGGCGATGTTGACGGCGTAACCTGAGAGGACCGTGGCGATTTGTCCCACCATGTTCGGGATGTTCTGATGCATGACCGTCACTCTCATCTTCCCGCTGTACGGAAGCTCAACGTCCGGCAGGTTGACGGCATGCTTGATATTCCCGGTTTCAAGATAGGTTTTCAGCTGTTTGGTGGCCATGATGGCACAGTTTTCTTCCGATTCGACGGTAGACGCACCGAGATGAGGGACCGGCACGACATTTTTCATGGCGAGGACCTTTTCATTCGGAAAATCCGTCACATATTTCCGGACGATTCCTGATTCCAGTGCAGTGGCCATGGCATCCTCTTCCACCAGCTCACCCCTAGAGAAATTCAGGATCGTCATTCCTTTTTTCATTTTCCTAAATGCTTCTTCGCTTACAAAGCTTGCCGTTTTGTCTGTCAGAGGGATGTGCAATGTGACAAAATCACACTCAGCCCATACTTCTTCAATGTGATGGGCCCGCTTCACATCCTGGGATAAACGCCATGCAGCATCGACGGAGATAAATGGATCGTAGGCGACTACATCCATCCCGAGGGCAAGGGCATCGTTTGCGACGAGGACACCGATTGCCCCCAAGCCAACGACCCCGAGCTTCTTGCCTTTGATTTCACTTCCTACGAATTCCTTTTTCTTCGCTTCCACGACACCCGGGACATCATCTTCCGACTCTCTTAACGAGTTTGTCCAGCCGACGGCAGAATACAGGTTACGGGAGGAAGCGATCAAGTTGGCAAGGACCAGCTCCTTGACGGCATTCGCATTGGCCCCCGGTGTATTAAAAACAACAATCCCCTTTTCCGTACAGAGATCAATGGGGATATTATTGACTCCCGCTCCTGCACGGGCGATGGCCTTGACGGAAGCAGGGAAATCGTAATCATGAAGGTTTTTCGATCTGACGAGGATTCCATCGGGGTCCCCGTTTCCATTCAGATGATAGTTCAGGTCGTCCTCAATCAGTGATAATCCGCTTTGACTGATGGCGTTGTACGTATTGATTGAAATCATTCTCAACATCCTCCTCGATCAGATTCAAATTTTTTCATGAAATCGACCAGCGATTTCACTCCTTCAAGTGGCATGGCATTGTAAAGACTCGCCCTCATTCCACCGACGGATCGGTGACCCTTTAAAAATTCAAACCCCTTCGCTTTGGCTCCCTTTAAAAAATCCGCATCCAGTTCATCATTGCCCGTCGAAAAAGGAATGTTCATCAAGGAACGATTTTTCTCCGGTACGGGATTGTGAAATAATGATGATTCATCAATACAGTTGTAAAGAAGGGCGGCTTTCCTTTCATTATGCTCCTGCATCCCTTCCACTCCCCCGTTCTCTTTCACCCATTCCAGTACTAGTTTCAGAACGTAGATGGAAAAGGTCGGTGGCGTATTGAAGAGAGAATCATGCTTCACATACGTTTCGTAGTTCAGCATGGTCGGACAAGTATCGGGTGCCTTCCCGATCAGACTGTCATGAATGATGGCCACGGTCACACCGGATGGGCCAAGGTTCTTCTGGGCCCCGGCATAAATGAGCCCGAAAGAGGAAACGTCTATTTTTTCAGACAGGATGTGGGATGACATATCGGCCACAAGGGGAATGCCTCCTGTATCGGGATACTGGTCGAACCGGGTTCCCTCGATTGTATTATTAGATGTGATATGTACGTAACTTGAATCTGGAGAGAAATCTTCTGGTGTATAGGCCGGGATCTCAAAGGGTTCTTTGAGAGACAGCGATCGGATATCCCCGACTTTCTCCGCCTCTTTAACGGCTTTCTTCGACCAGCTTCCTGTCACGATGTAATCCGCTCCCTGTCCTTCACCGAGAAGATTAAGAGGGATCATGGAAAACTGAAGGGACGCTCCCCCCTGCATGAAGACCACTCTATAATCATCAGGAATCGCAAGCAGTTCACGGAGTAAGCCTTGTGCTTCTTCTATTATATTTTGGAAAGGGGCAGACCGATGACTCAATTCCATCACAGACATGCCCGTTTCACGATAATTCAATAACTCATTTTGAACCTTCTTCAACACGGGCTCAGGCAACACAGCAGGACCAGCAGAAAAATTATACACACGCTTCAACAACAGCACCACCAAAAGTTCAGAATTTTTCAACAGTATAATCCCGTGCAGCGCTTTCGTCAATATCAGTAACCCATGATGAAAACGCTTAATAAGATGGTTTTTAGCCTCATGCGTGGTCATGGATGAATTCTTGCTAGTTTTATAAAAAAAATCGCCTTCCCCGCTTCACCCAATAATGGTAAAACGGACAAGCCGATTTTATTCATTTTAACCTGTTAAGATATCTTCTTTCGGATAGCGGATTTTTTCTTTATCAGGTCGTGACAGGGAGAACGCAAGTGTAAGGGGTCCGAGTTTACCTGCGAACATCACAACGATGATGATACACTTTCCAATAGCAGAAAGGGAACCCGTAATCCCCATGGACAAGCCCACCGTACCGAAGGCAGACACCACTTCAAACACTATGGACAGGAACGAAACATCATGCTCTGTCATTTCCAGGAAGAAAAGCGCGGTGAACACCAGCAGCACGCTGATCATGGATAGAGCCAAAGCTTTGAAAATATGCGCTTGATCAATTGTACGCCTGAAAATCCGGATTTCTTTTTTTTCTTTTAAAAAGGCAATCATACTCAATGAAATGACCACAAAGGTTGTGAGCTTGATCCCACCGCCTGTGGAGGCACTGCCAGCTCCAATAAACATTAATAAAATCGTAAAGAGCAGCGTGGATCGCTCCATGCTTCCGTAATCAAGGGAGTTGAATCCCGCTGTACGGGGGGTGACCGCTTGAAAGTAGGAAGCGAATATCTTATCGGAAAGCGGCAGCTGAGCCAGGGTGTTCGGGTTATTGAATTCCAGCACGAATATCATCATGAAGGCGATGACATTGATCAGAAAGGTTCCAATGACCATGATTTTTGTGTGGAGGGATAATTGACGGATCGTTTTGGATTTCCACAGATCAACCAGAACCGTGAACCCGATCCCCCCCAGTATAAATAGAAATGAAATGGTCAAATTAATGATCGGACTTCCCACATATCCCATCAAACTGTCGGAAAACAAGGAAAAACCGGCATTGTTAAACGCAGATATAGAATGAAAGATACTGACATACAAGCCCCGTTTCCATCCAAACTCCGGTACCCATTCCGTCGCTAATAAGAGAACGGCAAACCCCTCAACGATAAAGGAAAAAATAAATAAATATTTCACAAGCTTGATGACACCGCCTACGGAAGTCTGATTCAGTGCCTGTTGAAGGAGTAACCGTTCTTTGAATCCGATTTTCTTACCAAGCATCATGAAGATCAAGACCGCGAAGGACATGATCCCGAGCCCTCCGATCTGGATCAGGCTCATGACGACCACTTCCCCGAACAGAGTGAAGGCCCCTCCCGTATCAACCACGGCAAGCCCTGTCACCGTCATGGCGGACGTGGTCGTGAACAATGCGTCGAGCCATGAGATCTGTTCAGTGGTGGCAAAAGGAAGCTTTAAGAGCCCCATTCCCAGTATGATGAAAAATAGAAAGGTCACAACAAGAAGTTGCGGCGGACTTAACCGGATGACCTTTTGCTTCATCTTTATACACCTTCTTTTTCAAATCGATTGATATCCCGGTTGTGTCCTATAACGATCAGAAGATCCTCTATTTCAACCACCTCGTCGGCAGAAGGAGAGACAATGACTTCTTCCCCCCGATGGATGGCGATGATATTACAGCCGAATTTCGCACGGACGTCGAGCTCATTCAACGTTTTATTGGCTACCTTCTTGGAAGCATAGACCTCTACGATGCTGTGCTCTTTCGACAGCTCGATATAATCAATAATCTTTTCAGACGTGATATGGTGGGCGATCCTTCTTGCCATGTCACGCTCCGGATGAATGACCTTATCCGCACCGATCCGGTCCAGTACTTTCTGGTGGTAGGAATTCGATGCTTTCACCCACACTTCCTTGACCCCCAATTCCTTGAGAAGGAGCGTGGTGAGGATACTTGCTTCGATATTATCGCCGAAGGATACGATCACGTGATCGAAGTTCCTTAAACCAAGTGATTTCAAAACCGACTCATCCATGGCATTGGCCTGCACCGCGTGGGTGGCGATGTCGATGTAGTGCTGTACCACATCATGATGAATATCGATGGCGAGCACTTCCACATCCAGATCAGCCAGTTCCTGAACCAAATTCCCTCCAAATCTCCCTAATCCAATAACGGCAAACTGCTTTTTCATGATGAAATCCTCCAAAACCTTTTTTATAGCTTAACCAATTACTGCCTGACTTTACTACCATGTTAAACAACGCAAAAAAACCACCAGGAACTAAGCCTGTGGTCATTCATTACAGATCACAAGTATCATCCTCTCCCAATACGCTTACGGAGTTAGCTGACGGATTCGGGTCATGGAAGTGGCCCTACCTTTCGATTGAAAGGATTCACCCCTGAAACTAGTGGGTCCCCCGCTTCAATAATTGAATTAAGCGATAAAGAATATTCATTTGATGATAGATATATTACTCCTCTCCACAGGGGTTGTAAATAGGTTTTTTGTAAAAAAAACCTAAAGAAAAAAAGGCAAAATTATCTCAATCACCCCAAGATTTACTGTTCGTTAAAAAGGTTTGTGTCGTCGTTTTTCAGGGAATAGCATACATTAGTCATACGAAATTCGAATCAGAAAGGAAGAAGCGTTTATGGCAGGAATCTCATCCATTACTTCATCAACGGAAAGCAATGAAAGTTCATCCGTTTCATCTAATGATATAAAGCCCTGGATCAAGGGATTTGCACGAATCGGTTACATCTCAAGAGGGCTCGTCTATATGCTCATCGGGGCATTAGCTGTGATGGCGGCACTCGGGATAGGAGGAAGCACATCGGACTCGAGCGGAGCTTTTACGGCTGTTGCCAGCAAGCCGTTCGGG
Organism: Rossellomorea sp. DA94; assembly: GCF_029834455.1. Classification (NCBI taxonomy): domain Bacteria; kingdom Bacillati; phylum Bacillota; class Bacilli; order Caryophanales; family Bacillaceae; genus Rossellomorea; species Rossellomorea sp. DA94. The sequence continues at coordinate 4,056,030 of NZ_CP122397.1, forward strand.
GAAGTCCTTCTTTGGATCCTCGGAGTGGGCTTGATCGGAATCGTCCTTTGGCGTCTCATTCAAGTGATCAAAGATCCTGAACACGTAAAAAACGGCGGTAAGTCCATGTTCAGAAGACTAGGCAATCTGATCAGCGGGATTGCTTATGGTTCCTTGACATATAACGCCTTTGCCATTGCCATGCACGCCAAAAGCTCCGGATCCGGTTCGGGTTCCAAGCAGACCCTGTCAGCCAAATTATTGGCACAGCCTTTCGGACAATGGATCGTCGGGATTGTCGGACTCATCATCATTGGATTCGCACTATATGAAATTCATAAAGCTTATACGGAAAAATACACCGACAAATTCAAACGCCATGAAATGTCGAAAAAAGAATGGGAACTTGGACGAAAAACAGGAAAACTTGGATTATATTCACGCGGGATCGTCTTTCTGCTGATCGGATACTTCTTCATTCAGACGGCCATCACGGCGGATCCGGATAAGACGAAGGGACTTGACGGGGCGTTATCTAAACTCGCTCAGCAGCCATTCGGACAATGGCTGCTCGGAATTGTTGCAGTAGGATTGTTTTTATATGGTGTCTTCCAGATTTTAAAAGGGAAGAACCGTCATATGACGATTTATTAAGATCTAAAAGGAGCTGCCGGTTTGGCAGCTCCTTTTTCTGTTCTTTCTTTCCTCATTTATCAGAAGCCACCTCTCTACTGATGCTTCCCACTGCAGGCACGAATTTTGACAGTTCAAATAATCTGTTGTATCTTATGAGACTGAATCCTCATTAAACCAATCAGATATATATGTATTTTACATTTAAGACTTTTGGGGAAATCTACTATTACTAAAAGGAGGCGTCAACCAATGAAATCTCTTTGGAGAGGTTATCTCAATACTTCCCTTATCATGAAAATAACCGTGGCTCTCGTACTTGGAATTGCCGTCGGTGTGATATTCGGTAAGGATGCATCTGTCCTTTCACCACTTGGCGATATTTTGATTCGCCTGCTTAAGTTCCTAATCATCCCCCTTATTCTTTTTACCTTGATGGTCGGTGTGAACCAGACCAGTGTTAATAAACTAGGACGAATGGGAGGAAAAACGTTTTTATATTACTTATTCTCATCGGCTTTAGCCATTATCGTCGGGATTGCCGTTGCCAGTATCTTTAATCCCGGCACAGGGATGACCCTTGATACGACGGAAAAATTCAAGGTACCGGAAAATCCGGGGGTCACCAGTGTTCTTCTGAATATCATCCCTGATAATATCGTCACGGCATTCACAGATATGAACCTGCTCGGGATCATCTTTACAGCGATCGTATTTGGTATTGCGATTTCATATTTACGGTCTTCAGCGGAATACCACGAACTCGGTGAACATGTGTACAAAGTCGTAAATGGCTTAAACGAAGCCACCCTTTCGATTATGAAAGTGGTCCTTCAATACGTTCCCATCGGAATCTTTGCGATCATGGCAAATACGGTCGGGAATCAGGGACTCGACACATTAGTGTCCTTGGGGAATATGATTCTCGTTCTTTATATTGCTTTGTTCGTCCAATTGGCTATCTATATGATTGCTCTGGTTGGATTCAAGATCAGTCCCGGCAAGTTCTTTGCTCAAGCACGTACGCCAATGATTACAGCCTTTGTAACACAGAGCAGCTCTGGCACTCTGCCATTAACATTGAATGCAGCAAAAAACCTCGGATTGCCAAAAAGTTTATACGGCTTCAGCCTGCCTCTCGGCGCCACCATCAATATGGATGGAGCTGCGATTCGGATTGCCGTATCTGCGGTGTTTGCCGCCAATGTCGTCGGTGATCCATTGAGTCTGACCGATATGATGGTCGTTGTCCTCGTAGGAACATTGGCTTCCATCGGAACAGCAGGCGTCCCTGGAGCAGGAATTATCATGATCGCCACCGTATTTGCTCAGCTGGGCCTGCCGATGGAAACCGTTGCACTCCTGACGGCGATTGATGCCCTTGTCGGCATGGGATGTACGGCCCTGAATGTGACGGGGGATCTGGTTGGTACGTCGATTATTGATAAAACGGAGAAGGATGACAAACAAGCTCCTTCCCTTTCATAAATGCCAAAAAAAAAGGATAGCCGCGGCTATCCTTTTTCCTATTACGAAACCTGATGATGCTCCCACCCTGAAGCTTCATCGGCAAAAAGTATCCCCAGTTCATGATGATCCCCTTCATACAGGGCTCCCTGTGTAAAACGGTTTTCACCATTCGTCCCCAGAACCTCCAGCTTACAATAGGCTCCGTTCTTTTGCAGCGCTTCATAAAATGCCCGTTCCGTATTCACTTCGACACCGTTCACCTTCAGGACGATTTCCCCCACTTGAAGGGTCAGTTTCCTGGCAGGTGATCCTGGGAGGATACCTAGGATCATGACGCCATTTGGCTGCCGTTTGAAGAAATAAGGTTTTGAATCATCCGCACTTCGGGTACGGTACGCGATCCAGATCCGGCCAAGGATGGCTACAGTTGCTGCACCGACCGAAAACAGCGGGGCCCAAAATCCTGTTACTGCCAAGGTCAATACGAATGCACCAAGCCAGAACACTCGGGATCCCGTATGCTTGATCGCGACTTCAGGCAGCGTGCTTTTCACCAGCTGCTGAAACCCGAGGAGAAACGGTATACACAGTAATGAATACGTTTCAGTGCCCAGGGTAAACACCGGCCACCATTCAAATGGAAGGGTCAATGACCCCGTGGGTACCAGTACAAACATAGGGACGAGCCATAATTTCTTTCCGAGATGGGCCCCCACCTTCAAGCCACGTGCACTTTTAAGCAGGCGAGGTGATGTGTGCTTCCAGCCATTCAATACAATCAATATTCCTTCGATCATCGTCAATATACCGAGAAGGACGACGATGGAACTGAGCAGACCCAGATTCAGGCTTTCCACATATGTATCCACGTAAGGGATGTCCCACTGAAAATAATCCACCGCTACTAAGATGAAGTAGGAAAATCCTACTGTCATGGTGGCTGACATGAGTTGAAAACGACCCGTTAACGCAAACAGGATCGACACGGCTCCCATAACGATGAGACCGGCGAAAGGAATCACCACTCCCGCTCCGACTGTCACAATAGAAAACAGCAGTCCAAGGACGATTCCGTATGAACATAACACCCGCATATCATGGTATCCGTCCAGCAATCTCGTATTGAAATCTCTCCGTTCCCTCTTCACACGATAATAGCCCGCCATGATAGCGAAAAACACGGACAGATATAGTACAGGATGCAGAAATAGTTTCCCGAATCCCTTTAAAATCTCCAGTAACCAAAGCTCAATCAATATCCGTCACCACCTTTTGCAAGAAAATTTGCATTATCTACTATTTTATCAAAAGAAGCTGTTAAAACCTATTGCAATTTTATTCAATACTTTTACGATTCGATTTCATTTCCGACAGCATTCCTCATATTTTCCCGGGAAATGATGTCGATTGGATGGGAATGATATCTCCATTTGAAGAAAAAGAGACGGTTGAGATTCACCCCAGCCGCCCCTATTCCTTATTGAAAATATGATTTGATACACTCTTTAAAAACGAAAAAGGCAAAACCCATATAATCAAAAGGGGTGTCGATTTCCCACTCCAGCATCATGTTTCCCCTCCTTTTATTGTGAGTATTGATTCAGCCACTCTTTCAATTCGTTTGATATCCCGTATTTAATCAGACTTGCGTGGCCTCCCCTTACCTCTGCTGCTACCTTATTCGTGCTAGACACCCGTTCCAGCAAGGGCGTGCTAATCGAGGAAGGAACCAAGTGATCATATTGGGAAGAAATCAGGTAAAGGTTCGAATCGATTTTTTTCAAATCCACTTCTACGCCGGCGAGTTCAAATTCCCCTGCCATCAGCACATTCTCTTTTACAAAATAAGTGATAATGTCACGGCCCATGGCTCCGGTCAGGGAAATGTGATCATTTGTCCATTGATTGAACCGACGCCAATAATGGGCATAGTCGGGATCGTAGGCTTTATTTAACAACGACAAGTAGGGAGAATAGTAAATGGGCGAAGTTAAAGCCCTCATCCCGTAACGGATCATGGGGGCCGGTATGAGATCGATTCTTTCCATGATACCCGGGAGATCTATTTCGTCTTTCTTCAAAGCCTGCACCCAATTGTGATAAGCGGGGACCTGACCAAAGTCAATCGGCGTGACAAAAAGAAGCAGATTTCTGATCAGGCAGGGGTTTAAAGCGGCATAAATGACAGCCAGCGTCCCACCTAAGCAAAATCCGGAAAGGGACAGCTCGTCCTTCCCACTATGTTGAAGGGCCTTCTTTATGCACGGGTCCACATAGTGAGACAGATACTCCGCGACTCCTGTACCTTTCTCTTCCACTACGGGTTCACCAAATTCAAGAAGATAAACGTCGTATCCTTCTTGAAGAAATGTCCCTATCAGACTGTGTTCCTTTGTCAAATCAAGGATGCATGGCTTGTTAATATGCGAGTATAGTAAGAACACAGGAATATGCCCGTTTTCATTTACAGGGGCATAGTGCCACAATCTACTATTATTGTTCGTCCAGATCTTTTCCCTTGGAAAATTCGGCTGCCACTCACTATCATTTTGCAAAGTCTCGATGAATCCCTTCCAACGGGCTCGTTCTTTTTGTTCAATCTCTTTTTTCATGTATTCACTTCCATTCTTTATTCATTCAGCGTCTGTAAGAGTGAAAGAAGTTGAATGAATACCAGTACTGTTTGGAATAATTCAAGCCATTGTTTGACGACCGCTACCACTTCCGGGTCATCAAGCTTCCCTACAATCCACTGATTCAACTCATACTCCACACTCATTCCGATTTTTTTCAGTTCCTCATAAAATAGATCCATGTCTCCCCCTCCTTATACCTGCGCCCGGATGCCGCCATCCACGACTAAGATGTGACCGTTTATATAGTCAGAAGCAGCAGAGGAAAGGAAGATGGCGACCCCGTTCAGATCCTCTCCCTGTCCAAATCGCCTTGCTGGTATATGCTGCTTGATCATATTTCCCTGACTAGCAAAAAGTTCCTTCGTGATCTTGGTTGGAAAGAAACCGGGAGCGATGGCATTCACCTGGATATTATGCGGTGCAAGTTTCACGGCAAGATCTTTCGTCAACGTCATGACCGCACCCTTGCTCGTATTATAGGGTACCGTATCCATGAGCATGGGGTTCGTCCCGCCAAACCCCGTAACGGAAGCGATGTTAATGATCTTCCCTGCTTTTTGCCTGACCATGATCCGGGACACTTCCTGGGAAAATAAAAAAGCCCCCTTTACATTGACATCCATCACCTTGTCCCACTTATCTTCAGGGATGTCAGCAAATGGACCGGCCCAGGACGTCCCGCTGTTATTGATCAATATATCGATTCTTCCAAACTCTTTCATCACCGTTTCCACTACATGTATAACATCCGCTTTCAGCGTCACATCGCAAGGAATGGCGAGTGACCTTACACCTGAACCAATCAACGTTTCCATCACTTCTTCACACGCCGACTGGTTTCTCGAACAGACCACAACATGAGCACCAGCACTTCCCAATGCCAGGGCCATCTCTTTCCCGAGGCCCCGTCCACCGCCTGTGACGATGGCGACTTTGTCTTTGACTGAGAACATTCTATCAATCTCCTTTCTAGTAAATGGAAGGTCATTATTATAATAGATAGATTGAGAGAATAAGTGCGGATTCTCCGCTCCATACAGTCGAAATTGAATCAAATGCCCCCACAAAAAAAGAGACCTCTCACGAAGAGAGATCTCTGCTTTTTACTGATCCTTACTGGCCGTACGGTTTATATACTCCAAGGCTGCCTGCAGCTGCAAATCGTTCTTTTCATTCTGCACCGCTTCAAATATTTCTTCCTGCAGCCTTTCGCCGGTCTTGGCGTCAATGACTCCCGTTACGTCCAGGCTTTCCTGGATCTGAAAATCCTTGACGGCTTTAGCGGTTTTCTTACTGAAATAACCATCGACACGATCAAGGGTGAAACCTAATCCTTGAAGCATTTCCTGGGCGTTTTTCACCTGCTCATTGTTCGTGCCTTCTTCCATTGGTTTTTCCACTTGAAGAGGATGGGCATAGAAGTAGGATGGCTGTCTGACCGGGATATCCGGCTTGATCCCCTTCTTATGAATCCAATTCCCGTTCGGGGTCAGCCATTTGAACATGGTGAGCTTGATATTGCTTCCGTCACCCATCGGTACTGCCTGCTGCACGGTCCCTTTTCCGAAGCTCTTCGTCCCAATCAGTGGATATCCTTCCGCCTCACTAAGGGCCCCTGCCAGGATCTCAGATGCCGATGCGCTGCCCTCATCGATGAGAACCACCACCGGGTACGCTTTTCTTTCCTTACTGTTGGAGAAGGATTTCAGCACCTCTCCACTTCGTTCCTGGATTTGCACATACGGTTTTTTCTCGGTCACGAACTGTTTGAGGATGTCTTCCACACTGGAAAGGAGTCCACCCGGGTTACCCCTCACGTCAAGAACCAATCCTTCTACCTTTTTCTTCTCGAGTTCTGCCAGCTGCTTTTTAAAATCGACGGCGGTATTTTCCGAGAAGGTCGTAATTTGGATATAGCCCGTCTTTTTCCCATCGACTTCCTTCACATTGGAGATCACCGTTTCAACTGGGATATCGTCCCGCTTCACGGACACCTCGATCGGATCTGAAAGACCCTCTCTCGTAATCTCCAATTTTACCTCCGTACCCTTTTTCCCTCTGATCTTCAACGTGGCTTCATAAAGGTCAAGCCCGTCAATGCTGTTCCCATCCACCTTGATAATGCGATCATTCGGTTTCAGCCCGGCTTTCTCGGCAGGAGAATTTTTAAAAGGAGCCACGATGACCAGTTTCCCGTCCATGATTGTGACCTCTGCCCCGATTCCTTCAAAGGAAGAATCCAACGCGTCATTGAATTGGGAAGCGGTCTCCGCATTCATGTACACCGAATATGGATCGTCCAGGGTCTTCAGCATCCCCTGAATCGCCCCTTCCACGAGCTGTCCCTTATCTACATCCTGAAAGAACTTGTCACTGATCAAATCATACGCGACTTCCACCTTGTGAAGCTTATCATTCAGCTCCCCTTTGCCGTTAAACTGGGCCAGCTCGTCCCCGGACCCGGAACTGCCCGTCCACTCCAAGCCGCCATACATTCCTCCTGCACCGATCAACATGCTAATGATGATGGTGATGATGAGCTTTCTGCCCGTCCACTCCATATATTCCCCTCCAGCTTGTCGTTAGTTTATGGTATGGATGAGAGCAGCGTACGCATTCCCATCCAACGAAAAAGACACCACACAAAAACGCGCTTAGGCGGTGCGATGTCTTTGCTTATTTAACTATATGCCGGAGGGGGACGAGTTATGATTGGCAGCGGATTATTTCATACCCGTCACGATTTTCTGATTTTGATGATTTTTCAGATGAGAAGAGATGATCCCTCCCCATTTCTCAAATTCCACAAGAAACCCGTCATGACCGAAGGCTGTCGGGATAAAGTAATGTTCACCTTTAGCGGCTTGTGTGGTGAATTCCTTTAAATAGTGAGGAGAATAGATCAAATCACCCTCATAGCTGATCGAGACCAGCTCGCACGGATAGGAATCGGCGACCAGTTCCGTGCCTCCCCTTCCCCTCCCGATATCATGGGTGTTCATCGCTTTCAGGAGGGTCAGATAGCTGTTCGGATCAAATCTCTTTCCGAGTTTCTTTCCTTGATAATCAAGATAGCTTTCTACATTGTACTGCTCATTCGTCCTCTCCCGCTGAAAGCGCCTGTCAAACAACTCCTGTGTACGATAGGTCACCATCCCGACCATCCTGGCAATCTCAAGTCCTTTTAATATGGACCCGTGAGGATAGTGGCCATTTTGAAAATCGGGATCCCCTTCAATCGCTGTGATCCCGATATGATTGAAGGCGAGACCGTAATCATTCAATGCCGGTGAGACGGCGAGGGCGAATACCTTATGGATATATGCCGGGTACAGGGCTCCCCACTCCAATGCCTGCATTCCACCAAGCGACCCGCCGATCACTGCTTCGATGTGGTCGACGGACAACTGTTGGAGTGCTTCATATTGAGCGTGGACCATGTCCCGTATGGTAATGTGGGGAAAATTCGGTCCGTAACGTTTTCCGGTTTCAGGATCCGTGGACGTCGGTCCCGTACTGCCTTCACATCCCCCTAACACATTGAAAGCAATCACATTGTATAGATCGGTATCAATGTAGGATCCTGGTCCGATCAGTCCATCCCACCAGCCCCGGTCCTCTCTTGTCCCTTTCACAATATGGGTTCCGGTGAGGGCATGGCAAACGAGGATGACAGGGCCTTCTTTATTGCCGGTCCGTTCATAGGCCAGATTTACATTGTGCAATGTGGTGCCTGACTCTAATGTGAGGGATGGGATGGTAATGGAGCTTACTTCGTATGAGTATGAATTCTCCATTCCTCCACCTCCTTTTTTTATGTTGTTCGGGACGCCGCGGCACCCCGGTGAAATCAGTTCCTTTTATACCCGGGACGTTTCCAACGCCACCTCAATCGCATGATCCAGATCCTCGATCAAATCCTTCGCAGATTCCAATCCGACGGAAAGTCTTACAAGGTCCTCGGTTACGCCTGTGGCCCGGATTTCCTCATCGTTCAATTGCTGATGCGTCGTGGACGCTGGATGGATGATCAATGACTTCGCATCCCCTACATTGGCAACATGGGACCAGAGGGAAATGTTGTCGACGACTTTACGTCCTGAGTCCCTGCCCCCTTTGATTCCAAAGACGACGATGGAACCTGCTCCATTTTTCAAATATTTTTGAGCAAGAGCGTAGGACGGATGCTGCGGCAGACCCGGATAAGAAACCCAGGCAACTCCGCTGTGCTGATTTAAGTGTTCCGCAATCTTCAAGGCATTCTCCGTGTGACGTTCGATGCGGAGATGGAGGGTTTCCAGTCCCTGCAATAGCAGAAATGCGTTCTGCGGACTTAAGCACGCCCCGAGATCCCGAAGCAGCTGCACCCTTAATTTTGTGATGAATGCGGCCGCCCCTACATCCTGTGCGTAGCGAAGTCCATTATAGCTTCTGTCCTCTTCTGTGAATCCAGGGAATTTTTCATGATTCCAATCAAACTTCCCACCGTCGATGACGACTCCCCCGATGGCCGTACCGTGGCCGCCGATCCACTTCGTTGCAGAGTGAATGACGATGTCCGCTCCCCACTCAATCGGCTTACACACATATGGTGTGGCAAATGTGTTATCGATGATGAGTGGGATATGATGGTCATGGGCCACTTTCGCCACCGACTCGATGTCCAGGACGTGCAGGCTCGGATTTCCGATCGTCTCTGCGAATACCGCTTTTGTTTTCGGCGTAATCGCCTTTCGGAAGTTTTCCGGATCAGTCGGATCGACGAAATGAACCTTGATTCCGTATTTCGGAAGAGTCGTAGAGAATAAATTGTACGTTCCACCGTACAGATTGGTGGCTGCCACGATCTCATCCCCTGCACCGGCTATATTCAGGATGGAAAGAGAAATGGCGGCCATCCCGGATGATACACCCAGGGCTCCGATTCCCCCTTCTAAAAGGGCGAGGCGCTTCTCAAGGACGTCAACGGTCGGGTTCATGATACGGGTGTAGATGTTTCCCGGTTCTTCAAGGGCGAATAGCTTTGCGGCGTGATCGCTGTTGTCGAACACGTAGGATGTCGTTTGATAGATGGGTACCGCCCTTGAGCCTGTAGTTGGGTCCGGCTCCTGGCCGCCGTGAAGAAGAAGTGTGTCGAAATCGAATGATTTGGTCATTTGGAATTCCTCCTAGAGTTTTTTAGTTTTTGGATTGATGTGGATGGTTGGTTGGTTGGGTTCAGCTGCTGAATTGGATGGTTTTTTTTAGCAGCTGAATTTGTGAAGAATTTCAGCTGCTGATTTTCGGGATGATTTCACCTGCTGATTTTTCACAGAATATCAGCAGGTGAAATCATCCAAACATTCTCCTGCTGAACCCCCATGCAAAAGCCTAAGAAGCGAGAAGAGGATAAAATAAAAAACCCTCTTCCTAAGAAGAGGGTCTAATTGAATAGGGTCCTCCTCTTATCTTTCAGGCAGATCGCCTGCAGGAATTAGCACCTTTTCATGTGACGCATAGTGCGTACATGAAGGTTGCCGGGTTTCATCGGGCCTAGTCCCTCCACCTCTCTGGATAAGAGCATTTAATTGTCAATGTGAAAAATTCATGCGTTGAGATGAATTATAAAGGGTAACCAGCCTCAACGTCAAGACCATTTTCAGAATTTTTTATTTTTTAACAGAAGCTGCTATTGCCTCGTTGAATTGAGAAACGATATCTTCCCCATCCTCGATACCTAACGATATGCGCACCACATGGGTGTTGATGCCTAGTTTTTCCTGCGCTTCTCTCGGAAGGGCACGATGAGAGGTTCCAAGCGGATAGGAAACCGTTGTTTCCACGCCGGCCAAGGACGGGATGATCTTGATCCACCCAAGGGATTTGAAGAATGTGCTGATATTGCAGCTGTCATCGAGTTCGATGGTGACGATTGCGCCATTTCCTTTATCGGATAGATCAATTGGATAATAGACCTTCTTCACCTGCTCATTGCTGCGCAGTTCATCTGCAAGTGTTCCCGCGTTCTGAGCCTGGGTCCCCACCCGAAGTGCCAATGTTTTCGCCCCCCGGCATGTGAGCCATGCTTCAAAAGGACTTAAGTTGGAACCTATGTTGACGACCTTTTCCCTTGCCTTTTGAACAAGTTCTTCATTTCCGACTACGACTCCCGCTGTGATATCGCTATGCCCGCCGATATACTTCGTAGCGCTGTGAGCGACCAGATCGACCCCTTCAAGGTAGGGCTGACGCAGAAATGGAGTAGCAAATGTATTGTCGATCATCGATTTCAGGTTATGCTTTTCGGCAAGAGCTACCATTCTTGAAATATCCTCTACCCGCATAAATGGATTGGTTACCGTCTCACTGTAGAGAAGTTTGGTGTCGGGAGTAAGTGCTGCCTCGATTTCCTCCTCACTCGTGAAATCGACAAAGGAGGTCGAAATACCGAATGATTTCAGCTCTTCTTTCAGCATATGGAAAGTGCCTCCGTATAAATCCTCCGCCGCAACAATATGGTCCCCTGCCTGAACAATGGCAAGGAGACCAACCAGGATCGCCGACAATCCGGAAGACGTGGCGACACCGGCAGGAGCTCCTTCAAGTTCTGCCACCATCTTCCCAAGTTCATCCGTGTTGGGATTACCCGTCCTTGAATAAAGATAAGGAGACTTCCCCTCATAGAAGCCCTCAAGCTCCTCCAGAGACGTAAAAGAAAAAGCAGACGTCTGGTAGATCGGTGTTGTCTTACTACGGATTTCCTCTGTTCCTTTCAGCTGACTATGTACGACCTTGGTGGTGAATTTCATTTCACTGTCATCCTTCCTGAATCTATGTATTTTTAAAAGTGTATCATATTCAGAAGATTGTGAGGAGTATGAGGTGTTGGGAGGCAAAAAAAAGAACCCGTCGCATTAATGCAACAGGTTCTCCTCGTCAGACGTTTTCTAAACACCCGATCAGGCGATTTTCGATATCCAACGCCAACCGCTTCAATTCATCGTTATCAACCATTTCAATCAGCTTGCTCGGCTTTGCCATACCGATTTTCGTCGTTCCCTTTTCTGTATATACCGTCACTTTACAAGGCAGGAAATAGCTGACGAGCATGCTTTCTTCCAGCACCTTTTTCGCTTCGTGGGGATTACATACTTCCAGGACAACGACTTCTTCGTTAAAATCCAGCCCTTTATCCTGAAGCTTTGCGGCCAGGTCAAGATTCCACAGAACCCCGAAGCTTTCTTCTTTCAAGGCTGCCTCTACTGCTGATACGGCATCCTTCACATTCATTGAAACTTCTTTTGTGTAGTGGAACATAGTGATCCTCCTTTTTGGGTCATGGTTATTTATACCTCATAGTGTATGCATTGAAACGTCCTGATCGAGGTCCGTCCCTCTCATTATTTCATCCCTTCGACCATTTTACCCATCATTTCTTCGTTCATGGGGCCGACGATTTTGTGCTGGATGAGGCCGTTTGTGTCGATCATGTAAGTGGTCGGGATCGTGAATGCCCGGTACTCGTCTCCGATATCCCCATTCTCATCCATGAGAATGGGGAAAGTGAGTTCGTAACCGTCGACAAATTGCTGGACTGCCTTCTCCCCATCATCCTGTGAGGTCAAGTTGACGGCAAGGATTTCGACATTTTCTTTTTTCGCGTTTTTTTCGTAATACTGTTCCATATGGGGCATTTCCGCTTTACATGGCGGGCACCAGGTGGCCCAGAAATTCAGGATCACTTTCTTTCCCTGATAGTCGGAAAGCTTGACTTCTTCACCATCTAAAGTGGTCAAGGTAAAGTCCGGTGCACGATCCCCTTTCGTGAGCCCCTGCTTGGCATCAGTCAGATCCATGGACTCTTTGGCCAACTGGTCAGCCTCTTCTTTTGCCTTTTTTTCCTGTTGATCCTGAAACAAATTCACCAGGAAGATCCCGATCAGCAGGGCAACGATCGCCAGAGCAAAATTTCGTTTATTCAATGTTCGTTTTCCACCTTCCGTTGAAAAAGATAAGATAAACCATCACAATGAGATACGTCCAGGTGACAGTGGTAAACATAAAGCCTCCATAAATGGATTGGAATAGCAGTTGAAGAAGGGTGAAAACGATCACCAATTGGATGGCCCAAGTATCGCTATCATTTTCTTTTTTCAGTAAAAATAAGATCAGTGCACCGTTGATGATGAATTGAAATACCCCTGCAAGAATATCAAATTGGAGCAAATGAAAGATAAGTTCAAAGAAAACGACTGTGCTCATCCAGGCAATGACCAGGTGAGACGTCCTATCCACCCTTTTAACGAAAATGAATAAAAGCACTGTCAGCAAGCCTAACCAATACCCCCACATTCCACCATTGAAATAAAGGATCGTAATGGGATGTTCAATGACATTTTGAAAATCAACGAGAATGACACTCAGCTTCCAGATGACCAAGCAGTAAAAAACTCCATTTGAATACCAGTCGCTAGCCTTTCGATTCCAGAAGTAGAGGAAAAGAAAGGTCAAAATGAACGAGGCGATGATCGCTCCCCAGATTGATGGGAAAGTAAGAGAGCCTACGGTGTACCATCTTTCATCCATTCAGTTCTACACCTTTCATAAAGAAGTGTTTTTTCTCACAACGATATAGTATACAGAAGGATGCAGATGCCCCACTGTTGTCTTGAATCCTCCTGAATTGAGCTGACGTTCAAGTTCCTCAGATGGTATACGTTCTTCTAAAGGAGGACCCATTTCCGATTCCACCGCTTCCCAATCAAGAATCAACCAGATTCCATCGTCCTTCAGCATATCGTGAAGATCCTGAAAGACTTTGATCAGGTCCGGCACTTCATGTAAGACGAAGGCAGAAACGGCCCTATCCAATGTACTTTTGTTAAAGCTAAGGTATTCAAGAGACGACTTTACATACACGATATTATCTATGTTTTCTTCCCCAGCACGATGTTTAAGGTACTCAAGCATCTCCTGCTGCAGGTCTACCGCCTGGACCTTCGTCTCCACCTCTTTGGCAATCGGAAGGGTTAGATAGCCATTCCCGCAGCCTAGATCGGCAACGATATCCTCCTTCCTCAATTGAAGCAACTTTAATACATTATCCACTGGTACAAGCTCTTGTCGTTCCGGGTCAAGCAGCTTTGAAGCTTTGTGATGTTCGAATAAGTGTCCGGTCATGACGTTTCCTCCGTTCGAAATATATACCCTATTATGTATTAGTATCTTAAATTTCCATCATTCAGGCAAGTGATTTACTCATAGTGTATCCCTTACCGTCATGATTACAGACGGTGATAGTGCTCTTTTCCCGGCAAAAAAGGATCCCTCTCTGAAGGATCCTTTCGTATACGACGTGAAAATATGCTCCCCTGTGAAGGAATCTAAATCTTAAGCAGCTCTCAATCCTTCGAGGATGAGCATGAAGTATTTGACGGTATCTCCACCGCGTTGATTGATAATGTCAATGTCATGTAGAATCTTTTGTATCTCTTCGATTCCGACACATTCAATAAACATCTCACACACTTCTTCCGCAGAGTACTCACCAATATGAGTGTACTTCAATGCTGTGCGATTTCTTCTGCAGAAACTTCTTAATTGTCTTTTTATATCTGCTAACTCCAACATCATCATCCTTCGTACAGATTCAAATCCAACAAAAACGAACATTCCCAGAGAAAAAGCCCACCAAAAAGGCAGGCTGAATGATACTAGAAAAAGATTCGAATTAGTATTCATTGCTTCCATTGTTTTCGGTAACCCGGCGATCATTATTTTAATAAAAATGGTAGACCCGTGGTTTTGCGTCCTAATCTTTCAATTAGTTTGCCTTTTTCGAAAAATCACTTGAATATTGCCATTATACTAGAAAAATAAGGATATGAAAACAGTCTTTCGTAAACAAGTTGTTGATTTACCAGTTAACAATCTTTACAAGTAGTTGGAAGAAAGAGTTCCTCCGCCTTCACTCAAAAAAGTCCCCCTTCAAAATAGAAGAGGGACTTTTAAAACTTAAAAGTTAATATATTGACGTGGGTTAACAGCATTAGCGTGTGACGCACTCCATGAACCTCTGTATAGTTCAAAGTGTAAATGCTGTCCGAAAGAGTAACCTGTGTTACCCATGTAACCGATTTTGTCACCTTTATTTACTGCTTGTCCAGTGCTCACTAATGAAGAAGACATGTGGGCATACACAGTGGTAAACATTTGACCGTTAATAGAGTGAGTGATGTACACTACGTTACCGTAGCTTGAGCTGTAATGGCTCTTGATGACATAACCATCTGCTGCTGCAGAGATTGGAACACTTCCACGTGCCGCAATGTCTGTACCGTAGTGGAAACGTCGCTCACCATTTAAGACATCCCAACCAAAGTTGGTTGTGATTGTTCCACGTGCTGGTGCTGTCCATGCTCCTGCACTTACAGGGGCACTTGGAGCTGTTTCTTCAGGAGCTACTGATGCTGATGAAGACCCGCCGCTGCTGCTTGCTGTCGCCTGCTGTTGTGCTGCTGCACGCTTCGCCGCTTCCGCTTCTGCCTGGCGCTTACGTTCGATTTCACGCTGACGGGCTAATTCTGCCAGACGTGCTTGCTCAGCCTGGATTTCACCTTCAAGCTGATGTTCCATTTTTGAAAGTTCATCGGACTCTTTCTCAAGATCGGCTTTTTCTACTTTTAATGAAGCCTGTTGAGCTTCCAGCTGCTTAAATAATTCAGCTTTTTTAGCCTTTTGACTATCAAGGTCTTTCTTCAACGATTCCAAGTTTGCTTTAGACGATTCTAGATCAGCAAGCTCCTTTTCCACTTCCGCTTGCTTCTTCTCTAATTCCTCTTGATCACGTTTCTGTTCGTCCATGATCTTTTTGTCTGCACTTACAATGGTATTCACTGCTGTGACACGGTTGATGAAGTCTCCGAAGCTTTCCGCTCCTAGTAGTACGTCTAGGTAATTGGCAGAGCCGCCTTTTTCCTGAATGGCACGAGCACGTTCCTTCAGAAGTTCATTACGCTCTTCAATCTTCTTCTTTAACTCTTCAATATCCGCTTTAAGTTTATTGATCTTTGCTGTTGTTTCATCAATTTCTTTTGTTTTTTCGGCAATCTTCGTTTCTGTATCTTTTAATTTCGTACTGATTTCGGCAATCTGTGATTCAAGGTCTTTTTGTTTATTGATCGTTTGGTCGATTTGAGAATTTTTTTCACTAATCTTGCCATTGATCTCTTCTTTTTTAGATGAAACGTCGTCCTGCTGTTTCTTCAAGTCCTCCACGGAGGAGTTAGCGCTAGCAGTGGTTGCTAACGTTGGTAGACTTCCGATTGTTAATGCTGCTGCAATAGATAATGATATGAAATACTTCTTGTTCAAGCGGCATGCTCCTTTCAGCTTCTATCAACCTATCAAATTTTACACTTTTAAGAATTTACGCACAGACATAAAGCTTCCCCAAGCCCCGATCAGGCAACCCATTAATAGAATTAATCCGTTTACTTGATAGATAAAGGGGGTAAAATCTAATATCTGAATAAAATTGTTTTGTAGTTTTGGTTTAATAAATCCATAGGCATAGTAGTAACCTGTTGAGACAAGAGCGATCGGGATAATAGAACCTAAAATTCCAAGCCATAAACCTTCTAATATGAATGGCCAGCGTACAAACCAGTTGGTTGCACCCACGAGTTTCATTATCTCGATTTCCCTTCTTCGGGCGACAATGGTAATTTTGATTGTATTTGAAATAAGGAACATTGCCGTGAACAACAGACCGATGATCAATACAAGTCCAACATTCCGACTCATTTCCAGTACATTGAATAGTTTTTCAATCTTCGCTTCCCCGTAAAGGGCTTCATTGACACCATCAAACTTGCTGATTTGACCTGCGATTTTCCCGGTGTCCCTTGGATTGTCTGCTTTTACGATAAACACATCATATAATGGGTTATCTTGTTCAAACAATCTGAAATCGTCTCCCAGATCCTTGACGAGGTTCTGAAGTTCTTCTTCTTTGGAAGAATACTCAACCGATTCCACACCACTTATGTTTTGTATCTTCTTTTCTATTTGTTCAGTTTGGGATTTTTCAGTCCCAATTTCGAGTAAGACCCGTACTTCAACGTCTTTCTCAATATCAGTTGCTACCTTGTTCATGTTTAGCATCAAGACGATGAACACACCAACAAGTAGTAGTGTCACGGTAACAGCACTCACTGATGCGAATGTCATCCAGCCGTTACGACCGATGCTTTTGAAGCTTTCTCTAAAGTGGCGGCCATATGTTCTAGCTTTCATAACCGTAATCACCTCGCTGTTCGTCCCGGACAATCCGGCCATTTTCAATGGCGATTACCCGATGCTTGATCGTATTCACGATTTCCCGGTTATGCGTAGCCATGATCACCGTGGTTCCACGGTTGCTGATTTCTTCAAAAATGTTCATGATATCCCAGGATGTTTCGGGATCAAGGTTTCCTGTAGGCTCATCCGCGATCACAAGCTTCGGTGTGTTCACAATGGATCGAGCAATCGATACACGTTGTTGTTCCCCACCGGAAAGTTCATTCGGCAGCATTCTTGCTTTATGCTTTAACCCTACCAGGTCCAGTACTTCCATGACTCTTTTCTTAATCTGCTTTGGATGTTCTTCTATCACTTCAAGTGCGAAGGCAATGTTTTCATAGATTGTCAGCGATGGTAGAAGCTTGAAATCCTGGAATACAACCCCCACGTTTCTTCTTAAGTATGGAACTCTACTATTTTTCAGTTTTGCGAGATTGATACCATTTACAACGATATCTCCTTTGGAAGGACGTTCTTCGCGGTACATCATTTTAATAAAAGTAGACTTCCCGGCACCACTCGGCCCAACCACATACACAAACTCTCCTTGCTTGATGTGTACGTTAAAGCCATTAGCAGCCATGACACCGTTGCTGTACTGCTTGTAGACGTCTTTCATTTCTATCATTTTAAAATCACCTAATTTGTATTATGTAGTTACCCTCTTGGCTGTTATCGACATATGTACACGGCACGTAACCAAAGTCGTCTTTATCACCGTTAGACAAAAAATGGTGAAAAACCTCGAATTACGCTTCCGAAAATTATTATAACATCTCTTTATAGTAAGTTAAGGAAAAAAATTATTACATTTACATTTCAGAACCTGAAAAAATGTGAATTTATTACCTGTTTTGTTGTCGATTTTACCTATAATCAGATCATTTTATAGTTATTTATACCTAGTAACTAGTACTAATACTACATCCTATCGTATTGGGGTACCGTCGTGACAAACGCTAAGTTGATGGTAATCAGATTAAGTTACTAGGTTATAATTCTACCTGGTAGGGTGAATTACCATTACATGATTTCATGAGAAAAGGTTCTGTAACAAAGACTTAAAGAAGAATTGGGGAACAATTGTGGATATCTATTTAGAGGAAGTTTTGTCCATAAAACAACAGCCTCGATTGGGGAAGTTTAAGCAGATCTCGCCAAAAATAAAAGAAGAACCCATTGGATTCTTCTCCCAATCTTATTTCTTATTCGATAACCATTCTGCCACCGCTTCTGCTTCATCACCTTTAATGAGTCCAGGAGGCATTTGTCCTTTACCATTCTTGATGGTTTCAAGGATTTGATCTTTGCTTAGTTCTGCCCCAATATTTTTAAGGGCCGGCCCCATTCCGCCTTCAAGGTTCCCACCATGACAGCTGGAGCACTTATTATTCACGATTTTTTCAGGATCCATTCCGCCGGAGCTTGTTTCTGTACTGTCGCCGTCGTTACCACCGCAGGCTGCAAGTACCAATGAAGCGCCAAAAAGAACACCTAGCAGCTTTTTCTTCATTTTTATCCCCCTAGGAAACATATTTCAGAGTCACGGATCGGTTGTCAGGTCCGTCCCTCTATTACATAATTATACCAAGTTTAAACCCGTTTGAAACCTTCCCCCAATACTTCTGAAGCGTCCATTGTTACGACGAATGCTGAAGGGTCAATGGTTTTGACCAGTTGTTTCAGTTTTGTGAATTCTGTCTGGTCCACGACACACATGAGGATCGGGCGCTCGTCATCCGTATAACCACCGTATGCTGATAGTTTTGTCACTCCACGGTCTATTTTATTCAGAATTCCTTCACGAACTTCTTCCTGACGATTGGTAATGATCAGCGCCATTTTCGATCTGCTGATTCCTACTTGGACGAGATCGATGGTTTTACTTGTTACATATAAACCGATCAAAGCATATAATCCACGTTCAATATCGTAAACGATGGCTGCAGAAAGGACGATCATCCCGTCTATCAGGGCAACACAGGTTCCCAAGGACAGACCCGTGAACTTATTGACAATCTGGGCTGCAAGGTCCGTCCCTCCCGTAGAAGCTCTTCCACGAAATACGATCCCTAATCCAAGTCCTACTCCGATTCCCCCGAATAAGGCTCCAAGCAGGGGGTCCTCCGTCCAGGGTTTCCAGTCTTCGGTCAAGAACACGACCAGTGGTAAAAACACCGTACCGATAGCTGTCTTGACTCCAAATTGAAGACCAAGGAAGATCAATCCTGCTATGAATAATGGTATATTGAATGCCCACTGAACATATGCGGGCTTCCAGTCAAACAATCCATTCAGAATCGTGGATATCCCGCTTACTCCTCCTGAAGCGACCTCATTCGGCAGTAAGAAAACATTAAACGCAATGGCCACAATGGTTGAACCGAACACAACAAACAAATACTCTAACAATTTTTCTTTACGTGGATTAACTACCTGCTCACGACGCCTTTCCTTCAAACCCATCCAGTACGACTCCTTTAACCTATGTATTAATAGTATGAGTACAAACGCTTTCTTTGATGCAACTCTCCTCGAGGGACGGACCTCCGTAAGGGCACCCCTGGATTGTGAAGAAGTATACATATACATCCAAAGAAACGCAGAACTTCTGTTTTCATAAACCTGTGATGAAGAAGATGATATAGAGGGTGATACCTTCATCAGACCCTCCTGTATCAACCTTTGAGAGTATAGCATGGGCGCATAAAGGTGTAAATAACAGTTCAATAACGTGTTAAAGCATTAATGAGGTGAGGTTTGAGGGACGGACCTTGGCTGGGGGGAAACAGTGGCTTTATGGTGCTGATTAGAGGTCCGTCCCTCAAAAAAGCTGACCCCGCCAGTGGTTGACGGGGTCAGTTTTTTATCACGTATTACTTTATTTTGGATCGCAGGTAGGCGTTGATGAATGGGTCGATGTCACCGTCCATGACGCCTTGTACGTTTCCTGATTCTGTGTTGGTTCTGTGGTCTTTGACCATGGAGTATGGGTGGAAGACGTAGGAACGGATTTGGCTTCCCCATCCGATTTCTTTTTGCTCTCCACGGATTTCAGCAAGCTCCTGCTCCTGCTCTTCGATCCGCTTCTGATAGAGCTTCGCTTTCAGCATTTTCATCGCTGACTCACGGTTCTTGATTTGAGAACGCTCCGATTGACACGTTACCACCACGTTAGTCGGTAAGTGAGTGATACGGACAGCTGAGTCGGTCGTATTGATATGCTGTCCACCGGCTCCACTTGCACGGTACGTATCGATTTTCAGATCTTCCGTACGGATGTCGATTTCAATTTCTTCATTGAATTCAGGCATCACTTCACAAGATACGAATGATGTGTGACGACGGCCTGAGGAATCGAACGGTGAAATACGCACAAGACGGTGTACGCCCTTTTCAGCTTTCAAGTAGCCGTATGCGTTGTGACCTTTTATCGCTAACGTTACACTCTTGATCCCTGCTTCATCACCTGGAAGATAGTCGAGTGTTTCCACCTTGAATCCGCGTTTTTCACCCCAACGTGTGTACATACGGAGAAGCATGGAACCCCAATCCTGGGACTCGGTTCCGCCTGCACCGGGATGCAGTTCAAGGATCGCATTGTTTTTATCATGTTCTTCGCTTAGAAGAAGCTGCAGCTCGTAGTCATTTAAACGTTTGACCAAGTCAGCAAGCTCTTCTTCCAGGTCTTTTTGAAGTTCTTCATCCGGCTCTTCTTTGACCAGTTCAAGTGTCAATTCGAGGTTCTCTTGTGATTCAAGCAATGATTTGTATTCATTGACGAGTTCCTTCAAGCCGTTTCCTTCATTGATCAGTCCCTGTGCTGTTTGCTGGTCATCCCAGAAGTCGGGTTGGACCATGATTTCGTCCAGTTCCTGGATTCGTGCCTCTTTGTTTTCTAAGTCAAAGAGACCCCCTGAAGTCCGCTAATGTCTTAGCTGATTTTTCTAACTCTGCTCTGATTTCTGATAGTTCCATGTGTGGTCACCTCTATAGTTATTTGGGTTGTTGTTTTGTAAAAATCATTTTGAAGTTTGTATTAGACAGTAGTGTGATTTCCGCTGCAGGTGCTCGCTTTCCGCGGGGCGTGGCTTGAGCCTCCTCGGGCTAAAGCCCTGTGGGGTCTCAACTTCCACGCGTTTCCCGCAGGAGTCGAGCACCTTCCGCTTCAATCAATAGTGTTTTATCACTTGCCAATTTTACAAGTATATTCATTATTAATGCCTTCTAATTTATCTAACCCATAAAAAACGGAAAAGTACCTGGGATTTATTTTAGCAAAATAAGTCCCAGGTATCATCTCAAATCATAAAAATTATCCGGTTATGCCGTGGCAGTGTTTGTATTTTTTGCCGCTTCCGCATGGGCATGGGTCGTTGCGTCCGACGTCTGCTTGTTTGCGGACTGGTTGTTTTTTGGTTTTTGCTCCGTCTTCTTTCGGATTGACCGCTTGGCCCTTGGCCACTTCCTGGCGTTCCAGGTTGTTGCGGATTTCCGCTTTCATGACGTATTTTGCCACGTCTTCTTCGATGGCGAGTACCATGCTTTCGAACATGGCGAAGCCTTCATGCTGGTATTCACGCAGTGGATCATTTTGTCCGTATGCACGGAGGTGGATACCCTGGCGAAGTTGATCCATGGCATCGATGTGATCGATCCATTTCGTATCAACGGCGCGAAGCAGGATGACCTTTTCAAACTCACGCATCTGTTCCGGTGTCAGCTGCTCTTCTTTTTCATTGTAGCGATGCTGTACATCTTCAAAGATGAGAGCCATCATTTCATCGGCTTCTTTTCCACGAAGGTCGTCGACTGTCACGTCATTTTCCGGTAGAAGGTTGGCATTGACGTAATCCACGATACCTTGCAGATTCCAATTCTCCATCTCTTCTTCTGCCGTATGAGCCGCTACCTGGCGCTCGATGACTGATTTAATCATGCCTTCAACGATGTCACGAAGGTTTTCGGAATCGATGACTTCGTTACGCTGCTTGTAGATGATTTCACGCTGTTGACGCAGGACATCATCATATTGAAGAAGCTGTTTACGAGCGTCGAAGTTGTTTCCTTCCACTCGTTTTTGAGCCGATTCGACAGCACGGCTGACCATTTTACTCTGGATCGGCTGGGAATCGTCCATTCCAAGACGTTCCATCATGCTCTTCATGTTGTCGGAGCCGAATCTTCTCATCAATTCATCTTCCATTGAAAGATAGAATTGAGTCACCCCTGGATCTCCCTGACGTCCGGAACGTCCACGAAGCTGATTATCGATACGTCTTGATTCGTGACGTTCCGTACCGATGACGGCAAGACCGCCAAGATCGATGACGCCTTCGCCAAGCTTGATATCTGTACCACGACCGGCCATATTCGTGGCGATCGTCACAGCACCAGGCTGACCCGCTTCTAAAATGATTTCCGCTTCACGGCCATGGTTTTTCGCATTCAACACGTTATGGCGTACGCCTTTTTTCGTGAGGAGCTTAGAAATCAATTCTGACGTTTCAACGGCAACCGTACCGACCAGTACAGGCTGTCCTTTATCGTTACGTTCTTTGATGTCTTCCACTACGGCGTTGAACTTTCCTTCGATGGACGCGTAAATTAAATCGGCGCGGTCATCACGAACGATCGGTCTATTCGTAGGGATGACAATAACGTTCATATTGTAAATATTACGGAACTCTTCTTCTTCCGTCTTCGCTGTACCCGTCATACCAGACAGCTTTTCATACATACGGAAGTAGTTCTGGAACGTGATCGTTGCCATCGTCATGCTTTCATTCTGAATTTCAAGACCTTCTTTTGCTTCAATCGATTGGTGAAGACCGTCACTGTAACGGCGGCCTTTCATCAGACGTCCCGTGAAGGAGTCAACGATGACGATTTCGCCTTCCTGGACAACATAATCCACATCACGGTGCATACTTACATGAGCTTTCAACGCCTGGTTGATGTGGTGGTTCAGGGTTACGTGTGAAATATCAAACAGGTTATCAATATGGAAGGCTCTTTCCACCTTGCTGATTCCATCTTCCGTTAATTGAACACCTTTTGTTTTTTCATCATATGTGTAATCTTCTTCTTTTTTCAGAGTACGTACGACCGCATTCGCCTGGATATAAAGCTGAGGCGTGCGCTGGGCGTTACCTGAAATGATCAATGGTGTACGTGCTTCATCGATCAAGATGGAGTCGACCTCATCAATAACGGCAAAATGAAGGCTGCGCTGAACCATTTGGTCTTTGTAGAGGACCATGTTATCACGAAGGTAATCGAATCCGAATTCGTTATTCGTACCATATGTGATGTCCGCACTATATGCTTCGCGTTTTTCATCTTTAGACATTGAGTTGAGATTGAGCCCAACAGTCAGTCCCAGGAAATTGTACAGTTTCCCCATTTCCTCCGCATCACGGCTCGCCAGATAATCATTGACCGTGATGACGTGAACGCCTTTTCCTGTGATGGCATTTAAGTAAACAGGCATCGTCGCCGTGAGGGTTTTACCTTCACCGGTTTTCATCTCGGAGATGTTCCCGCCATGAAGGGAGATACCACCCATGAGCTGGACGCGGTACGGGTATAGACCCAATACGCGGCGTGCCGCTTCCCGTACGACAGCAAATGCTTCAACGAGCATGTCCTCTAAATCTTCACCCTTTTGATAGCGTTCTTTGAAACGCTCCGTTCTTTCACGGATTTCATCATCCGTCAAACGTTCCATATCAGGACCTAATTCTTCTATTTGATCGGCCAGCTTCTCCAGCCTTTTTAATTCTCTTTTATTCGCATCAAACACTTTATTTAGTAGACCAAGCATGTATAAACGCTCCTTTATCTGTGTTGGAATGAGAGCCAAACGTCACAAGTATAACGAAAGAAAATGAGATTTGGATGAGAATAATGTGAAATCCCTGTAAATTCCCAGGACCTCTTCCGCATCACTCTACTTAAAATTCGCTACAAAACCCAATTATCCTCCCACACAAACACGATATTTTCCCTATCAATCTTACCACTATCCCATACCGGTTACAACTTAAGCCTTTGAGGGACGGACCTCCCTATTGCTGCCCTTTGGAAGGTTGAATGCTTTCATATCAACCTTTCTTTCCACAACGGTCGTGATTTGGGAGGTCCGTCCCTCAAAAAAAGCCGCCTTTATCAGACGACTTTTGTAGGGTGTGTATTGAGTTTGGTTTAGGCGTTCGTTGCTTTCAGCAGTTCGTAGACGGTGTCCTGGTAGCTTTCCCAGATTTGCTTGCTTCGTCTTGAGATGCTGTTGGCAGAGACATCGAAGTATTCGGCGAGTTCTTTTTGAACGTGGCGGATACTGATTTCGTCGATGTTTTTCGCCATGTCGACCATAGCCCCCGAGTAGATTTTCGGGTTGCGGATCGTAGGGCGTTCTGTGTAGAAGTATTTTTCCAATACGGCTACGAGCAGTTCACTCTCTTTCTTATCTTCCCCTTTTTCAGTCAGGAAGGATTGAAGTGAAGTGATCGCTTCATTGTATTCCGGCGTCTTCCAGATTTCGACGCCTTCAATGGAGTCTGCAGAACCCTTATCAGAATCATGCGCTGGATCTGATTCAGCAGACGCTTTATCCGTTGCCGCTGCTTTTCCAGCCTTCTTCTTCTCCGCACTATAAAGGACGAATCCGACATCCGCGATTTCCAGGTACTGACCTGATAAGTAACCATGAAGAGTTTCAAACTCACCCTGTTCGAAACGGATCTTCACTAACTCCATCGCCGCCTTTTCAATCGCCGGATAAATGAAGTATTGAGCAAACGGAAGATATTTCTCCCCGTTCGGCAATAATAATCCCAGGAAGAAGCTGTTCTCTTCAAGCTTACCGAATTTCTCGGTCACGATAAGCGTATCTCCCGTGATCGCTTCCCCGACACGCAGTGTATTGTCATCAAGCTTCTCTACCGTACCCGCTGTCACCCGTACATTTTTCCAAGACTCCAATACCTCAGCTGTCTGTGGTCGAGTCACCGTGCTCAGCTGCTTATCCACAAACCGTTCGATCAAACGAACACCGTCAGCATCCTTCTGAGTCGCTCCGTACCAACTGACAAATGCCATTTCGTATATATCAGGATCCGCCTGCATCAAATCCATCTTGGACAGATAGTGATGATAGGATTCTTCCATCTCGGCAGA
The DNA here is from genome assembly GCF_029834455.1 of Rossellomorea sp. DA94. NCBI lineage: Bacteria > Bacillati > Bacillota > Bacilli > Caryophanales > Bacillaceae > Rossellomorea > Rossellomorea sp. DA94. The sequence continues at coordinate 4,081,250 of NZ_CP122397.1, forward strand.
CTGAGCCGTAGCTATGAAGTCATACAGCTGTGCCTGCAGCACATCCAGTTCCTGACTTACCAGGGTATCTATATTCACAACGTTTTCGCAACATTTCTTATATTTCTTTCCACTGCCGCATGGGCATGGTTCATTTCTTCCGACTGTACTCATGTTTGTAATTACCTCCAACTTCTCTGAGTCCCGTACACAAAGGTTCATTATATAACATTTCAGGCAAGCATTAAACTGTTTTAAAACAAGAAAAAAGAACCAATCACTTTCCGACTGGTTCTTTTTACAATTATCTTCCTTGATTTTTCATATAATCCAAGACATCCAAATCGATATAATTCTCTTCCTGCTCACGCATTTCGAAGTTCTCCGTATGGAGATAGTCTTTCAAATTTTGATAGAGGGACTGCTCTTCTTTTGCATAGCCAAGACGGGTGAGTTCACGTTCCACTTCATCGTGAATGTCACCTTCGATAAGGACCACCCTGCCGGCATCTGATTCTTTAAAGTAGAGCTGATGTAGTAGATAGATCCTCTTCAGTTCCTGGATAGGAGAGGCGTGATCATCAATTCTGAGGTCAATATACCGATCATTGAACCCGCCATATCCACCGTTCTCCTTTACGACTAATAGGGCAGCCGACTGCATGCCACGGGAATCACCGCCTGCTTCCTGGCCGGCATCGAGGGCGTGGAGCAGCCTTTCAGCCAAAGACCCGGTGGTGGACTCAAAGGTATCCGCCATCGCCTTCACGGTTTGATCATCTACTAAAATATTTCCCTGAGCGGCAAAATGCATTCCAGTCTGTCCACCTGCCCAGTCATAGCACCCTTCACCGGTAACAGTGGCCGGGTTGCCACACGCATCGATCAATCCCACCTGGCGCAATGGGCGCTCCGGGTCATCCCTGGTGATGATATCAAGTACCTCTTCCGCCGTCTTACCTTCCTCCATCAGTTGAAGCGCCTGGGGCCCGTAGGAAGTATTGGCGTAGGACTGAGTCGCCACAGCCCCGACTCCCGCTTTCGCAAACGGCACAACCGAACCAACACCGAGGAACTTGGATTGGACTGCAATCCCCCATTCCATCTCTTCCGGGTCAAATCCTATAATGGAATACGTCATGGTGAAATCCTCCTTTAGATTAAAGCGTCAGGATTCAATCCTTTTAGCTCTTCTACTACAAATAACCCATCTTTACGAATTAAAACATCATCGAAATAAATTTCCCCGCCGCCGTATTCAGGGCGCTGGATACACACCATATCCCAATGGACATTGGAACGGTTTCCGTTGTCTGCCTGTTCATAGGCTTGTCCCGGTGTGAAGTGAAAGCTTCCGTTGATTTTTTCATCAAATAAAATATCCAGCATCGGCTCATTGATCTTCGGATTCACCCCAAGGGCAAACTCCCCGATAAAGCGGGCACCTTCGTCTGTATCCAGAATATCGTTCAGTTCCTTCGTTTTATCCGCGGTTGCTTTGATGATTTTTCCGTTTTCAAAGGTAAGGGACACATTGTTAAAAGAAAAACCTCGGTACAGAGTCGGCGTATTATAAGAGATCGTCCCGTTCACGCTATCCTTCACAGGAGCCGTATATACTTCTCCGTCCGGAATATTCCGCTCTCCGAAACACATGACAGACGGAATGTCCTTGATGGAAAACGTAAGGTCCGTCCCTTCACCGGTAATGCGTACCTTGTCCGTTTTGTCCATCAGCTCTTTCAGTGGTTTCTGGGCTGCTTCCATCTGCTTGTAGTCGACCGTGCAGACTTCCATGAGATAGTTGAAGAATGAGTCATAGCTCATTTTCGCTTTTTGGGCGAGTGAGGAGTTTGGATAGTTTAATAGAACCCACTTTTTGTTTTGTATGAGATAATCATTGGATTCTTTCATATGGGGCATAAGTTCCTGCCATTGTTCAGCAGGGACTTCGCTCATCTCCGCGTCGTTGGCATCACTGGCAATACTGATAAAGGAGTCCAAATCCTGATACTGCTCCAAATTCCATTTATTTCGCAGAATCATCTGCTCTGGTTTGGCATGTGTGGCCATGATCCGATTTAATTCCTGGTCTCCCAGTTCAAAGTAAGGAATAGCTCCTATTTCGTAAGCTTTTTTAAGGAGCTCTTTTATTAGGGGCTTCGTTGAATGCTCTCCGGCAATCATGAGCTTTTCCCCTTCTTTGACTTTCAATGAATGAGTCAGCAGTACATCCGCTAACTTCCCTAATCGTGGATCTCTCATTTGATTTCCCCCTATTTTTTGTCTACCTTCAAACTTCGACAAAAAATGGTAAAATCCTCCTATCCACTAAAAAAATCCTGCAGTCAAAGCGACTACAGGATTTCGATGATGTATTTAGTTTGTCTCAATTAAGCCATACTTGCCGTCACGACGCTTGTACACAATGTTCGTTGCGTTCGTCTCTGCGTCAGTGAAGATGAAGAATGTGTGACCCAGCATATTCATCTGCAGGATCGCTTCTTCGCTGTCCATCGGTTTCAGATTGAACTGTTTTGTTCTTACTACTTCCGCATCGTCATCTTCCTCCAATTCAACGGCAGCTGCACCGTTAGGGGAAACATGATTCAGATCTTCCTGAGCCGCGAAGAACTCCTTCGGGCTGCCCTTTTCACGCATCTTCCGGTTCACTCTTGTTTTATGTTTGCGAATTTGACGCTCCAATTTATCTACTATCAGATCAATGGCCGCATACATATCTGCGTTGCGTTCCTCTGCACGTAGAACTAATTGCGGCATTGGAATAGTCACTTCAGTTTTCGTATTTTTATCAGGATACACTTTCAAATTAACATGTACATTTGCATCAGGAGTTTCATTAAAGTAACGGTCTAACTTGCCAATCTTCTTCTCCACGTGTTCGCGAATCGCTGGAGTTACCTCAATGTTCTCGCCTCGAATGTTGTAGTTCAACATGTAAACTCCTCCTTTTAAAAATAAAGCTATGTTTATATATTCTCCATTCCCTTAAATATCCCTGCCTAAACTTTCAAAATTTTTTGTCAACTATCCGACATTTTTGTCATGTTACTGTGAACATTGTCGAATGCATTGATGTGATAAGGGTTTGGAAAAGTGATAGAGTGAGGTACGATGTGTATTTGACTGAGCTATTTCCAATGTGTATTTACTCAACCATCACTCTTTATAGTATTATTTTCTCACTTTTGATGGGGAATAAACGGAGGGAATTTGGAGAATTGGTGTATAAATTGAGGCGGGTTTGTGAATGGGTTTAGGGGTTGTGGTTGTAGTTGCCAGGTACTTTTATGCTTTTAGTGCCTGGCACCGACGAGGGTTTATGTGCCTGGCACCGAAAATAGGTACATTAAGACATCTTCCAATTTTGAGTATTTAATTTGGTTATCACATAGAATTTATATTTTTCTAGGGGATTTTCGCCAAGGCTAGCAAGAAGTTTTCGGTGTCTACTATGGTTTTATCAACTTTTTCAATATATGATTGGTAGCTCTTCCACCTGTACTCTTATAGCAAGACATTATTTTGATAATTCTTATTCTCTTAAAAAAAGCTCATAAAATAATCGGGATTATTTTACGAAGCTTTCATTCATTTCTTTTTATCATAGAACATTCCATCATATTGCATGGATTCAAAGGGGTTTCTATATTTTTGCGCTGATTCTTTTTTCTTATTTAAGTTATTCATATCACGTTTAACTTCAGCACGTAATTTTAGTAGATTCGAATCGATTTCCTTATTCAAAGTAATCATTTGTTTACCTAAAGACTGCTCTTCTGCTGAAAATGGAGGATTGATAGTACCTAGTAGTTGCTGTCTTTTTTCTAAAAGAGAATCAATTTCTTCAATGGTTGTTTCTCTATTTTCTTCATTCAATTTTTCAATCGCTTCTTTTAATTTCTTTGTTATGGTATAACAATGAAGAACCGCGCTCATTAAGCTTGCCCACCTACTCCGGCGTGCTGCTTTTGACGATTCAACTGTATAACTTCTTTCCAAGTATCTCGAAATTCTGTTATATAGCCTTCCACTTCATTTAAAATAGTAACCTCATTCTTTATATTTGCTTCAGTCAAACGACGATTAATGTAGTCATATAAAGACATTAAACTCTGTGAAACTTCCAGATCAGTATTAAGGGTCACCATCAATTCATTAACAATTGCTTGTGTTTTCTGGATATTCGTATTTTTCAATTCCATATTTCTTTCTTCAATGGCTTTCTTAGCGATATGAATAAACTTTAAACTTCCGTTATAAAGCATAAGTGTCAGCTCCCCAGGGGATGCAGTGTTGACCGAGTTGTTCTGATATGCTGTATAAGGGTTATTGATTGCCATATTGACACTCCTTTAGTTTTTGCATCTTTAACATTACATGCCTCCACCAAATTGATTCATTAAGAACATAGATTGTTGGTTGGATTGTTGGATGGCTTTTTCCATAGCGGTGAATTGGCGCCAATAGCGGTTCTCAACCTGAACCATACGATCTTGGAAGCGGTCGATTTGAGAGTTCATATTGGTTAATAACCGGCCAATAGAAAATGTGTTATTTACACTTGAGTATTTTCCCGCTTTTTTCTCAATGCTGCCCATAGTGTCCTTTAAAGTTTCACGTAACCTTCTACCAAGTCCCTGTTCGTTTGAAGTAGTTCCACTTTTAGCAAAGAGCTCATAAATTCCATTCGGGTCTTTAGAAATAGCTTCTTTGAGCTTACTTTCATCGATGACTAATTTGCCATTATCTAAATAATTACTAGAGGTTTTAATGCCTATTTGAGCTAATTGATTCGTAGAAGATGTTCCGCCGGATACAGTACTATATAAATCTACACGCATTTTATTTACACCTGAGGATAAGACAGAATCATTACGAAGAGTTCCACTATGAGATTTCTCTTCCCACAATTCAATTTCCTTTTCAGCCATACCTTCTTTTTGTGTTGAAGTTAATGGCTGGAAGTCACGATATTTCTTTTCGTTTAGTTCACCGTTTACTTTTTCGATTAATTTATTGTATTCGTCCACGAATTTGACGATTTTGTCTAGGATTTTTTCCGTATCTGGTATTGATGAAAAGGTAATGGTCTTAGTTGGATCAGCTTCTTTAAGTGATACCTCAAAACCGTTTAATTGAAATGTGTTCGTAGTTCTCTCGGTTGAAAGACCGTTATAGCTAAATTTTGCATTCATTCCTAAAGAACCTCTGCCATCATTGGTCCCTGGATTTCCGTCTGGATCAGCTGCAATTGTATTAGTCGTATCCAAACCAAGGTTTGTTGTTAAAAAAGACCCGGATAGCTGGATTTCATCCCCTCCAGAAACATCTCCGCTATTTTTAGCTGTAACAGAAACTTTTCTTGTAAATGAATCATAAAACATGGTTACGTTTGAACTGGCGTTAATTTTTGACATAACACTATTCAATGACTCAGTGGTTGGATCAAATGATAGAGTATATCCGTTTGTCTCAATGGTCCCATCTGGTTTGATAGCTTTTATTGTAATAGATTGCGTACCAGTAACACCAGCATCACTTAGACTCGCAGCAGGGTCAAATCCAGAAGTGAAGACCGAATTCGCACTAAACATGGTAGCCGATGATGCTAATTGGTCTATTTTCAAGGTACCATTGAAATCTGAAGTAGAATTAATATTTCTAATAGAAGCCGCATTGGGGTCAGAGGTTTCAATCGTTTTCTGTGAATATGTTGTGTGCTTCATCACGCCATCAAAAATAAGATTACTAAAATCAAACATGGCTTTATTCATATCCCGATAATCATCACGCTGCCACTCTAAATATTGCTTTTTCTGCTCCAGCTTATCGAGAGGTATTCTTTCAGCCTTCATTAAATCTTTTATGATTTGATCAGTGTCCATGCCACTTGCAAGCCCACCTATTCTCATATCATTACTCATAATAATCTCCTATCTTTAAATTTTCTTATCTACCATTAAACCAACATATTCCGTCATTGCCGCATACATATCGAGGATCTTTTTTGCTGGTATTTCCCTAACGACTTCTTGTGATTCGTCATCAACAATCGTAACGTAGTATTCTTTCAATTTATCATGAAATTCAAATTTAAGATGTGAATTAGAAGCTGATAAAAATTCATTCATCCCATGAACGACGTCTTGCATTTTTTCTTTTGTGACAGGTTCTTTTGTTGTTGCTTCCTCTTGGTGTCGTTCCTGAATCTGTATTTGTTTAACCGCTTCACTTGTTTGGCTATTGAATCTTTCAAATGATTGCAATCCTGTAAATCCACCTGTCACTTTTTCAATCATTATTTAATCCTCCTAATGGTTATATGGATTATATCGGGAAATAAAGGAGGAAAGTTTAGTTATTTAATTAAATTCCATTATATTGTGGGGATTTTTGTTTTAGATTTAGATGGGGAAAGTTATTAAAGTATTGGAGGAGATTTAGATAGATTAAATATTTTTGTTCACAACGAATTTCAAAGGCGAAGTCCTTACACTTGTAAATCTTTTGACCTATCTCTAACTCACTTTATGAATTAAGAATATTAAAGTGCAGGTCACACTTCAATACCCTTAATTTTGGCTGGTTAAGAATAAAAAAGACTCACTTAGTATGATTCACTCAAAATTTTTTTTATAGAAGTAATGTGGCTATCTAAAGAATAATTAAGTTTTATATACTCCCTGTAATTTTGGGAATGGTAACCTTCTTTATCAATAGTTAAACTAACAGCTTGATCGATGGTATTCCAAATGAATTTTGAGGGGTATATGTTCTTTGCACCAACAAAGTTATGAATTATTGGTTTAATCCCTTTAGACATCGCCTGCATAACACTTACATTTTGTGATTCAAGCAAACTTGTACAAAGTATATAATGTTTATCCTCTAACCAAGTATCCAGGTCAGTTTGCCATCCCTCAAAAAACACATTATCTTCCATGCCCATTTCCACTATCATTTGATCAAAATAAAGCTTATCTCTTAAATCTTGATACTGACCTGCAATAAATAATTTATACCTTTTATCTGTATCCCAAATACTTTTAAAAGTATGGAGCAATAGCATAGGACCTTTTTTATAATTTATGTATCCTACAAAGGCTATGTTATAGCCTGGCTTCCTCTCTTTGAATGTATATGCACCCAAGTCAACTTCATTAGGAACAATTGCTGTTCTGGAATAGTCTAAATCTGTATTCTCCAAAAATACCTCTCTTATATGCTCTGCAATAAATATGGTTAAATTAACATTTTCCCAATTTACACTTTGAGGAAAGTTTGTGAAAGCTTCATAACTATGTACCCTGCAGATAATCTGTCTTTCATTTGCCAATGCTAATTTTGAACCATAACCGATCAATTCATCACACCATTCAAACCAGCAAATGTCACACCATTTCATACCAATTTCAATATCTTTCAAATTATTTATAATAATTTTTTTCACAATATAATTTTCAGAGAGTTCATCTATTATCCTGATAAGGAAAGAATCCATCCCTTTTTTAACAAAGAAAGCTAATTTTTTCTTTGCTGGCGGCTCTTCTATCCTTTTAACGTTTAAATTATCTATCGCTTCCGACACATCATTCTGGATATCTTCAGTTCCAATCAACTCTAGATCTCTATATATCCTATAAGCTTCTTCACTTTTGTTTTCCATTTCGAATACATATGCAAGATTAAACATAATATCTTGATTTAAAGGAAACTTTTTAATTGCCTCAGATAATAATATTCTTGCGTTTTCATAATGACCTTCTAGTATGAGCAAAGTTCCTTGCATGGAAAGAATATCTGAATCTATCTCAACTTTTTTTTCAATTCTATTTAATAACTCCTTGGCTTCATTTAAATATCCTTCATTAATCATTTGTTCTATCTTATCTTTTATTTGAAATAATTTTTCATTACTTTCCATGATTCTCACTTTCATTCCCTCTATTTGATATTTAAAGAAGAGTGGAATTACTGCCTAATAACTTAATCATTCAGTATCCCACAATAAATTTCACCCTTCTAACTAACATCATAATACTCTTTTTATATAAAATTCTTTTACTAATCTTCTATAATCACTATGATTTTCAATGGCTTCTTTGTAATAATTTAATGCACCTCTTTTATTACCCATTTCTTCTAATTGATTGGCAAATAACATACTAATTATAAATGCATGTTCTTTATTGCCTAATGTTTTATAAATAATTCTTAATTTTTTTTCTTGATAAAGATTTAAAATATAAACATAACCACTCTTAATATAGTTGAAAAATATCTGTTTATAATTGCTTATATTATCCTCTTCAGTCATACCTGAATTAATTATATAACTAAGATAACAGCTTGAAATGACGAAGTACGCCCTATTAAAATTGTAATCATGCTCTTTTAATTCTGTTTCCATGATTTGAGTTCTGAATTTATCTACATTATCTTTGTTCATAATTTTTGAGCATACAAAAAATAACATATCGTCAGAAAGTTTGGTCCCAAAATCAATCAATGATAGGTCTAAATCAAGGATTTTTTGGAATACTTCCTCTAAAAATGTGGAAGGAGTTGTCCTTAAGTTATATTTATTAAAAAATAATCTGATATTATTTATTTTCTCATTTAATGTTTTAGAAATTCTAATTTTATTTAGATGTTGGTATATACCCTCACCTTTGGATAACTCTTGGTGCAAATTCCGTAGTTTATCTGAGGGTAATTTGTCCTTGTGCTTTTCAGTGGTATTTATCATTACCTCACGAACTTTATTATTTTCTGTTTTATATATGAGTTCGTTTATATTCTGGAATTCTTTCATTTCGATAAAGTATTTAATCAATTGTTCATTTTTAAAATATTCATCCTTAATCAAACTGATATAACTTTCACCACTTTTTGCTTTTACGGGGTCTTTTAACAATAAATCCACTAATTTATATGCTGCCACAGTAACCGATCTTTCATCTGTTTTATGAAATTCCATAGCAGAACTTTTTCCAATTTCTAATTGCTCTAACCTATTAAGCAATTCAAAATATTTTATGAAATGAATAGTGGCTTCTTGTTCCATTCCCAATCTTTCGTATGCGCTTGCGAGATAATAACTAAGGTCGATATATTCTTCACTTATCTCTAATCCTTCTTTACAAATATCAATGGTTTGTTCATTTTTCTCTAAAACGTAAGCTAATTTTGCATATACACCATAAATATATAGTTTAGCAGTTTTTTCTTTATCCTTTAGTAACGAATAAGCCATTTTGATTTGTTCAAATGCTTTTTCTGTTTCTCCATGTAATCCATAGCTTTGTGCAAGTTGAAATCTATAATAAATATTATTCGGGTTCTTTTCTAACTCCACTTTAAGTAATTGACTAGTTCTATTAAATTTTCTCTCCATTAGTTGTTCATCATCTCTTATATACCCGTAGTGATTAAGATATACATCAGTCAGATTAATTATCGGGGTTTTAAATTTAGGTTGGTTATGTACCGAACCATCATACTTAAATTCATTATCATTTCTAAATAGTCTTGGTGAAACCATTGTTGAATATAAATTATTCTTCTTATAACTGAAATTTCTAACCCCGATCTGAATCGTGTTAAATTTTTTTGACTTTGAACTATCTAGAACATCTAAAAGTCCCACTCCATTTACTAATTGTTCATCTGCATCAATTATGAATATCCACTCACCAACTGCTTTTGAAATTGTATAGTTCCTCATAGAAGAAAAATCATTGTTCCATTGTTTTTCATAAATTTTACTGGTGAATTCAAAAGCTATTTCTTTACTTTTATCCGTTGATCCTGTATCAACAATGATTAATTCCACCATATTGTCCTTTAGCAAAGGAGTAAGGCTCGGTAAATAGTTTTTTAAATTTTCTTCTTCGTTCTTCACCATCATACAGATGCTTAATTTTAGTTTTCTCATTTTATGAGAGTTTCTCCTTCCAGTATATTAACAAAGGAATTATTTCCTGTTCTAAAATTTCAGATACATATAACGGATCGTTCATTTCCAACGCACCTAAAATATCGTTAAGCTTCTGGTTTATTTCTGAAATTCGATAAGTGGTTTGTTCAGAATCAATTACTGATAATCCTTCTGTAAGAACAACAATGTCCTCAGTAAAAATTAATAACCTATTAGTACCTTCTTCTATTTCGTTTTTCAAAAAAAGCTTATTAATACTTTTTGATCTGGATTCTAAATTATTTATGAGTTCTAGTGCTGTTTTTCTTACCTCTAATACATCCTCCATCGATGATCACCTTTCCTATTCCAATCTACAAAAATAAGTCGACGAAAGTCGACTTATTTTTGTTATAAAAATCACTTTAATTATATTTAATTATCTTAATAATTGTAATACACCTTGTGGTTGTTGATTAGCTTGTGCTAGCATCGCTTGTGCAGCTTGAGAAAGAATTGAATTCTTTGTTTGTTCCATCATTTCTTTTGCCATGTCTACATCGCGCACACGTGATTCTGCAGCAGTCAAGTTTTCAGATGCATTATTTAAGTTATTAATGGTGTGTTCTAATCGATTTTGATTCGCTCCAAGTTTTGAACGTTGTCCAGAAACTTGTTCGATTGCTTTGTCAATGATTGCAAGAGCAGCATCAGTACTTGATCCAGCAGTGAAACCTGTTACATCAAGGCTTGAAATGTTTGATGTAGCAGATAGACCTAAACTGCCTGCTGACATATTTTCAATCTTAAGTTCAAGTTGTTGTGAACCGTTAGCACCAATTTGGAAAGTCAATGTAGCAGCACCGCTAGCATAAGTACCATCTATTAGGTTCTTACCGTTAAATTGAGTTCTGTCAGAGATTCCATCAACTTCTTCAATTAAATTACTAATTTCATCTTGAATAGATTGTAAATCTTCAGCTTCATTAGTACCCAAGTTACCAGCCTGAACAGTTAATTCACGCATACGTTGGAGGATACTATGAGTTTCATTCAAAGCTCCTTCAGCTGTTTGGATTAAAGAAACACCATCTTGTGAGTTACGTGAAGCTTGATCAAGCCCACGAATTTGCCCACGCATTTTTTCAGAAATTGCAAGACCGGCAGCGTCATCACCAGCACGGTTAATGCGAAGACCTGATGATAACTTCTCCATAGATTTCCCTTGAGCAGTAGAAGCACTGTTTAATTGACGGTAAGTGTTAAGCGCCGCAATATTATGATTAATTCTCATAACAATAATTTCCTCCTTGAAAGTAAGCCCACATCCATGTGAACTATATCATTTTTTGGTTTGCAACAAGGCACAAAGGTCGGCCGCCCTTCTTCTCATTGCTTACAGTTCTATTATCGGTCATTTCTACTAGTCTTTAATAGTTTCAAAAAAATAATTAATCATTTTTTGGCAAAAGGTTAAACAGATTGTCGACTCGTTTAGAAGCTTCAGTGTTCTCTTCTTGGATAGAGAGATAAACTTCTTTTCTATGAATATCTACGTTCTTTGGTGCGTTGATTCCCAATTTTACTTGATCCCCTTTTACAGAAATAACCGTTAGCTCGATGTCATCCCCAATCTGAATACTCTCTCCCGTTTTCCTTGTTAGTACTAACATTCCCTCACCCCTTCTTTCCTGCGGGCTGAGCAAAGATCAGGTGCTTGGTTTGGTAGTCTGAGTTTCTTAAGATGACTTGTTTTCCTTTGAGATTTGCCAGGTTGATTATGATTGGAGCTTGTAGATTGACCGTTGATTCATGAAGTGTTTCACGAACAGTAAGAATTGACAGAACCTGTACTTCTTTTTCAACAGGGTCTTCCAGTAACTCCACACTAGCCTCATCTAACTCAAAATCATAATCTTTGTAAAATACAAATGGATCTGTCACCACAAACCCAAGCTGAGGTGTCTTAACCGACTGCAATATATGGAACCACTCATTTTCCGGAAGTGGCAATAATACAAACTGCTTCTCTTCCCCAAATCCAGGTATTCCGTGTTCAAATGTCAGAACGTCTTCTGACTTCACTTCTATTTCTCCATGATATTTCGTATCAATTTTCATACAATTCATTCCTTCATTCTATATTTCTTGTTCGTAGTTGATCCCTACATGTTTTAAGTTTGCAAAATCAATTTTTAAGTCTGCATACCGTTTCAAACTGACATCCACTTGGGCAGGTGTATACTGTATATCAGGCTTTTGAGGACGAGAGTGATTCACGACTTTTTGAGGTTCAATGTTCACCTTCACACTTCCAGGCTCATAGCTGATTTTGACACTCCCAGCAGATGGAATCCATCCTATATTGAACTCATACATCGGACCCTCACTGTTCCGCTTAGCCTGGGCGGCAATCGCACCTCCTCCGTTCTCAATCATCATCAGTTCATCCCCGTCCTGGGCGACACGGGCAAGTCCCTTCAGCCAGTCTTCATATCCCTGCTGGGAATATTCTTCTATCCTGCGGCGCACCGATTTTAAATCCATATCGGCCCTCGCTTCGGTTTGGTCAATGGTCAGCTTGGAAGGCGTACGCCCAATCTCCATTTTTGCCTGAGGTTGCTGAAGATCCAATTCTGCCGGTGGCTGTTCGATGTCCATGCGTCCTGGAATCGTCCGGATGCTAATGGCTGCTGAAGTGGACTGCAATCTTATTTGTGGAATGTTCACTCGTACTCACCTCCATATAAAAGGGACTGACCTTAAGATGACAAAACACCTTAAAGGGTCAGTCCCCTTGCTTTTATCTTAGAAAATCCATTAATGTAGGCTGAATGATTCTCGCTCCGACACTGAGTGCTGCTCTATGGACACTTTCCTGGGTTTTTAAATCCGTGATGACGCGTTCGATATCGGCATCTTCGTTATCAGAAAGAATCCGGTTTGCTGTTATTTCCTGCTGCCCCAGGCGGTCGTCTACCATTTCAAGACGATTGTATCTGGCACCAAGTTCAGAGCGTTCTGCTGATAATGTGTTCATGACACTATCTAACTCTTCAAGCTGGCTGTCAAGGGCAGAATCATTTCCAGATTCCAGTGCCTTTTGAATATTGTGCACTGTATCAAATAGTTTCTGATTAAAGACCTTATTAGGATTAACGTTGGCTTTTAAGGAAACGCCTTGTGAAACCTCCACTGGATAAGCATCGATAGCACCGCTGCCTAGATTATTAGCGACCTGTGGTGCACTTCCGTCAGCAGGATTCCCCTCCTTGATTGGAGAATTCCCAACATCCGTTCCATGAAAAATATATCTTCCTGCTACTTTCGTTTCAGCCACACTGACCAAGTCATTTTTGATTTGTTCAATTTCAACCGCTACTGCTTTCCGGTCTTCCGGACTTAATGTCCCGTTTTTACCTTGAAGCGTCAACTCCCGAACGCGCTGCAAACCTTGATTTGCCTGATCGATTCCTGACTCCGAGTTTTCCATCCATAAATAAAGCTCAGATAAATTCCGCTTATATTGCTCAATACCAGTCAAATTAGAACGATAAAACATCCCTTTCATCGCAACAACCGGATCATCCGATGGCTTCGTAATCTTTTTCCCTGTCGCCAGCTGGTCCTGTAATTGACCCATTCGTCCATAAGAAGAACTAAGGTTCCTCATTGAGTTCGCAGTCAGCATACTTTGTGTTACCCGCATAGTATTTCACCTACCTATCTTCCAACGGTACCCATGCCGTTAATGATTTTGTCGAGCATTTCGTCTTGCAGTGTGATCATTCTGGCAGAGGCGTTGTAGGCATGCTGGAATTTGATCATGTCGGTCATTTCTTCGTCAAGGGACACTCCGCTGACGGACATTCGGCGTTCGTCCACAGCTCCTCTTAGTACGCTAGAGTTGCTTGCGAGTCGCACCGATTCTTGTGATTCTACGGCCATTTTTCCTATCATGGATTCAAAGTGCCCTTGGAATGAAGCTTCTTTTTCACCATAAGGCAGTTTAGTCGTCGTGATGATGTCGGCTAGGGCCAGAACATTGGATGCATCTCCGAGGGTCGGATTATCTACACCTGCTGTCGCAATGTTATCAAGATTGCTCATTTCATCGGCTACCTGAATTCTTTGCGCGAACCCTGCTTTCGGTACACCATCCAAACCTGCTGCGGCATCCTTCGCATCCTTAAAGAACTTGGGTGTATTCGGTGCATCGGTATCAGGATCAAAGTTTGGATCGTTCATCTGTTCCGGTGTGAATCCTTGTTGATGCTGATCATTGAATGCTTTGGCAAATTCATATGCCATGCTGTCTAGTTCATCGAGCATACTGATGTAGGAGCCTTCTGCTTCACCGCCTTTATTTTTAAAGCCGTATGTATCAATCAGAGCTCTCAGTTTCCCCTCACCTTGTGATAAGAAATCATTGACGTCAAGTGTCTGGCTTCCGATGGATACGGTATCCACCGTATTTTGCGGGCCGCCGTAAGTGAGTTTCAGTTCATTGACTCCACTTTTCCCGACCAGGTTCACGGCGAGGTTCCCATCTTTACCGACCAATGTAACCGTGACGGCTCCTTCTGCGATTGGTGACGACGCTCCTCCATTGGACTGGTAGCTCGTTTGGATGGAAACATGATGTGAAAGTTCATCGATCAAGCGGTCACGCTCATCGTATAGATCATTCGGTAGATAGCCGTGTGGTTCTACATCGGCTATTTGTTTATTGATATTGTCGATTTGTCTGGACAGGGAATTGATTTGCTTTTCACTGACTGACAGCTCATTTTTCAAATCGCCACGGACACTTGTTAAGGATGACGATAAGTAGTTAAATGTTTCAGCGACAGCTTTCCCTCTCTCAACAACGACTGACCGTGCACCTGAATTGGACGGGTTAACCGCTAAATCCTGTAGGGACTGCCAGAACATATCCATCGTTTTGGACAAGCCTGAGTCGGATGGTTCGTTCATGACTTCTTCCATCTTCTTCATGGCTTCCATTTTTGTGTCCCAGTAGCCGAGCTTCTGGTTCTCGCCTCTGTACTGCATGTCCAGGAATGAATCACGCACGCGTTGAATCGAACCGGCTTCGACTCCCGTTCCGATTTGGCCTGGGATTTGTGGACGGTTCATAGAGGGGGCAGGATAGGGTGTCGTTTGTTCAAAGTTGACCCGTTGACGGGTATATCCAGGGGTATTGGCGTTGGAGATGTTGTGGCCGGTTGTATAAAGGGCGCCCTGCTGGGTGTACATGCCTCGTTTTGCCGTTTCCAGGCCCATAAAAGTGGATCGCATGGTGTTGCCTCCGTTTCAATTAGTAAGTGCTATGCTTTCGAATCAAATAGGGATCGACTTGCCGGTGCTTTCTTTTCACCGTTCGGTCGTGAATAGGTGGATGGTTCTGGCTGCGGTTGCGTCATGGATAGATTCATATTTACGAATTGAAGAGATTGATAGACAAGCTTTTGGTTTAGCTCGTTTTGAGCCTTCAATTCTCCTATGATATCAACCAGCTTTTCCTGCCATTGGGCGAGCGATTCTTGTTCTTCAAAAGAACTGTGTTCAATACACTGAGATATGGTTGGTGCCTGGTTGAAAGGCACTCCCCTTGATTGAAGATAGTTGCTGGATTCCCGTTGCCGCTGTGCTTCCACCGTATTAATCGCGGCCAAATGTTTCTGTTCAGCCTTCAATACACGATCAAGTTCACTCATATCACCTTTTTTGATGACATCGGTTTTATCCACAGAAAGATCGAACAAACTTTTGTGCAACTTATACAGTTTTTCAAGAGTTGAGATTAGATTGGTTGCTGACATGTTTGTTCGCTCCCTTTTTATTGTCCGTTATAAAAATTCTTTAATCCTTTAGCGATGGCTTTCGGATCGAGGGTGTAGTTTCCACTCTGAACTTGATTTTTTAGAGACTCTACTCTCGCCTGACGCTCTTTGCCGAGTTTGGAAACTTCCTGCATCTCTTTGGCAGCAGAAGAAATTTCGATTTTATCGGATGCCGGTTTGCCCGCTTTCCCGACCTCATCCATTTTGTTCAGGTTGCGCTTGTAAGGATTGATGTTCTGATTTCCGATAGAGTTAATCTTCATCATTTTCCCTCGCTTTCTTCACGTACATGGTTTCTACCTAGTATATCGGATGAAAACAGGTTTTGTTTAGTATCATGGACTGGTTAGTTCTTCCTGAATTCCATTTTCTATGACTAGTTCTAATCTCTCATCGTGTAATACGTTCTTTGACCCGATTCCTGGGATTTTTTCTTCCATTCCTGTTCGGTTTCGAATTTTTCCAGGTCATTGGCAAGCTCTGATGAACAGTCACCACAAATCCGTCCCGTCCCAATAATCTTCCCACATTTATCACATGGATAACCCATATTCGGGAACTGTCTCGTCTGGATGCGGCCCTTTTTCACCCATTTGTATAGAATTCCCTCGTCTACCCCGGTTACTTCAATTACCCGATCCATGGTCGCAGCGCGGTTCTCCCGTTTCTTTAAAAATTGGTAAACGGTCTCATACATATTTTCTTCTTCTCTATAACATTTGTCACACACATCACGGAATTTATTTTGCATAAAAATCGCGTTGCAGCGTGGACAGTTGATGATTTCTGACATATCTGTTTCCTCCCGGTGAAGCTTCTCTTACATTTTATATCGGCAGAAAAGGGGGTTGCTTTAACCCCTGGCGAGCGTTAAAGATGATACCTCGTCAGCCCCCGCTTCCTTCAGTAGCTTTGCTGCCTGCCTCAACGTCGTCCCCGTCGTATAGATATCATCAAACAATAGAATCGTTTTGTCTTTGACATCACATCCCACCAACTGAAAAACCTGCACCTGCCGAAGACGCTCCGCACGCGTCTTCTTCGACTGCTTCTCAGAGTGCAAACGCGTGAGGATATGTGAGGGACGGACCTCTGATTCTTCCAGAAGTGCGGTAGATTGATTGAATCCTCTCTCATAGAGGCGTTCATCGCTGAGTGGGATGGGGATGATGTGGTCATAGTCCATTTTTGTGAGATAGGATTTAATCGTATGGGAGAAGGCTTTGGCCAACGCGTAATCCCCTCGGTATTTGTATCTGGCCAAGTACTCTTTTAGAAAATCATTATAGTGATACAATGAATCATTTTTATGAAGAATCCCCTTCCACCCCGGATCCAATTCCCACCGATGGCAGTCCAGGCAGATCTCTTCTTTTACAAGATTGGAAGGCAGTGTCTCCAGCGAACGGGAGCAGCCCTTGCAGCGCACTCCTTCTATCTTCTCCAACCGCTTCTCGCATCCGTTACACAGAAATTGAGGCTCCCTGTAAAATAACCCTCTCCACGACCACACCTCTTCGACTCGGGTACTACAATTCAAACAGTTAGTGACCATGAAGTAACCCCCTTTTCCCCGCTTCCTTATTCATTTGGTCGATATGAAGCAGCGCCTTGATCATCTCCCTCGTGCGGCCGTAATGGAAATACACGATATCCCCTGTTGGATGGTCAGCGCTCCTCCCCACCCTGCCGGCGATCTGAACGAGGGCACTTTCGGTGAAAATCTTTTCTTCTGCTCCCAGGACGGCCACATCAATGTTCGGGATTGTCACTCCCCGCTCTAGAATGGTGGTCGTGAGTAAAATCGGAATTTCTCCATGTCTCATACTCATTACTTTTTCTTTTCGTTTGGGATCTTCGGCATGAACTGATTCAATGAGAGGATTCATTTCTTGAAATAGAGGAAGGGCCTTTTCCATAAGGGCGACGGTGGGGAAGAAAATCAGGGCTTGTTTGGATTGTTGAAGCCTTAATGAGGTCCATTTTTTCAGTGGAGTGGGAATTCGATTTTTCTTCAAGGATTTTTTCCAGAGACCGCACCATTCAAACTTGGGAAGGGGAATCGGATGCCGGTGGAAACGGGCCGGGATTCCAATGAAGTTTCTTTTTCCCCGGGCACATTCCTGTTGCGTTTTCTGATCCGGGGTTGCTGTCAGGTATATGATGGACGATTGGGGCTTCCGGGCTTTTTCTACTGCCCCTTGCAGGGAGGAATCATAGGAATAGGGGAACGCGTCGACCTCGTCAATGATCATGACATCGAAGGCTTCTTTGTACCTGTAGAGTTGATGGGTAGTAGAGAGAACAAGTTGACCATAGCTGTGTCGTTCCTCGGAGCCTCCATACAGGGTGGTGACCTTTGTTTGAGGAAAGACTTTTTTGAGGCGGGGAGACAGTTCCAGGATGACATCCGTACGGGGTGCGGCAATACAGACTCGCTTGTTTTGCCCGAGGGCTTCATCTATCCCTTCAAAAAGAACCTCCGTCTTACCGGCTCCGCATACGGCCCAGATGAGAAGGTCGTTATGGGCTTGAATGGCAGTTATCATTTGTTCCGAAGCTGCTTTTTGCGCTTCTGAAAGGGTACCGGTCCAGTCGAATGTTACCGTTGGAGACTCCGGTCCGGGACCATTCCACCTTAGGAGCGGCGTGCACTCAGACACCCTCCCCATCATGATGCAGTTCCGGCAGTAGGTGCATTCGGTGTGGCATCTGGAGCAATCGAAACTGGCAAATAGATGAGGTTTATTATTTCCACAACGACGACACATGCCTGCGTCTACACCTTTTTCATAGGAAATATAGCCATTCAAATAGTGCTCGTGTAGGGTATGGATTGAAAATGGGATCTCGTCTGCTAATAAAGACCGTCCACTAAGATAAGATTGCAGCTCTGGTGAAAATTGAAAGGATGGACTGATTGGTTGAGGCGGGATGGTAGTGAATTCCGAAATTTTTTGGAGAAGGGGGTGAGGTTCTTGTACGAGGAGCTCGGGGATTAACCTGTGATCCATTAAAGCAAAACGCAATTAACATCACTCCTTATGTAGGGTAGTATTGTATTCTACATTTGAGGTTGAAAATCCTGCTAATAAAAAACGGTGCCAGGCACGAAACGATCGTTTTGTGCCTGGCACCTTTAGAGAGTGTGGGAGTGTGTACCTGGTACATGACGACCTATTTGTACCTGGTACATCAAGCGCCACTTGTACCAGGTACAAGTCAGTACAAGTCAGTTCAAATCATTTCAAATCAGAAATCAACACCCAATCCCACTACCGGCTCATCTTCCGAGCCCAGCCCATCCCCATCGAACCCTCACCTAAATGAGTCCCGATAACCGGACCGAAATAGCTCACATTGAATTCCACGTTCGGATACTTATCCTGAAGCTCGTTTTTCCACTCAATCGCATCTTCTTCCCGATTGGCGTGGATGATGGAAGCTTGATAGGCTTCGCCTGACGCTACCGCTTCTTCAAGGATGCCTTCCACCCGCTTCAACGCTTTCTTTTTCGTGCGGATTTTTTCAAATGGGACAATGACTTTGTCCACGAAGTGCAGCAGTGGTTTTACCTGTAACAGGCTTCCGATGATGGCCTGTGCTTGGGATAACCGTCCTCCGCGCTGCAGATGGGCAAGATCGTCGACCATGAAGTAGGCCTGCACCGATTCTTTCATTTCGTCCAATAAGCCAACGATTTCTTCTGCGGTTTTTCCTTCACGGGCAAGTTTGGCCCCTTCGATGGCATAAAAACCTTGGATCATGCAGCTGATTTCTGAGTCGTATGGGTATACTTTAATGCTTTGGACCATTTCACCTGCCTGCACGGCCCCTTGATAGGTCCCGCTGATTCCGCTGGATAGGTGAATGGAGATGACGGCATCGTAGTCTTTGGAAAGTTTCTCGAACAGCTCGACGAATTTCCCGACCGGGGGCTGTGAGGTGGTTGGAAGCTTTTCCTGGATGCTGACTTCTTCGTAAAATTCACTTGCCGTAATATCAACTTCTTCTTGATAGGTTTCTCCTCCGAAAATGACGCTGAGAGGAATCATATGTATGTTGAGTCGATCACGCAATTCTTTCGGGATGTAGGCGGTACTATCCGTTACAATTGCCGTTTTCATATAGAATTACCATCCTTATGTTTTATTTTTAATAGCATGTGCTATGCGTTAGTCTACCTTATGTATCTTACTCATTTTATATGAAAATAAGTTGGTTTGCATTAATTTCCGGGGAGTTTCGATGCCCGGAAACTAAACAAACGTTTGACTAGTGCACTCACCCCTTGTGGGACAAGGGATTCAACATACTAATCAAACGTTTGTTTAAAGGTCTTACCTTGTCCCTGCCGGCAGGGAAGTGATGATTTTCTTTGATTTTCTGGATGATAGGAATACCCCTGCGAAAATGATCAGCAAGCCTAAGATGAGATTGTGGGTCACGGGTTCCCTTAGAAGCACGAATCCCCAGATCATCGCCGTACCCGGAATCAGGTACGTCACAGTCGAGGCAAACTCAGGACTCCCATTGGTCATGATGTAGAAATACAGAAGCGTCGCCACACCAGAGCCGAGACAGCCCAGGCCAAGAATGCCAAGGATGACCTCTCCTGACGCTAAATCACCGACAGAGATGGGATCCGTGACCATCATGCCGACAAACCCGAACGCAGCCCCAATCAACAGCTGAAACGTGGAGATCACGACCACACTGGTTCCTGCCAGGTATTTTTTTGTGAACTGGGAAGCAAACGCGTAGCTCATCGTGGCCAAAATCATCGTTCCCACCCCGACAAAATCAGACGAGAAGATGCCGCTCACTTCAAAGTTCATCAGCACGAGGATGCCGATGAAACCGACCGCAATCCCGATCCATTGATACCCCGTCAATACAACCGAGAAGAATAAAAAACCAACCAGCCCCGTCCAAATCGGCGTGGTCGCATTCAGGATCGAAGCGGTATTGCTGTTGATCTGCGTTTCACTTAAGGCGATCAGGGTCCAAGGTAGGGCCGCATTGCCGATCCCCACAACTATGAGTTTCCATAGGGGAAGTGGTTTCTTCCCTTCTCGTTTCCTCTGTATGAAAAAGATCGGAAGAAGAACGAGGGCTCCTGCCAGGCACCGTAAAAACACCGTCCCCCACACTCCTGCAGGCTCTACCAACCATTTGATAAAGACGAACGACATGCCCCAGATCAGGCTTAAGCCAATTAGGGCCGTGTATAATCGTGCCAACTGGCTCCCTCCTCTCTTTTGTTCCCAAAATGTATATTTTAGTAGATGAATAGATGTTATAGCATATTTTTGATATGTTCTATCCTATCTTATTACCCCTTAAAAATAAACAAACAATTTACCCAGGACCATCCCTTTACAAAAGTTTTACATTTTTCAAATAAATCATACTTTTACACCATTTTTATTTCATGTTGATATGCTAGCATGTAATTGTTTGACAATTAACTACATATATAGGAGCGATTCTTTTGAAAAAAACATCCAATAAGAAAAAAGTCATTGCCGGCAGCGCGTTGGCCCTTGGCCTTCTGATTCCTCAAGCCACTCCTTCCATTACTTATGCAGACGTCATGGACAAAGATATTGTAAAGCTTCGTATACTTGAAACAACCGACATCCACGTGAACCTCGCAAACTATGATTACTATCAAGATACAGTGACAGATAAATACGGACTCGCCAAAACGGCCACCCTGATCAAACAGGCTCGAGCGGAATCGAAGAACTCTTTATTATTCGATAACGGAGATTTGATTCAGGGAAATCCACTTGGAGATTATGTAGCAAAAGAAGACCCGCTTCAAGATGGGGAAATTCACCCTGTCTACAAAGCGATGAATCTGTTGGATTATGATGCCGGCAACGTCGGAAATCATGAGTTCAACTACGGACTTGATTTCCTCGGTACATCATTAAAAGGTTCCAACTTTCCATACGTGAACGCAAACGTATACGTAGATGATCAAGACGGGAATCCAGACAATGACAAGAACTATTTTAAACCGTACGAAATCCTTGATCGCACAGTAGTCGATGAAGACGGTGAAGAGCATGCAATAAAAGTCGGGGTCATCGGTTTCGTCCCACCACAGATCATGCAGTGGGATAAAGGGAACCTTGAAGGAAAGGTGATTGCGAAGGATATCGTTGAAACAGCCAACAAATTCGTCCCTCAAATGAAGGCTGAAGGTGCTGATGTAATTGTCGCGATCCCTCACTCGGGTATTGGAAATGTGACCCAGGAAGGCATGGAGGAAAACGCAACGTATGACCTTTCTAAAGTAGATGGAATCAATGCGATCCTGTTTGGCCATTCACACGGGGTCTTCCCTTCTGATTCTTACAGCGGGATTGAAGGGGTAGATGTGAAAAAAGGAACGATCAATGGCGTCGGATCGGTCATGCCTGGTTCCTGGGGAGATCATCTCGGACTCGTTGACCTTGAACTTGAATTGAAAGATGGGAAATGGGATGTGACAAATTCTCAGGCTTCCACCCGTTCGATCCTGAATCCCGATGGAACGCCTGCTGTTGAGGCAGACCAAAGCATCCTCGACGCAGTGAAAGAAGAGCATGAGGCGACGATTGAATGGGTCCGCAGTGCAGTCGGTGAGACAACTTCACCAATCAACAGTTACTTTGCATTGGTGAGTGATGATCCGTCCGTTCAAATCGTGACCAACGCACAGAAATGGTATGTTGAAAAGTATTTAAAAGGGACTGAATACGACGGCATTCCGGTTCTATCTGCAGGCGCCCCGTTCAAAGCGGGTACACGTGCGAATCCTGATTATTATACAGACATCCCGGCAGGTGAAATCGCCATCAAGAACGTATCTGACCTGTACCTGTATCCAAACACACTGCAGGCAGTCCTGCTTACAGGTGCCGACGTGAAGGAATGGCTTGAAATGTCTGCGGGTCAATTTAATCAAATCGATCCTTCTACTTCAGAGGAACAAAATCTTGTGAACGGTGACTACCGCTCCTATAACTTTGACGTGATTGACGGCGTCACCTATGAAATCGATGTAACCCAGCCTTCTAAATACGATGCTGAAGGCGTACTGGTGAATAAGGACTCAAGCCGCATCAAAAACCTGAAGTTTAATGGAAAAGCCATCGATCCGAACCAGAAATTCATCGTGGCAACCAATAACTATCGTGCAAGCGGTAAATTCCCAGGCGTGAAAAACTCAGAAATCATCGTCAAATCACCTGATGAAAACCGTAATGTGATCATTGATTACATCATGGATAAAAAGACCATCGATCCTCAGGCAGATGGGAACTGGTCCTTCACCCCTGTGAAAGGAAATGCGAATATCGTTTTCGAAACATCTATGAAAGCACAGAATTATATCCATGACGCGAGAAAGTATAAGTTCCTCGGAGAACAGGAAAGCGGGTTTGGTAAGTATTCGATCAAACTGAAAGAAAGCGATGGAACAAATCCTGGACAGGAAAAGAAAGAAAACCGCGGCTTCATGACAAACCTCATCTCGAATGTGGCTAAGTCATTTCATTTCTTAAAATAACTGGAAGTCCCAAGAACCTCCAATTCGGGGGTTCTTTTTCTTATGTATGGAGTAAAATCTTCCTCCAATAGGCTGATATTACCCACTCCCAACTGAAACCATTTAACTTTCATGGGTTTTCGTCATATAATGGTGGGGTAGGATTGAATAGTGAAGAGATGAAAATTACTTTATAGGACTGATATAGAATGTACAATAAAGAAAAAGTATTTGAAGAATTAACGAAGGTCATGCACTCTGACAATATTAAGCGTGACGAACTGTTAAGAGATCATTTGTATACAAAGCTCGGGGGAAGAGCAGACTTCTTCCTTACCCCGACGACTTATGAAGAAGTTCAAAACATCGTGAAGCTTTCGAATAAAGTCGATGTGCCTTTTACGCTACTTGGAAACGGCTCGAATTTGATCGTGAAAGACGGCGGGATCCGCGGCATCGTCCTTCACTTAAAGAACTTCAAGGACATTAAAGCAACCGATCAGCTGATTGTCGCTCAAAGCGGTGCGGCCATCATCGATGTGTCGAGGCGTGCCTTAGCTGAGAAGTTATCGGGACTGGAGTTCGCATGCGGAATTCCGGGTACGGTAGGCGGCGCCCTGTTCATGAACGCAGGGGCGTACGGTGGAGAGATCAAGGATGTCCTTGATTACTGCCATGTCGTCGATCGTGAAGGCAACCTTGTGAAACGGACAGCAGCAGAACTTGAGCTTGATTACCGTCACAGTAATATCTCTGAAAAAGGGGATATCGTCCTGGAGGCGACGTTCAGTCTGCAACCCGGGGTCTATGAAGACATCAAGGCGATTATGGACGATTTGACGGACAAACGGGAGTCGAAGCAGCCACTTGAATACCCATCATGTGGAAGTGTCTTTAAACGTCCCCCTGGATATTTCGCAGGTAAGTTGATTCAGGATAGTGAGCTTCAAGGTACGAATTTCGGAGGGGCAGAAGTGTCCACCAAACATGCCGGTTTCATTGTGAATAAAGACAACGCAACAGCGTCGGATTATATCTCACTGATTGAACATGTCCAGAAGACGGTGAAAGAAAAATTTGATGTCGAGCTTGAGCGGGAAGTCCGCATCATCGGGGAAGACCTGGAATAATGAAAAGTCGGGAATCAGTGGATTTCCGGCTTTTTCACTTTTTCACATAAAAAAACAGCCTAAACGAATTTAGACTGAGCAGGGTCTCTTGTCAAAAGGTCCATTAGCTATTCTTTTTAGCAACAGGGGCGGGCTTGGTTCTGCGGTATTCCCTCAATCTTGTAATCTGGGATTGAGATACTTTCGCATCCAGTTCAAAGGCTTCACGAGCCTTAAAATAGAGCAGTGACAAAGCTAATGCCCTCCTTTGTAAATAATTAGTTTCTCTTTACCCGGAACACACGGGATAAAACCAATTCCATTAAAAAAATTTTCTCCGCTCAGAAATTATAATTCCACAGGATCCTCCAATCGTCTTCTTCAATCGCTACATAACACGTTTGAGTAATCATCAGCTCTCCGAATTGGCTATCGAAGTACATGTTCACTTCCGCTTTCCTCACATTTTTGAACTGAAGCCCTTCCTCGTTAAACGTAAACTCCTTCACCTTTTCTATGCTCCCGATTTCTACATCGAACTCATCTACCCCCATATGCCCCATGAATACATGATTCTTCGTTTGGATATAGGAGGATTTGGGAAACTTGTTTTTCATTTCTGAGTGAAATAGCTCCCACGCATTGCCGAAGTCACCATCTTTTTCAAAGTCATAAAATTCCTTGATCACTTCTTCAGGTGTATCTGGTTCCTGGGTTTTTCCGATAAACGTGAACAGAGCGACCAATAGGATGATTGCCCCGACTGCACCGATCATCAGGGGAACCGGGCTTTTCCTTCTCATACATCCACACCCCTCACCTACCACCCATCTTATGAGGGACATGCAAGATGTATGAAAAATAAAAAGCTTCACGAACCATTCAATGTGTCATGAAGCTCCCATGATGATTCATGAAAGGAGGGTACACATTCATTTTTATAAGATTCCCATTTTACGAGATATGTCCTCCCGCTTTTTTTGAAGGTACTGATGATAGCGGTTATCTTCATACATATCAAATATTAAAATGGATTTATTAATATTTGATAGGGCTATTTCGAGTTCTCCCTCCAGCTCATAATTGTACCCCGTGTGATAATAAAGCTCTCCTAAACCAAATAAATGTTCCTCTTCTAAACACCATTTAATGGCCTGGTCACAGTAGGAATTGGATTCTTTATACTTACCTAATCTGGTTAAAGTCCTGGCAATATTATAAAGCAATCTCGTTTTAATCGATTTATCATTGAGCTGGGTACTGGATTGTAAAGCAGATTGAACTTCTTCATAAATAGCCAAAGAATCCTTCAAATTTCCTTGTCCGTGTTCAAAAGCCCCTAATGTCATATGTATTTCGATTTCGCGTTCTGTCATGGCCCTCTTTTTATTCAGTGTTAATGAAAGCGCCTCTTTCAAAAGAGTCAGCCCTTTCTCCTGGTCTTTCTCGATTTCAAATAGATAAATACTTTTATGCCAATACAGCAATTGCAGATTAGTTGGACTTCTAAAGAAGAGGGGATTTTTTTCTTCTGCCTTTACCATCTCAATCATTTCATCATACTGTAATCTTACTCTGAAGTTTCTTAATTGACGCTCGACTTCTTTCACATAGTCCAGTCGTGGGGTTGTTCCGATTTCGAAGAAGTAGTTGACGTCCACCCCGAGTTTTTCGGAAATTTGATAAAGAGCCGTAGCACTTGGGTAAATATCTCCTTTTTCTATTCGGCTGACTAGCGCCTGGGTACAAATTCCTTCCGCTAGGTCCCCTTGCGTTAACCCAACGGCCTTTCTCAATTCCCTTATCTTTTTACCAATGATTGAGTAATCCAAAAACCCACCTCCTCAAAATATTAATATCTTTATATTTCCAATGAAAACATGCTATTTTAGCAGAGAAATGAGATTCAAATTAGCCTCAATAGCCGAGAACACAAATACATGAATTTCTTCCTTATGGTTTAATAAACCTAACGACAAATTACAATACCTTTTGATAGTGCTTCTCCTAGAGGGAAGTGCTCTTTTTTTGTGAAGATATCTTTCCTGATTCCTTCCTAAGCTTTTCTAGTTTTCCTCTGATAAACCGAACAAATTCTATATTATGCTGAATTTCAAAGAAAGTGGCTGCCTTCTCAAAATAGGGAAAAGCTTGTTCATATTCACCTTGAAGCTCAAGGTTATATCCTAAATGATAATGAAGTTGGGCAAACCCATACATATGCTCTTCTTCAATGATCCACTTGATTGCTTTTTTACAATATTGAATGGATTCCTGATAATCTCCAAGTCTTGTGTAAACTCTTGCCATGTTATAGAGGAGCCTCGTTTTGATTGACTTATCCTGTAACCACTGTGATGAAGATAATGCAGCTTTCACTTCGGAATAGTGACAGAGGGACTTTGGATAATTTTCATTACTGAAATGAAAAGCGCCGAGGCTGAGAAGGATTTCCATTTCTCTTTCTGACAATACTTTTTTACTGTCGGCTGTCAGTTGAAATGCCTTGTGTAAAAGGTCAAAAGCAGTATCCTGATCTTTTACAACTTCAAATTGATAAATCCCCTTATGCCAGCAAAGAAGTTGAGCATTTACATTGGCCTTGAATAATGGATTCTTCTCTTCGGTTTTGACCACTTCCATCATTTCGATATATTGATGATCAATCCGCAATTTACGAAGTTGTTTTTCTACTTCTTGAATGTAATCGAGACGGGGAGTCATTCCGATTTCAAAGAAATAGTTCACATCCACTCCAAGTTTTTTGGAAATCTGATAAAGAGTAGTAGCATTGGGGTATATATCTCCCTTTTCCATTCTACTAATCAAAGCCTGAGTACAGATACCATCAGCTAATTCACCTTGAGTAATATCTACCACCTGACGTAACTCCTTTATCTTATTACCGATGATGGAATAATTCATGCCTCCGCCCCCTCTTTATTAAAGAATACGATCCCGTCCGATTATTTGTTTCAATTTATTTTTGCTTTAAGTTCTTCTATCTTCCCTTCGATAAAAGTGGATAACGTTGTATTATGTTGAATGTCAAACAACATGGCAGCTTTAACGAGATAAGGTAATGCCTCTTCGTACTTCTCTTCCATTTCCAGGTTATACCCGATATGATAATTCAATTGGGCGAAGCCATATAAATTTTCTTCTTCGATGATCCAGCGAATGCCCTCTTGGCAGTACTTGATGGATTCGTGATATTTCCCAAGTCTCGTGAGTACCCTGGCGATATTATAAAAGAGTCTGGTTTTGATGGACTTATCGCTAAGTTGGTCATTGTAAGTCAAAGCAGCATTGACGTATTCGTAAATCTCCAATGCCCGTTCATGGTTGCGCCGGCTGAATTCCAGTATTCCCATACTGATCATAATATTCATTTCACGCTCTGACATGGCCTTTTTCTTGTTATACGTCAGTGAGAGGGCCTCCTCTAATATAATCAGAGCTTCGTCTTTATTTTTTTCGACCTCATTCACATAGATTCCTTTATGCCAGTAAAGAAGTTGAAGATTGGTTTCGTCTTTTAGAAATAATGGATTCTTCTCTTCGGTTTTGACAATCTCACGAATTTCATCATATTTCAATTTCACCCTCAGCTTCTTGAGTTGTCGCTCAACCTCTCTCACATAATCCAGACGGGGAGTCAGCCCAATCTCAAAGAAGTAGTTCACATCGACACCAAGCTTCTTTGAAATTTGATAGAGCGCCGTGGCGCTTGGGTAGATATCCCCCTTCTCTATCCGGCTGATCAGAGCCTGGGTACATATTCCGTCTGCCAGTTCTCCCTGAGTCAAACCGACGACTTTTCTCAATTCCTTTATCTTTTTCCCTATAACTGAATAGTCCACAAGTCCACCTCCTTCAAAATATTAATATTTTAATATTTTATCAGAAAACAGGCAGTTTTTTTAGGATAATCGTCATGCATTCTCCCTCAGGAACGTATGCCGCCAATTCACACATTTTGAATCTATGTTTTAATAGTCTTAACGACAAATTACAATACCTTTTGATGGCGCTTCTCCTTGTGGGAAGTGCTCTTTTTTTACACAACCATAAATATTAATATTTTAATATTTATGTAGAAAACAACTGAAATTCCCCAGGAACCCCACTGTTTTCCAATGATAATCGTGCTATATCCCCAATCCTTGCAAAATCTATTTATGTTTAAATGAATCTAACGACAAATTACAATACCTTTGGACAGCACTTCTCTTTATGGGAAGTGCTCTTTTTTTGAGGGACATACCTCCATCAGATTTCATAGAGCTCCAACGGCAGTCCATCCGGATCTTCGAAAAACGCGAATTTTTTATCCGTATAAGGATCTATTCTTATTTCCTCTGTTTTAATACCTTTTTGATTCAGTGCCTCTACCTCACCCTCTATATCCTCTACTTCAAAGGCTAAATGGCGCAAACCTTGAGCTTCCGGATAACTCGGCCGCGCCGGGGCTTCAGGGAAGGAGAACAGTTCGATGATATATTCACCATTCAACGCGAGGTCGAGCTTGAATGAATCCCTTTCTTCCCTGTATATCTCCTGCTTTATATCCAAACCCAGTTTATTGACGTAAAAGTCTTTCGATGTGGTGTAATCTGAGCAGATGATGGCGATGTGGTGGATTTTTTTGAATTTCATGTTGGACCTCTCCCTTTGTTGGTATAAAAAAAGAAGCAGCCAAAAGACTGCCCCTTCCAATTTTTCCTTATTTCATCGCATCCGTCAACACAGGTACGATTTGCTTCTTGCGGGATACGACGCCTTTTAATAGGGCCGTGTTGTTTTGAAGTGTGACGTTGAACGCCTTTTCCACTTCAGCCGCTTTGCTTCCAAGGGCAAGAGCCGTCGAGTCGTTTTCCAGGATGTCTGTCACGACAAGGAGGAATAGATCCAATCCTTTTTCCTTGATCATCGTTTCCATGGCCGCTTCGACTTCTGCTTGGCGTCCGAATACGTCATTCGTATCGACAACGTTGATTTGAGCGACTTCCACTTTCGCGTTACCCATGGAGAATTCTTTCGCATCAAGGGTCACAAGTTCAGCGACTGATTTCGTGCTCATGTTGGCGCCTGCCTTCAGCATTTCCAAACCGTACACTTGCGGATCAACGTCAGCGATTTCAGCGAGTTCATTTGCTGCCGCTACATCTTCTTCCGTGCATGTAGGAGATTTGAATAATAGGGAATCAGAGATGATCGCTGAAAGCATCAGTCCAGCCATTTCCTTCGTGACCTCTACTCCTTTTTCCTTGTAGATCTTGTTTAAGATCGTTGCCGTACATCCAACCGGCTCCGCACGGTAGTACAGGGGATCTGCCGTTTCAAAGTTCGCGATGCGGTGGTGGTCGATGACTTCAAGAACGCGTACTTCTTCGATGTCCTCGGCACTTTGCTGGCGTTCGTTATGGTCAACCAGGATGACTGTATCCGTCTCAGCGGCAACCTTTTCTACCAAACGTGGTGCTTCGACTTTAAAGTAATCAAGGGCATATTGCGTTTCACCGTTGACTTCACCTAGACGAACAGGCTCCACGTCCATCCCGATTTTTGATTTCAAGTCAGCATAAACCAGTGCTGATGTGATCGTATCTGTGTCCGGGTTTTTGTGTCCGAAAATTAGTGTTTTACTCATTGATCATTCTCCTAACTCTATGTAATGTGATTCGTTTGTTATCTCTCTTTACATTTTCTTATATTACCATATATAAAAGCAAAACCGTATGTCCGGATAAGATTTTTTCCAGTGATTGTGAAGGTAATATTCCCAGATTCTGTGTTCACCGACGTCTCCCGTTTATTTCACCAATCTCCCCCATCAATTCCTTTCCAAAAACATCTTCATATTCCTCATACAAAGGAGCCAGTTTCTCTCTCCACTCTTCTTTCTCTGAATTCAGCAGAATATGAATATCCAAATCGGTGTTTCTCTTCAACTCCCGCATTTGCTCATCGTTCATTTCAATGGAATGCCGTCGGATCCAGTCTGTGGTTTGGATCATGGCCTCATTGATTTTCATCTGGTACTCTTCGGGTAACTCATTCCAAAACTCTTCATTCATCAATACAGCATATCCCAGGTACGAATGATTGCTGACAGTGAGGTAGGATTGATGATCATAGAGCTTCTTGGAGTATATATTGGAGATCGTATTTTCCTGCCCATCGATGAAGCCGACCTCCAGATTTTCATAGGTTTTATTAAAGGGTAGTTCACTCACAGCCGCCCCCATCATTTGATATTGTTTCTTTATGACTTCACTTGGCATTGTTCGAAAATGCAATCGATTAAAATCAGCGGGGGTCAGTAACGGACGCTTATTATTTGTTATTTGTTTAAACCCGTTATACCAAAAGGTGACACCTTTTACATGTTCACGCTTTTCTGCTTTTTCCAGTAGTATCTCTCCAATCCTTCCTTCAAAAGCTTGCTGAACCTGGCTGTAGCTATCGAAGGCAAAAGGTAAATCAAATAGGCCGAACTCAGGAACATACTGAGTTACTTTCGATGTGGCCGGAATGATCATCTGAACATTATTATTCTTAAGGGCCTCCCACTCACTGATATCTGAATACAGTGAGCCGTTCGGGTAGATTTCCACCTTCACCTTTCCCTTTGTAGTTTCTTCTACAAGCGCTTGAAATCGCCTGACTGCCTTTCCTTTAGGGGTGTTTTCCGACACGACATGACTCACCTTGATCACGATTTGATCCCTCATCTTTTCCTGATCATCATCATATTCTGCAGAAAATTCATCCCGTGTTTGAAATCCAACCACATAGGCGGTCACCATCCCTGTCAGGATAAAGAGGCCAATGAACAAAAAGGTTCTCATCAGCGGAACCCTCCTCTTTCAGATTCTATTAAAAATGGTACAATAACTTTGAACAAAGAGGAAGGAATATTCAGAATGAACCGAAAACAAATGCCCATTCGCTGGAAAATGACGATATTATCCTTCGGGGTTGTCTTATTCGCCCTGATCATCGGTTTTATTATTTTTGTCGGAAAAGCAATCGAGATGAAGAAAGAGGAATTAGGGAATCAGGCCCTTATTACGGCGAGGACCGTAGCCAACCTCCCAACCGTACAAAATCACCTGGAAGACTCCCTCGGATGGAAGGACATTCAGCCGGTCGTCGAAAACATCCGTACCGTGAATGGTTCGGACTATATTGTCGTACTCAATATGAATCGCATCCGCTATTCCCATCCATCAGAAGAGCAGCTCGGCACCATATCCGCAGGGAAGGATGAAGGCCCGGCCTTTGCGGAACATAGTTATGTCTCGACGGCAAAAGGAGAGCTTGGGGTGGCAGTGAGGGGATTCGTGCCAGTCATGAACCCTGAACATCAACAAATCGGTGTAGTCGTTGTAGGCATCCTTCTCCCTTCCACCTTTGATATTATGAGCAATCTAAAGAATGAATTGATCATCATCGGGGCCATCACCCTTTTATTCGGCATGATGGGTTCCTGGTTGTTAGCGGTACAAATCAAGAAAGACACCTTTCAGCTTGAGCCCCATGAAATCGGCAGGCTCCTGGTGGAACGTACGGCAACATTCCAGGCCATGAATGAAGGAATCATCGCCATTGATAACCAACAGAGACTAACCGTTTTTAATGAAAAGGCGAAAGAAATAGTATTCATTAAGGGGAATCCGACCGGAAAGTCCATTCATGAGGTCCTCCCTTCTTTTAAGCTGCCGGACGTTCTGAGAACCAGGGAACCTGTCTATCATGAAGAGATGACATTAAACAACAGGATCATCCTTCATTCAAGGGTTCCGATTTTAATAGATGGAAAGATTGCAGGGGCGGTTGCCGTGTTCCAGGATCGAACAGAGATAACCAGGCTTGCAGAAGAGCTGACGGGAGTCAAGGAATTCGTCGAGGCATTGCGGGTACAAAACCATGAACATCTGAATGCATTACATACCGTCGCCGGACTGATTCAACTTGAAGAAAATGAGAAAGCCCTCGATTATATCTTCCACTCTTCCAGGGAAGAGGAGGATCTCTCCGCCTTCTTAACCGAGCGAATCAAGCTTGATCGGTTGAACGGGCTGCTGTTGGGTAAAATCAGGCGTGGACGGGAACTCGGAATTGAGGTCCAGCTCGATCCCGATAGTTATCTGACCTCCCTCCCTTCCCTACTGGATGAACATGATTTTGTCATACTATTGGGAAATCTGATCGAAAATAGTTTATACGCGTTAAAGGACACATCGGAAGAATCGAAGTCCGTGCATATTTATTTGAAAGAAGATCCGGATACGTTCCATATTGAGATAGAAGACAATGGAATCGGGATATCAGAAGACCAGATGCCGCAGTTATTTCATCAGGGTTACACAACCAAAGGAAAAGACGGATCAGGGATCGGGCTCTACTTGATTCACAGAATCATAGAAAAATCGAACGGCCATATACACGTAACATCAACCCCTGGGGAAGGGACGCTATTTCAGCTTACCTTTCCCATGAATGGAGGGAACACGTATGACGAAACCAATTAACGTCCTGCTCATTGAAGATGACCCGATGGTTCAAGAGGTGAATCGGATGTTCATTGAACGGGTGCCGGGATTTACCGTGTGCGCCATTGCCGGAAACGGACAGGAAGGCGCAGAAAAGGTCTCTTCCTACCAACCCGACCTTGTTCTACTTGATAATTTCATGCCACGACAAACCGGGATCCAAACCTTACAGGCTTTTCGCCAGCAGGGCACGGACGTGGATGTCATTGTCATATCTGCCGCACAGGATAAAGAAACCATCCGGGACATGATGAGGTTGGGAGTCGTTGATTACATCATCAAACCTTTCAAGTTCGAGCGGTTGAAGCAGGCTCTCGAAAAATACCGTGCATTTAAACAACAGATATCAGGGGAAGGAGTGATTGGACAGCATGAGATCGATCAGCTCCAAGGAGGACCTTCTCCTTCTGCGGCTGACAACCATCATGTGGATCTGCCGAAAGGGCTGAACGCGCAAACCCTTCAGCAAATCGTTCAATATCTTTCCGGTCAATCAAGCCCCCTTTCCGCTGAAGAGACGGCGGAAGGAATTGGGATTGCGAGGGTGACAGCCCGTAGATACTTAGATTACCTCCTGAAATCAGACCAGGTTCAGATCTTGATCGAATATGGCGGGATTGGAAGACCGGTCAATCGATATCAGTGGAAAAACGGATAAGGCCCACCTTATCCGTTTTTATGTTCAAATAAAAAGACCAAAAAGACCAAAACGTCCTTTAAGTTCTAAATATTCAAATTTTACTATGTAAGCGTTACCATACTAAATAGGTAACTAAAAGGAGGACGTAACGATGAAAAAATTAAAATGGATTTCATTGATAGCCGTCGTCTCCATTCTACTGGCTGCATGCGGCAGTGACGGGGCAAGTGGAGACGATTCAAGTGGCGGAGATTCTTCCAGCCAATCGGTGGTATTTGGGACAGGTGGGACGTCCGGTGCTTATTATGCCATCGGTGGATCATTAAAACCTATTTTTGAAGAAAGTGATTCTATCGGAAATGTAACGGTAGAATCGACTGGCGCATCTGTTGCCAACATCCAGAACATCACGGACGGCTTAAATCAAATGGCCATCGTGATGAGTGACGTGGCCTATGATGCCGTTGAAGGAAAAGGACAGTTCGAAGGCAATAAAGTAGACGTTCAAGCAATGGCAGGCATGTACCAGAACGTGGTGCAGGTAGTCGCGATGTCTGATAGCGGAATTAAGAGTATTGAAGATTTAAAGGGTAAGAAAGTCGGTGTCGGACAGGTAGGTTCGGGTGTGGAACAGAGCGCAAAGAAGGTATTGGAAGCTGCCGGCCTTACGTATGACGACCTTGAAAAAGTGACTCACACCGGCTATGCGGATTCGGTGCAGGAAATGAAGAACGGCACGCTGGATGCTGCCTTCTTCACCTCGGGAGTACCAAACAGTAATATTACAGACCTGATGCAGCAAAATGATGTATCGTTTGTTGAAATCAAAGGTGATCTTGCTGATAAGCTGATGGAGAAATATCCTTTCTACAAAACCTTCACCATTGATTCAGGTGACGAAGCGAAATACAACCTGGATTCTAAAGTGGAAACCGTCGGGATTCAAAATATGCTGATCGTATCAAAAGATTTAAGCGAAGACACCGTATACGATCTGACAAAGCGCTACTATGATTACTTAGGGACGGATGCAGTGGCAGTCGCTCCCCTTAAGGAAGTCGACCGGGACGAGATGGCGAAGGGCCTCATAGCTCCCCTTCACCCAGGGGCGAAAAAGTTTTATGAAGAAAAAGGATTACTGGAATAATGGACAAAGGGCATCAATCCTGGTGCCCTTTTCTTTCAATCTATGAAAAAAAGAATACTGGTTATCGTTATTCTTTTCCTTCTCACCCTTTCCACCTTCGTCCCGATGAACACATTGCTCTTATCCTATGAAAATCAAAACATAATCGTCCAGCCATTTTTAGAAGAGAAAGATGTATCCATACGCTGGACCCATTCGGTTGAAAAAGAAGATTGGGAAGAATTCTTTCATATTCAAAAGGAAACCATCCTGCTGACTTCGACCCGTTTCAAAACGTTCGGAGCAGGCGTCCCTGATCACGCAGGAGACGATACGTATATCAAAGATGGCTGGGTGTATATGACCGGCATCCATCAATCGATCGGGAGCTCATTGCGTTTTCAAACAGGCAAGGGGACGAATCACCGGATTCAATTGAACGGACGGACCATTTCCCTTGATCCCC
Source organism: Rossellomorea sp. DA94 (assembly GCF_029834455.1). NCBI lineage: Bacteria > Bacillati > Bacillota > Bacilli > Caryophanales > Bacillaceae > Rossellomorea > Rossellomorea sp. DA94. The sequence goes on from NZ_CP122397.1 coordinate 4,116,463, forward strand.
AAGTGTCCTACCAATTATCGGTGAGGTCCGTCCCTCTGTATAAATTGATTTATATGATTGTTAAAGATTAAGCGAGGTGACTCATGATGAAAAACGAGAAGAATACATCTGTGGAAGAGTTGGACCGGGAAGGCAATACGAGGAGCAAGTACCCAAAGGTGATCGGTCTATTCCTATTAGTATTGGCCGCCGGGATTGCCCTCTTCCATCTTTACACGTCCTACGCCGGGGCACTGGTCGATGTGAAACAGCGAAGCATTCACTTATATGGACTGATGGCGATCGGCTTCATCCTATACCCCTTTGTGAGTAAAAAGAAAGATCAATCGGTTCCGTTTTATGATTATATCTTAAGTGGCTTATCATTGATTGTCGGCATTTATATGTTATTCAGTGCAGAACGTATCATCCGTACAGGCGGGCAGATCAACGATATGGATTTCTACGTCGGGATCCTTGTCATCGTCCTGCTTCTGGAATTGACAAGACGTGTGACCGGCTGGGGATTGACCCTCCTGGCTCTCGGGTTCTTGCTTTACGGCCTCTACGTAAAACTGTCGATCTATCCTGAATTGAATTCGCAGATCACGCTGACCGTTACCAAAAAGATGATTTCACAGCTTGTCTATATTACGGAAGGGATCCTCGGTACGGCGATTGGTGTATCTGCCAGTTACATCATTCTCTTTATCCTGTTCGGCGCATTTTTAAGCCGGTCCGGAATGGGAAAATTATTTAACGATCTGGCCTTGGCCGTTGCCGGTCATACGAAAGGCGGTCCCGCTAAAGTTGCCGTCATTGCCAGCGGGTTTCTCGGTTCCATTAACGGATCAGCCGTTGCCAATGTCGTGACGACAGGTGCCTTTACGATTCCCTTGATGAAAAAGATCGGCTACAAGAAAGAATTTGCAGGAGCCGTCGAATCAGCAGCCAGTGTGGGTGGACAGATCCTCCCGCCGATCATGGGTGCCGCTGCCTTCATAATGGCTGAGAATCTTAATATCCCTTATACGAAGGTGATTCTGGCAGGTATCATCCCTGCCCTCTTATTCTACATCGGGATCCTGCTTCAAGTGCACTTCAGAGCATCCAAGCGCGGGCTGAATGGAGTTCCGAAATCGGAACTTCCATCCGTGAAAGCCGTTTTGGCAGAGCGCGGACACTTAATCATCCCGATGGTGATTCTCCTGTACTTATTATTCTCAGGAAAAACGCCATTCTACGCCGCCTTCTGGTCCATTTTAGCCACGATCATCATATCGGGATCAAAGCAGGTTCTCACCTTATCGACTCTGCTCGGGATATTCTTTGTGTTCCAGCCACAAGTAAGCGGTCTCCTATCCGGTGAAGGGATGCCTCCTTTGAAAAACGGATGGTGGGAACTCCTGTTGGTTGTGGTGATTCCTTTACTGATCAACCTGTATAGAAAAACCAAAAAGCTTGAAGCTGAAGAAATCGGATTGAAGGATTGCGTTCAAGCATTGGAAGAAGGAGCGAAAACAACAATCCCTGTCGCCGTTGCCTGCGGTGCCGTAGGGATTGTCGTAGGAGTGGCTTCACTGACAGGAGTGGCCCTGGAACTCGCCAACAGTATCGTAGGAATCGGTGAAATGATTGACAGCCCCCTTCTACAACTCGTCATCACATTATTATTGACCATGGTGACGTCCATCGTATTAGGAATGGGACTGCCGAGTATCCCGACCTATATCATCACGAGTACGATGGCAGCACCGATTCTTTTACAACTGCCCCTGTTCCGTGAATTGGCCGGTTCGACGGAAACGGCCGTGTTTGTCGCCCATATGTTTGTGTTCTACTTTGGGATCTTCGCGAACATCACGCCTCCTGTCGCACTGGCTGCCTTTGCCGGAGCGGGAATCAGCGGCGGTGACCCGACGAAGACCGGATTCCAGGCGATGAGGCTCGCCATAGCCGGATTCATCGTTCCATTTATGTTTGTGTTCTCCCATGAAATGCTCATGGTGGACGCTACGGTTACAAGCATTATCACGCTCACCCTTACATCTGTGATCGGCGTATTCCTGTTATCCGTGGCCATTGAAGGTTATTTCAAAAAGAAATTCCCTATCAATTTGCGGCTTATCAGTGCCGTTGCAGCCTTTCTCCTGATTTATCCAGGCTGGGTGACAGACATCATCGGCTTAGTCGTATTCGTCTTTGTTCTGTTTTGGAATTACCAGGGAAAGGGTAAACCGATGAACAAGGAGATCAATATTCCCAATTAAATGAGGTGGATGAAAATGGATTTCGGATTAAAAGATAAAGCAGTCATCGTGACCGCATCAAGTAAAGGTTTAGGAAAAGCCACGGCACTGGAACTGGCAAAAGAAGGAGCCCGAGTGCTTATTTCCAGCAGAAATGAAGAAGAGCTTCAAAAGACCGCAGATGAGATCATTGACTTAACCGGGAATCAGCACATTCATTACACGACATGTGATATGACGAAGTCAGAAGATATCCGGTCCCTCGTTGAAACAGCGATATCGAAACTGGGTGGAGTGGATATTCTCGTCAATAATACGGGCGGCCCACCGGCGGGAGGATTTCAGAAGTTCGAGGATGACGATTGGCAGTATGCCTTTGAACTGAACCTCCTCAGCTATATTCGTACGATCAGGGAGGTTATCCCCCATATGAAAAGCAACAATGGTGGGCGGATCGTGAATATCGCCTCTTCTTCCACGAAGCAAGCGATCGACGGCCTGATTCTTTCCAACACATTCAGGACCGGAATGGTCGGGTTATCCAAAAGCTTATCAAGGGAACTCGCCCAGGATCACATCCTCATCAATACGGTCGGTCCCGGAAGAATTGCAACGGACCGGGTGGCGGAGCTGGATCAACTCAACGCTGAGAAACGGAATATGACCGTGGACGAGCTGAGAAGTATGAGTGAGAAAGCGATTCCTATAGGACGCTATGGTGAACCGGATGAATTTGCCAAAGTGATCGCCTTCCTCGTTTCAGATGCCAATACCTATTTAACCGGACAATCATTGGTCGTGGATGGTGGAATGGTCACTGCATTATAGTAAGAAGAGGCTGGGACAAAACACATTTGTCCCAGCCTCTTCTTCATTTATACGATGAGTTTCCCACTATTCTCCCCAGATCCAGCACGGATGATCATCTCGATCGTCTCGTCCGACATTTCCAGGTGTGCGATATCCGTCCCTGCAATCAGCTCTTGAGTATTGTGGTCCTCAAACGTCAATGCCCCTGCCAGGTACACCTTGAACACGTCAATCAAGCTGTTTAACTTCATCTCTTCTTCATCCAATTCATATTGATCTGCGTTTTCCACTACCGATAAGTTTTCAAATTGAAGGGCTTCTTTTAGCTTCCTGAGCAGTTCATTATTTTCCGGTGGATTGGGATTGGTAATATGATAGATTTTGTCCGGTCGTGCTTTGAGTGGAGCAAGACTTAGAATATCCGCTACGTAATCGACGGGAACCAGATTCGATGTTCCGTTCTTAGCAGCAACCAGTCTGTAGGTACGACCTCCATTTCGTCTCTCTGTCTTACGCTTAAATACTGCGAGAGCACGCATGAACCCATACAGTGTAAACTGCGAATCCGCTTCACCCGTCTTGGAGTCGCCCACAATGATGGCCGGCCGGAAGATGGATACGTCCATTTTGTCACGGTACGAATACACAAGATGTTCAGACTTCACTTTACTTTCTTCATATGGGTTATGAAACTCTCCGTCTGTCGGGTAAAGCTTCTCTACACCTTTCGTCATCTTTCCAACTGTGTAAGCCGTACTCACGTAGTAAAACTTCTTCACCCCAAGGTATTCAACCAGTTCAAGGATATGCTTTGTGCCATCGTAGTTTGCGGCAAACAGCTCATCTCGCAGATCCAGATCAAACTTCACAAGGGCTGCAAGATGGTAGACAGCATCTATTTTACCTGTCAACCACTCCAGGTCTTCCCCACTCAAACCGGCATGTGGGAAAGTGATATCTCCCTGAAAAACATGAATCCTCCCTTGGTCAGCGGCTGGCAAAGAATCTCGCAACCTCTCAGCTTTTTCTACATTTCTCACTAAAATATAGACTTCATTTTGTTTATCTTGTAAAAGGTTCTTGATCAGTTTCCCACCAAGAAATCCTGTCGATCCTGTTAAAAACACGTTCACATTGATCACCCCTGTTGATTTTCAACCTCGTTGGTCATTCCGTTTATCATAGCACAGATTGAAAGCGGAATCGCAGTGGGATGAAAGATGGAACATGATGACAAAAAAAAGAGGGGCATCCGCCCCTCTTTCACTATTTCCAACTATCATAAAACTTCTTTGCCACTTGGACGGTATGGGTACTTCCCCCGGCATCCTGAACATCTTCAAGGAGCATGGCGAGGACCATGGACGGATCATTCTGATCATAGGAAACGAACACTCCATTTTCCTTGCCTTTCGTTCCCTGCTCCGCTTTGATTTCTGCCGTTCCGGTCTTACCGGCGATCGCTTTACCTTCTACACTCGCTTTTCCGGCGATGCCTTCTGTGACCACTTTTCGAAAATTCGTTTTCATCATATCTGCCTGTTCTTTCGAAAGCAGATCTTTCTTCCACACTTTTGGTTCTTCATCCTTCAGGAGTTTTGGTTCCATCATCGTGCCATCGTTGATGATCCCGCCATATGCACTTGCGATGTGAACGATACTCATCAGCACTTCCCCTTGACCGAAAGCAGAATCGGCCAGCTGGACTTCTTTGGAGATTTTTCCGTCGTTTGAAACCTGTGATTGATAGATCGGGTAAGACATAGGAATCTCTTCGCCAAAGCCGAAATCCTTCAAACCTGCAATAAACGTCTCGGCACCCATATCTAGCCCGACCCGTGCAAAATAGATATTATCCGAGAATTTAAGGGCGCTTTCGAGATCCACTTTGCTCTCATTGTCGAAAACACGGACCACTTTATAATTCCCCCATGACTCATCCTTTTGCCACTTCTTCCCCGGGATATCATAGATTTTTGAAGGATCCAGCTTACCGGATTTCAGACCGACGGATGCTGTGATGCCCTTCATTGTGGATCCCGGTGAATAAGTAAGCGGGAATCGGTTCCGGAGCGGTTTTTTCGGATTATCCGCAAGCTTCTTATATTTCTCTGAAGACATTCCCAATACGAATTCATTCGGATCATAGGCAGGGGTGCTCACAAGGGCGAGCGCTTCTCCCGTTTGTGGATTGATGGCGGCTGCCGTTCCCGCCTCATCCTTCATTTGTGCGTATATCTTCTTTTGCATCTCGGCATCAATGGTTAAGGTGATGTTCTTCCCGTCTTCAACCGGTTGCTCGGCTACGGTGAAGGTGTCTTCTGAATCTGGTTGCTTCAGATAGATACGCTGTCCGTCTTTGCCCCGCAGCTGATCCTCATAGACTTCCTCTGCTCCGCTTAAACCCATCAAGGATTGAGCAGTATAGCCTTTGTCCTTCATCTTTTCCAATTTTTCTGCTGTCAACTTTCCGATATAACCGGTGAGATGGGCAGTGGCTTCTCCGTACGGGTATTCCCTTGCAGGTACCCGCTTGGAGTAAAGCCCGTCCAGTTCAATGACGTCCAGTGCGAGAGGACGCTCAGTTAAGGCAATTTTTTTAATGGGGACAAAATAGTCGGGCTTCACCCAGCTTGCCTCCAACTTACCCTTTATTTGCTCTGGTGTTATATCCAGTAAGGATGACAGCTTGCTCAAGTCATTCTCATTGAATTCTTTCGGGACAATCCCGAGTTCAAATGCTTCCCCGTTGACAGCAAGGGGCTGTTGATTCCGGTCGAGGATCTCTCCGCGTTTGGCAGAAATGCTTTCCACTCCAACCTTGTCGTCCTTTTCCATTTCCGGCAGGATGAACGAAGGGTCCCATTTCACGAACCAGTTCTCCTCGTCGTCCTTTTTTTCTTTTGTCAGCGTGACATCTTTTTTATACGAAACCTCACCGGCGAGAGTTTTAAACGAAATGGTCATGGGGAATTTGGCTTTTGTTTCTTTATCCCAGTCCACCTCTTTATCAGGCTTTTTGAAGGATACTTTTACATCCTTCACTTCCAGATCTTTATAGATGTCTTTATATCTTGTAACGAAATCTTCTTTTTTGTATGTATCTTTGGTTGAAGTGTTTGCGTAGTCTGAGAACATACTATCAAACTTCCCTTTATTCCATAGATCCACGTATTCCTGCAGGCGATCATCCGGCTGGGCCTTTTCCTGACAACCTGCGAACATGAGACTGAGCGCGACGAAGGTACAAAGCAGCATGATTTTTTTGATCATATGTAGTGACAACCCCTTATTTATTCTTATATTCATTGTTTCAAATCGTATCCATATTTACAAATTTAATGTATTTATATTTTATATTCTAAACCCAATTTTCACCACCTTTTCCTCACAATCCCCAGCATTTCTTCCCCACACATGGTGCAATTTCGTAAAAATTTGTTATAATAGTACATCGTAAGAGTAATAAGGAACTGAATCCTAAGATTATATCTTGCAAATATATATCGATAGGTGGAAATAAACATGAAAGATTACCGAGTACTACTGTATTACAACTATGTAGACATTGAGAACCCCGAGGAAGTCACTGCCCAGCATAAACAACTATGTGCGGACATCGGCCTTATGGGGCGCATCCTGATTTCGTCTGAAGGAATCAACGGAACATGTTCCGGTACGATCGAGCAGACGGATGCGTATATGGAAGCGATGAGACAGGATCCTCACTTTAAAGATACTGTATTCAAGATCGACGAAGCAGACGAGCATGCGTTCAAGAAATTAAAAGTGAAGCACCGTCCAGAGCTTGTGACACTTCGTCTTGAAGATGACGTGAATCCAAATGAGCTTACAGGTGAATACCTTGATCCAAAGGACTTCTTTGAACAAATTCAGCAGGAAGATACGATCCTTCTTGATGCACGTAATGACTATGAATATGAGCTTGGACACTTCAGAGGAGCTGTGAAGCCGGATATCAAAAACTTCCGCGATCTTCCGAACTGGGTCCGCGATAATAAAGATAAATTGGAAGGCAAAAAGATCATCACATATTGTACAGGTGGGATCCGCTGCGAAAAATTCTCAGGCTGGTTAGTGAAAGAAGGCTTTGAGAATGTGGCACAGCTGCACGGTGGAATTGCAACCTACGGTAAAGACCCTGAAGTAAAAGGTCAACTTTGGGACGGTCAGCTTTACGTATTCGATGAGCGCATCGGTGTTCCTGTCAACCAGACCGAGCACGTTGTCGTAGGGAAAGATTTCTACACTGGCGAACCTTGTGAGCGCTACGTAAACTGTGCCCACCCACCTTGTAACCGAAAGATCCTTTGCTCTGAAGAAAATGAGCATAAATATATGAGAAGCTGCTCACATGAGTGCCGCACGAGCCCTGAGAACCGCTATGTCATGGAACATGGTTTGACGGAGGAAGAAGTGGCAGAGCGTTTGGCAGTGATTGAGCGTGAGAAGGAAACGGCAACAATCTAAATAGTGAAAAAGCACTGGCTGAGGACTCAGCCAGTGCTTTTTTGTCTTTTTACCTAATTACGGTCTACCGCATAATCCGAATAATGTACATAACCAGTTTTTCAATTTCTTGATAAAGTCGAAGAAATCATCTTGCCAGTCACCATCACCCGGTTCATCTTGTTGTTCCTCTTGAATGATTCTGCCTTCAACTTTTGGAGAGACATTTTTATGTTTAGCTAAATAGTCAGTGAATACTTCATAATCCACTTGGAATAACTCTGTCATCCGACCTTCGTCTTTAGCCGTTTTAAACATGCTGTAACCGTCTCCGCCATCTGCTGTAAAGGCATTGGTGGCAACTGTGTACATCTTTTCAGGGTCAATTTCTTTGAACCCTTTATCCGTTTTCACTTCAACAGACCATACACGCTCTCCAACCGGTTTGTTGATGTCGTACTTGAAGTTGATTCCAGATACTTGAAGGAAACGTCCTTCACCGGTTTCAACGCCACTTACACTGTGCTCGAGAGCATCCAGAAGTTCTTGTCCAGTTAAGTCCAGTGTCACGAGATTATTACCGAACGGCATCGTCGTTAACACTTCACCTAACGTAATTTTCCCTTTATCGATGGAAGCACGGATACCGCCGCCGTTTTGGAGTCCGATATGGGTCTTAACCGATTCATTCGCCTTTTCTACCATGGCGTCTGCGATCAGATTCCCTAAATTCGTTTCTTTCGTACGAACGTCTGCACGTTCACCGTTAAGGGCTACCTTCGTCTTACCTACGACTTCGTTTTTAATTTCTTCCAAAGGTGCCTTGAATTCATTTACTTTCGCAAGCGCTTCAGCGTCTTCATCATATTGCTCAAGATCAAGTACCTTACCGTCATGGCTGGTTACAACACCTTCAGCATCAAAAGTGACGTCCAACAAACCAAGAAGGTTTAAATACTCACCGGCTTGAACGATGATAGTAGGTTCTTCTTTATCAATGACTACAGGCTCATCCAATACAGTATGGGAATGACCTCCGACAATGACGTCAATGCCATCAACCGCTTCGGCAAGTTCCAGGTCATGTGAGTAACCAAGATGAGAAAGGACGATGATCTTGTTTACACCCTCCCCTTTAAGCATGTCGATTGTAGCAGCTGATTTTTCTGCAGCATCTCCAAATTCGATATTTTCTCCAGGACTTGAGAGAAACTCAGTTTCAGGAGTTGTCAATCCGAAGATCCCTACTTTTTCTCCGTCCACTTCTTTAATGATGGCTGGATAGATGTTTCCGCCTTCACCTGGCGTCCCCACCTCCTCTTTCTTCAACGGCTCCAGGTCAGAGTCACCTGTCATCTGAACATTTGAAGAAACCATCGGGAAGTTCATTTCTTTAATGAAATTTGCCAATGTCTTAGAGTCTTTATCAAATTCATGGTTCCCTAGAGTCATAGCATCATAACCCAACTGATTCATGAACCATAAATCTGCCAGACCAGAGTATTGACGGAAGTAAAGTGTTCCAGAGAACACATCCCCTGCGTCCAATAAAAGAGAATTTTCTTTCTCTGCACGAACTTCCTTAACTGCTGTGAATAAGCGCGGATAACCTTCCACGTGGGCATGGGTATCGTTCGTGTGCATGATGGATAAATTGAAATCTGTATTTTCTTCAGGAGCTGCTTCTTGAACGATACGCCCTTCCACTTCAGGTGAAACCGGATTATTCTTTTCAAGATATGAAGTGAATACTTCAAAGTCAGCTACAAACAATTCCGTTTGGCGGCCTTCTTCTTTCGCTTCTTTGAACATCGTATATCCGTCTCCACCATTTGCAGTGAATGCGTTAGTGGCAACAGAGTACATTTTTTCAGGGTCGATTTTTTCATACCCATTGCTTGTTTTCACTTCCAGATACCATACCCGTTCCCCGGCAGGCTTGTTGACGTCATACTTGTATTTGATTCCTGATACTTGTAGGAATTCACCAGGTGCATCCTGGCCTTCCACTCTTGATACACTGTGTTCAAGTGCATCTTTAATTTCTTGACCAGTCAAATCAAGGGTCACAAGTTGATTTCCGAAAGGCATTGTTGTTAATACTTCTCCAAGCGTGATGTCCCCTGCATCGATCGAGGCACGGATTCCGCCGCCATTTTGAAGTCCAATATACGTTGCTACTGACTCATTGGCTCTTGCAACCATTCCATCAGCAATTAAATTACCCAGGTTCGTTTCTTTTCTGCGGACATCGGCACGTTCGCCATTCAGAGCTACTTCTGAGCGGCCGACTACTTCACTCTTTAATTCTTCCAGAGGAGCTTTGAATTCTTCCACTTTTGCAAGAGCATCCGCATCTGCTTCATAATTTCCAAGGTCAAGCACTTCACCTGACTGATTCGTGACAACACCGTCATCATTGAATGTGACATCCAATAAACCAAGCAAGTTCAAGTATTCCCCAGCCTGTACGATTACAGTCGGCTCTTCTTTATCGATGACAACCGGCTCTTCTAATACGGTATGGGAATGTCCTCCGACAATTACGTCAATACCATTGACCGCTTCAGCCAGTTCCAAATCTTGAGCATAGCCCAGATGAGACAGGGCAATGATCTTATTGACTCCTTCATTCTTCAGCATATCAATTGTTGATGCTGCTTTATCAGCAGGATTTTCAAAAGAAATATGCTCTCCTGGATTTGAGATGAATGCTGTATCAGGAGTGGTCAATCCAAAAATTCCTACTTTTTCACCGTCTACTTCTTTGATCATGGCAGGGTAGATGTTTCCACCTTCACCCGGAGTACCGATTTCATCCTTCACAAGTGGCTCTAAATCTGTATCGCCACCAACCGATACATTGGAAGATACCATTGGGAAGTTCATTTCTTTAATGAAGTCTGCAAGCGTCTTGGAGTCTTTGTCAAATTCGTGATTACCAAAGGTCATGGCATCATAGCCAAGCTCGTTCATGAACCACAGATCTGCAAGACCCTTATATTGACGGAAGTAAAGTGTTCCGGAGAAGACATCACCCGCGTCTAATAATAGAGCGTTTTCCTTTTCAGAGCGGACTTCGTTCACCGCTGTAAAGAGTTTAGGATAACCCTCCACGTGTGCGTGCGTATCGTTCGTATGCATAATGGAAAGGTTAAACCCGTCTTGACTGTCAGTTGATAAGTCAAATTGCCCGATATAGGCATCATGATCGCTCGCCCGTCCATGTTCTTCCATATATGGTGAGTTGATATTGACGATATCATATTCTGCACCTGCAGCAAGGCGATTGGAAACCAGCATATGATCCAATACCTGTGCATTTCCTTGGTACGTATACGTGTATCGCTCGCTTGCAGGAAGGGTTTCAACAAGGTTTGTCAATTCTTCTCCTTTAAGCTTTTGTAAAGGAGCGGAGAATTCAAAGTCGTTTAAGTCTCCCATTACGACCACGTTAGCGTCTTCATTCTTTTCCTCAATATCAGATACGAATGAATTCACAATTTCAGCGATTTGTAGACGTTGCTCTTCACTTTTCAGTACAGGTGGCTGATTTTTACCGAAGATGGGTTGATCTCCACCTTTAGAGTTAAAGTGATTGTTCACGACGATAACGTCTTCGCCTTTAAAGTTGAACTGTGCAGCCAACGGCTTGCGGCTGTCATCGAATGCTGGGTTCGTCGGATCGATTCTTCCCGGATTCAATGTCAAGGAGCCGTTTTCATATGCAACAGCTGTTGTAGCATCCCCTTTTGTGCCTTCAGCCAATGACACACGATCTGGATTATAGAGGAATCCTACTCGGATATTCCCTCCAGGCACTCCGCCATCTTCTTTATCTTGAGGAGCGATTTCTGTCCATGAATAGGTAGGTCCGCCGAAACCTGCAATGGCGTCACTTAATGCTTTGTAGTTTGCATCCGCCTTTACGACACCATCATCCGTCGTCCCACTTTCATCCAATACTTCCACTAAACCGATGATGTCAGGAGATTTCAGATTTTCAACCATTGATTTTGCAAGCTTATCCCGCTTCGCTGTATCAGATGCTGCAAAGTTTTCAATGTTGTAGCCTGCAACCGTTAATTTATCATCTGCTTTTTCGATTGTTGTCACTTCCGGAGTGTAGTCACGCTCTGTTAATTCCGGCAGACTCTCTTCTTTTACGAGTAGTTTAAAGTTACTGAAGCTGTAACTGACAACCCCTGTAACCGTTCCATCAAATTGGTCACCTGTTTTCGTAACGAAATCACGGTTATCAAGTAAAAGGAGCATCCTTTCAGGGTTTTGGTTTTCTTTTGTTAATAGTGGTGAGCCTTCTTTGGTATACGCTTTGTCTTCTACTTTCTCAGTGATGACAGGGACTTCTCCGTACTTCTGTGGACCTGTCACCGTTGGGTGATCAAGGGAAACACGCATACCTTCCAGACTTTCGTAAAAATCGATCCCATCCTGTTCAGGGTCGAATTCACCGAATTGATCGTTATCAACCACTTCTGTAGGAGGGATTACATCTTCTCCCATTACCAAAGCTTCAGGAAGTTCATTAGAACTAGAACCAACAATCACATTTCCGTATTGTGCGTTCAGCTCCGTCATGGCAAGATCGGTTTGCAATTTATCGGAATAACCGTCAAGCACCCATTCTTTCACCTGACCATCGACCGCCACTTTGTCTCCAACCTTCACTCCATGTGCCGGCTTGTAGACAAGTACAGCTTCAGATGTTTTGGCATTATCATCTGTCTGGTCATCCTGCATATAGAAGTTGCTGGCATCCACTACGTGAGTGACAATCCCTTCAACGCCTTTAACTTTTTCTGAATTATATGGTGAAGAATGTGTTTCACCTTGTATATCGTGGATTCTTAAACCTTCGATACCATCGTACGGTGTAGGCTCGTCCGGATTTTCACCTTCAAAGGAGAGAGCCGTAGGAGATCTTAATCCCGGTACGTTAAAGTAAGCTTCGAGGTTTCCTGTAATGATGACTTTTTTCCCTATGATGTCAGGGTTTGTTTTCAATCCAAAGTCCGCTCTGAAAGCAGTTGGCAGCTGGACCGGAAGCATCTTGGAAGCGTCCTTCTCATCTGCACTATCTGCAATGGCTAAATTGTAATCATTTCCAAAAGGAGCTTCAAAATTATAACTATTAGTAGCTGTAGTGTGAGCTACTATATAACCCGTAACGGTTCCTGTACCGCTGTTGTTTTCAATCGCTTCCTGGACCGTTAAATAGTCTGCTGCAGAAGCAATCGAACCGATTGGCACAATATAGCTTACCAGCATGGCCAGGATCGTTGTTACGATGAACAACTGTTTCTTCAAAATCTTCAATCTGGTTCCTCCTCAAAATGTTTTCGAATAGTGAGATAAGCCTATGTATCTGTTCATCTACAAATTCAAGCTATATCCCCCGGTTCCTTTGTCTATGGCATAAATACCTTCTAAGGTTTTGTAAGCGCTTTCTTTATAGTACATTCGTTTCCCCCGGAAAGCATCGATCCATGCCAAAAAATACGTAGATTAAGAATGATATTGATTACAATCTACCTATTTCGAAACACCTCCGCATGTTTATTTCACTTAGTTCCTATTTTGTTGAATAATGTAAACCAAGTACTCTTTAAATATATCATTTTTTTGTCGAGGATTATTGAATTATATAAAAATTTACAAAAATGGGACAATAGATTCATATTATATTAAAAATAAAGTCGAAAAAGAAATCCACCTGCCCCTCTAGGATTACTAAAGAGGCACCTTCAATCAGAAGTGGAATTCGTATGAGATTTGAATGTTGACCTGTCTATATATGTAAGACTTCTTCTTATAAAAATAAACAAAAGTATTCCTGCACTGTCATAACACACGTCTAATAAACAACCGGTCCTGGAAAAATATAATTGTGCAATTTCAGTAAAAGTCGCGTACGCAATAGAAAATAAAAATACTCTATTCAGCCTTTTGAAAAGCCAATAAAAAGATACAGCCAGCACAAAGAAACAAAAAGCATGACCTGCTTTTTGTTGTAAATATCCCGGACTGCTAAACGGATAGTCTGTAAGGTTAAAAAATGGTTTAAGATCAGGTTGATTTATCCATTGAAATTTCAAGTCGTGATAGTTGAGTAAATCGTGGAAACTTTCGGTACAGGTTAAACAAAATAGTATCCCCATGTATGTTGCAACAACCGCTATTTTCATCAGTGATCCTCTCCTTCGTTACCATTATTTCCATTAGGGAACTCGTATAAAAGTGAGCGGTAACGTTCTCTCTCGGTCAGCCTCTTCATGTATTGGTTGCATTAGAATCCAAGCTGCTTGTATGTCGAGGTCCGTCCCTCTTCCCTTTTCCTCTCCCACCCATTACACTGAAGGAAATAAGATGATAAAGGATGGTTGGATGAACCGTTTTGTTGAGAGGGTCGAGCCTTATTTTTTGAGTGAGGATCCGTTTGTGCAGAGGTATGCAATTGAAATGTTGGAAGGTTCTTATTTGGTTGATGGTGATACATTTTTAACCGGGTTAAAGGCCCATGACCGTGGACAGGTTTCCGAATACTCTTCCCCTATACTTCCTTATTTGATGTACATGCCGTTGAATGAGGAAGGGCTGAGGGAGGTAGTCAAGCGGTTGAATAGCCTTAGTAAAAAGGATGTAGACGTACTCTTCTACATTCAATTAATAGCGAATGCCGATACAGATTTACTGATTTCATACAGAGATGAAGTAAAACCTTTTCTAGATGAAGGGCAACTGAATAAAATTGCCAAGCTTCCTGCTTTAAAAGATGAGGAATTGTTTATGGAGCTTGCTGGTGTTATGCATTACTTGGATACGAATGAGTATGACCAGGTGTATTTTGACCATGGGAAAAGGATTGTTCAAGAGTTTGTCAAGAAAGGGGAAATGAAAAGCTGGGAGGTACAGATTGAGGAAGACGGGCTGGTCGGCTTCAATCAGGTATACACAGTATATATGGCCGGGGAAATCCGCGAAGAGAGCGTGATCCCGCAATTGGTGAACCTTTTCAAAAACGAGGAAGCAGAAGATTTGCTGTTGGAGGAAGTGGCCAATGCCCTGGTGAAGATAGGAACAGATCAGGTAGCGCGTGAGGTTGAAAAAGTAGCTCTCTATGGCAACACCTATTTCTATACACTGGATGTATTAGGCAGAATAAAGAGCGCGGAGGCGGAACAAGCACTGTTACGATTGTTTGATCAAACAGATGACCTTACCGCTAAAACACTGATAGCAGATTATTTATGTCAGCAGTTATCAGCTGACTCGATTCCCAAAATCGAAGCACTCATCGAAGAAGGCTATGATGAAAATATGCTTTGTCCGGAAGAGTCCCTGTACGTGAACTGCGTCATGAACGGAATGGACCATCCGAAACTTACACAATGGAAGAGTCTCATCGAAGAAGTGGAAAAGCATTCATTGGATGAACAACCACTCCTCGCTACTCAACCGGTCCAAACAGGCGACAAGATCGGACGCAACGACCCCTGCCCGTGCGGAAGCGGGAAGAAATATAAGAAGTGCTGCCTATAATAGATGAGGGACGGACCTCCGCATTTTCACGCGGAAGCCCGTCCCTATCACGTTTCACTATTGAATTATGGTGAAAATTGAGGTCCGTCCCTCTACTCCATCCACTCTGGTTTGCCGAAGCCTTTGAATTTTTGGTCGATGGTTTTTTCGAATTGGTCGGCTTCGACGACGGCTTTGATGTCTTTGGCGAGTTGTGAGTCAACGTCTTTTGTGTTCATGACTACGCGGTTTCGGTATTGGTCAGGCATATCCTCCAGTTGCAGGGCATCGAGAAGGTCCATGTCTGCTGCCAGTGCATAGTTCCCAGGCACTGCTGATAAATCGACACTGTCTACCGCCCTTGGAAGCTGTGCCGCTTCGATCGGTTTGAACTGCAGGTTTTTCACGTTTTCATCAATGTCTTTTTCGGATACGGTCAATGGATCCGTGTCAGGCTTCAACGTGATCAACTTGGCATCTTCGAGGATTTGAAATGCACGTGCCGCGTTTGTCGGATCATTCGGGATCGCGATGGCACTGCCTTCTTTGATGTCCTTGATGGAATCGTACTTCTGTGAGTAAATTCCCATCGGCGCCGTCGGTACGACAATCACTTCGGAAAGGTCCATATTATGCTGTTTCGCGAAGGTTTCCATATAGATCTTATGCTGGAAAAGGTTCGCATCCAGGTCTCCTTGGGCCAGTGCGTTGTTTGGCTGTATGTAGTCACTGAATTCCTTCACTTCCACCGTGTATCCTTTTTCCTCGAGACCCGGCTTGATCGCTTTTGTCACCATATCACTGTAAGGACCGGATGTGGCCCCGATGGTCACTTCTTTTTTATTTTCCGAACTTGCCTCTTCTCCGCCACAGGCAGCCAGTAAGCTCACTGTTACCGCTAATGCTACAAATAATATCCACTTTTTCACTTGTTGTTCCCCCTATAGTAGTTATCGTTTATCGACTAATCGTGCAAATACATCACCCGTATATTGGATGAGTTGAACCAGACAAATTAGAATGACCACGGTCGTGATCATCACGGTATTGTCATAACGGTAGTACCCGAAGCGAATCGCCAGGTCCCCGACTCCGCCTCCGCCGACGATGCCGGCCATGGCGGAATAGGCGACTAAACTGATCGTTGTAATCGTGATCGCCTGAATGACGGCAGGCCGTGCTTCCGGTAACAGCACGTCCTTGATGATCATCCATGGACTTGCCCCCACTGAAACCGATGCTTCAATGACTCCCTTATCAATTTCCCTTAAAGACGTTTCTACCATTCTCGCAAAAAACGGAATACCCGCAACCGAGAGTGATACCGATGCCGCCGTCGGTCCGATTGTCGTCCCGGTTAATAGTTTGGTTAATGGTAAGAGTGCTACTAATAATATAATGAACGGCACCGAACGGACCATATTCACGACGAATCCAACCACTTTTTTGATGAAACTATTTTGCAGGAACAATCCCTTGTCTGTGACGAAAAGGAGAATCCCCAATGGTAATCCCACTACGATCGCGACCGCCAGCGAAATCCCCACCATATACACCGTTTCAAAAAACGCTTTATTCAACTCAGGCAAAATAGAAGTCAATGAATCAGGCAGCATCCTCAAGCACCTCCAGGCTCTGTGTCTTCGCCGTGATATATCGGATCGCGGATTCTATTTCATCAGGGGAGCCAATCAGCTCCATAATGAAAATCCCCAGTGGGACGTCTTGGATATATTCGATTTTCCCATGAAGGATATTCCCACGAACTTTATAGCGCTGAAACACCTCTGATACGACGCTTTCCTCGGCGATCGACCCTTTGAACTGGATCTTAATGAGTTTTCCTTTTCTCGATTCCACCAGGTGCTGTGGCAGGTCGAATTGGAGAATCGTTTCGATGAACTGCTTCGTCAAAGGTTGCTTCGGTTCGGCAAACAGGTCATACACAGGACCTTCCTCCACGATCTTCCCGTCCTGCATCACAGCCATCCGGTCGCAGATTTCCTTCACCACTTCCATTTCGTGAGTGATGAGCACAATCGTCAAGCCCAGTTCCTTGTTGATCTTTTTCAACAGCTTTAAGATCGATTTCGTCGTATTCGGATCGAGGGCGGATGTCGCTTCATCGCAAAGTAATACCGATGGATTGTTGGCAAGTGCCCTTGCGATACCGACTCTCTGCTTCTGTCCCCCGCTGAGCTGGGCCGGGTAGGCATCGGATTTGTCTGAAAGACCGACCATCTCCAGGAGCTCGACGACCCTTGGTTTGATTTTCGCTTTCGGTACATGTGCCGCTTTCAAGGCAAAGGCGAGATTATCAAACACCGTCTTCGATTTGATGAGATGAAAGTGCTGGAAGATCATGCTCGTTTTTTGCCGGGCAAGTCTTAACTCCTTGGATGTGAGCTTCGTGAAATCCTGTCCATCGATGATGATTTCCCCAGCTGTCGGGGTCTCTAATAGATTCAGGCAGCGAATGAGCGAGCTCTTCCCTGCTCCGCTGTACCCGACGATCCCGAAGATCTCACCTTTTTTAATGGTGACAGAGACGTTGTCGACACCGACCACCGTTTGCTTTTTCGTTTTGTACGTTTTTACTAGATTCCGAATCTCGATCAATGTGCACACCCCTTTTTCTCCAATAAAAAATGCCTCTTTCAACTGAAAGAAGCATCGCCTGTTTATCTCGACTTATCTCTCAGAATGAAATCATTCTGCAGGAATTAGCACCGTTCCATTACTGGAGGTTGCCGGACGTCATAGGGCCTGATCCCTCGGTCACTCTGGATAATTGAATGTATGTAATTTTCAAAAATTTATCTTATAGAGGATAATACTGGTTATGGGATGGGAAGTCAATAGGGGATTTCGGGGAGGATTTCATGTAAGCGTTATCTTCGTTGTCCTGGCAACGAAAGATTTTTGTATATATAAAAAAACGACCTCTCCCATGCAGGAAAGGTCAGGCTCTTCCACTCAGTCAACGACTTTTCACCGAATCTCTCTCTATCAGCTCCGTTGTCAGTTTGTAATACGAATCGACCTCTTCTTTCATAAGCATTTGAAAGATGAGATGAACGGCCAATGCACCCGCTTCATATTTCGGCTGACGCATGGTCGTCAATGGCGGGGACACGTATTCCGACAGTTGGATATCATCGAAACCGATGATGGAGATATCCCTCGGTACGGAAATGTTTTTTTCGTTCAGTGCCTGCAGGCCGCCGATGGCCATTTCATCGTTTGCATAGAAAATGGCCTGTGGGACATCCCGTTGGGCGATCAGCATTTTGGTCGCCTGATAGCCCCCTTCTCGAGTGAAGCCCCCGGATACTTTCCACTTCGACTTATAGTCGATCCCGTGTTTGTCCAATGCTTCCCGGAAACCCTGGAAACGAAGCTCGTTGTCATGGGAGTTGTAAGGTCCGCTGATAAACGCTATGTCATGGCTCCCCCTCTCAATCAAGTGTTCAGTGGCCACGAACGCTCCGTGAACATTATCGACTTCGATCTGGGTGACGTAATCGCTTTTGATGCTCCGGTCGAGGACCACGATCGGAAAGCCTTCCCTTGCCGATTCCAGGATGGTCCCATCATCGATATTATGGGCAAGGATGATGACGCCGTCGACCCTTTTCTCTTTTAAAAATTTCACGGCGGTGGACTGTGCCCCACCGATGGAACTGCAGGCGATCAAATCATATCCGTTCGTGGAGGTCACATCTTGTACGCCCTTGATCAGTTCGGAATAGTAAGGCCCTGATAGATCGCTCAGAATCAAGGCGATGGTATTCGTGCTTGTCCGCTTCAAATCGGAGGCAAGCCCGTTTTTTTGGTAATTCAATTGTTTGGCTGCCGCTAAAACTTTCTGTCGTGTTTCTTCACTGACTTTCTTACTGTTGTTTAATGCATAAGAAGCGGTCGAAACGGCGACTCCGGACAGTTTAGCCACATCTTTGATGGTTGCCATAAGTTCACATCCTAATTGCTAAATAAATGAAGGCGTCCTTCTTGACTGATTTCTTCTGTTCATTATACATGAAAGCGCTTCAAGTATTGGGTTATTTTCCTAATAAGTATACGATCGCTTCGTAGGGACGAAGGCTGTTGATGTCTGATGGTCTTTCACTGGTATCGGAATAGTTGCTGATGAGCTTTTTGGCATGAGAATCATCCGCTGCTTCAGGCAAATGGAATTCAGGATTGCCTCCGTAGAAGTTCGCCACGACCAACAAGGTTTGGTCTTCCCATTTCCGTGTGTACGCCATGATTTCTGGATGATCCCCCAATAGTAACTCATACTCCCCATAAACCAGGATATCCAATCGCTTCCTCAGTGCAATGAGCTTTTGATAATGATGGAAGATCGAGTCCTGATCCTTTATTGCCTGTTTTGCGTTGATTTTTTTGTAATTTGAATTTACTTCAATCCACGGATTCCCTTCGGTAAAACCGCCATAAGTATCGTCATTCCATTGAAACGGTGTCCTGGCATTGTCCCTGCCCTTCGTCCGGATCGATTTCATAATCTCACCCTCTGCGACGCCTTCTGTTTTCTTTGCATGAAAGTAGTTAATCGTTTCAATGTCACGGTATTGGGTGATATCGTCCCAATTACTATTCGTCATCCCGATTTCTTCTCCTTGATAGACGAAAGGCGTCCCCTGCATCATGTGAAGAACGGTTGCGAGCATCTTGGCGGAAACGATCCGGTACTCCTGATCGTTCCCCCACCTGGATACGATACGGGGCTGATCGTGATTATTCCAGTATAAACTGTTCCAGCCCTTCTGAAACAGGGAGGTCTGCCACTCGCTCAGCACTCTTTTCAATTCTGGGAAATCCAGATCCTTTAAAGCCCATTTCCCTTCCCCTGCCCGCTCGTCCAGGGACATATGCTGGAAGGTGAACACCATGTCCAATTCATTCCGCCCTTTCCCTGTATAAAGCTTAGCCGTCTCAGGTGTGGCAGATGGGGTCTCACCGACCGTCACAGTCGGATAATGAGAAAGAACCTTTTCATTCATTTCCTGTAAATACTCATGGAGCCTTGGTCCATCGGTCAGTACTTTTTCATCGATCTCTTTTCCGATCAGATCGATCACATCCATACGGAAACCGCTGACCCCTTTATCGAGCCAGTAATTCATCATTTTGTATAAATGTTCCCGTACTTCCGGGTTATGAAGGTTGAGGTCAGGCTGTTTTTTACTGAAGAGATGAAAGTAATACTCACCAGTCTGTTCATCCCATTCCCATGCGGGTCCACTGAAGACGGATTGAATATCACTTGGAGGTCCGTCCCCGCTCTCCCGCCAAATATAGTAATCCCGATAAGGATTATCCTTCGATTTCCTCGATTCCTCAAACCATGCGTGCTCATCAGATGTATGGTTGATGACGAGGTCCATCATGATGTGGATGTCCCGTTTCTTTGCTTCTTCTATGAGTTTTTCCATATCTTCCATGGTACCGAAATCAGGCATGATCTCATAATAATTGCTGATGTCGTAGCCGTTATCGTCATTCGGGGATTGATAGACCGGGCTCAGCCAAATGATATCGATGCCGAGAAGTTCGAGATAATCAAGCTTTTCGATGATGCCGGGAATGTCCCCGATTCCGTCCCCGTTGGAATCATTGAAGCTTCGGGGGTATATTTGATAAATAGTGGATTTGTGCCACCATGCTTTTTCCATCGTTACACCTCATTCATGATTCTATTCATTTAAAGAAATGTACCAGGTACATGTATGAAGCCCTGTACCTGGTACACATTGATTACTTGATGCCTGACATCGTAAATCCTTCGACGATGTATTTCTGGAAGAAGGAGAAGATGATGATGATCGGCACGACCATGAAGGCTGCTCCGGCCATCTGCAGACCAAAGTTATTGGCATATTGACCCTGCAGCAATGAAAGTCCGACCGATAAGGTGTAAAGACTTTCATCGTTGGCGATGATCAACGGCCACAGGAAGCTGTTCCAGGCTCCGATGAAGGTGAGGATTCCCTGTACGGCGAAGATCGGCTTCGCAATCGGTACGATCAATCGGAAGAAAATATAGAATTCCCCTGCTCCGTCAAGTCTGGCTGCTTCAATCAGGTCAGTCGGGATCGTCGTCATGAACTGCCTGAATAAGAAAATACTGAAGGCAGCGGCCAGTCCCGGCAGCACAATCCCCGTCATTGTATTCGTCAGTCCCATTTCATTCAGGATCAAATAGACAGGGATCATCGTAACCTGTGCAGGAATCATCATCGTGGCAAGCACGATATAGAAGATTTTCTCCCTGCCTTTAAATTGATATTTGGCAAATCCATAACCGGCCATGGCATTAAAGAATAGACCGACAAAGGAAAATAGTACAATGATGAGCGTGTTCCGTAGATACACTCCAAAATTCATGCTTTCAAATAAATTCACGTAGTTTTCAAGCGTCGGATTTTCTGGTATCAAGCTTGGAGGTATTTGAAGCACTTCACTTTCAGGCTTGAACGAGCTTGAAATCATCCAAATAAAAGGCACGGATACAATGATTCCACCTAAAGCAAGCAAAAGGATGATAAAGAGCTTCTCTGCCTTCGATTTCGTTGTTTTGGTTTTCATATTATTCAGCCCCGATACTGTATAGTTTCATTCTTAATATTCTGTATCAGATTTTCTCAATTTAAATTGAAGAAGCGTGATGATAATGATGATGATGAACAGGATGAATGAGCCCGCTGCTGCATATCCGAATTCACTGAACTGGAATCCTCGTTGATAGATAAATAACGCCATGGAAATCGTTCCATCAAGGGGACCTCCGTTCGTCATGACGAATGGTTCCTCGAAGAATTGCAGCCACCCGATCAGTGTCGTGACCGTGACGAAGAAAGTGGCGTAGCGCAGTAACGGGATCGTCACATTCCTCAGTACCTGCCATCTGTTGGCGCCATCCATTTCCGCTGCTTCATAATAGGATTTTGGAATTCCCTGGAGGGCAGCAAGGAATATGATCATATTGATCCCGACCCCTTTCCATACGGCTAACACAATCAACGATAGCTTGGCGATCGTTGGCTCTCCTAACCAAGGAATCTTCTCGACATCCAGTAATGATAGTACGTAGTTAAATAATCCGTATTCGGTATTGTATAAGAACCCCCATATCACGGCAACGGCAATGATATTGGTGATGGAAGGCATGTAGTATACTCCGCGGAATACGGTAAACAGCTTGCTTGTCCCATAATTCAACAGCAAGGCAATCCCCAATGAGAAGATGATCACAAGAGGAACACCGATAATCACATAGAACAATGTGTTGAATATCGCCTTGTGAAACAACTCATCCGACACTAACGCCGAGTAATTGTCCAGGCCGATAAAGCTGACATTCGACCAGTCAGCCAGCCCTTTTAAATCAAGGTCTGTGAAACTGATCAAAAAAGCTACAATAATAGGAACAATACTGAAAACAGTTAAAATGATCACTGCAGGAGCGATAAACACATAGGGATGCTTATTTTTGCTCATACTGTTTCTCCATCCATTGCTCATGATATCCCACCTATCTAAACGTACGCAAAATGATGTTAAAAATGGAGTTCAGGCTGTACACCTGTAACTCCATTTTATTCTTATGCCAGCGTCAGTTTTATTTAGTCTCTCTTACTTCTCAACGATTTCATTTGCTTTTTTGTTGAATTTCTCAAGCTCTTTGTCTACATCCGCTCCGCCTACCGTGACTTTTTCAATAGTAGAAAGGAACTCCTGGGCAATCACTTCAAATTCCTTGATTTGCGGTGATGCTTTTGTATCTTCCAGTTGTTTACCGAAGACAGACAGCATTGGATCTTCTTTTAACTTAGGCTCTTCCCATGCATCGACGCGTGAAGGAAGGGTATTGGATACATCCAGCCATTCCATTTGCGTGTCCACTTTATTCATATAAGAGATGAATTTCAGTGATTCGTCCACATTCTCAGAATTATGGAAGACAGAAAGATTGGATCCACCCATGCTTGATGTGTTTGTTTCTTTCTTCGGCATCACGGCTACAGCCCATTTATCCTTCAAGTCAGGTGCCTGATCGTTGATGATGTTGATCATCCACGGGCCGCTGAAGAACATTGGTTTCACTCCATCTTTGAATGCCTGTACGATATCGATTCCTTCTGTCGTAGGACTGATGCCCTCTTTAAAGAAGTCTGTGTAATACTCCATTGCTTCCTTGAATTCAGGAGAATCAAAGTTCATCTTATCTTTGCCTTCAAATTCGTACCCATTCTGCCATGCAAAGATGAATGGTGTAATCTGGTCATTGCGGTCGATATCCAATCCATACACATCGTCGCCCCGGTCGTTCAGCTTACCGGCCGCATCCTTCAGTTCATCCCAAGTAGCAGGAGCTTTGTCGTATCCGACTTCTTTCAATAGATCTGTGCGGTAGTACAGTACGCGTGTATCGATATACCAAGGAACACCGATGACTTTGTCGTCATACTTCATAGAAGTAACGGACCCTTCGAAGTAATTTTCAGGTTTGAATTCCGGGTAATCATCCAAGTATGGAGTCAGGTCAAGCAGTGCACCTGCATCTGCGAATTCCGGTACCCAAGTTGTCCCTAATTGAAGGACGTCCGGGCCATTTCCTGAAGCGACTGCCGTAAGCAGCTTATCATGAGCATTCCCCCAAGGGATCGCTTGGATCTTGACAGAAATATCTTTGTTTTCCTCTTCAAACTTCGAAGCCATTTCCTTCAGCTTCTTACCTTCTTCCCCCATCGCCCACACGGTGATTTCTTTCTTACCATCCTTCGACTCACCATTGCCTCCGCAGGCTGTAAGAATCGTGGATAAAGCCAGAATACCGATTAGTAGTAAGGACCACATCTTCTTTTTCATTTCCCCATCTCCATTTCCATTTGTTTTGACACCTTTAAAAATGGTAAAGCGCATTGAATGAATTCATCTGTTGTGAAAAATCATTCAAGTCATTGAAACGTTTCGATGACTATATTATAATCAAACGTGAATACGCTTTCAACACTTTTTTAGAAATTACTTGATTCAACATATCTTCAGGCTGACAAAGGTAGCTATAACACCAGTAAAACAATGGTATGTAGCAATAAAAGGGAGTTTATGGATAAGAATAAACGGGTTGACTATCCACTGAAACCCGCTTATAATTCAACTCAATTGTTAATCGAAACGTTTCACTAAAGGTAAAAAAATAAACGAATGAATCGTCATACGGAGGGTCTGTCAATGAGGGAAAACAAGCTGCTTTCACTATTGAAGCAAATGACATTGGATGAAAAAATCGCCCAGCTTATGCAGTTGGCCACCCCTTTTTTCAAAGGAGCGAAAGAACAAGGGCAAATCACAGGACCGATGGCTGAAATGGGTGTGACCGGAGAAGTCGTTCAAAACAGCGGTTCCGTCCTCGGGGCATCGGGAGCGAAGGAAATCATCAACATCCAGCGCACGCACTTGGAAGAAAACCGGCTGGGGATCCCTTTATTATTCATGTCCGATATCGTCCATGGTTTTAAAACGATTTTCCCTGTCCCACTCGCCATCGGCTGTTCCTGGGATCTGGAATTAACCGAGAAGAGCGCGAAGATTGCAGCAAAGGAAGCTTCCGTTTCAGGTGTTCATGTCACGTTTGCCCCAATGGTCGATCTTGTCCGCGATCCTCGTTGGGGAAGAGTGATGGAATCAACGGGAGAAGATCCATTCCTTAATAGTGAATTCGCACGGGCCTTCGTCCGCGGTTTCCAAGGACAGGAATTGACTACTGATGTCGAACGGGTGGCGGCGTGCGTGAAGCACTTTGCTGCTTACGGCGCACCTGAAGGCGGACGTGATTATAATACCGTCGATATGTCTGAAAGAGAGCTTCGCGAGAATTATCTGCCTGCCTACCAGGCTGCCCTGGAAGAAGGCTGCGAAATCGTGATGACAGCCTTTAACACCGTCTTCGGTATCCCGGCAACCGGAAACAAACGGTTGATGCGGGATCTTCTCCGGAAAGAGATGGGATTTGACGGCGTGCTTATTTCCGATTGGGGAGCCGTAAAGGAAATGATCCCCCACGGTGTCGCAGAGAACGAAAAGGAAGCAGCTTATAAGGCGATCACGGCAGGGGTGGACATTGAAATGATGACCACCGCTTATGTGAGCCACTTAAAAGAGCTTGTAGAGGAAAAAATGGTGGAAGAATCACTTATTGATGAAGCCGTTCTCCGAATCTTACAACTGAAACAAAAACTGGGCTTGTTTGAAAATCCGTATCGCGGAGCAAACGTGGAGCGTGAAGCGGAAGTCGTCATGAGCGTAGAACACCGAAACGCCGCTCGGGAACTCGCAGCCAAATCCTCCGTCTTATTGAAAAATGAACAGATCCTCCCCCTTCATAAGGAACAAAAAGTGACCCTCATCGGACCGTTTGCAGAGAGCGGGGACATATTGGGGCCATGGTCGTGGCTCGGATCCAGAGATGAAGCCGTCACGGTAAAGGAAGGATTCCTTTCGAAAACGAGCTCCGTGACCGTCTCCAAAGGCTGTGATATCGAAAGTATCACTGACCTGCAAGTGGAAGAAGCGATGAAAGCCGCCAGTGACGCGGATGTGATCGTATTGGCATTAGGAGAAGATTCGGAAATGAGCGGTGAAGCCGGATGCAGAGCGAACATCCAGCTCCCTTCTGCTCAGTTACAACTTATCGGGCTTCTGAAATCATTGGATAAGCCGATGGTGGCCGTTCTGTTCAACGGACGCCCCCTTGACTTACACGGCGTTTTGGATGAAACCGACGCAGTGTTGGAAGCCTGGTATCCAGGTACGGAAGGAGGAAATGCCATAGCCGATTTGTTATATGGAGACGTGAATCCTTCAGGACGTTTAACCATGTCCTTCCCTTATCATGTGGGACAGGTGCCTGTTTATTATAACCATTTCAATACAGGCAGACCTCAAGGGGCACCCGATGCACAGGAACGGTATGTCTCGCAATACCTCGACATCCCGAACGACCCGATGCTGCCATTCGGGTTCGGCTTAAGCTACACCACTTTCACCTATTCCGGCATGACGTTATCCCGTGAAACGATGAGTGATACACAGTCCGTGGATGTTTCCATTCAGGTCACAAATGATGGGTCCGTTGCAGGGGAAGAAGTCGTACAGCTCTATATCCGCGATCACAGCGGAGAAGTGATTCGCCCAGTAAAGGAATTGAAAGCTTTCAAAAAAATCAGCCTGAAGCCGGGAGAAACGACAATCGTCACGTTTACGATTTCGGAAGAGCAATTAAGATATCATCATTCTGACCTTCAATATACGAGCGACCCAGGTACGTTTACCGCTTTTATCGGAAGAAACAGCAAAGACGTCACGGAGAAAACATTCACACTGACAAAATAGAAGAATCGAGGCGAAAACGATGCATTCACATGTTCAAGTAACATCAGGGGATCTTCAATTTGAATTTTTAAAAACCGGTGACCTTTTCACCGTCACACATAAACAAAATATGATCAATCAGTTAATGACAAACCCGATCGACGGCTCACTCAATAATCTCTATCTGCGTATTCATGAGGCTGCAGGAATCCACTCCACCCCTCTGATCGGGGTGAAGTCATCAAGCAACGTTCAGTTCGCTGAATCACAGGTCAAATGGACGGGATCATATGAAACGATTTCCTATGAAGTCACATTCACCTTAACAGGTAAAGGCATATGGTTCTGGGATGTGAGGCTGGATGGGACGGATGCTGACGTGGACGTCATTTACGGACAGGACCTCGGTCTTGCAGACATTGGGGCCGTTCGTTCCAACGAAGCCTATATGTCACAGTACATCGACCATAAAGTGTTCCAGGATGAAAAGAAAGGCTACGTCCTTTGCTCCCGGCAAAACCAGCCCCAATCAAGCGGATTCCCATATGTTCAACAGGGATCCCTCGGAAGGACAATCGGCTACTCCACTGACGGATTTCAATTTTATGGACTGACATATAAAGAGACGAACGAACCTGAAGCGTTAAAAAGTGCAACCCTTGCAAATGAAGTCTATCAATATGAGTTTGCTTATTCAGCGCTACAATCAGAAAAAATACCACTGAACGGGTCGACGCACATTGTTTTCTACGGCGCCTTCAAAGAAAATCATGAAACCGCCATTTCTTCACTGGAGTTTCAGGAAGAAATAGAAGCCGCTTGGCAAGAAGCGGAACAGGTTCATTCTGAATTCGCTCCATTAAAAGAGCAAGTACGTTTGAACCCGGAATTCGGTGATCCACTTCCTTCTCTATCCATGACCGAGGAAGAAGTCGGCGCCTATTTCCCTGCCAGACATAATGAAGAGCGCGAAGGAGATTCACTCCTCTCCTTCTTCACAGAAACCCATGAACATGTCGTATTGAAAGAAAAAGAATTGATGACGGAAAGACCCCATGGGCATATTCTGATGTCAGGCCAGAACCATCAACTGAAAGAAGATACCATCACCACCACTTCATTCATGTATGGATTATTCAATTCACAGCTCGTTGTCGGCAACACGTCCTTCAACAAGATGATGACGAATCAACGAAATCATCTGAACGTGATGAAAACGTCCGGTCAGCGAATTTACATCGAGTCGGGCGGATCGTATCGATTACTTGCCATGCCGTCCATGTTTGAGCTTGGATTCAACTATGCCCGCTGGTACTATAAAACGGCTGATGATACGATCATCGTCACTAACTACACCGTCGTCGATTCACCGGAAATCACGCTTCATGTGGAATCAAAAAACAACCGTCACTACCGCTACCTTGTCACGAACCAGGTAACGATGAACAACCACGAATATGAAGTCGGGTTTCATGTGGAAGAAGAGGAAAATGGGTTGAAAATAACGGCAGACCGTCAATCTGAGAGCAGCGGGATTTTCCCGGGATTAAGCTATCGAATGAAAGTCGATGGTGCCTTCATCGAGGTCGGAAATGAAGAAAGAATCGCACAGAATGTCGAACAAAATTCCGCATCACTGATCGTGATGGATGTAAGTGAAACAGCCGTGTGGAAGATGACGATCCAAGGGTTGATCCACGGGGAAGAACGATCGTTTACAAAACGGGATATGCAAGGCGAAATCGAAACGTATCGCGCCTATTATCATCAGGTCATGAACGGATTCAAACTCTCATTAGGGGAGCAAGTACCCGCGGAATTGGAAAAAGTGAATGCACTCGCATGGTGGTACACCCATAATATGCTCGTGCATTATTCCGTCCCCCACGGACTGGAACAATACGGCGGAGCAGCTTGGGGAACCCGCGACGTATGCCAGGGGCCGACGGAATACTTCATGGCGACTCAAAATTATCAATCGGTCAAAGAAATCATTCAAACCGTCTACTCCCATCAGTATGAAGATGACGGAAACTGGCCGCAGTGGTTCATGTTTGACCGGTACTACAAATTCCAGCAGGACGACAGCCACGGGGATATCATCGTCTGGCCGCTGAAAGTCGTCGGCGACTACATTGCAGCTACGAACGATTACAGCATTCTGAACGAAAGAATCCCATATACAGAACGGAACGGATTTGGTTTTACTGAGGAAAAAGAAACACTGCTTCACCATATTCAAAAAGAAATCTCCTACATCAAGGAGAATTTCCTCCACGACACCTTCTTATCTTCCTATGGTGATGGAGATTGGGACGATACCTTGCAGCCTGCCAACGCTCAATTGAAGAAATACATGGCAAGCAGCTGGACCGTGGCCCTTACGTATCAGGTACTTGTGAAATTGGAAACGGTCCTTGAAGGTACATTCGAGGAGGAAGCACAGGAAATCGGTGCATTGGCACGTGGGATACAGAAGGATTTCAACACCTACATTCTAAAGGATGAGGTCATCCCTGGGTTTGTTTATATGGAAGAGCCGGGTAGCCCAGAGTTCATGGTCCACCCAACAGATACAAAGACCGGTATTCATTACCGCCTGCTGCCCATGAACCGGAGCATCATTTCAGAATTATTCACACCTGAGCAGGCAGACTCTCATTATCAGTTGGTCAAAGAGCATCTGTACTGTCCCGACGGCGTGCGCTTGATGAATCGTCCCGCCAAGTATGAAGGTGGAGTAAGTACACACTTTAAACGTGCCGAACAGGCTTCCAATTTCGGCCGTGAAATCGGACTTCAATACGTCCACGCTCATATCAGGTATGTAGAAGCCATGGCGAAGCTCGGGAAAACCGATGAAGTGTGGCAAGGATTACAAATCATCAACCCGATCGGTCTGAAAGACATCGTCCCGAACGCGGAAAGAAGACAAAGCAATGCATACTTCAGCAGCTCGGACGGTAAATTCGATACCCGTTATGAAGCACAGGAACGTTTCAACGAACTCCGTGACGGAAGCGTACCCGTGAAAGGCGGATGGAGAATCTACTCCAGCGGACCGGGAATCTATATGAACCAGCTGATTTCAAATTGTTTGGGTGTTCGTCAGGAAGGGGAAGATTTGATCATCGATCCCGTGCTGCCAGACCATCTAGTTGGATTGAGAATGGACTTCGAGATTATGAACAACCCTGTTACGTTTGTTTATCACCTTGGGAAATCTGATACAAAACGGATTGTGGTAAACGGAGAGGAAGTTCCTTTTGAACCAGTGACCAACCGTTATCGTCAAGGCGGGGTTAAATTGGAAAAGCAGGAGCTTAAAAAATGGCTTCATAAGGAATCCAATATCATTGAGCTATTCATCTAGTCACTAATAGAGCGAGGGGATTCTCCCCTCGCTCTTCTTATTTGTTATAACAAATCGTCACTTGTCAACGCATCCAACTCCCTCAACCGCTGCTCACAATAAGAGGAATTCTCTTTCAAAAATGAATCAACATATGCCGGATGACACATAATCTCAAGAGTCTCCCCATGATTCCGGCTGTCCAAGATCCGCTTCAATCCTTCCACCGACACCCCTTCTCCATAAAAATCCATGGAAAATCGATCAGTCAACAGATTCATTTCTTTAACGTCACTTCCAAATGCATTCCTGACCGGCACCCCGTACCCCTCCGACAACCTCTTCACCAAGGGAATCAAAGGTTGGAAGCTATGTACATGGTGATGACTATCGATATGGGAAAGGGGCAGGCCGAATGATAAAAACCGATCAATCTGCGACGTCCATTCCAGTTCTACCTCTTCCACATCGATTTCACTTTCTTCAAAAATCCGACTCGTGTAACGGAAGTATCCTTTCTCATCTATTAAAGACGAAATACCACTAGAAACCGGCCTCCCACAGGTCAACGTCAAATGGATGCCCACACGTAATTTCGGATAAAGCCGCGCCAATTCCACGGCATGCCCCGTCCCAGGCATATTCACAAGCATCGTCGTAGAGTTGACGATTCCAAATCGGTGACTATCAAGTATCCCATAGTTCACCCCTCGACATAATCCAAAATCATCGGCATTGATGATTACGTTTCTCATAAGCCCCCATCCCCTTTTTCTCTAATAGGTTCTTTCGACAAGAAAACTCGCTTTATCTCCTCTAAAGACTGCTTTGGAAAATTCAATGACGGACCCGTCTTCAACATAAGCTGTCGTTTCAATCATAAAGCACGGTGTCCCTTCTGGTAATTCAAGCTTCTCAGCCACTCGTTCATCCGCTAAAAACAACTCAATCGTTTCGACTGTTTTTTTTATGGTCAACTCAAACTGTGTTTCGAGTAATTTGTAGAGGGATTTCTCACACTCTTCTTTATCAAGTCCCGGTGTTTTGTACCAAGGAAGGTACGCAACCTCATATTGCAGGGGAAGTCCGTCGGAATAACGGATTCTTTCCAATCGATTGACCGGGTCTCCATTTTTCAGCTCCAGTGCCTTTTCCACGGTGGATTCAGCCGGAATCACATTCAAACTGACGACTTTGATCTTCGGCCTTTTCCCCTGTAATCGCAATTGTTCAGTATAGTTGTCGATCGTCGAGGAAAGAATTTGACTGACTTTTTGTTCAGCGACAAAGGTTCCCCTCCCCTGTTCCCGATACACGTAGCCTTCAAGGGTCAGCTGCTGGAGAGCAGTCCGGATTGTCGTCCGGCTGACATTGAACTTGTCACAAAACTCTGCCTCTGTCGGCAATTTTGTATTCGGCTCGTATTCTTTATTTTTAATCATTTCAATGATTTCTTCCTTCACATGTGAATGCAAGGCTTTCGGTTCTTGTGTCTCTTTCATTCTGTTTCTCCCTTCCACTTTCTTCCTACATTTGTTATAACACATTCACGTTCATTTCTCTATTCCTATTCATTTTATCATACAAATCAATTTGTTATTACAAATAAAGAAATAATAGTCATAATTTTTAAATTTGTTACTACAATATATAGACGATCGAAAATTTGTATGATACATTATAAAAAATAGAAATCGCTTTCATGGTGAAAGGAGTTCGACAGAATGTCATTAAAGGTAGTCATTATCGGAGGCGGATCAAGCTATACCCCCGAAATCATCGAAGGGTTCATCAAGAGACATCGGCATTTCCCAGTCTCTGCGATCACCCTGGTGGATATTGAAGCCGGAAAAGAAAAGCTTGAAATCGTTGGGCAATTTGCTCGTCGAATGATCAGGAAGTCAGGTGCACCCATTGAGTTGGAGTGGACTCTCGACCGTCAGGAAGCCCTTATCGATGCTGACTTTGTGACGACACAGATCAGGGTGGGAGGCCTCTCTGCCAGAGAAAAGGATGAACGGATTCCGTTAAGCCACGGAGTCATCGGTCAGGAAACCAATGGAGCAGGCGGGATTTTCAAAGCCCTCCGTACCATACCGGTCCTGATGGAAATTTGTCATGACATCCAGAAGATTTGTCCCAACGCATGGCTCATTAATTTTACCAATCCAGCAGGCATCGTCACGGAAGCATTACTGAAATACAGCCCTCATAAAAAGGTCATCGGGGTATGCAATATCCCCTTCAACATGAAAAACAGCGTGGCTGAAATGATGAATTGCCCGGCTAATGACATACAAATCGAATTCGTTGGGATGAATCATTTTGTGTTTGGAAAAAGGGTTTGGATGAGTGGCAAGGAGGTCACCGGTCAGGTTTTACAAAAACTGATCCATCAAGAAGGAGATTATTCTCCCGCCAACATCGTCTCACTCGGGTGGTCAAAGGAATTTCTGCAAGCCCTCGGTATGCTTCCCAATCCTTATCACCAATACTACTTCCAAGGGGCAAAGGTATTGGAGAAGGATCTTCAAGCCTATCGCGAAAATGGTACACGGGCAGAGGTTGTTCGAAAAGTTGAAAAAGAACTTTTCATACAATATAGGAAAGAAGAGTTGAACGAAAAGCCAAAAGAACTGGAAAATCGGGGAGGTGCCTATTACAGTGATGCTGCCTGCAGCCTGATGGAGAGCATCTACAATAACACCGGCGACATCCAAACCGTCAACACGATGAACAACGGATGTATCCCGGACCTTCCAAGCGACGCCGTCATCGAAGTGAACGCCGTCATTACGAGGGACGGACCTCAACCGATGACGGTCGGACCGCTTCCTCTAGCTGTCAAAGGAATCATCCAGCAGATGAAAGCGTTCGAAGAGCTCGTCATCCGAGCTGCAAGATCCGGTGAGTACACTCATGTCTATCAGGCCATGGTGATGAATCCATTAGTACAGAACGAAGGGGTAGCAAGACAGCTGGTCGATGAATTATTGGAAGCTCACAAAGAGTTTCTGCCGCAATTCAATTAATCTAGCAAATGGGGGAAAGAAAAATGAGTAAAGTAATGGGGTTTATGGAAAGTAAATTTATGCCTGTTGCAGGCCGGATCGGGTCACAAAGGCACCTGGTCGCCATCCGTGATGGATTCGTTTCGATCATGCCATTAATTATCGTCGGATCCCTTGCCGTGTTATTGAATAACCTGCCGATCGACGCCTTTCAGAACTTCATGGTGTCTGTATTCGGGGAAAGCTGGAAATCCGTCGGTGGGAACATGTGGAATGGGTCCTTCGCGATCCTCGGACTGCTCGTCGCCGCCTCCATCAGCTATCACTTAGCGAAATCCTATGATATTGACGGGCTGTCCGCGGCATTGGTGTCGATTGCGTCACTCATCATCCTCACACCGGTCACAGAGGATTGGGGAATATCCTATGCATGGACCGGCGCCCAAGGAATCTTCGTCGCCGTCATCACGTCTATCCTTGTCACAGAATTATTCAAAGTGTTGATTCGTTCGAAGTTTACGATCAGTATGCCGGACGGGGTCCCTGAAGGGGTCATGAAATCATTCAAAGCCCTGATTCCGGCCACGATCATCCTGATTCTTATTGGTCTCATTCAAGCTCTCTTAACTTCTTTTGCAGAAAAAAGTTTATTTGAAATCGTTTTTACGTTGATCCAAGAGCCGTTACAAGCTGTTTCGAACTCACTGCCATCAGCCATCGTCGTCGCATTCCTAAATCATTTCTTATGGTTCTTCGGCTTACACGGCACAAATATTTTAGGTCCGATCATCGAACCGATCTACCTACCATTAATTGAAAAAAATCAGCAGCTTTTCGCAGCCGGCACCAGTGCATTCGACGTTCCGTACATCGTCACCAAGCCATTCTTTGACGCGTATGTGTACATGGGTGGTTCAGGAACGACCATCGCCCTGATCATCGCCATCTTCCTTGTGGTAAAAACGAAACATTACCGTACTGTCGGAAAACTTTCTGCCGCACCCGGGATCTTCAATATCAACGAACCGGTCATCTTTGGGTTACCAATCGTATTGAACCCACTTATGTTCATTCCATTTTTACTGGCTCCTGTTGTCCTGACGGTTACGTCTTATCTGGCTTTAAGCCTGGGGATCGTACCAAAAACCGTGGCGATCGTTCCGTGGACGACACCGCCAATCATCAGTGGATATTTGGTGACAGGGGGATCCTGGACGGGAATTGCACTTCAACTGGTGAATCTTACCATCGCTACACTTATGTACATCCCATTCCTTCTCGCATCTGAACGTTCTCAATTAAAGAAAACAACCGAAACGAGTGATAAAATCGCATGACTTTAACACTGGAAGAAATCTCATTTCATATCATCTTGCATGCCGGCAACGCCCGATCTTCCGCCATGGAAGCGTTGCAGGCTGCCAAGAAAAAACAATTTGACATAGCAGAGGAAAAAATGGCCGAGGCAGCGGATGAAGTTCACAAGGCCCATCACTATCAAACTCAATTACTACAAAAAGAAGCGAGTGGCGACGGAGAGAATCCTACGATTCTATTGATTCACGCTCAGGATCATCTCATGAACGCCATCACCGTCAAAGAGCTGGCCCAGGAAATCATTGAAATCCATCAAAACAGGTAAGGAGTGCTTCATATGAATATCATGCTCGTCTGTTCAGCAGGAATGTCGACAAGTATGCTCGTACAAAAAATGCGGAAAGCCGCTGAAGAAAAGGATCTTAAGGTCACGATCAATGCCACATCCGAAGCGGACTTAAGCAATCATCTAGATAAACTGCACGTGATCCTGATCGGCCCTCAAGTACGCTATCTATCTTCTAAAATCATTGAAAAAGCTGAGCCCTATGGGATTAAAGTCGATGTCATCGATGGGATGCATTATGGAATGATGAATGGGGCGAAGGTGTTGGAGCAGGCAGAAGGATTATTGGAGAAATAAAAAATCATAGTGAGAGTGACCCTCCATGGGTTACTCTTTTTTCACGAAAAAAGCGCCCCCATAAAAGAGGACACTTCCACTCACTACATCACATCATAATCCGTCACATTACGTTCCACCACCCGGGCTCCTTCCACACTCACAAATGCGCCCGTCGCACTTGCAAACACATTGGTCGCAATCAGGTTGTCCATCGCGGCTTTCACTGCCACGGTATCGATCGGATCGACCGGGTCATTGATGGATAACTTCGCTGATTTGCCCGTTTCCGTTTTAAATTCCAGTTCCAATACTTTTGCCATTGTTTATACCTCCTCCCCATGTGATATCACTCACTTTCTCTTACTCATTAATGTCAAAACTCTGGAGCTTCTCAATGTTGAAAAGCGCTTTGGATGAAAGACTTGCGATGGATAATGCCGCACTGTTCATCTCATCGGCTGATGCCAGGGCATTGATGTAGCTGTACGATTTGTACGCGAACTTAGGCTTGCCTTTCTCATCCAGGCCATCATTGTAAGCTAGACGAATTCTCGTCGACTTCAGATCCGCTGTTGCCATGTGCCTCACCTCCTTTCACCCTTTATATAGGGAATGGGGAGATGATAGGATACCCTTTGACAAAAAAACGGAGATCAATGTCTCCGGTTTCCCAAGCAATCCGCTCTCGCCAAAACAGAGGGACGGACCTCCACTCCTAGCACCAGCTCCTAGGAATGAAGGTCCGTCCCTCAAATGTTTTATGCTTCTATTTCCCGATAGTGCTTCCTGCGAAGGATACGAAATCTGAATGTGAGATAAAGGATGGTTCCTCCCATGGCAACGAATAAGAAGATGAGGGTGAACATCACATTATGCCACATGAACGCATAATCCCCTGTGGAGATGATGGCCCTGAACGCATTGATCGTATACGTCATCGGTAAGAAGTTTGAAAAATGCTGCAGGAATTCAGGTACCAATTCGATTGGATAAGTTCCTGCACTGCTCGTCAATTGTAAAATCAGGATAAGAATCCCGATGAATCGCCCTGGATTATCAAGGGATGTCACCAGGAATTGGACGATGGATAAGAACGTCCAACTCGCAAGGATACTCATCATGATAAAGAGCGGGATACTGGTCACTTCAAGGCCGAGTCCCCATAATAAGATCGTATCTGCGAGTAGTGCCTGGAACACCCCGGCGAATATGAGTACGCCGAATTTTCCGATGAACCATCCGAATCCGCTTCTCGGTGTGACAGCCGGTTCCCTCATCGGGAAGATGATCGAAATTACGAGCGCTCCGACAAACAAGCTAAGTGACAGGAAGTACGGGGTGAAGCCCGTTCCATAGTTCGGTACATCGTGGATCGGTTTGTCAGTCAAGGTGACAGGTTTTGCAAACATATCATAGATGTCATCATTGGCGTTGACGTCATTCACATCATCTGCGCCGTCCGCAAGCTCATTTTTTAGCTCGGATGATCCATCCGTCAGTTTATTCAGGCCGTCTGTCAGATCGGTTGAACCGTTTGAAAGTTCGCCGAGACCGGATGATAAGTCCGTGGATCCGTTCCTCAGTTCTCCCAATCCGCTCATGAGGTCCTTGAATTTAGTTGAGAACATCCCTAGTCCTTCCGACAGGTCATTAGATCCTTTTGAGAGCTCTCCAAGTCCGTTATACAGTTTCCCGGATCCGTCATATAAGCCGCCGAGACCGTTGACGAGCTGATCGGAGCCTGAAGATAATTGGCTCGTTCCATCTGCGAGATCAGATGATCCTTTGGCGAGTTTCGCGGATCCTTCTTGGAGGGCATCGGTTCCATCATCGAGTTTCCCAAGGCCGGTTGTTAAGGCGGTGCTTCCGTTTACGAGTTGCTGAACCCCTTTTTGTGCATCTGCCAGCTTCTCTCCAAATGTGGAAAGACCGGCAACGAGTTGATTTTGACCATCAGCCAGTCGACCTGCCCCATCTGCAAGCTTTTGCTGACCATCTGTAATTTGATTAAATCCGTTCAAGATTCCTGATTGGCCATCAGAAACCTCTTTAGCACCCGATGAGAGGTCTTCCGATTTGGACTGCAGCACAGTGGCATTATCTGACAGCTGCTGCAATCCTCCACTTACCTTCTCACTGCCTCCCGTCAATTGACTAAGAGATGATTTAAGTTCTTGCAGCCTTTGTTTTTGAGCAGGATCCTGTTCCTGTTCAATCAGGGCGTCGACATTGGCCGTTGCTTCCTGAAGCCCCTGACTGACCTGATCTGATCCTGCTTTTGTCTCGCTGGCACCGTTTTTGAAATCAGTGGCTTTGCCAGATAATAATTCTGCACCATCTGCCACCTTTTTTGACCCTTCTGCCAAAGCGGGCAAGTGTCCATTCATTTTATTTAAGCCGGCCAGTGACTCCTGAAGGCCCCCTGCAAGATCCTGTGCGCCTTTCTGTGAATCCTTCGCCCCGGTCAGAAGTTCTTGATTCCCTTCTGTCATTTGTGTAAGGGCTGTATCAAAGGATTGTAGTCCGTCCGACACTTTTTTAGAGCCCGTATAAGCTGAATCGACACCTGTTGAAAAAGCAGTGGACTTCCCTGCGAGTTCCTGAAGCTTTTCATTTAACGTTTGAGCTCCGCTATTCACGCTGTTGATCCCGCCGTTCAGGTCTTTGGCGCCGCTTTGTGCTTTGCCGATATTTTCTTTCAGTGCACCTGCCCCGCTTTGGGCTGAGTTGACGCCATTTTCAAGTTTATTCGCACCCGACGCAACGGATCCGACCCCGTCATCGAGTTTATTTGCTCCCGATTCGGCATCTCCCAGTCCGTCCGACAGTTTATTGGCGCCTTCATGGGCCGAATCGATCCCGTCATGAAGGTCATCGGAACCCGATGTGGCATCGCCAAGCTTATCACTTAGTTCCCCGGCGCCGTCACTTGCTTCAGTCAGTCCGTCCCCGACCTCCTTGATTTGGTCAAACATCGATTCTGCGTAGGTTTTCGTGACCGCACCCGATACTTCTTCCTTGATCTTCTCGATCGCCGAGTCTCCTATTTTAGAAGAAAGATAGTTTGAGCCTTGATTGGCCGTATAGACCAACTCCAGTTTCTCGGGATGGACGTCCTCGAGGGTCGTCGCATGCTCAGAGAAATTCTCGGGGATTTCGATTTTTAAATAATAGTCCCGGTTCTCAAGGCCCTTATCTGCTTTCTCTTCATCTACGAATCTCCAATCAAATGTGTCGTTCTCTTTCAGGTCTTCTACAAAATCTTTTCCTATTGTCAGTTCTTCACCGTTAAACTCGGCACCCTTATCATTATTGACGACGGCAACAGGGAGCTGATCCACCTGTCCGTACGGATCCCAGAATGCCCATAAGAATGTCCCGCTGTATAACACAGGAATAAACAATACGGCTAAGACGGCAATCAACAGGGTCTTATTCGTAAAGATGTTACGAAATTCACCCTTCAGTGAATGCAATCCTTTCATTTTACCAACCCTTTCGAATATATGACTATCTTCACCATTTGGTCAAAAGGACTCTAAAAAAGAAAGGACCATTTACGTGGATAATCCTTTCAGTAAATAATCCTCCATGATTGCGGCAATTTTTTCAGACGATAGGGGCGGGTGATTCCGTTCCCAATCGGACACAAGGGAAATGTATACCTTCAACAAAATAAATGAAATGATTTCCGTATCACAAGGTTTGATCTGCCCACTCTCCATAGCCCGATCAATCTTGCTCTTCACATAGGCGATCAATTCATTTTCAATATGATGAAGCATTTCCTCTACAGCACGGGTACCGATCTGTTTCTCTTCCTCGATCAGCTTCAGCATCAACTGATGATCTGTCCGGTACTCAAGAAGCGTAATCAATGCCTCGTGGACATTTTCATAAAAGCTGTTGTCAGGTTGGATGGCAAGATCTGCTGACGATTTCATTTCCCTTACCATGCTATACACGATTTCCTGGAACAGTTCATCCTTATTCTTAAAGAACGTGTAAATCGTCCCTTTCCCGACATTCGCAAGCTTCGCTACCTGATCCATCGTTGTCGCCTTATATCCGAACAGCGAAAAAGACTTCGTCGCCGCTTCCACAATCAACTCTCTTCGATCAATAGACATCCCTTTTCATAAACCCCCTGACCAAATCAGTGTTTCGTTCAAACCCATTCTAAAACCCACTATAACATCTTCCCGGAATAGATTCAAAGATGAGAGGGACGGACCTCCACTCCTAGCACCAGCACCTAGGAATAAAGGTCCGTCCCTCAAATGTTAATACAGTTTTCCCTGTCGATATAGGACCGTCGAGAGTTTCATGACGGAGTGGATGTAGCAGTTCTGCCGGAGAGGGAATGGGTCTCCGAAGAAGAGTGGCAGGACGGTGTCGAGGGTGGATTTCATTTTGTCGTAGAGGAGGTTGAAGACTTCTTCCTCTGTGTAGAACTGGGTCTCCCTGCCCTGCAGCCATTCGAAGTAGGAGACGATCACCCCTCCGGCATTGGCGAGGATGTCCGGGATGATGATGACGCCCTTCTCGCTTAAGACTGAATCCGCTTCGGTGGTGATCGGGGCATTTGCTCCTTCGACAATTATCCTAGCTTTCACTTTCCCTACATTATCCTTATGCACCTGATCTTCAAGGGCAGCAAGCATCAGGACGTCAACGTCCAGATAAAGGACCTCATCTCGCTCTTGAATTTCCGCCTTCACGCCTATTTCCTTCAACTGCCCATTCTCTGTAGGCAGGTCACCCTTATTCTTCATCGTGAACTCGACCAGCGCCGGAATATCAAGGCCATCTGCATTGAACAATGTCACATTCCGGTCACTCACCGCCACTACTTTATTTTGCAGATGGGTGGACTGATGGGCTTCAAGGGCTGCAACCGATCCGACGTTCCCGAATCCCTGGACGGCGATCGTCAGGGGTCTGTCCTCGTAATCAAGGGCCGTTTTCGCAAACACATTATCCGTCTTCGTCAGCAGGCTCTTCTGCTCCTTCACAAAATTATGAACGAGATAACGGAATGTAAAGAATACGCCTTTCCCCGTCGCTTCCCGTCGGCCAAGGGACCCACCATTCACGACGCTTTTCCCGGTAAAGCTGCCTCTATAGGGCATCCCTGGCCGAATGCTCTTGTATTCGGCCATCATCCAGTCCATTTCCCGTTCACCAGATCCCATATCAGGAGCCGGGATATCCTTATCAGGTCCGAGGATATCACTGAAGTACTGCACATATTTCCTCGCGATCAAATGAAGCTCCTTCTCGGAATACTCGCGGGGATTCAGGATGATTCCGCCTTTCCCACCTCCAAACGGTACGTCATGAAGGGCATTCTTCAACGTCATCAACGACGCCAGGTTCACAACCTCTTCCTCATTCACCGACTCATGGAAACGGATCCCTCCCTTATAAGGCCCGAGGGCATTATTATGCTGAACCCGGAACGCCGGGATCCGGACGACCTTCTCATCATCCAGTGGAATCCTTAAATACGATTTATGTACGTGATTCGGCGTCGACAAGATCGACGTCAATGACGTAAACGCTTTCTTTCTGTTCTCACCTTTCACTTCCGGTAAAAATGACTGATCCTCTAGTAACGCATCCAATGATTTCTGAACGATATCTCTTGTTTGGCTGATCAAATCGGGTCCCTCCTATTGTTTTTAAGAAAATACTGGTATTTAGTATAGGGTTACCCTCTTTGGGGTGGTTAAAAACGACTAATTTCTTATTCAGCTTGAAAATTCAAGCATGATAAACGTCACATATGGAACGGAGTGGAGGTTGTTGTCAGGTCACGTTGTCCCTGAACAACAATAAAGAGACATCCCCGAAAATCAGGATGTCTCTTGTCTCTTGTACCTTCCATCTACCAACTATGATAAACAATTGTTCCATTTTCCACTTTCAATAATTCCCCCGAGTCCCCTTCCTCGACAATATAAGGTTCTCCGCTCTGGATGACAGTATCAACCAATGCAGCGAACTCTTCCCTTGTGTACTGCTTAGACTGAAAGGTCATCAGGTCGATAAAAAGGTCCTTATACTCCACATTGGTTGCTGATACAAGTGAAACGGTGGCGATGATTTTCCTTCCGATGATGACATACGACATATCCGAGCTTGGAGTATAATAAAAGCGCGCTCCATATCTTCTCGCAATGTCGTCATATCCTTTTCCGATTTTATAGATACTGAAATCCCGACTTAGTTTAAATGTATGGCCGTTAGGATCTGTCATCGTAAATTCCATCGGGTACAGCTCATCTTCCGGACTGCTCTCATCTACGCTTTCTTCTTTTTCTTTCGTCACCGGAACGCTTGAATTCACTTCTTTCGGTTTCGAAGCTTGCTCTTCTCTGCGCTTTTGTGCCACTCTCTCTTCTTCCTTACGCTTATTCTCTTCAGCTTCTGCTTTCGGCTTATTGGTTTCGTCCTCCACTATGACAGACTTTTTTTGGTTTTCTAAACGGTTTACCTGGTCCGTTACCTTCTCTGTCTTTTGATCAACTTCCTCGGCCTCCACCATTGGTTCCACTGCCATTTTTTTAAGATTCTGAGCCGACTTCACTTTGTACTCTTTTATAGAATTCAACATTTGGTCTTCTTCCGTTTGATACAGGTTCCCATCCACCTCTTCATAAACTGCTTGGGTTTCCTCTTCTGCCTGAACGTATCGTTCATGTTCCGATTCTTTCTCTGTCCCTGAAATGATGTAAATGGTAAGCAATGAAAATACGAAAATACCAAGTGCTGCTGCAATGAGACTACCCCGTTTATCACCTTTCCAGATCCTGTTTTTTGAAGTTCGTGAAGGGTTTTCTTTGTTTGAATTTTTCATTTTTTTCCTCCTGTCATAAATGGCCATTTTTTAACGCATGGTACGAGAAACGTGTAGATCGAATCATCCCATTCTCCCCGTTTTTTCCTTTATATACATTAGACGATGCTGACCCTATGGATATTTCATTTATTTGGATATTTTTTCATTTTATTTACAAATATCTTGATTAGGTTGACAAGCCCTCCTTTTTTCCTTTTACCAAAATAAAGGAAACCTTGACAACCTCCCCCAATATACTATAATTGTATTATTTATATTCCGACTAAACTAATAAGAATTATAAGATAAGGGGTGATGAGATGTTCATCGAGATCAACCATTTAAATAAACAATATCTTGATAAAACGGGGAAGCCCACTGAAGTGCTAAAAGAAATTAACCTTGAGATTGATAAGGGCGAATTCGTATCCATCCTGGGACCATCGGGTTGCGGGAAATCCACCCTCCTTTCGATCGTGGCGGGATTGACCGACTCTACATCAGGAGAAGTCCTTGTCGACGGAAATCCGATAAAGAAACCCGGAAAAGACCGGGGCATGGTCTTTCAGCAGGCTGCCCTGTTTCCGTGGCTGAATGTCCGGGACAACGTCACTTTCCCACTGAAAAAAGAAATGTCCAAGAAAGAAGCCAGGGCCCAGGCCGCCAAATACTTACATATGGTCCAGCTCGGAAACTATCAGGATCATTATCCTCATGAGCTGTCCGGAGGGATGCAGCAGCGGGTGGCCATCGCCCGTGCCCTCTCCATGAATCCGGAGATCCTGCTCATGGATGAACCATTCGGCGCCCTGGATGAACAGACCCGCTCCCGTCTCCACCATCAGCTCGAAACAATCTGGATGGAAACGAAGAAGACCGTCCTCTTCGTCACTCACAGTATCTCGGAGTCTATCAAGCTATCAGACCGGATCATCGTCATGGGGACCCGTCCCGGAACGATTTTAGCGGATATCCAAGTGGATCTCCCTCGTCCACGGGATGCTCATAAGGAAGAAATGGTAAAAATCGAAGAACATATCATGAGCTATTTAAAGAAGGAAATCGACAAAGTGATAAGTGAGGAATTGGCCTATGAACACAGCTCTTAAACGCATCATCTTCTTTGCCCTCATCATCGGCCTTTGGGAATCCGGGTCACGATTGGGATTCTGGACGGAAATCATCCTTCCATCGCCTACATCCGTTTTCCATGCACTCTACACAGGCATTGCCGATCAGACCCTGATCATTGATCTGATCGCGAGCTTCAAGCGGCTTTTCATCGGTCTTGGGATTTCATTAGTCATCGGCACAAGCATCGGCGTACTTCTGGCAAAATCAAAAACCGCCGACGATACGCTCGGATCTTTGCTTCTCGCTTTCCAAAGTGTACCAAGCATCGTCTGGTTGCCACTGGCCATCATGTGGTTCGGGCTCAATGAAAAAGCCGTCATATTCGTCGTCATCCTCGGGGGAACATTCGTCATGGCCCTGAACATCCGGATGGGGATCAAAAACGTCTCCCCGCTCTTTTTGAAAGCCGCACAAACGATGGGCTCAAGAGGATTGGACTTATTCATCCGGGTCATCTTCCCGGCGTCGATCCCCTATGTGGTCACCGGATCGCGCCTTGCCTGGGCATTTGCCTGGCGGGCACTGATGGCAGGCGAACTCCTCAGTACCGGTCCGGGGCTTGGATACACGCTCCGCTACGCATCGGATTTCGGTGACATGAGCCTTGTGATCGCCGTCATGATCATCATCGGTGTCATCGGGGCCATCGTCGATCAATTGCTTTTCCAGCGCATCGAGAAATCCGTCATCAAACGCTGGGGATTGGAATCATAAACAAATTTGCGGGTTCACCCGCACTTAGGAGGATAAATAATGAAAAAAGCGTTTTTACTACTCACCATTTTCTTCACATTCCTTGGGGTTCTCGCCGGCTGCGGGACTGAAAAGAGCTCGGGAGACGTCAGCAAAAAAGTCGTCATCGGCTATTTCCCAAATATTAACCACGTACCGGCCATGGTGGCGAAAGACAAAGGGTTTTATGAAAAAGAACTGGGAGACGGCACGAAGGTGGAATACAAAACGTTCCCGGATGGTTCTTCGTTCATGACTGCCTTAAAAACCGGTGACATCGATGCGGGTCTTGTGGGACCTGGTCCAGCTATGAATAACTATATGACTGGTGCCGACGTGAAAATCATCGGCGGCGGATCGACGGGCGGAACCGTGGTTCTTGCAAGTAAGGAAAGCAGAGTGAAGTCTGTAGAGGATTTTGCTGGCAAGTCCTTCATCACTCCGGCAGTCGGTTGTACCCATGATGTCCAGGTGGAAACGTTCCTCGGCGAGCA
Source organism: Rossellomorea sp. DA94 (assembly GCF_029834455.1). Classification (NCBI taxonomy): domain Bacteria; kingdom Bacillati; phylum Bacillota; class Bacilli; order Caryophanales; family Bacillaceae; genus Rossellomorea; species Rossellomorea sp. DA94. Next base: position 4,160,419 of record NZ_CP122397.1, read on the forward strand.
CGGAATTGAGTCCCAGCGTATCGGGGGCACGATGAAACATGTAACCGGGAACCCAGCTCAGTATGCGAATATGCTAAAGTCAGGTAAAGTCGACATTGCCGTCGCACCTGAACCTTGGGCAGCCGTGATCCAGCAGGAAACCGGCGCCAACATCATCATCGATCATGATGAAATTTCCTTCGGGGAAACACTACCTGCTTCCGTACTCGTGGCCTCAGGAAAATCGGTAAAAGAAAATCCGGACACCATCCAAAAGATCGTTGATGCCCATAAAGAAGCGACTTCATATATAGAAGAAAATCCTCAAGAAGCCAAAGAAATCACGATCAAAGACGTAAAAGAAGTCACCGGTCAGGAACTGAGTAAAGAAGTTGTCGACCAGGCATGGGAACGAATCGGATTCACCTACAAAGTGGATTCAGACGCAGTCCAGGCATTCGCGGACTCATCCTACGAACTCAAATTCCTGAAAGAAAAACCGGAATTCACCGATCTCATCGACAAACAATTCATCGACTAACGAGCAAGGTCCGTCCCTCCACGCTAGAGGGACGGACCTCTATTATAGAAGGAGGTAGCGCAGTGGGTGTGAAGTCTATGTTATCTATTGTCGCTCTAGGTTTTCTACTGCTAGGTGGATGTCAGGGTCAGGATGTGGAGGAGTCGTTTCCGATGAAGGTCGAGGTCGGGGACTTGACCGCGGTTGACCAGGACGGGGAGAAGACGTCATTGGCCGCTCTCAACAAAGAGAAGATCCTCGTAGCCGATTTTATTTTCACGAATTGTGATACGGTCTGCCTGCCGATGACGGCGAATATGGCGAAGCTTCAGAAGAAGATTGCGGAGGAAGGACTTGAAAATGAAGTCCAATTGGTTTCAATCAGCGTCGACCCGGAGCATGACACGCCGGATGTGCTGAAGGAATACAGCAGCCGGTATGAATTCGATGACGGGAACTGGAGCTTCCTGACGGGATACTCCCGGGATGAGATTGAACACTTCGCTAATGTGTCGTTTAAAACTCCTGCAGCAAAGGTCGAGGGGTCGAATCAGTTTGTGCACGGGACCTCTTTTTATCTGGTGAGCGAGAACGGCGTAATGTTGAAGCAGTATGAAGGGGTGTCGAATCCGCCTTATGAGGAATTGATTGAAGATATTGAGCGATTAAAGTGACCTTTCCGGGTGGTTCGGAGAGGTTTTTTTGTTTAGGTGATCACTTTTGGAGATTAAGAAAGGTAATTCTTCCATAGAGCTTGGACTTATTCAGATCCTTCTTACGGTTAATTTAGGAATCATGCCACTTATGGGATTAATCAAGCGGGATATGGGATTTTCATGCGGAATTAAAATTATTCAAGCCCCATGCAAGGGAATCATGCCCCATTTCACATAATCATGCCGGCTTGTCGAAATATCTCTAACCGTCCATCTAACCTCCCCACCCAAAACCCCATGCCATCCTTCTCATTTATCTTTCATCCCCCTTCACCAGCAGGAAAATCCAGCATCCTCACCAAATATTACTCTTCAGAAGATCAAACAGGAGGGATCACCCATGCACACAGGGGAAATCATTCGTTTTTACAGGGAGAAAGCAGGGATGACCCAGTCAGAGCTAGGGGAAGGAATATGTACGACGACACATGTGAGTAAGATTGAACGGGGTAAAACGGCTTATTCGAATGAGATCATATCCCTTTTTTCTGAGCGGCTGGGGATTGATATCCATCATGAAATCGAGACAATCCTGCACCTTGAAAAACAGCTCCATCTCTGGCATAACAGTATCATCATGAGAAGGATGAATCTTGTGGAGAAAATCAAGTCACAACTGGAGAAATCAGCTTTTCTTGAATCCTCCAAGTACAGTACTTATTATCACCTGCTCAGGGCGAGGTACTATATCCTCCATCAAAAAGCGGACGCGGCTTCTTCCATCCTTGATTCCATCAAACCTGGGAATCTGCCGGCTTTTGAAACCAATCTCTTTTATCATGTCCAGGGGATCATCAATATCAATCGAAACTCCGACGAGAATCAACAAAAAGCCATCAACGCATTACAAAAGATCAATATGAATGACTATCAAAACCTTGAATACTATTATCATGTATCCATCGCTTACCACTGCGTCGGGAATAGGGTCATGGCATATTTCTATGCGGAAAAAGCACTGGGTTATTTTAAAGAGACGAATAATTATCTTGGTTCCATTAAAGCAGAGTCCCTTATGTTACTCCAACTAAGTGGTGACCAGCACATGGATGCTCACCACTTGGCTGAAAGGTACCAGAATCTGATCGAGGATTGTGATTCCCTCGGTTTCCTTGAGCAAAAAGGCATGCTATTGAACAACTTAGGCTATGAATATTACAATCGAGGCGATTTTTCACGGGCCAGCCGCTCCTTCAAAGAGGCACTCAAGCTTGCGGAAAAAGGATCACTCACCTACTTGAGAAGACTGTGTAATTATACGGATGCCTGCATGGAAGGTAAGCTGTGCACCGATAAGCAGCTGGAGAAGCACATTCATCTTGGTCTTCAATTAAGTAAAAGCTCGAAAAGCACTTTATTTCTTAAGCTGTTTGAACTTTTCTCCCTACAATTGAAGCATCTCCGGGATGAATACATGTCATTTCTGGAAAACGAAGCGCTCCCCCATTTCCTCGAAACAAACAACCTTCTGTTGATCGAACGGTATGGGAATGTACTTTATGAACACTACGTCGAAAGTGATCAGCTGGATAAAGCCATCCTCTTGACCAGACAATTGAAGGAAAGCCGCTGAAGAACTCTGTTGATAATAAAAAAATAAGAAAATTCTGTCGAAATACATGATATACTGTTAGATATAGGTATTTTGACGGAGGTATAAATGTCTGATATTTTAGTAATTTTTATAAATATAACTTTAAGTGTTCTACTATCGGCCGGCTGCAGCTATCTGGCATTGAAGGAAGCGTTCAAGCGAAATGGTCTAAAGCAGGTTGTGAGCAAAAAGGACTTATGGCTTCCCTCTTTTATATATACGATTTTTTACTGCCTGCTTCATGCTTCTGTCATGTGGATGGTTTCATATGATATCTTCATCCAGCGGTTCGTCTATTTCGCTCCGATCTTTATCGTGGTTTGCTTTTTCAGCATTTTTCTTTCTCTCCGGCTTTTTCAAGACGTGAATACGGATAAGGTGCACTTCATAAAGGGTGGATTCATTTTTTCCCTGATCATGATGGCAGGAAATTTTGCCACTTATTCCGGGCTGATTTATCCTCATGTTGAATTCAAACCGATGTACATAGGGTTGACGATTCTAATGACACTTGGGGTGACGTTTCCCTTTTTCCGGATGCTCCTCCAGCTCAATAATCAGGAAAGCAGTTCGTATCGAGGGAAAACGCATGCATTCTGGAGCTTCATTATGGGGCTGGGATTCTCAGGGATTACCTATCTGACGGCTTATTCCCTTCTTTCACCCGAGAAATATGGACCGCAGCTTTCCCGGGTGGAAAACAATCAGATGCTTCCTTTTATCATCGAAATGGGCATCCTGCTGGCACTATGGTTCATTCCGGACCATTTGGCCAATGATCTGCACAAAAAACAGATGAAGGATATTTACGAGAAGGAACAGGAATACAGGTCCCTATATCAGAATAATCTTTCCGCCATTTTCACCTATAATCTGGATGCCGTCATCATAGAAGCCAATAATAGGGCAGCGGATATGACGGGCTACCCGATCGAGATGATGATTGGTCAAGGATTCCAATCATATGTCATGGAGAGGGACCTTGACCAGATTCAGACTGCCTTCCAGAAATCCTTGATCGGGGAACCCTCAAAGTTTGAAATGAAATTTCCTCATCAAAAAGGGCACATCATGTCCATTCAGGTCATCGTGGTACCGATTCATCTCGACGGGGAAGTCACGGGTGCCCATGTCTTGGCGACGGATATTACGGAAGCGATCCGGGATAAGGAGCAAATCCAATACCTCGCCTATCATGATGAACTGACCGGATTACCGAACCGGCGCTATTTCAATGAAGAGTTCGAGAAAAAAGTTCAGGAGGGGCACGAGCAGATGGCCATCCTGCTCCTCGATTTGAACCGATTTAAGATCGTCAATGACACATTGGGACATGGATACGGGGATGAACTCATCTCCCGTGTTGGGAAAAGATGCGTGAAAGTGCTGGGGACGAAAGGCTTCATTGCGCGGATGAGCGGTGACGAGTTCATCATTCTTCTTCCTTCCATCGGATGCCGGAATGACGTCCATAAGGTGGCGGCAGCGATTCATGAAAGTCTGATGACCCCCTTTGATATCGGTGGACATGACATCATCACGTCCACTTCCATCGGGATCTCCCTTTACCCTAAAGACGGGCATGATCTTTCCACCCTGTTGAAAAAGGCCGACATCGCCATGTATACGATGAAAAAGAGCGAAGGCGCCTATCAGCTTTTATTTTCCGATCAGCTTGAAGAGAAAGGGATCAACCCGATCGAGCTTGAGGAAAACCTGAGAAAAGCGCTGATCAATGAAGAGTTTGAGCTGTATTACCAGCCTCAATTTTCCCTAAAGACAAATCAGGTCATCGGAGTGGAAGCGCTTATCAGATGGAATCATCCGGTCAAAGGGCTGATTTCACCTATAGACTTCATTCCTTTAGCTGAAGAAACGGGGCTGATCATTCCACTCGGACACCGCATCCTGATGGAAGCCTGCAAGCAGCTGAAGATCTGGATTCAGGAGGGTCATGAGTTCAAGATCTCGGTCAATGTCTCTTCCCGGCAATTCCATGATGCTTCGTTTGTGGACATGGTGAGGGATGTTTTGAATACATACGACGTCCCCCCTTCCCTCATCGAACTTGAGGTCACGGAAAGTACGACGATGCACCATGTGGAAGAAGCCCTGGCAAAACTGACGGCCCTGCGGGAAATCGGCGTATCCATCGCCATCGATGACTTCGGCATTGAATACAGCTCGTTAAGCTACCTGCAGAAATTCTCGATTCAAACGTTGAAGATCGACCGGAGCTTCATCATGGGACTCGATGATCATGAGTCCAATAAAGCAATCGTATCCGCGATTCATGCCATGGCCAAGCATTTGAATCTGACCATCGTGGCAGAGGGTGTCGAAACCGAATCACAGCTGGCATGGTTGAAGGAATTGGAGTGTGAGTATGCTCAAGGGTATTACTTTAGCAGGCCTGTGCCGGCTGGGGAGCTGAATGACTATATTGATGGTCGGGAAGCTGAGGCTGCCCTCGGTTAAGAAACACGCTAGATTAATGTGTGTGAAGTTTGTCCCGACGGATTTCTGGCGGGACTTTTTTTCATGAAAGAAGACGATTTCATTAAGACAGATACCAATCTCATGTAAATTCCACGTAAAACCAACCTTTCCCAAGGGATATCCCGCCCCCTCCTCTGATAATATAGAAAGAGAGACATATTTTCGGAGGTGTATAGCGTGAATCAACCCGATCTGTCCTTACCCAAGAAGAAAGTAACGAAAGCCATCATTCCGGCAGCAGGACTCGGTACTCGATTTCTTCCGGCCACGAAGGCCCAGCCGAAGGAAATGCTCCCGATCGTAGATAAACCGACCATTCAGTACATCATTGAAGAGGCCGTGCATTCCGGGATCACGGATATCATCATCATTACCGGTCGCGGCAAGAGGAGTATCGAGGATCACTTTGATAAATCATATGAATTGGAAGCAACCTTGGAGAAAAAGGAAAAGTGGGATGCCCTTGAGGAAGTCCAGTCGATTGCGAATCTGGCAAACATTCACTATATCAGACAGAAAGAGCCCCTCGGGTTGGGTCATGCCGTCCTATGTGCACGTTCCTTCATCGGGGATGATCCGTTTGCCGTCATGCTCGGGGACGATATGATCCTATCTGAACAACCGTGTGTCAGTCAGCTGATCGAATCGTTTAATGAGTTTCAAGCACCGATTATCGGGGTTCAGGAAGTGAAGGATGAAGAAGTAACGAAGTATGGAATTGTCAGCCCTTTCCCAACGGAAAAATCCGATGAGAATCCTATTCATCGCATCCGGGGATTGGTTGAAAAGCCCCTTCCACATGAAGCGCCTTCAAACCTGGCAATCATGGGAAGATACATTCTAACTCCTGAGATTTTTTCTTATTTAGATCGTTTACAAGCGGGAGCAGGCGGAGAATTTCAGTTGACCGACGCATTAAACCACTATAATCAGGAACACTCTATGTATGCCAAAGTATTTGACGGAGACCGCTATGACATCGGAGATAAGTTCGGCTTTATTAAAGCGACGATTGAGTGTGCAATGAAAAGACCGGAACTCCAATCGTCATTAACCTCATACTTAAAAGAACTGCTTAAAAAGGTGGGAACGGAATGAATGTTACAGTAATCGGGGCAGGCTATGTGGGTCTTGTCACAGGGGTATGCCTGGCGGAGATCGGGCATCACGTCATTTGTCTGGACACAAACAAAGAAAAAGTGGAGGTGTTAAAGAAGGGAGAGTCCCCTATCTATGAGCCGGGATTGGAAGAATTATTGCAAAAGAACATTCAATCCGGCCATTTGTCCTTTACCACAGACTATCACGTTGCCTGCGAGAAAGCTGAAGTCATCATCATTGCCGTGGGAACCCCTTCCTGTCCAGATGGTTCTGCGGATCTGTCTTCCCTTCAGGACGTCGCGGAAAAGATCGGCTTACATGCCCGGGAAACCGGCACGATTGTAGTGACAAAGAGCACCGTTCCCGTGGGAACCAATCGCAAAGTGCAATCCTGGTTGGTCACTCATTCGCCTTCAGCCGCCAGGTTCAAGATTGCTTCCAATCCCGAATTTCTAAGAGAAGGATCCGCCATTCATGATACATTCAACGGTGACCGGATTGTCATCGGTACGGATGATGAAGAGACGGCCTTAAGATTAGAAAACATGGTCGCACCGTTTGGGGTACCGGTTTTACACACCACAATCGAAAGCGCTGAAATGATTAAATATTCCTCTAACGCCTTTTTAGCAACCAAGATCAGCTTCATCAATGAAATCGCCAATTTATGCGAAAAGCTTGGGGCGAATGTAGAAGATGTGGCGAAAGGCATGGGCATGGATCAGCGCATCGGCTCTTCGTTTCTACAAGCCGGCATAGGCTACGGGGGCTCTTGCTTTCCGAAAGACACGAATGCCCTCGTTCAAATGGCAGGGGAAATGGAGCACGAATTCGAATTATTGGAATCTGTCATCCACGTCAACTCCAAACAACAAGTGAAATTGGTTCAAATGGCAAAAGAGTGCATCCATGATCTAAAGGGGAAGCGGGCAGGGATATTAGGCCTTTCGTTCAAACCAAATACAGATGATATTAGGGAAGCTGCTTCCTTGGAAATGATCAAGCATTTACTGGATGAAGGGGTCAAAGTAACGGCATACGATCCGGTGGCCATGGAAAATGCGAAGTCTGCCCTTGGATCCACCGTGAGATTCGCAGTCGATTGCTTCGATGCCATCGAGGATCAGGACATGTTGTTCATTGCGACGGAATGGGAAGAGTTTAAAGTTTTACGATTGAAAACCATCGCCAAGCTCATGAAATCCCCCTTCCTCTTTGATGGTCGCAATTGTTTTTCCCTGGAAGAAGCCAAGGATGCCGGAATCCACTATCATTCCATCGGCAGACCTGCTGTCACACCTATCACTATGAAAAAACCTCATTCCTGCGAATGAGGTTTTTTCATTACAATATGACATTTGATTCCACAGGAATACCGATCGTAAAGGTGGTCCACTCATCATTCGACCGGCAGAAGATATCCCCTCCGTGCTTTTCAATCAGCTTTTTACAAATATAAAGGCCGATCCCCGTCCCAAGGTCCTTCGTCGTGTAAAATGGCTCAAAGATCGCTTCAATCGTCTCTTCTTTGATCTGGGGCCCATTATTTGAAATCATGAGATTCGTCCTGCCATCTTTCACTTCACAAGAGACATTGATCAGCCTGGGCCCGTCCACTTCTTGAAGGGCATCGATGGAGTTCATGATCAGATTGAGAAATACCTGTCTTAACTCATCACGATTACCGAGCACCTTGATATCAGGCTCACATTTGAAATCGATTGATACATCCCCATCCAGTAGGCTCGGATACAGAAACTCGATGGTCTCTTCCAGGTGATCGGTCAGGATGATTTCTTCCCTTATACTATCGATCAGATCTTTTCTCGATACGTGAAGGAATTGAGAAATGCGGTAATTCAATTGTTCGAGCTCATGTTGCATGATATCCAGGTAGGGAAGATCGGGGTAGCCGTTCTGAAGGAGCTTGGTGAAACCGATGATGGACGTCAGGGGGTTCCGGAATTCGTGAACGAAACTTGAACTCATCTGACCGAGGATCGTCAATCGTTCCTTGTGGGTCTGGTCGATATAAAGTTCCTTTTCCTGAAGCTGCTGCTCTTTGATTTCCGTATATTTTCTGACGGCGAGATAGGAAAAACGGTCAAACAGCGAATTGATATCCTCAATCAATGGCTGTAATTCCCTGAGTTCGATTCCTGAATTACTCACCCATTTGATCACGGTGCTCTTGCCTATATTCACATTGTATACAAATTCGCTGATATTCACGTTGGCATTGACTCGTTCAAGAGCCGTCTTATAGGCAAGTGTGGTGATTTCTTCTTCTGTCAGGGGCATGAGGATGGCACGCTTCACTAATTGAAACATCTTCACACCATTGTTCAATACTTCTTCTTTATATATATCATTATCTGAAATGACGATACTTTTGCGCCAATTATGTAGAAATTCGTCTGAATGATCTTCCAGGTATTGTATCAGCATGGTTGAAGCACTAGTCATTGATTGGCATTCCCTTCATTCCGGTTATGGTCGAAATATTCGTTGATAATATCATAACAGAAAAATAGGGGAATTTAATGAGTATATGTAAATATGTCATAAAAAGAGCATGGGGACGTCCCCATGCTCTTTTCACTACCAAATAAGAAGGTCCGTCCCTCTGACCATTCGAAGTTTTTGACTTGGTTGAAACCATTCCAGTAAAGGAAGATCTTCGTCACACACTCTTCCCATCACATTGACTGCGGAGTTACTCTCTAAGTCACGGCGAACAATCTGCATTTCACCCTTGTAACGGCCGTACAAGTCATTATCCCGGGTAATCGTGCCCATTGGCCTCTCCACAGCATTTAGTGGCGGCACCCCTTTGTCTGTCCTCGTCTCCAATAATCGAAACACATCCCTGCCAGGATCTGGCCTGAGCTGGTACTCCCCTTCAATTTCTCCGTTTCCACTGTAACGTAACTCGATGACCTCTTCCTGATCAAAGCGCACAAGTTTTTCAAGCAGTCTTTCAGAACAGCCCGAGTCCCCGACGAATACACCCGTTATGCCCCATCGCTTCAATTGTACGGCACTGACATAAGGACTTTGCCCGCGGTGGTTTTCCAATGTGGGAAGTCCCAGATGGAGAGGACCCCGCTTCTTTTCATCGCCTGGTATGAACGCATAGACGGGAATACCGTGGAGATCATACAGGTTTTGCTGCTCCAGAAAATACTCCTCATCCAACCCCGTTTCCGGTTTCGGATAAAAGTTATGCCAGGCAATCATGTTTTCTGTTGCTAGCCCACTTTCAATCCAACCCTGAAGTTCTTTTTTCCCAACGGTACTCGCATTAATAGCGATTCGGAATTGATGGGATAAATCAAGCATCTCCTCCGTCGTGAATCCATCATCGAGCCTTAAGGCCGTGACGCCCAATTCCTTCAGTTCTTCAAAATGATGAAGTCCAAGCATAGCAGGCGTTTTCTTCGATACATCAGCAAATACCTGGAACCCTTCCCTATTAAAAAGAGAGAGGAGATCCCTCACCCGCTTGCGGCTGACACCTGATTCTTCCGGAATATGAAGAGAGGTAAAAGCGAGTTTGACACCAGAAGAAGAGGCACGAATGATCCTCTTCTCGGCATCTTCATCAGACAGATAGACGGAAATTCCAATCATTCAAACTCACTCGCCATTTCATCCTTGAACCCGAACATGTACGTCAGAGCGAATCCTGCCGCATAGGCAATCAATAATCCAAGAGTATAGTAGAGAATCTCCCCTGCATTGACTAAGAAAATCAGTGGCAATCCGGATACCCCGATGGCAAACGTTGCAACATCGAAATACGCTTGAAATGCCCCACCGAATCCTGCTCCTAAACAAGCCGTCAGGAACGGTCTTCCCAATGGAAGGGTGACACCGAAAATCAATGGCTCACCGATTCCAAGCATACCCGCAGGAAGCGCCCCGCCGATTGCCCGCTTCAGCTTCTTCTTCTTCGTTTTCATAAAGATGGCAAATGCCGCTCCAACCTGACCGGCTCCACCCATAGCAAGGATCGGTAGCAATGGATCGTCCCCAATCGTATTGATCAGTTCCAAATGCACAGGCGTCAACCCTTGATGCAAGCCTGTCACGACAAGAGGCAGGAAGGTTGCGCCAAGGACGAAACCGGCCATAATGCCACCCATGTCAATAAGAGAAAGAAGACCATTAGTAATAATATCTGAAATAAATCCGCCAACCGGCATAAATACGGTGTATGTCAATAAGCCTGTAACCAATAACGCTATCGTAGGCGTCACGATGATATCGATCGCCTGCGGAATGACCTTTCGCACGTTCTTTTCAACAAACGCCATGAAGATGGCAGCAATCAAGACACCGATCAATCCGCCCCGTCCAGGCAGCAGATTTTCTCCGAACAGTGTCACATCACCTATCGCCGGATTGATGATCAGGATTCCGGCCAAGCCACCGAGTGCCGCCGAACCTCCGAATTCCTTCGCCGCATTCATCCCGACAAGGATACCGAGATACCCGAATAATCCACTTCCGATAATGGAAAGCATCATGACAAGCTGGGATTCCCCGTTCAGCCATCCTGCCTGTACGAAGAACTTCGTGAATCCGGTGATCAATCCTGACGCAATCAGTGCAGGAATCAGGGGAATGAAGATATTCGCCACGCGTCTTAGAAGCAGCTTGAATGGCGTCGCGTTCTTTTTCTTCAGGTCGGCCTTTTGTTCTGCTGCCCGTGCCTTCAGGTCAAGATCCCCTTTTGTGGCGGCAACGAGCTTCCCGAATTCTTCCGTCACCTTATTGACCTTCCCCGGTCCCAGGATAACCTGATACGTTTCATCCTCTACAAATCCAAGGACACCCTCGGTTTTTTTGATTTCTGCTTTCTGAATGAGTTCTTCGTCGTACACTTTCACTCTTAATCTCGTCATGCAATGTTCATAGCTTGCGATATTATCAGCACCGCCAAACCGTTCCAATAGGACTCCAGCCAGTTCTTTATTCGTCAATTTCACCTTCCCCTTTCGTTCCTTCTATCGATTGAATGTCCCCCATTTAATGTCTATGAATGGGCGGGGACAAGTACCCCTATACAAATAGACTATTTTTCAATGGCCAGGCGGACATAGCCGTTGGCATCTTCAAGACGGCTCTTTGCTTCCTCGTATTCACAGCCAAGTGTAATCATCACAATCGAAGGTTTCACTTCATTATTCGCCTTCTTCAATGTCGCTGCTGCCGTTTCTTTATCAGCCCCCGTAATACTCTCGATGATGCCGATCGCCCGCTGCTCAAGCTTATAGTTACTGATATTCACATCCACCATCAGGTTTCCGTAGGCTTTCCCAAGCTTGATCATGCTTGCTGTGGAGATCATATTCAGCACCATTTTCTGAGCCGTACCCGCCTTTAACCGTGTGGACCCCGTCAGTGCTTCGGGACCTGCATCCACTTCGATGGCAAGCTCCGCTTCGGCAGAGATTTTCGAGCTCCTATTACAGGAAAGAGCCACTGCCGTCGCACCTAGCTCCCGTGCATATTTCAAGCCACCGATGACATAGGGGGTACGCCCGCTTGCTGCGATCCCGACAACCGTGTCCATAGGAGTCAATCTGATTTCTTTCAAATCCGATACGCCTAATCCCTCATCATCCTCGGCTCCTTCCACCGCTTTCACGAACGCCTTCTCACCGCCGGCAATCAGTCCGACGACGACGTCACTGTCCACGCTGAACGTCGGCGGGCATTCCACTGCATCCAAGACACCCAGCCTTCCGCTGGTGCCAGCGCCCATGTAGATCAATCTTCCGCCTTGAGAGATGGAAATCACGACCTTATCGACGACTTCTTCTATTTGTGGGATGACGAGCCGGACTGCTTCCGCCACCTTCTGATCTTCCTCATTCATCATGTGAAGAATCTCGCCGATACTCGCTGTATCGATCCCGAGCGTATTCTGATTCACCTTCTCTGTTGATAATTCAAAAACATTATCTTCTTTCACAAGTCATTCCTCCCAAAAATCTGTATGCGTTTTCATTAACTTCATTATACTCGTTTTTAAAATAATATTTCAATTACATTTTGTATTATATGAAATTAAATTTTAGAATAGACCATTCTTTTTGGTGGGAATAGTGGGGAAGTTTTCTATTTTAATAGAACAACGACAAATAGGAGTTGGAACACATTCCCTACTCCTGTTTTTTGTTATTCGGTTGTATGTTCCCTTTTAGAGGTCCGTCCCTCAAAGTTGGGGGCCGAATTCGTCCAGGTTGTGATGGGGTGAGTGGAATCCAGGCAGGTGGAGTCCGGTTTCGTTGCGGTGCATGGATGAGATGGTCGGGATGGTGGAGAAATGGGTCATGGTGATGGCTGCTCTCTCCCTCTGTCTGGTGATGACACTTTCTGAACAGTTGATTTCAAGCTGCTCTCCGTTCGTAAAATGCACATAGGTTTTTCCTTCTTTGGTGGAGGTTGATTCGATATGCTGGCAGAACAGCCACATGCAATCATAATCGGTCGGGGCCATGGTGGGTATCGCATAGATGTATTGCTGCGGGCAGATCATGAGAGGTGTTTTTCTAAGGTAGTCGAATGCATGCCGGACGGCTTTGATCCTTCCGTCGTAGGTAGACCTGTATGCCATACAGGATTCGTTCAGAATTTCCATGGAGGATTTTTCACTGTACGTCTTTCTCCTATCAAAGTCATGGATGACCGACTGCTGAACCCCATCATACGCCGGACAAATTGCCACAGTCCTTCGAGTAACCATCTCTTTTAAACCTTTCAAATCAAACACCATCCTTTTCCCTTTTTATCATAAGTCTCTATTATCAGAACCTTCTTAGATATGAGACTTTATTACTATTATATACCAATTACAGGATATTTCCATTTATATTTGTTGTTTTTTAAGAAAAATCTCACAATTTGAAGAAATGAGTATTATTTCGTCGAAAACACTCCTTGATCCATTCCATTCCACATACCTATTATGGTATATTTTTCATAGTATATTTATAAGGTCCTTTATGTTGAAAGGGGAAAATGGCTTGTTAAATGTTATTAATCTTCTAAGAAAATCGCAGAATGATTCAGTTGATGACGAACATCTGATGAATGTGTATGAGTTGTTGTTCCATCACTATCCTGATCCCTTTTATATTCTGGACGTTGACGGCAATATGATCGCGTCAAATTCAGCATTCAAAATTTTGTGCGGGAAAAAGTTTGAACGAAGCTGTTGAATAAATTGTCCATTGAGGTGGTGAAGACTCCTACTCCTGAGGATGTCTATTTATTACTGCGGATTGGATTGAATACCTGTCCATAAAATAAAAAATAAACCTTATAAGAATGGCAGATAAACATGAGGTTTATCTGCCTATTACAATTTAAATTACAAGTTCATTAAGATTTTTATCATTATTGACCTGGGGGGATGCTTTGTTTGCTATTTCATTTTCACAAAATATCATCCTTCAGTTGAAAAAGTCTTTCGAATTGCATCTTCGTATTCGGACTGCTGCACCCTGGATCTGGCATATTTTTTGGTAACGTTAATATCCTTATGCCCAGCGAGCTTAGAGACTACTTCCAAGCCCACACCCTTATCAATCAATTGCTGACAAAAGGTATGACGTAATTTCTGAGCATTCACACCGTATTTTTTTAACATATACTGCACAGACCTCTCGGTTAATCTCTCGTTGGATTTTGACACAAACAACGCCTTCTCCATAAGATCGAGCGGTAAATACTTCATAAGATGATCTTTCAGTTCATGGGATAGGGGGATGACCCTTTCTTCCCCATGAGGTGACATCACCTTCAGATTGCCTTCATGAAAATCAACATTAGACTGATCCAGTCCACAAAGCTCAGACACTCTTATCCCGGTGTGAAGGAGCATGTATACAATGGCAATGTTTCTTTCATTCTCATGCTCTCGTACTTCAGATAACAACATCTCACATTCTTTCTTCGTAAGAACATCTATTTCGTCATTCTTATCAGCCTTTTGAATCTGGATCCCCAATGTGACATGGGGTTTCTTCAAATATTTTGAAAAAGTTCTGATTGCTCCCAGAATTTTATCTGTAGTAATTGGGCTCTTTCCCTTTTCTTCTAAAAACAGGATGTAGTCCTGAACATCTCCCTGAGTCACATCTCCAAGTTTTTGGTGATTTCCCTGAAGCCAATGTTCAAATTTCTTAAGTTCTTGATGGTAAGTCGAAATAGTATTTAATGATTTCCCTTCCTGTTCAAGCCACTCTAAAAATGAATCAATCGAAGTACTAGAAGAACCTTGCAAGAGTACCACCCTTTCAGATCAAACCTCTATTTACTTAATATCGTAGAACGAATGGAAGAAGGAGTCAACTTCTCCGAATACAAGGCATTGAAATGTTTGTGATATGAGTTACGGATTAATTCTTAAACCGTTTCGCTCATGTTTTAGCATTTAGGGGGGCGGTGAAATCATGTATCATTAGATGATTGAAAATCATACCGGTTTTACGATAATCGTGCGGATGATGAGTTTTTCATGCGAGGTCGTGATTTACCATGCGACATTTCAAATAATCATGCCGGGGTGTGTGATTTTCTTTACGTTGTTCTTACTTGTACACTCATCCATCATCCCATTCCCTTCTTCATCAACAGGCAGACATTTTGACCTTAAAACTGCGTCTCTCTCAGAATGTTCTTCGAACAAAATCAAACAAAAAAGAGTAACTCCTAAGAGCTACTCTTTTTCCTATTTGCCTGGCGACGTCCTACTCTCACAGGGGGAGATCCCCCAACTACCATCGGCGCTGAAGAGCTTAACTTCCGTGTTCGGCATGGGAACGGGTGTGACCTCTTCGCCATTATCACCAGACGAATATTCAATTGAAGGATTGTTCCTTCAAAACTAGATAAAGGATTGATGTCAAGAAAGCCGAATATCGACCAATTGTTGTTCATATAAATATGACTCTTTGTGGTTAAGTCCTCGATCGATTAGTATCAGTCAACTCCACATGTCGCCATGCTTCCATCTCTGACCTATCTACCTAGTCATCTTCTAGGGATCTTACTCACTTACGTGATGGGAAATCTCATCTCGAGGGGGGCTTCATGCTTAGATGCTTTCAGCACTTATCCCTTCCGCACATAGCTACCCAGCGATGCCTTTGGCAAGACAACTGGTACACCAGCGGTGCGTCCATCCCGGTCCTCTCGTACTAAGGACAGCTCCTCTCAAATTTCCTGCGCCCACGACGGATAGGGACCGAACTGTCTCACGACGTTCTGAACCCAGCTCGCGTACCGCTTTAATGGGCGAACAGCCCAACCCTTGGGACCGACTACAGCCCCAGGATGCGATGAGCCGACATCGAGGTGCCAAACCTCCCCGTCGATGTGGACTCTTGGGGGAGATAAGCCTGTTATCCCCGGGGTAGCTTTTATCCGTTGAGCGATGGCCCTTCCATGCGGAACCACCGGATCACTAAGCCCGACTTTCGTCCCTGCTCGACTTGTAGGTCTCGCAGTCAAGCTCCCTTGTGCCTTTACACTCTGCGAATGATTTCCAACCATTCTGAGGGAACCTTTGGGCGCCTCCGTTACTCTTTAGGAGGCGACCGCCCCAGTCAAACTGCCCACCTGACACTGTCTCCCACCCCGATAAGGGGCGCGGGTTAGAATTTCAATACAGCCAGGGTAGTATCCCACCGATGCCTCCACCGAAGCTGGCGCTCCGGTTTCCAAGGCTCCTACCTATCCTGTACAAGCTGTACCAAAATTCAATATCAGGCTACAGTAAAGCTCCACGGGGTCTTTCCGTCCTGTCGCGGGTAACCTGCATCTTCACAGGTACTATAATTTCACCGAGTCTCTCGTTGAGACAGTGCCCAGATCGTTACGCCTTTCGTGCGGGTCGGAACTTACCCGACAAGGAATTTCGCTACCTTAGGACCGTTATAGTTACGGCCGCCGTTTACTGGGGCTTCGATTCGCACCTTCGCTTGCGCTAAGCACTCCTCTTAACCTTCCAGCACCGGGCAGGCGTCAGCCCCTATACTTCGCCTTACGGCTTCGCAGAGACCTGTGTTTTTGCTAAACAGTCGCCTGGGCCTATTCACTGCGGCTCTCTCGGGCTTGCACCCTACCAGAGCACCCCTTCTCCCGAAGTTACGGGGTCATTTTGCCGAGTTCCTTAACGAGAGTTCTCTCGCTCACCTTAGGATTCTCTCCTCGCCTACCTGTGTCGGTTTGCGGTACGGGCACCTTTTTCCTCGCTAGAGGCTTTTCTTGGCAGTGTGGAATCAGGAACTTCGCTACTATAATTCGCTCGCTATCACAGCTCAGCCTTCACGATGACGGGATTTGCCTCATCATCAGCCTAACTGCTTAGACGCACATATCCAGCAGTGCGCTTACCCTATCCTCCTGCGTCCCCCCATTGCTCAAACGGAAAAGAGGTGGTACAGGAATATCAACCTGTTGTCCATCGTCTACGCCTATCGGCCTCGACTTAGGTCCCGACTAACCCTGAGCGGACGAGCCTTCCTCAGGAAACCTTAGGCATTCGGTGGATGGGATTCTCACCCATCTTTCGCTACTCATACCGGCATTCTCACTTCTAAGCACTCCACCAGTCCTTACGGTCTAGCTTCGCAGTCCTTAGAACGCTCTCCTAC
>NZ_CP122397.1:4182500-4185000 GCF_029834455.1 Rossellomorea sp. DA94
TGCCCACCTGACACTGTCTCCCACCCCGATAAGGGGCGCGGGTTAGAATTTCAATACAGCCAGGGTAGTATCCCACCGATGCCTCCACCGAAGCTGGCGCTCCGGTTTCCAAGGCTCCTACCTATCCTGTACAAGCTGTACCAAAATTCAATATCAGGCTACAGTAAAGCTCCACGGGGTCTTTCCGTCCTGTCGCGGGTAACCTGCATCTTCACAGGTACTATAATTTCACCGAGTCTCTCGTTGAGACAGTGCCCAGATCGTTACGCCTTTCGTGCGGGTCGGAACTTACCCGACAAGGAATTTCGCTACCTTAGGACCGTTATAGTTACGGCCGCCGTTTACTGGGGCTTCGATTCGCACCTTCGCTTGCGCTAAGCACTCCTCTTAACCTTCCAGCACCGGGCAGGCGTCAGCCCCTATACTTCGCCTTACGGCTTCGCAGAGACCTGTGTTTTTGCTAAACAGTCGCCTGGGCCTATTCACTGCGGCTCTCTCGGGCTTGCACCCTACCAGAGCACCCCTTCTCCCGAAGTTACGGGGTCATTTTGCCGAGTTCCTTAACGAGAGTTCTCTCGCTCACCTTAGGATTCTCTCCTCGCCTACCTGTGTCGGTTTGCGGTACGGGCACCTTTTTCCTCGCTAGAGGCTTTTCTTGGCAGTGTGGAATCAGGAACTTCGCTACTATAATTCGCTCGCTATCACAGCTCAGCCTTCACGATGATGGGATTTGCCTCATCATCAGCCTAACTGCTTAGACGCACATATCCAGCAGTGCGCTTACCCTATCCTCCTGCGTCCCCCCATTGCTCAAACGGAAAAGAGGTGGTACAGGAATATCAACCTGTTGTCCATCGTCTACGCCTATCGGCCTCGACTTAGGTCCCGACTAACCCTGAGCGGACGAGCCTTCCTCAGGAAACCTTAGGCATTCGGTGGATGGGATTCTCACCCATCTTTCGCTACTCATACCGGCATTCTCACTTCTAAGCACTCCACCAGTCCTTACGGTCTAGCTTCGCAGTCCTTAGAACGCTCTCCTACCACTGACACCTAGAGGTGTCAATCCACAGCTTCGGTGATACGTTTAGCCCCGGTACATTTTCGGCGCAGAGTCACTCGACCAGTGAGCTATTACGCACTCTTTAAATGGTGGCTGCTTCTAAGCCAACATCCTGGTTGTCTAAGCAACTCCACATCCTTTTCCACTTAACGTATACTTTGGGACCTTAGCTGGTGGTCTGGGCTGTTTCCCTTTCGACTACGGATCTTATCACTCGCAGTCTGACTCCCATGGATAAGTCTTTGGCATTCGGAGTTTGTCTGAATTCGGTAACCCGATGAGGGCCCCTAGTCCAAACAGTGCTCTACCTCCAAGACTCTTACACATGAGGCTAGCCCTAAAGCTATTTCGGAGAGAACCAGCTATCTCCAAGTTCGATTGGAATTTCTCCGCTACCCACACCTCATCCCCGCACTTTTCAACGTGCGTGGGTTCGGACCTCCATTCAGTGTTACCTGAACTTCATCCTGGACATGGGTAGATCACCTGGTTTCGGGTCTACGACCACATACTAAATTCGCCCTATTCAGACTCGCTTTCGCTGCGGCTCCGTCTTATCAACTTAACCTTGCATGGGATCGTAACTCGCCGGTTCATTCTACAAAAGGCACGCCATCACCCGTTAACGGGCTCTGACTACTTGTAGGCACACGGTTTCAGGTTCTATTTCACTCCCCTTCCGGGGTGCTTTTCACCTTTCCCTCACGGTACTGGTTCACTATCGGTCACTAGGGAGTATTTAGCCTTGGGAGATGGTCCTCCCAGCTTCCGACGGGATTTCACGTGTCCCGCCGTACTCAGGATCCACTCAAGAGGGAATGAAGTTTCAACTACAGGGTTGTTACCTTCTTTGACGAGCCTTTCCAGACTTCTTCGTCTACTTCATTCCTTTGTAACTCCGTATAGAGTGTCCTACAACCCCAAGAGGCAAGCCTCTTGGTTTGGGCTATATCCCGTTTCGCTCGCCGCTACTCAGGGAATCGCAATTGCTTTCTCTTCCTCCAGGTACTTAGATGTTTCAGTTCCCTGGGTCTGCCTTCCATACTCTATGTATTCAAGTAAGGATATTGTTCCATTACGAACAATGGGTTCCCCCATTCGGAAATCTCTGGATCAAAGCTCACTTACAGCTCCCCAAAGCATATCGGTGTTAGTCCCGTCCTTCGTCGGCTCCTAGTGCCAAGGCATCCACCGTGCGCCCTTCATAACTTAACCGAATTGGTTGTTACATCAGGTTTAAAACCTAAAATGGCGATACTCGGTAATTTCTTGACTATCAATTTATCTTTATCTAGTTTTCAAAGAACAATCATTTGTCTCGTAAGAGACAGTATGGTTGGATATTTAACTTTCGCAAAAATCCCTGATAGTAATTAAACCATCAAAACTGAACAAAACTTCGACTGTCAAACGTTTTAGTAAATCTTCCTTAGAAAG
>NZ_CP122397.1:4187500-4626804 GCF_029834455.1 Rossellomorea sp. DA94
GCTGTCGCTTCGTAAAAAATCTTGGTGGAGGGGGGCAGATTCGAACTGCCGAACCCGAAGGAGCGGATTTACAGTCCGCCGCGTTTAGCCACTTCGCTACCCCTCCAAATAAAATAAATACTTAAAGGTTCTTAAGTATAAATGGTGGCTCAGGACGGAATCGAACCGCCGACACATGGATTTTCAGTCCATTGCTCTACCAACTGAGCTACTGAGCCATATTATAATAGAAGATTTAATTTTCAAAAGAACATTCAAGAAATAAATGGCGGTCCGGACGGGACTCGAACCCGCGACCTCCTGCGTGACAGGCAGGCATTCTAACCAACTGAACTACCGGACCAAAGCTTTTTGCGCTAGCAAAATAGGTTTCCATACGTGACTCATCGCGAATTATCAAGTTCCTAATTCATAAATAAATCAAAATGGTATTGCGGGGACAGGATTTGAACCTGCGACCTTCGGGTTATGAGCCCGACGAGCTACCGAACTGCTCCACCCCGCGACGATAATAGTGTTTTTCAAAAGATAATATGGAGGAGGAAGGGGGATTCGAACCCCCGCGGGCTGTTACACCCCTGTCGGTTTTCAAGACCGATCCCTTCAGCCGGACTTGGGTATTCCTCCGTATAATGGACCCTGTAGGACTCGAACCTACGACCGGACGGTTATGAGCCGTCTGCTCTAACCAACTGAGCTAAGGGTCCTTATAAATCGTACGTTATGTATTAAATAATAGCGGCGGAGGGGATCGAACCCCCGACCTCACGGGTATGAACCGTACGCTCTAGCCAGCTGAGCTACACCGCCACGAATCTACTATGTGATTGGTTTTCTGTGAAACCAATCAAGTTTATTTCACTTCCGTAAATAAACTTGGTGGAGCCTAGCGGGATCGAACCGCTGACCTCCTGCGTGCAAAGCAGGCGCTCTCCCAGCTGAGCTAAGGCCCCAAATAAGGTGGTCGGGAAGACAGGATTCGAACCTGCGACCCCTTGGTCCCAAACCAAGTGCTCTACCAAGCTGAGCTACTTCCCGATATATATGGCGCGCCCGAGAGGAGTCGAACCCCTAACCTTTTGATCCGTAGTCAAACGCTCTATCCAATTGAGCTACGGGCGCAAAATGAATTCTATATTAGTGATGTAAGGAAAGTTATTTTGCTTGCGCAAATTAATGATGATTATTTTGCTTTCGCAAAAAATCCTGGTGCCGAGGACCGGAATCGAACCGGTACGGTAGTCACCTACCGCAGGATTTTAAGTCCTGTGCGTCTGCCAGTTCCGCCACCCCGGCTAGTTTGGAGCGGAAGACGGGATTCGAACCCGCGACCCCCACCTTGGCAAGGTGGTGTTCTACCACTGAACTACTTCCGCGCAAGTATTGGTGCGGGTGAAGGGACTTGAACCCCCACGCCTTGCGGCGCCAGATCCTAAGTCTGGTGCGTCTGCCAATTCCGCCACACCCGCAAATGGTAAGATGTTTTGCCGAGGCAAAAATCTTTGGTGAGCCATGAAGGATTCGAACCTTCGACCCTCTGATTAAAAGTCAGATGCTCTACCAACTGAGCTAATGGCTCATCTCATATTAAACCAAATGGTGCCGGCAAGAGGACTTGAACCCCCAACCTACTGATTACAAGTCAGTTGCTCTACCAGTTGAGCTACACCGGCATATAAAGTTTCCGTGTGATTAAAATGGTGGAGGATGACGGGATCGAACCGCCGACCCTCTGCTTGTAAGGCAGATGCTCTCCCAGCTGAGCTAATCCTCCGTTATCTAACTATTTCCTTCAAAAACAAAATGGTGACCCATACGGGATTCGAACCCGTGTTACCGCCGTGAAAGGGCGGTGTCTTAACCGCTTGACCAATGGGCCATACATTTAAAATATCCCGTTCGAGGACATGTATTACTATATCAATTAGTTTCGCAGAAGTCAACTTCTAATTCAATATAAAAGAAAACTTTTTTTCAACCTATTCATTATAGCATTTTGTAAGCCGAAAAAGAATATACCATATCTTTAAAGAATATATCAATAGATAATTTCAGCCTTCATAAATTTGTCTTTTATTTCTATAGATTTATTCAGGAGTTCATCCTCCAAGATTTATACTTGTCCAACTAAAATACCCACTTCCACTCACTTATGTCTCATTAGTAAAACGATGCTCAAAACACTTGCAGCAATCAATCAGCAGGACTATGACATATTCGCTCAGGCGAATGATGTGTTAGTTGAAGGGAGAGCTAGGATTAGAAACTTCACCCATGAACTTGAAAAGTTAGCTGAAGAAAATAATGTTGAGATGACGATTTAAAATACAGCAGGAACAAGCGTGCATATTTTAAACAAACGTTTGTTTAGTCGTCCTCCCTTCTGTCTTAAAAGGGATTTTTCAATTAATCAAACGTTTGTTTAATAAATTATCTTAATACTGAAGCTACTGATATCCTCGAATAAAAAGATCTCACCCTACTCAGGAGTGAGATCTTCAGCAATGCATTATTTCTTCTCAACCACAATAAAACACGTACTATCCGGAAGACGCACCGGTCTTCCGATTTCATCAGTAAGCTCGACCTTCTGTTCTAAATGTTCTTCATATCCTTCTTGCAGGTAATGCTCAAACACCAGGATTTCAGCCTGGTTTCCAAGCGTCGCCTGGATAAATTCACGAAAGCCTGATGGAGTGAAATAGCCGAATTGCTCCTGTACTTCATGGGGGTATGCTTCTTCCCCCCACGTATACGTGTAGAGGAATTCCATTGCATCGTTTATATTCAATAGGACCGCATCTTCCCCTGCTGGTGTATAGGTGATTGCTCTCCCTTTGAAATCTACGACGTATCTCTTAAAGAAGCCGAGGCCGTGTGGGTCTTTAAAACGAATGATTCGCTTCTCTTCTCCCAGCTCTGTCATGATGCCGTCCCGGATGATGATCCTTCCTTTTGGTCTGAGAGCTTTAAGGGAACTCTTTAAGGTTTGGGAAATGACCCCATGATTGAATTTTTCACCTTCGTAGGGAATGTAGGAGAACATCTCATGGAGGATCGACGAGAATACGATCGTGTCGGCCCCTTCCTTCCCGATGTAGTCTTCGAGCTTGAGAGCATCTCCCTGCATGACTTCCCATGCCGCGTTTTCTCTTTGCTTCTTCCGCTTCAGCTCCTCCACCACATTGACGGCAATGTCGATTCCGATGACGGTGGCTCCAGGGTGGTGACGGGTCAACAGGTCCAGCATGACGCCTCCCCCCGGACCGATATCGACCATTGTCTCTCCTACAGCGTAGTCGGAAATCTTTTTCTTGAAGTCCTGTGAGCTATTCATATCACTTAGGTAGGTTTGTTCATTGTTCAGCCTGTCATAGGCATCCTTTCTGAAGTTGAACAGGTCATATAACAAGACGATGGCCCGGTCATAAAGTGGTGATTTTTCCGCTTCCTGGCAGAATTCAATCAGCTTCTCCCCTGCCCGTGAAAAAGAAAACCCAACCCCCGCCATTTCTTCCTGTGCATGAAGGGGCGCTGTGATCAAACGGACATGGTCGTTTGAAGGGTGTTTCCCGTTGACGATTTCTTCGATTGTGCACTCGGCGAGATACGATTCTATGATTCTTTTTTTATAAACATTGACGGTCTTTCTGCCTTTATAGTCGTAAAACAGCTCCTTCATCAAGGGCTCAAAGGAAAGCTGTTCCAGGCGGGAATGCCGTGTCTTTCGTTCAATGAGCAGAAAGATCTTGATCCATTCTTCAAACGTAAAATCTGTGAGGGAGGCTTCGACATACCACATATCCGTTTCCCCAAAAAAACGTTCCAGAAGCTTTTCTGCATCGGGGTGGGAACTCAGCCAATCATCGTATACGGCGTCAACGTTCTCCCCGCGTAAAGAAGCAAGGTCCCGAAGTCTATGAAGTCTTTCTTGAAATGTTTGCTCTTTGGACACTTCTCCATCGCAAATCCAGCGGTTCACCTCTTCCATTTCCTTTTGTACCGAGCTCCAGATCCCGGGGGATACTCCCTCTACGATACAGTGATTCAGTGCATACAGAAGAGGAAACATCTCTCCTGTCGCCACTTCGATCAGAGGATTCATGGATGAGTACCTGACTTCACCCCGTATGTATTGACCGGCGAGACCGTGTGTCAGGATCAGAACATACAGTAGCTTCTCCCTCTCACGATTACGATTTGTTTCCGGTCGTTTTTCCATTTCATAGGCGTAAATTTGCGCCGACCCAATATTATGAATGGCGAGGTGAAAGCCGTGATCAAGCCACTCTCTTCGTTGGTGGGGAAGGCCACACTTGGCCGTTTCACTCCATATGAGGACTTCTTCCACTAATTCTTTCTCTTCTTGAGGAAGACTCAACCCATCCAGTACTTGGAGTGTTCTCTCTACGTATTCCAGTACCGGATTTTGTGCCATATGTTCCAGGGATTCGACTTGCTCAAGGTTCACATTTTTCTCTTTCGTAAGAGAAAGGTATTTTAGCCACTTATGTTCCCGAAGGATGAGTGTATTGCCTGATTTCAGTTCGGTGATTGCACGTAAAGATGAAAGCATCGTTTTCGCCACCTCTTTCTCGTTATTTACCTTTTCATCATACATCACTCTGGGAAAGGAATGTCTGAATTTCCTTTTTCATAGACTTAATGTATAGGAAGGGAGCTGGTCTCAATGCTTGAGTGGAGTGCTGCTATCGCGGCCGTCGCGTTTACGATTCTTGTGGCTTACTTGATTTTGACATTAAGGAGAGTTATGAATACGCTGGACGAAACGAAGAAGACGCTGTCTGACACGAGGAATGCCGTCAATGGTATTACAGAGGAGGCAGAAGAACTGATCCATACGGCCAACCAGATTTCTGTTGATGTAAAAGGAAAGATGAAAGCCGTTGATCCGTTGGTCGAGTCCGCACATGATGTCGGGGACATGATCCAAAGTGTGACAAGCTCAGTGAAAAGGGCCGCTTCGCAAAAACGGACACCCAAGACGATTCATACCGGGGAAAGCAAGCCGGTGCAGATTAAATTGAAGTAAACGGAGAAGAGGCTGAAACGGCCTCTTTTTTAGCTCATTCTCAAGCAACTCCACCGGCGACCTCCAACAGCCAATAACCATGCATGAGAAAAACACAACTGTAGGATACTGCCGCAAAGACAGACACGAGAATCAATACTCTTGACGACCGTTTATCCGCTTTAAGATGAAAAAGAAGGAACAGCAAAACGCACGAAAGACCGACCTTCAATAGTAGAAACAACCAAGGATCCCTAAGATAAAGGGTATGCATGAGGGGATTGGATTCTGATATATAATGAAAGTGCAAACCATACATCGTGAGAAATGCGTCTACGAGGTTCAGGAGTAAGATATAAAGCAGCAGGTACTTCATTTAATTCATTCTCCTATTCATTATTTATCGTGGCTTTAAAACAATCATATCATATAATTCATTATAACATCCATGTTATGTTCTTAATAAAGAATAACAAACAAATGTTTATTTAACTCCTCCCTTCCTTTTATTGATAGAGATGGGTCCACTAATCAAACGTTTGTTTAAATTTCAGCAAAAAAAATCCCAACCCTACGAATAAGGTTGAGATTCTGTGAATAGATCAATGTTTCTTTTTCTTCTTCCCTTTCTCATCAACCTTGATGACAACAGTAGTCAAAGGATCCAGGGTCAATGTGTCGTTGCTCATGCTAAAGCCCGATTTCTTTGAAACAGGATGTGTCCCCGCTTCATCGTTATCCACGACCACTTTTCCTTTCGAGAAGTCATAGTCTCCGATAGACAGTGTCCTTGCTTTATCATCCGCATTCACAAATACATAATAATCACCCGTATCATCCGTCGATACGTTCTTATACGCAAGCAGCAAGTCCGTATCAGCGATTTCAGGGATATCCATCAGGGATACATTCTGATCGACCAGTTCTTTGTCGCCGAGTCGGAACGCACTGGTGGATCTTCTCAGCTTGATCAATCCTTCTGTGTATTCCCGTGTGGTTGTGTTGATTTCGTATTTCTTCTTGTTCGTTGCTTTTTCCCAGTCAAACATGTTGATGGCGTCGGATGAATCGTAGGAGTCGTGGATGAAGTAGCCGAATGGGTCTCCATTTTCGTCCTCTAATTCATGATATTTCTGTTCCGGGACGCCTTCGCCGAGCCACTGCTTGGTACGGCCATATTCCTGGCCACCATGAAGGAATGCCGTCCCTTGTGATGTAAGGATCATCGAGTTCCCGAGACGAATCCGCTTATGGATTTCCAGATTATTTTCCGGAATAGCCGGGTCCTTCTTGATCGATTGGGCAATCACGTCGTACAGCGGCAGATTATCGTGGGCCGCGATGTATTGGACCATATCGCCCGGGTCGTCGTCAGCTGTGTTGCCCGGCTGGCCTTTGATGTTGTTAAAAATAGTGTTGATGTCGCGCGCGCCACCGGTCAGGAAGCGTGGCTCCCCTTCTGAACCGAAACCGGATTTCAGTTCGTTCCGGATTTCGTCGGAGAAGACTCCTACATCGTCGGTTTTGTCCATCCAGTCCTGATCGGCTCCCATTCCTTTTAAGGAAGGATCTGAAAGGTGACCGGCGAATGTTCTCCAGCCTTCCCCGATGAACAGGGCGTCCGGATTGATTTCAGCTGCTGCGTCATACGCTTTCTGGATCGCTGGATAGCTTGCGTCCCCCATCATATCGAAGCGCATGCCGTCGATTTTGTATTCGTCGAACCAGTATTTCACCGAGTCCACCATCAGCTTCTCAGCCATCACATGGTTGGTGGCGAGGTTATTCCCGAAGCCACCGAGGAAGTTCCCCTGCTCATCCTGGAACGCATAATAGTTCGGCACGATGTCGTTCAGTGTGCTTGTTTTGGCCATATGGGTGTAGACGACGTCGAGGACGACTCCCATGCCTTTATCATGAATCGCATCGATCAATCGCTTCGTTTCCTCGATGCGCAGCTGTGGATCGGTCGGATCCTCTGAATACGCACCGTCCGGAGAGAAGTAGCTGTGAGGATCATATCCCCAGTTGTACTCGTTGCCTCCCGCGGAATACTCAAGCTCCCGTTCACCCATCTTCGTTTCATCACCGTAATACCAGGCCATGATCGGAAGCAGCTGAACGTGGGTCACACCCATTGATTTGATGTAATCAAGCTTCTTGATGAAGGCGTCATACGTGCCCCATCTTTCCTTTTTCAAATCCTTCTCGATGGACGGGTCGGACGTGAAGTCACGGACATGAATCTCGTAGATGACCGCATCCTCCCGTTTTTCATAACCATCGATGGAGGCATGAGTGAATTTCTTGGGGTCCGTCCCCTTCAAGTCGACGATCGCCGCCTTTCCGACGTTATCGCCGTCAGGGCCCGCTTCACCCTCTGTGTTGACAGTGAAGGCCGCCATGGATTTGGCGTACGGATCGAGGACTTTTTTCGTTACACCGTCATTGGTCACTTCGTATTGATAATAGAAGCCTTTCAAATCTTTCACTTTAAGGTCTTTTGCTTTCAAGTCCGTTGACCATACGCCGTTTTCACCTAAAGTCATGTTCACTTTTCCAATGATTGTTCTGGCGTCTTTTTTATGATAGATATTGGCGACTACTTTACTTGCCTTCGGTGCCCACAGTTTTAACGTAGCATTTCCTTTTTTGTATGTGGCACCAAGGTCATCCCCATCGTAAGCATACTTATTATCAAGCAGTCGCCAGCCGGCTTCCGCAGAAACGGTCCTGCCAGAGTAGGTGATGGAAAGAGGGAGCTTTTTCAAATCGAAATCAGCTTTCACTTCCACCGTTTTGTCTCCCGTGATCTTGGCGCTGTTTACTTTCACATCGGAACCATCGCTGTCTTTGATGGCCAGGCCTGAAAGCAATGCGTCTTCCGTCAAACCATCCGTCATCGTAAAATTCAGGCGGATCGTGTCATCCGAAATGACTTCAGATGAAACCAGTCCCGTCGCCACATCTCCATGCGGGGAAATGTAGACGGTATCCTCGCCCTCTTTTACCCATAGTTGATCATACTTATCGAGGAGGTTGAAGGTTTTGTCTCCGCCATCCTTCTCACCGGTTGCCTCATTTAGCACAAGGAAGCCGATCTGTTTGGCATCTTCATTCAATTCAACGTCTACATATGCGCCATATCGATCCTTTTTTGAAAAATCCAGTGCGCCTGTCGGCCAGTTCTCTGTCGGGGATCTCACATCTCCCCACGTCCATAGACCGAAGTTTTCATAATTCCCGTCTTCACGGTCATAGTGGATGCGCACCGTGTTCTCAGGCAGATCCACCGGCTCATACGTATACACCTTATCCGATTCCTGCTCGATCCAGATTTCATTCACTTCGGGGTTTGTAATGGAGAAGGCTTTGTCTCCGCCGTCCTTACCCGCGTCGCCTTTCGTTACATCCATGACGAGGAATCCGATGTTTTTTGCCCCTTCAGCAAGCGGTACGTCAATGTATGCCCCATAGCTGTCGGTTTTTTCAAACATCGTCGCTCCTGTCGGCCAGTTTGCCGATGGAGAGGCGACGTCATTCCACAGCCAAGCCCCGAAGTTTTCGTAGTTAGCATCCGTGCGGTTATAGTGGATGCGGATGTTGTTTTCAGGTACAGGTTCCGCTTCAGGGTCCTCTCCTCCAGCCGCTGTACCCGTGATACTGCCGCCTTCAACCGTGAGGAGTGCCGTACCTCCGTCTGCTTTGGAAGGAAGGGTCAATGTTACTTTACCCGATTCAGTTGTAGTAAGGGTTTCTCCAGAATAAGCATTCGTCACGACCGCATCAGGAGAATCAACCGTCAGCGTGATCTCTTTCGCTTCGTCCGCTACGTTTAAACCAACGTATACGGAGTCGTCTTCATAGTCACGGGAGAATAGTAGAAACTTGTCGCTGTTCGACCCGCCGACTGTATGCCTCTCACCTTTCGCAAACACATCCGAATGGGCTCCCCTGAAGTTCAGGATTTTTGTATAGTGGTCCAGCACATCATTATTCTCTACATCATCCCAGTTCAGGTCATAGCGGTTATCATACTGAGGGTAATTATTCGCTCCGCTCTGCCCAAGCTCTTCACCGTAATAAATGACCGGCTGTCCTTTTGAGGTCGCCTGCAGGGAGGCAGCAAGCTTCAGCTTTCCTTTGTCCCCGCCGAGTGAATACAGGAATCCGTCTTCATCGTGGCTTCCGAGGAATTGTCCCAGCGTTGCCGTGTTGTCGATCTTTCCGTTTCGGGCCGTCAGCTTGTCATTGGCCGTTTTCAGATTGCCGTCCACAAACTCACGGGCGATATCCTTGAACCCGAAGTCGAGAAGGGAGTCCATCATCCCCGTGTCAAGATAGCCGTAGTCATTGTCAGCACTTGCACCCCATGCTTCGCCGATCATTTTGTGCTTCGGCATTTTTTCCGTGATGGCGTTTTTGAAGGCCATCCATGTGGCGTCTTCCACATGCTTCACCGTATCGACACGGAAATAGTCGATCGTATTGCCTTTATCCGTTTTCGCTTTTTCGATCCAGTCGGTCTGCCAGTCGATGATCTGCTGGCGCACTTCAGGATTCTCGGTCATCACGTCAGGAAGCCCGGCCAGTTCACCGACCACTTCGTCACTACCAACATTGCCCTGACGAAGGATATCGCTATACTTTTCACGTTCGGCGTCCGTCGGATACCCGGCAGGACGCTGATCTTCAGGCAGCTCGCCGTCGATTTCCTTCAATCCATAACCGGTGTGGTTCAACACGACATCCACCATGATCTTGATCCCGCGATCATGTGCCTCATCAATCAGGTTATGGAAGTCGTCCATGCTTCCGAAGTGAGGATTGAGCCCGCCGAAGTTGCTCGCCCAGTAGCCGTGGTAGCCGAAATAAGGCTCCCCCTCTTCCCCTTTTCTCACATCGTACTTCACATTCTCCACAACCGGACTGATCCAGATCGTGTTCACGCCAAGCTTATCAAGGTAATCGAGTTTTTCCGTGATCCCTTTAAAATCCCCGCCTTGATACGAACCGCGTTTACTTTTATCATAATTCAGATTGTACGGATCATCATTCGATGTATCCCCATTGAAGAATCGGTCCGTCAGCATGAAATAAATGATCGATTCATCCCAATCAAGGTCGGAATCTCCGACAGACTGCCTTGCTTTCACTTCGATTTCCGTGCTTCCTTTATAGACGTTTCCGTAGGAGTCGACTGCGGTTAGAGGAATCGATTTGGTTCCTGACGTAATGTCGTCATCCACAGAAAGGGTCACTTCATTCAGTGATGGATCGATTTCAAGCTTCTCCGATCCGCCCAATGAAGAAACATCCGCCGTGATTTTTTGAATCGTTAAACCATCTGTCAATCCTTCGATGTCAATATTCAAGACGGCGTTTTCGTTATAGTCCACAGCTGCAGGAGCCACGGAACCCGTCACGGTCAGATCGGCTTTCTGGAAATCAAGGACCGATTTGCCGTCCACCGTATTGTAAGGATCGCTCACTTCCGTCGTCACGCCATCTTTTGTGACTAAAAAACTGTACTCATTTTTCCCGTTAGGAATGTTGTCGTATGGCAGAACGAAACGCTCATTCTCCGGCTCATACGTCATTTCCTTCGTCTCTCCGTTGTACTTTAATTCGACTTTTTCGATCGTATCCATTTGATCGTTTTGGAAAAGGTCCTTGTCACGATAGAAAAATGTCGCATCCCCCTGATCGATAACCGGTGCGGACCCATCCGGTACGATGCGGATCTTCTCGACACCACTTGTTATGTAGGCCTTGGTGAGAGTGTCGTTCTTATTGACCTTGATGAAGCGGTCCCCGAATTCCTTCTCCGCAGTATTCCAATCCTCGGTACTGCGCAGCACAAATCCGAACTGCTCCGTTTCAGGTGCGACGGCGATGTTCGCTACCGCCACTCCGTTTTCATAGGAGTCGAAGTTGATTTGATCATCCTTCACCCCTGTATTCCATGCCCATATGTTCCAGCCGTCGTACGTTTCGTCTTCACGGTCATACGTGAAGCGTAACGTGCGGTCACCTGAATCCGCTGCTGTCGCCGTCTCATTTCCGTCGGCAACGGCAGAAGCTGCCGGAGCGAATGGTGACCACAGGCTGATCAGCATCATCAATGTCATAACCACTGAGAAGTGACGCTTTGTCCTATTTCTCATTCATGTTTTCCCCCTTAATTGGATAAATAGAATAATAGAAGTGCTCGTGATGATACTTGTGGAAACGTTTGCGCAAATGGTTAAAAAAATGTGAGGTAACTCCCGGGGTAGTAATTTCGAACTAATGCAAACGCTTGCAATTGTCTGTCTTTTTTATTTTACAATAGGTGGGTGGAGGGTGGCTATATGACTATTGGGGGATTTTTTACTTATTTTGCTTGTTCAGTAGGAACGGTCTACGGTTTTATAAATGAAGGATTTGAATACTCCCCTCTTGCTCCTCCATATATTAGCCTATTTCCCTAGCGCCATCATATAATAGAAGGAAGGATTTCATGACAGGGGTGAGCTTAATGAAAAAAATGGTTTCACTTACCTACTTATTCGGAGTTGTTTTCATTTTAACCAGTGCACTTTATTTTTTCGCTTCTAACTGGCAGGAATTTTCTCGGCTTGAGAAAGTGGCTTTAGCGGGGACATTGATTGTATTGTTCTATGGAGCGAGTTTCCTATTGGACCGTGTATTGAAGGGAGCCCATTTCCTTTCCAACTGGCTGTTGGTCAGCGGGGTGATTTCCTTTGGTCTTTCCGTTGCGTTGCTCGGACAGCTGTACAATTCCCATGCGGACAGCTATTTATTGTTTCTAGTCTGGTCCATTCCCGCCCTGCTGTTCAGCTTGTACACACGTTATGGCGGATTTTACACATTGACCCACATCCTCATCCATTTGACGATCTACTTTTATCTGTTCCCTTCCACACCATTCGGGCACTGGACCCTCGCCCATACGTGGATCGCATTCGGAGTCGGCATCGCGAACTTGCTCTTATTTTTAATCATTAAAAAGGGATACATCCATTCAAAACCATTGCTCTACCTGAGTCTCGTCTCAGCCAATCTTCTTCTTGTCGTCACGGCCTTCGATAACCCGTATTCCGCTTTCTTCACCCTGCTTTATATAGGCATCCTCGGAGTCGGGATTTACCGGTATTTTCATAAGGAAACATCCATCTTTATCATTCTATCAATGTTCGGAACGGGGTTTATCATCATCAAAATGTTCGAGCTGATGGCAAGATACGTGTCCAGTCTGTTCTTCATCGGTCTTTTACTGGCAGCCATTCTGTTATTAACGGGAAGTGTATTCCTTGTGAACTACTTACGAAACCATTCCGCTTCCCGTCACTGGACAAAGACAATCTTCGTGGCAAGCGTCACGACCATCGCTTCTGTCTTCATCGTGGCGTCTGTTTTCGGCCTGCTTTCATTGTTCATGGTGGATGTGTCCATGACCACCCTATTCGTATTGGCGACGGTATTCCTCGTCATTCCGAGTACAGTAACGAACTGGCCATCCCCTGTAAAATATTCGCTTATGATGACCGGCATCGTGATCGGGATGATAGCAAGTGTGTTTGATGAATTTTCGTTTGTTATGTTCTTTGTTTTCGCCTTCGTGTTTTACGTTGAAAAACGGACTGCTGCGAGATTTATCGTTTACCTTCTGTTTCAATTGAATACAGGGATCTTCTTAGGGCAAACGATGGAACTGGGTGCTCATGCCCTTCTTCTCGTGATGGTGCTCTTAAACGGAATCGCCTATCTCCTGCTGAAAAATAAACAGGTCCTTCAGTATGGAGCGTTTCTCAGTGGATTTATAGCCTTTTTCTTGTTAACGACGATTGATTTATCGTTTAGTCTTCATATTTTCTATTGCACGCTATTTTTTCTGATCGCGACCTTATACGTGTATGTTTTCAAAAAGCAGGGTCTTCAGGTTTATTGGATATCATCCCTAGTATTCTGGTTCATGCTGATCGTCCAGTTGTATTATGATCTTGCCTGGAAGCTCGTTCATAAATCCGTGCTCTTTGCCGTGTTGGGCATCGGCTTTTTACTGGTGGCCGGATACCTGGATAGGAGGGGTGGATTTGAACGGAAATCGCACTCGATCCTTGCAGGAAAAACGCTTGGTATCCTCATCATCATATGTCTTCAAGGCGGATGGATCGGGTATCAGGTGTATTCGTACGAAACCCTTTTGCAAAAAGGGGAAACGGTCATCCTGGAACTTCAACCAGTTGACCCAAGGTCCCTCCTACAGGGAGATTATGTGGAATTGAACTACAGTATTTCTCAACTGGAGGATACCTCCATCGATGACAACGGGCCCGTCACGATTGTATTACGTGAAAACCCACAGGGCGTCCATGAATATTTAGGAGTTTATAAGTTTAATGGAATATGGAATGCGTCTTATGAAAAGAAACCCGGAGACGTGCTCTTAAATGGAAAAGTGACAAGCTCGTGGGACAACAGTGCCCACGTCACGTATGGAATCGAACATTTCTTCATCCCCGAAGGAACCGGTCTCGATGTGGAAGGGAAGGTGAAGACTGCAGTGGTGAAGGTGAGTGATAAGGGGGATGGGATATTGGTGAGATTGCGGGATTAGAGGAATGGTTGTTATGGGAGGTGGGTTCTTTCCACCTCTATTTTTCTTGGTTGCGGGCGAGACTCCAATAATACGGATAAAAGGCGGGGTGGGAGCCCCCTTTATTTAGATTTAATGAGTTCCGTCATGATTGAATTCTCCTTATATCCCTCAGCTGTTTCTTTATGTACTCCATTATCATTGACAATGATTTGATACGTCCCATTAGGAATGGTGTCCATACTTTCTAAATCATTTGAAACTTTTTCTAGAATGCTTTTACTTGGAGATACCTCCTCCTCTTCCATAAATAAAATAATGTTAATGTCTAGATTTTCTTCATCAAATAAGTCCTCATTGAATGCACTTTTCAGATCTTCTATTTTGGCATCCGGATTTTCCATATATAAATCAAATACGGGCTGAATTGCCTCATCACCATAATATGAAGTCATCGTATAATGAGGGGTCATGAAACCTGTTCCACCGACATTCTGAAGTGATTCGATCGTTCTCCCTGTTACCTTATTATCCGACACCACTTCGTCAAGGTAATCAGCCAGGTTCTGAAACTCATCATAAAATATCACTCTATATAAAGCTTCCCTAAT
Organism: Rossellomorea sp. DA94; assembly: GCF_029834455.1. Taxonomy (NCBI): domain Bacteria; kingdom Bacillati; phylum Bacillota; class Bacilli; order Caryophanales; family Bacillaceae; genus Rossellomorea; species Rossellomorea sp. DA94. The sequence continues at coordinate 4,201,746 of NZ_CP122397.1, forward strand.
GCCTTCTTCCACCGCATCTTCCTGTGACATAACATCTTCAGAAATGATTTTTTTCGTTCCCTGATTGATCGGGACAATGGCATAAGAATAAAAGTGCACGGATCCCACCGACTCAACAAAGACGGTGACGCCATCAGCATTGCCTACTAAATTATGGACTTTCACCTCAGTCTTATATTTCTCTAAGAAGAAATTTTTTACCGCCTTTTCCACTTCACCACTTTTTCCCTCGGCGATCTTATCGTTCTCATCACCATTATTCAAAAAGTAGTCTTCCCCTGTATATTCCTGTACGCTAGCATACTTATCTTTCACTTCACCCTGCGTATTTTTCTTTTCGGAAACTGCATTCATGCATCCTGCTAGAAGTTGGGTCAGTCCTATTCCCAATATCAATCCTTTAATTTTTCTGTCCATGATTATCTGCTCCCCCTATACAGGCCTATGTATCAACAAATATATGAAACCCTTCAATTGGCAAAAAAAAGAGGAACAAGCAAAGGACCTGTCCCCCTATAATGTGACACGATCCACTTGTTCACGCAGTAGGATCATGTTGTCTTTCAATCTTTTTGAGATTTCGCATAAAGCTTGAATGGATTTTCCTTTGTGATGACTGAGCTGGTAGACGATATCGTCAAAGAGCAGCTCCATCTCTTCATGGATGGCCATGGCCGATACATTGTAAAGGTGGATATTGGCGTAGTCCGTTGAGTCAAAGATGGCAGAGTCGATATAAGGCTTGAAGCTCTCCAATAAAGCTGGAAACCCGATGGTCAATCTGGTTAATCCATCCCTGAGACCTTCAATGGTTCCAGCCAGTTCGTCGATTGGCTCCAATGCGGAAGATACGTATGAGCGGATTTTGTCATCGAAATCTGAGAAGATGCTGATGATTTTTCCAGGCACCGTGCCGCTTAGCGCTATGTTCATAGCGCCTTTGATTTGAGCTGATATCATCTCCAACGTATTCTCAATGGCGAACGCAAGTCCGGTCAAGGTGCCTAACAGCGGAAGAAGCAGACCGTGTGAAGCTACTTTGAAACTTTCAAAGGATCCTTCCAATAATACTTCTTTCACCTTCATTCCGATTAGCATATGGTCAGAGGTTTGCAGGGTATAATCGTTTTTCTTCGACATCGTCACCGTATGTTGAACGGATGCCCCAGATGAAATGCTGGCGCTCAAGGAGGCATCCCGCTCACCGAAGTTCGTTCCCAAATCTAAGACCTGTTCTTTGAACTCTGCAATGTTACCATTCAGCATCGCAGTATTATGGTTGATAATTTTATAGTGTGCGAGAATATCGTTTACAAGAACATCCTCCAGAGTCTCTTTCCCTCCACTGAAAAGCTGCGGGATTTCTTTATGAAGAATGTTCTGAAGGAACCCGGTCATATTGGTGATTCCACCTTTGAACTCCAATAACTGACTACGTGCCTGCCCGAAAATACTTTCCACACTGATGCTTCTGTTGAATAAGTGCTCAACCAATTCAGCAGGAGGGGAATTCAACACTCCATTGAGGGATCGGCTTGCATTTTCAGCCATATCGACAAGGGAAATGAGGTGATCAATTTCTGAGGTCAACCGGTGACTGGTTGTTGTAATGCCGATAAATAAAGGATTGCCAATCAAATTTTCAAAAGAATACTCAAAGATCATCTGCAGGCGGCTCAATCGCTCTGAATGACGGTCTCCTTCATGCTGGGCGATCTCTTCTGAATGGATCAGGTACTCCTGAGCATGACCCAGCCTTTCCGAAACATCCCCTTGCATGGCTTCCGCCAACAGATTGAGGTTGTCACGATTGATTTCGATTCTATCTGAGTGTCCGCCATAAAGGGGCTCGCCGGTCCAGATGCTTGTCATGATGTGGGCATCGGCTTCGTCATAGATTTCACCATAACCTGGTTCTCCATCTATGCCAATAACGTATTTTCCCCCATCGGTATATCCTGTATGATTATTTTTCAAGATGCTAAACTTTTCACCGATCTGCGGTATACCTGTTGAGATATCGTATCTTTTACCCGGGATTCGTGAATCGAGATTCAGGGCAATGAGCGTACCTGTCAGGACATCATAGTTGGTGAAGTAGTTGGTGATGTTGTCGTAGTTTTTGTTTGGGTCCATTACCCCCTTTGGAAATAGAGCTGGATTTAAAGTAACGGACCTTATATCTGGTCGATTTCTTACAGCGTAGTTTGCAAGGGGTCCTCCGAGGGAGTTACCTGTTACCGAGCTCACTCCACCCATTTCAAGAAATTTATTATCTGCTTCAACTAAGTAAGAGTTTGCCGCTTCAAGTTGAGCAAGGGTTAAATCACTTAATAACTGCACATCTGTTAATACATCCTGACTTCCATTTTCGGCCGTTGCATCTGTTCCGACAAAGACAACCGTTATTTCATTTGTGTTAATATTCTTTACAGTAAGCGCATCAAGTCCTGTTGGATCATTATAATGAACATCTAATACTATATATTGGTTACCATTAATAGTGAAAGTATCATCAACTGGTGGCTTTGTATATGCCTTTTTGCCTGCCAATTCGACTAAATCTTTATCATTATTTGACACAACTGTGCTACTGTTATTTTTCCCCATATTAATCCACCTTTAATTCTTAACGATATAGTTTCCATGTCCTCTACTTAACGAGTTTTCTTTCTCCCCAGTAAAACTGTCCTTATAAACTTTATTGTCATTTAGATACAAACTATAAGATCCTTTAGGTATACCTTCTATTCTCTCTAAATCATTTGCTACACGTTTAAAAATTTCTTCACTTGGAGAAGCATCTTTATCTTCCATAAATAGCCGTACGTTTATTAATAAATTTTCTGGAGAGAAAGAACCTTCTACGTAAGCACTCTTTAGTTCCTCGATATCAGCTTCCGGATTTTTCACAAAAATATCGAATACCGGTTTTATTGATTCATCATTATTAAACGTTGAAATAAAGTAATAAGGTGTCATATAGCCTGTTCCTCCAACATTTTGTAATGACTCTTCAGTTTTCCCGACAACTTCACCTTCCGAGACTAAGTCCTTAAAGTAGCTATCCAACTTATCAAATTGCTCTTGAAAAATTAAACGATATAATCCACCTTTTATTCCATCCTCAACCTGACCTTCCTCTGAAAAGACCTTATCTCCATGAATCTTTTTGGTATCTATATCAATTGGCACAATAGCATAGGTATAATAATGGAGTCGTCCAATTGATTCAACAAAAACTGTTGCCCCATCCTCATTTCCTACAATATTATGCACCTTGATGTCTGTTTTGTAATTTTCCTTAAAGAAACTCTTTACTGCACTCTCTACTTCATCTTTATTGTCTTCTGCAATTTTATCCATCTCTTCCCCATTGGGTAAGGTATAACCCTCTCCCTTATAATTCTGCACGCTTACTAATTGCTTTTCCATTTCTTTTGAAGGTTCCTTTTGCTCATCCACACCATTACCATTCGCATTATCCATATTCATACATCCTCCAAGTAATAATGAAAGTCCGATTCCATATATAATCCACTTATTTTTTCTGTTCATGAATGTCTGATCCTCCTAATTGGATGGGTTCATTTTAAAGAATTACCTTTATATTGTATAAAAGTCTGTAAAGTATTAACAGTTCAATCGGGAATTCCTTAGATCAATCAGGAAAAACAGGAAAAAAGTAGTGGTGACGATTCGTTTCTACATTTCTTTTAACCTATTCATATTGCTGGAATTATCGTGAGTCTTCAGACTTATACATTTGTATAATTACCCCAATTATTCAAAACATAACCTGTTGTTTTAGAAATTTTTGTAAGGTATGAACAGGGTAAGAATCCCTATTCTCCTCTGAAGCAGGGGGAAGCAGAGGGAAGCAGGGGGACGGTTCTTTTCTACTATTTATTTTTTTATAATATAATCGGGGTCTGCCCTTTCAACAGTATTATCTTTATCTCCGCTACCCGAAGCTTTACCAATCATATTGTCATGTAGAAGAAGATTATAGGCCCCATAAGGTAGCCCTTCCGCTTCGTCAATAACTTTTGCAATTTCATCCAGCTCTTCGTTGGTTGGATTTGAATCTTTTTTGTTCTTAAAAAGCTGAATCGTAATATTTATTGACTTTGGGTTTAATTTTTCTAAATTTAATTCTTTTATTTCTTCCTTTGAAAGGTCGGGATTTTCTAAATAACGTTCGACGATTTGCTGTGATAATTCCATATCGAAAAATGATACAAAATAATATTCATTCCCAAATCCGAATGATTTAGTATTATTAATTGCTTGAGTCGTTTCCCCAGTAAATGGATAATCGCTTGTGATTTCTGCCAATACCTTATCCAACTCGTTAAACTCATCTTCATATACCAATCCATATACACCAGAAGTGATGGCATTTTCCACCTCTCCTTCTAATGAATAAACCTGATCAGTCAAGATTTTCTTCCCTTTTGCGTCTATAGGTACGACCGCATAGGTATGGAAATTTGGCTTACCAATCGACTCAACAAATACACTAGCTCCATCAACATTACCTACAATATTATGAACTTCGACATCCGTTTTATATTGCTCTAAGAAAAAATCTGTCACAGCCTTTTCCACTTCTTCACGGTTCGCTTCTGCAATTTTGTCATTTTCTTGCCCATTTTCCAGATAAAAACCTTCTCCATTATATTCCTGAACGGTTACTAAACGATCGCTTTGATCTTCCACTGCATCTTTCGTATTCTTCTTCTCATCCACACCATTACCATTCGCATTATCCATATTCACACATCCGCCAAGTACTAATGGTAATCCGATTCCATATATGATCCACTTTTTTCTTATGTTCATGAATATCTGTTCCTCCTAATTGGATGGGTTCATGTTAAAGAATGACTCTATATGGCATAAAAGTTTGTTAGCAGTTCCTTTGTGCAGGTAAGGGTAGTGGTTACTGTTTGGACTACTCAGTGGGTCATACCCCTTACTCTTTAATAATCTCATCTGGGATTGCTTTTTCTAGTGAATTATCTTTTACCCCTTCAAATGATTGTTTCAGAACTGTATTGTCGTTAAGGAAGATGCTATAAGTCCCTCTTGGTATATCAACCATACTTTCAATATCGCTAACTACTTTATTAAAAACTTTTTCATCTGGATCAGTATCTTTATCTTTCATAAACAAATTTATAACAACTCTAAACTTAGTAGGATCAAATGCTTGCTCATTATAAGCAGCCCTTAATTTTTCTGTGCTAACCTGAGGATCTTCCATATATAAATCATAAACCGGTTTAATTGATTCATCATTCACAACAGTAGATGACAGGAAATAATAAGGAGTCATATAACCAGATCCACCCACATGTTGGAGGGATTCAACCGTTCTTCCAGTAACAGGTTCTTCGTTTGCAATTTTTTCTAAATAATGATCTAAGTGATCAAATTCGTCTTTAAATATACTCCTGTATAGGCCCTCAGTTATAGCACTCTCCACCTGTCCCTCTTGAGTAAACACACGGTCAGATTGAATTTTTTCATTGGCTATATCAATGGGAACAATTGCATACGTGTAAAAATGAAGCGGATTGGTTGATTCCACGAATACTGTAGCTCCGTCTTCATTGCCTACGATATTATGCACCTTCACATCTGTCTTATATTCTTTCAAGAAAAAGTCTTTAACCGCTTTCTCTACCTCTTCATGATTCTCTTCTGCCATTTTGTCTGTTTCTTCCCCGTTTTTAAGGGCATATCCCTCCCCTGTATATTCTTGCACTCTTACATATTGATTCTTAACTTGTTTTTCAGCGCTTTCTTTATCATCCACACCATTACCCTTCGCATTATCCATATTCATACATCCTCCAAGTAATAATGAAAGTCCGATTCCATATATGATCCACTTATTTTTTCTATTCATGAATGTCTGATCCTCCTAATTGGATGGGTTCATTTTAAAGAATTACCTTTATATTGTATAAAAATTTGGAAAGTATTAACGGTTCAATCGGGAATTCCTTAGATCAGTCAGGAAAAAAGGAGAGGTGACGATTTCCTTCTACAATTCTTTTAACCTATTCATGTTACTTGAATTGTCGTGAGTCTTCAGACTTATACATTTTTATAATCACCCCAATTATTCAAAACATATCCTGTTCATATAGAGATTTTTTAAATCTTACTCAGATAATCCTATTCTCCTTTAATCACTTCCTGTTCGATTGAATTATCTTTAAAGCCTTCAAACGATTCTTTATGTACCCCGTTGTCATTTATCGCTACCCTGTATGTCCCTTTTGGGAAATCGTTTCTTTCCTTTATATCGTTTGCAATCCGTTCCATAACCTCTTCACTGGGCTGGACGTCCTCTTCTTTCATAAAGAGCATGATGTTAATCCTCAGGTCATCCGCTTCGAATAAGTTCCCCTCATACACTTGTATCAATGTTTCAATACTGGTTTGATGATCCTTCATATACAATTCATACACAGGCTTGATGGCTTCATCGCTGTTTAGGGATGACATAAAATAATAGGGTGTCATATAGCCCGATCCTCCCACATTTTGAAGGGACTCGACAGTTCTGCCAACAACCTTCTCCTCCGAAACCACCTTCTCAAGATATGAATCCAGATTCTTAAATTTTTCCTCGAATATCAATCTGTATAATCCTTCCCGAATGCCTCTTTCCACTTCCTCTTCTTGGGTCCTCACATCTCCAATCATCCTATCTTCCGTACCCTGATGAAAGGGGACTAGTGCATAGGTATAAAAATGGACAGGTCCTTTCGACTCAAGAAATACCGTCACCCCATCCTTATTTCCTACGAGATTATGAATCTTCACCCCAGTTTCATAGTTCTTCATGAAAAATGCTTTGACAGCTTTCTCTACTTCATCTCGGTTTGCTTCTGCAATTTTATCGTTTTCCGCTCCATTCATCAGTCTATATCCTTCTCCTGTATAGTCCTGCACCCGCGCATATTGATCCTTCACTTCTTGTTGTGTGCTATTTGCGTTCGTACAAGCTCCTAGTAACAGGGAAAGTCCAATGACATACTTGACCCATTTATTTTGCCGAACCATGAAGCTTCACCCTCCTATCTACTACACCTATTCCTTCACAATGGAATCCGGAAACGATAATTCCAGGGAGTTATCTTTAATTCCATCATCCACCTTTTCATTGATTAAATTATCATTGATGATGATGCTATAGTTTCCTTTTGGTATCGAGTCCATCTCCTTTAGGTCTTTTTGTATTTGATTAAATAATGCTTTATCAGGTTCTGCCTGTTCCTTTTCCATAAATAATTGAATCGTAATATTATAGTCCTCTGCTGAGAATTCTTCTATTGAGAATAGCTGTTTCAATCCACTCACCGGTATTTCCGGGTCATGTAGATATGCTTCATATACTGGCAGGATCGCTTCATCATCGGGAGGGACGGATAGATAATAGTATGGAGTCATATAGCCGGACCCCCCGACATTTTGTAGGGACTTCTCCGTTTTTCCCACCACTGCATTCGCGGAAACAATTTCACTCAGATATTGCTCCAACTCCTGAAACTCTTTCTTAAATAATAGTCGATACAGTCCTCCCTGAATGTCCCCCTCAATGTCTCCGTCTAAAGAGGTTACGTCCCAGACCCTTTTTTCACTTAAGTCCATCGCCACTATGGCACTACTGTAAAAATGGACGGGTCCTGTTGATTCTACAAATACCGTTGCACCATCCACATTTCCCACTATGTTATGGACGTTGACATCCGCTTTGTAGGTTTTCATAAAGAAATCTTTCACCGCTTCTTTTACTTCTTCGCTTTTTTCTTCAGCGATTTTGTCCGCTTCTTCTCCACCTCTGAGCACATATCCATCTCCATCGTACTCTTGCACTCTTACATAAGTGTCTTTATACGGACCATTCGTTTCACCTTCTTTATGTAAACAAGCTCCCAGCAATAGGGATAGACCGATTATTCTACTTATACTCTTCTTATATTTAGTCTTCATGCGTTGTTCATTCCTTCCATATATCAAGGGTCAATTACCATACCTCACTGCTGCTTGAACGACCGCTTCATAATCTCATCCGGAGTGGTCCTTTTAACGGAATTTTCATTTATTCCTTTAGACTAAGATAGTTTGAGTACCGAATTGTCCTATACCAACCCTTCTGTTATGGCACTTCTCCCCTGTCCTTCGTGGTAAATAGACCTAATTTTCACGTTATCCCATAAATGTATAATTACCCCAATTCCTATCATTATAAGCTATTTGTTTGATTACAAATGAGTTGTTCGGAAAAAAATTACATAAGGAGATCACGTTGCCTGAGCTAGGAACGAAGTCAATAAGGTCTCGGATATTCCGGGTTGAAATATCCAAGCCCCATCTATATAACCCTCTCATTTAAGAAGCCCAAAGGAACAAGTTCCCTTGGGCACATAAATACGATCAAGCTATTGAGTGATTGCATTTCTAAGTGACTCAAAACGTTCCAAGCTACTAGGCTGCCTCCCCCCGCTCTTTCTCCAAAGCTCGCCTCCGAAGCCCTCTTCCACCGATCACACAGGAAATTCCTATTAAGGTAAGGGAAATCAAAGATAAAGTACTTCCTTTTTGGTAAGGAAGATTTGTGTAATATCCATACTTCTCTCCAGAGAGACCCCTGATCCATTGTGTCTCCATTTTAGACTTCTGATCCTCCGCGAAATTACTTACCTTTATCACTCCATTTTCATTTACGTGGTACGTACGAAATTGTTTTGATTCAGGTGTCAGCCGAAGGGCCATGATAAATGATTCCTTCCCGGTTTCCTTATCCACCATGATCTTGTATTGAATGGCATCAGTAAACGCACTCATTTCCTCTGCATCAGATTCAACCTTGAAGCCTTTCATCTTTGCCTCAGGTTCATCTTTCACTTCCAGAATAATCGCTCTGTCCAGTCCATCTTTCTCTTCCAGAAACGTATTCACCTTTACTCCATGAAACACCTGGACAGGATAGACCTCGCCATCTTCCTCCAATGACCTGAACTCATACTGTTGTTCGAATCGGGATTGATAGAATGTTTCCCTGATGGATTGAAGAACAAAATAAGCAGCCAGGGTGAGGATAAGCAACCCTGCTATGAATACGAAGTGACTTACATATAACAACCGCTTTTTCATAGTCATTCATCACTCAAATCTATAAAATTTGATTTGTATATTACTTCTTTAACTGATCTCTATTAACCTTTGGGAAACGCGTCAATTTTTTTGGAATTTTTTGTTGAAAGGCACTGAATGGTGTCTCATTATTAGAGCAAGGGACCTGTTCCTCTTGGATATATGCATGGGGAGGAAAAAATGGATTATTCGAGTTAGCGTGCATTTAATGAAGTACGTGAAGATATCTCATTGAGCTACAGGCACCTCTACCAAATGCAATTAACGGAGTCCATCAATATGATTGAAAATAAAATAACTGTCCTCTACTCAGAGATTCAGGCGTTGCAATACAGCATTTCTCAGGAGAATACTATGGCATACAGGAGCTTCAAACAAACGAGCATCATTCTTTCATTCTCAGTGAAAAGAACTTCGACCGATTAAGCAATCCGGACAAACTAAAAAAGGTCCGTAAAAGCTCAAAATTCACACCTGAAGAAGAGCTCAGCTTCGACCTATTTACAGTGGATTTAAGACGCTTTGATTGGACATTATTCAACATATCCAACTTTGGGATTGTGTCACTGGAGGATGAAATGTATCTGGAGAATATCCTATTCTTTCTTCCATCCACCCAAGGAATTTGGCTCAGCGAATACAGCGATGATACCGCGACGATCCATTTCCATTTAGCCGATGAGAAAGAATGGGAAGACATGTTGCGGAGCATCGGACAGTTTGCGTCACACCTGGTTGAACAAGAATAATACATGGCACGCAAAAGCCTCACTATCTTCAGTGAGGCTTTTGCATATGATATGGCAATTAGAATAAAGACAATTCTCACCGTTCAGATTTGTACGCAATATACCCACACCAAATGGCTAAACATATGGTCACGATCACCCAAAAACCGAACATCCCATTCACCTCAATTTCTCCTGCTTAGGCCGTTTCCACCTTTGTTATGGTTTATTATACCTTCCCATTTTTTAGATGATAATATGAGATTAGTCTGGTTTTCAGGTATGAAAAACTAGAAATGATGGGGTTTTAAACATGAAATGAAAAGTAAATGCTGTCCCTTTCCCGTCATTCTTTATTAAACGGGGTATCCGATAGCTTAATTGACTCCGTCGGACAATCTTCATACGCTTCTTCAACATCCTCCATAAACTCTTCGGGAATTGGTGTGTTGCCTTTGTTATTGTCTAACAGGACAAAGGCCAATCCTTCTTCGTCGTAATCGTAGACTTCCGGGGAGGATGCTCCGCAGGATCCACAGGCAATACAAGTTTCCTGATCGATCATCGTGTATTTACCCATTTAAAAGCTCCTTTATATTTTGATTGTTTCTTTCTTTTCCGCATTCCCCATCACGCTTGTACTATGTAATGGCTGCACGCGTGCACTGGGATCGACATATTGTTTCGCATGGCTGACTGCTACAGGTGCCTCACCAAATCCGGTTGCGATCAATTTGATTTTCCCTTGATAGGTGGCGATATCCCCAACGGCAAAGATCCCTTTTATATTCGTCTCCATTTTATAATCAACCACAATTGAATTTTTCTCGATTTGAAGCTCCCAGTCTTTTATGGGTCCAAGGGAAGAAATGAATCCATAATTGACAAGAACGTCATCCACATCAACGAGTTCAGTCTGCTCCTCTTTCGCGTGTTGAAGGACAACTTGTCGAATCGTATCGTTCTCTCTATTTAGATCAGCCACATTGTAGGGAGTCATGACTCTTACATTCGAATCCAGTAATCGTTGAACACTGTGTTCATGGGCCCTGAACTTATCCCGTCTATGAACGAGTGTCACCTCACTTGCAATTGGTTCGAGCATATTCGCCCAATCCACAGCGGAATCCCCTCCTCCGCATACCATCACTTTCCTCCCTTGAAAGCGGCTTAAATCATTGACAAAATAATGGAGATTGTCATATTCCTCGTCCATTTTCTCAATCCCTAACGTCCGTGGCTTAAATGCTCCGGCACCAGCTGTAACGATGATGGTTTTGGTCTGATGTACTTCCCCATTATTCGCCGTTAACAAGAAAGACCCATCAATGATTTTTTCCACCTTTTCGATCGTTTGTCCGAGGCATACAGAAGGGTTGAACTGAGAAGCTTGCTCCTTTAAGCCTTCAACTAAATCCTTTGCAAGCACTTTAGGGAATCCTGCTACATCATAGATATATTTTTCAGGATATAAAGCCGACAGTTGCCCTCCTAACTGAGGCATACTTTCAATGATTTTCACACTCATCTGCCGCATCCCAGCGTAAAATGCAGTAAATAATCCTGTCGGTCCTCCCCCAATAATTGTGACATCAAAAACTGAATCTTTTCCCATGCACGTAACCCCTTTTCTTCAACATTGGTTGGAAGATTTATAGTTTCTTAAGCAAAAGGAGTAAGTCCGTTTCCACCGCTGCATTCCCTGGTAGAGAACTAACACCTACTGCACATCTGGCATGATTCCCATCCTCTCCAAACAGTTCAACCAGTAAATCAGATGAACCATTGATCACATTTGGAACATTAGGAAAACCTGGTTCACAACTGACATATCCAGTGACTTTCACCACTCGATCTATAAGGCTGAAACATCCTAACACATCTTTTACAATCGCCAGCTGATTGAGCGTGGTTAACTGTGCGGCTTTGTAACCTTCCTCTACTGATACATCGACTCCAACTCTTCCTTTATAAGGAAGTTCACCATTCCACTTACACGTTACACCACTGACGAATAAAAATGGATCCGCTCGTACTGACCCCAAATAATGCCCCGACGGTTTAGGCTTATCAGGAAGAATTAGTCCCATCTCTTCCAGCCTTTCTTCAACCTTTATCAATTGTTTCTCCACATCGCTCTTCCTTTCTGGCAAATGGCCATCATTTCAAGAAGCCGTAGATTATGATGTTTGCAATAGCTTTCTTTTATCACTTTTGAATGTACAAGGTTGGTGGGAATAGAACACATTGAGGTTTGCCTGTTGATTGCAAAAAGAACATTTCACGCCTTCGGGAGCCTTGCGGATATGAGGGACATCCAATAACTCAATTGCCTTCGTCACATGTTTTTTACACGTCCACATTTGCTTCACCTCTTCCATTTAATGTGTTGTTCTTATTTATTGACTACTTGCTTTTGGATTTTGTCCGGCTTTCTTTTCTTCACGACTTTTGTGGTTTCTTCATCCCACGAAATAGTGACATCCCCATCCGTGACAAATGTTTGGCATCCTAGACGATACCCTTTTTCAAGCCACTCTTCCCCAAGCTTTCTCCGTTCCTGGACCTTCACGTTGTCCAGGTTCTCGGCACCTTCCTCAATCTTACAAAGGCAGCTTCCGCAAATCCCGCCTCCACATTTGTTAGGAAGATCCCCATCATATCGTAAAGACATTCGTAATATATTAGAGTTTTCAGGTACATCCAGAACTTTTCCGCTTGTAGAATAATTGATTTTAGGCATCGAGTATTCCTCCTTGATCCTTCTTGGTATACAATATACCACAAACGAAATATTCTGACAATATTATTTTTAGTTATTTCTCATTTTTCTGAATTTTATTGATTAACTTATCTTCTATTGCTATACTTTTTGGTATACAAAAATCCATTATGACGAAAGGGAGGACTCCATCAACATGTTAAAAGTAGGATTAATCGGATATGGGGCGATCGGAAAAGATGTTGTTTCATATATAAAGAAAGATAAGGTAGAAGGGGCGGAGGTACATGCGATTCTAGTAAGGAATCCTGAGCAATATGAAGAATTAAAGACGGAGAGTTTCATGGTAGTAGATAGCGAGGAAACGTTCTTTTCTTCCGGATTAGATGTGATCATAGAATGTGCTGGCCATGATGCTGTCTATCAATATGCAGTGAAAGCCCTATCAGCCGGCAGTCACTTCATAACAGTATCAGTGGGTGCGTTCTCCGATGGAGACCTTTATGATGATGTCGTCGAAGTAGCAAGGAAACATGGCCGGAAATTGATTCTCCCTTCTGCTGCGATTGGAGGCTTGGATCGAATCGCAGCGTCCTCCATCAACGAGCTGGATGAAGTTAAGCTCATTACTCGTAAACCCCCTTCAGCATGGAGAGGGACGATCGCTGAAGAAAAAGTAGATCTGGATACCATCAGTGAAGCGTTTACTCTCTATGAAGGTACGGCTCGTGAATCTGCTAAACTCTTTCCCCAGAGCACGAATGTTTCAGCGGCACTCAGCATTGCAGGTGTAGGGTTTGATCAAACGAAAGTTCAGGTGCTGGTAGACCCGGGAGTGACTCATAATACGCACCAAATCATCGCAAAAGGATACTTTGGCGAGGTGGAGCTGACCATCCAGAATACCCCGTCAGCAGATAATCCGAAATCGGGTTACATTGTAGCCATGAGCATTTGCAAGGCCCTGAATAACCTCACTTCCCCTGTCATCATAGGAATTTGAGTTCAGCATCGGACAGCATAAACACTCCACAAAAAAGACTGTGTCTCATCCTTCAGACACAGTCCCTCTTTATTTTTTCTTCACTTTTTCTTTTTGCTTTTCAATAAAATGGATATAGGCTTTTTTGGAGTTTTCGATGTGGATCTTTGTTAAGAACTCGGCCATATCCGCTTCCTTATCCCTTACCGCTTTCATGATTTGGATATGTTCTTTTAAGGATTCCTTTCTGCGCCCCGGGGTTTCATATCCCATACTGGCAGACATCTGGATATAATCAGTCAATCCCGAAAGAATTTGGAAAAGCTTCGGGCTTTTGGCGGCTTTATAGAGGAGCAGGTTCATCTCGATATGCTCAGTATCTATTCCTTCTGCCTCACCTTTCTCCAAGGCTTCCAGCTTTTCAATCTTATCATTGAATTCTTGTTGTATGTCGTCATCCATTTTCTGTGCAGCAAGCTTTGCCGCCAATACCTCCAGGGAAGAGAGAATCGTAAACACTTCAATGACTTCTTCTTCCGATATATTGGAAACTATGACGCCTTTTCTTGGGACTGTCTTGACGAAGCCTTGAGATTCAAGCCGGAACAGTGCTTCACGAATCGGGGTCCGGCTGATATTTAATTTACTTGCCACTTCTCTCTCAATCAGACGGTCTCCAGGCTTGTATTCCCCGCCCAGAATCAGGTCTTTTAAATAAATATATGCACGCTCACGGATTGAAAGTAATTCCTCTTCTTCCCACTTCATTTCATTATCCCCTTCTCCGATATAAAATCACTTGTCTCTCTATATTATCAAAGACTCTGTCATTTTTATATTATTAAGATATTTTAGCGTAGAATTGGTGAAAAGCAAAAACGATCAAGCAGAACTTGATCGCCCTTCCAATTAATTCGATAAAAAGATTCCTCCATAAAATAATGCACATACAATCACGATTGCCGGGTGGATTTTCAGCTTCTTCATGACCAAAAAACCTGCGGCAGTAAGGATCACAAGATGCAATACTCCACTTTTTTCAAAAGCAGACAGGAAGAATTGATACGCCAGTACCCCAAGTAAAATGGCAATGACGGGCTGTACGGATAGTGTCATTAGCTTTACCTGCGGGGAATCCTTAAATAAGTTCACGAATTTAAACAGGATAATGACGGCAATTGCTGATGGAAGAATGGTTGCTGCAAGAGCAATCACCATCCCTAATATGCCCCCCATTTCATAGCCGATGAACCCTGCCATCTTGGTTGCAATTGGTCCCGGCAAGACGTTTGCAATCGCGAACAAGTCTCCAAATTCGTTCAGTGACATCCATTCATAGCGGTTGACCACTTCATTCTGAATCAGCGGGATCGTTGAAGGTCCTCCGCCATACCCAAGGAGATTCGATATGAAAAACGCCCAGAAAATATCCCAATAAATCATACGCTTTTTTCCTTTCTTGGCTCATACATGTCCTCGGACACCTTTTTCGTTCTATTCTTATATACAGCGACGATAAATGCCCCCAGTAGACAAGCCCCGATCATGATCCCTGGATGCAGATTAAGAAACTGGATCAGTACAAGGGAGACACCGCCAAGTCCAAATGCAATCGGCAGCCCGAGTCCTTTTCGTGCCTTATCTGCAAACTTGTACGCCATTTCAAGTAGCATGATTCCGATGATCGGCGTCACCCCCTGTACCATCCCCCCTACAATCGGGGACGTCCGGTACTTGTATAGGAGGCCGAGCATGAACAGCATACCGAACAAAGACGGGATGATATGGGCCAGGATCGCAACCATAGCTCCTAGGTTACCATTCACTTTGTACCCGATATACGCAGCCATCTTCGTAGCGATCGGACCTGGCAGCGTATTGGCAAGTGCCAGGGTCTGGCCGAATTCGTCTTCTGTCATCCATTCGTATTTCTTCACCGCTTCATATTCAATCAGTGGTATGGTGGAGGGCCCTCCTCCATATCCGGTCACTCCCGTTCTGGCAAAACCAACTGCAAGGTCCAAATTTGATTTCATGCTTACTCCTTCTTTCATTCTTTTATCGTCAGGACCTTGGCTGCAAGGAATTACTTCTTAATATCTGCATCTGTTACGACGTCATGATCCTTTAAGTGAGACTGCAATGCTTTCAATGCTGCTGTGCCTACAGCCGTATCCTGTTCACCGTTACCTCCGCTGACCCCGATACCCCCAACGACTTCACCATTCACTACGATCGGGAATCCCCCAACAAATACAGCGAATTTCCCAGGAAGCATTTGTTGGATGCCAAATGCTTCATTTCCAGGCAGGACAGGTCCGTTCGGTTCCTTGTTAAATAAATGAGTCGAACGCTTATGACCGGCTGCCGTAAACGCTTTGGCAATCGCAATGTCAGGACCGGTGATACGGGCCCCGTTCATACGTTCAAGAGCTATTACATGCCCGCCGTCATCGACGACTGCGATAGTTTCAAGCACATTGATTTCCGCTGATTTTCTTTTGGCTTCTTCTATGATTACTTTCGCTTCTTCGAGTTCAATTCTTAGTACAGTTTTCATATCGTCGTTACCCCCAGACAATTTTAGTATCCTATATATACGGTTTTGATTTGAGTGAAGAAATCAAGACCTGCTCTTCCCGATTCACGGAAAGTGGATGTACTGGACTTCTTAATGCCTCCAAACGGTGCATTCATCAGGTTTCCAGTTGTGGTTCGATTTACCTTCACGGTGCCTGCCTTAATATCCTTCGTAAACTGTTGAGCCGTTTTTAGGTTATTGGTCACAATCGAAGCGGAAAGCCCATATTCAACATCATTGGCCACTTTGATTGCTTCCTCATAATCCGCTGCTTCGATCACTGCGATGACAGGGCCGAAGATTTCTTCCTTCGCAATCCGCATGGAAGGATCAACATCTGTAAAGATGGCAGGACGAACGTAATAGCCGTTTCCGTATTCACCTTCCGTTACATGCTCTCCACCGTATAGCAAGGAGGCACCCTCTTCTTTACCGATTTCAATATACTTCAATACATTCGTTAATTGCTTCTCACTGGCCAACGGACAAACGGTGACACCTTCTTCAAATCCGTTACCGATTTTGAGGTTTTTCGTTTTTTCCTCAAGAGCATCCAAGAACCTTTCTTTGACTTCTTTCATGACAATCACTCGACTGGTTCCCGTACACGCCTGGCCACTCAGGTTGTATCCTCCATTTATAGTCAATGTGGCAGCGAGGGCAATATCGGCATCCTCCATTACAATTAAAGGATTCTTTCCGCCAAGCTCCATCTGGGTTCTCGTATCAAATGACACATTGCGGTGAATGCGTTCTCCGGCGCCAGTAGATCCTGTAAACGTAACGGCTTTCACCGCCGGATGGTCGACCAGGCTGTCACCTATTTCACGGGAGTTGCCCGTAACGAAATTGAGTACTCCATCAGGAAGTCCGGCATGAACCAAAGCTTCCACTAATCGATAAGCAACCAAAGGTGTTTCCGAAGACGGTTTGAACACAACCGTATTTCCCGTAATCAATGCAGGTGCAATTTTACGTGCAGGGATTGATAGTGGGAAATTCCAGGGGGTGATGACGGTGATTACACCGAGCGGTTCAAGCTTGGTTGATACATACATGTTGGGATCATCCTGGGGAAAGGTCTCTCCACTATGGCTTTGTCCCTCGACCGCGTAATACTTCAATGTCTCAGCCGATCTGAGTACTTCTCCACGGGCAGCCCCGATCGGTTTACCTTCTTCAAGTGTTAATTCTTTTGCAAATTGATCGACATGATCAATTAAGTATTGAGCTGCCCTGTTCAGGATGGCTGCCCTCTTGGAAGGCGCCGTTTCAGACCAGGAAGGGAAAGCGGCATCCGCAGATTCAATGGCTCTTTTTACATCCTCTATTGTAGATGCCTGGAATACACCGATCACTTCTTCTTTGTTGGCTGGATTATGGCTGGCAAATGTTTGTTCACTGGAGGAATCCTCCCATATACCATTAATATAGTTTTTGTATAATTCGGCTTTTGCTACTAGCACTCGAAACATCCTTTCCTATTCTTTTCTAGGGATATGATGAACAAATGGCAGTTCCCATACTAGGAAACTGCCACTTATTAATTTGTTAATATGTTCTAAGTATCTTAAGCCTCCACAAGAGTACCTAGATCTTTTTCAAGATATTCTTTCCATAATCCGTCCATATACATCCGGCGCATTTTCGCCCCTACACGGACAATTTCCAAACATTCCTGCTGAAGCTCCGGCGTATCAGCATGCTCAAGAACGATTTTGTATCCACGCTCTCCATGGATTTCATCTGATACGATGTGAAGGTCGAAGAATTCAATTTCTTCATCCGTGAATCCATACTTTTCACGAAGGACCGGTGTTTGTTTTCGGTAAATATCAGGTACCTGTGATTCCAGCCCTACTACTAATGCTGCCGTTGCCACTACGAAGTTTTCGCGTGCCGCTACTGAGTAGCACCAGCTTTGTAATCCAAGCGTGGTTGCAGCCATATTCTTTGGATCTCTTATTCTATCACCGGTCGTCCCGCACGCTTCGGCAAAACGAATCAGTAGGTCGGTATGGCGATCTGCGGCAATTTCCTCTTCATACATATTTTGAAGTGTGAAATCTTTCGCGTCTTCGAATTTAGGATGATCAGGTGTGTTGTGATAAATGTAAGAAAGATAGTTCGCAAAAGGCCCTACATAGTGATAATGGTTTTCTGCCCATTTCGCAAAGTGCTTTCTCTCTAGCTTTCCTTCCGCCCAAGCGACTGTAAAAGGAGCCTTTTGACTATGATTTCCCTTGATTGCTTCTTCCAGCTCTTTACGGAATTCATCTTTAGATAATAGTTTTGTCATGATCCTTCTCCTCCTAAAAGTATGCTGCAGCTTACCTGCACATTGTATTGGGTATTTTGTATACCAAATAGTGTTGAAAAAACAACCATATCTTCCTTTCGACTGAAGTACCAGCATCTAAAGAGATACAGTTCGTGAAAACAGCTACTTTAGCTTGTTCTTTTGGTATACCATTGACTTTATACTAACCTATGAATCTTATTTTGTAAATACACTTTTCTGATTTTTTTAAAAATTATAATTTTTATACTTGGCTACATAAATAATATGGCTGCAAGAGTGGCCACCACCAACCCAGTCATGACGGGGATGAAATTTTTTCTGGCTAGCTCCAGTACTGAAACGCCGCAAAAACCTGCAACTGCCACAAGAGATGACCAAGCGATAAGTGTCCCACCGCCTGTCCATACAGATCCCATCTGGCCGATTGCTGCAAGCGTTCCAGGATCAACCCCTGCCGTATTCGACATGGCACCGGATAATGCTCCCACTAAAGGAAGTCCTGAGAAGCCTGAACCATCCAAGCCAGTGATGATACCAACCAATAAAATACCAAACGCGCTAAAGAAAGCGTTTTCAGGAATGGACGCCTGTGCAGACTGTACCAGATCAAATAGGAAGGCTGGCTTGGCCGCTTCTTCCCCAAGTGAGAGAATAGATCCGGTAAAATCCGAGCTGCCAAGGAAAAAGAAACCGGCAATTGGAATAACAGGACCCATGGCACGAAACGCGAAAACAAATCCGTCTGTAATGTGGTCACCGATTTTATCCAATGCATGGATTCTGCGGAAAGCAACGGAAGCCAAAATCAACAGTACGGCTGCGACTCCACCGATAAAGGCAGCCCCGTCTCCGCCTGCAAATCTCCCCGACTCAGCGTCACTAAACTTGGTAGAAAACATAAAAATCATGACGGCAAGCATGGACAGTGGAACGAGAACAGCAAACACTTTCCCCCAAATTTCTTTTCTGCTCGTGTAGACTTCTAGCTCAGACGCTGCAGATACTTCAGCCTCTACTCCACTCTTATCAGCAGTCATGGCATTTAATAAGTTGACCGCATTTTCCGCTTCTTCGCTATTGGGCTTAGCGATGGACTTATACATCATCGCATAAGCAACCCCGACGGCTGTCACCCCCGTAATGACCGATAAGATCATTGCTTTATCGGCAACTTGCACCGTTTCCATCCCTCCGGAAGTGGCCGTCAGCATCGGAGCGACCTGCATGATATAGTCAGACGATAACGCCATCCCCTGTCCGGCAATGGCCACGATCATCGCGGCCCCCATCGCCGGCAGACCGGCACGCATGGCAGCAGGAACGAGCAGAGCACAAATGAGTGGTACAGCCGGTGTCGGCCAGAAGAACAATGAAATAACATAGGTGACAACCATTAATACAAAGTACGCAATATGGCCATTGATCATGACCTTCTGGATTGGAACAATCATCCGCTGGTCCGCTCCAATATCCTTCAGAGAGTTTAATAAAGC
Organism: Rossellomorea sp. DA94; assembly: GCF_029834455.1. Taxonomy (NCBI): domain Bacteria; kingdom Bacillati; phylum Bacillota; class Bacilli; order Caryophanales; family Bacillaceae; genus Rossellomorea; species Rossellomorea sp. DA94. Next base: position 4,221,731 of record NZ_CP122397.1, read on the forward strand.
GACCATCAGGGTAATAATCAAAAAGATGCTGAATAATTCCTTTGCCGCAACCAGATTGGCGTTAAAGACCGCCATGAAGCCACCAACCAGGGATCCTTTATATAGCCACGCAACTAAAAAGGTCCCGACTATGGTTGGTAGCACAACCCCCTTGCGAAACAACATCGTAACAATGACAAGTACAGTAACGAATGCATATAACCAATGAGCAGCAGTTAATTCCAAAGCATTCACCCTTCCACTTTTTTGTTGCTTATGATTTCAGCACTTCCACTCCAAGACCCAATATCTCTCTCAACCCTTCTGCTAGATTCTCAGTTGCTTCTATGACAATTTGTTCTCCAATCTCTCTCGATGCCCTGGTCGCATCCCCTATACAGCCATTTTTCGTCATTTCTTCGTAGCGGTAATATCCTTGAATGGCTTTTCCTGGTCTTAGTAGTTTATATCTCCCCCCTTCACAGAAGTCTCCCGACGTCAATTTATCCGGTCTGATTAGATACGGTGCCAAATATAGAGCCTCCGATACTTCACGTTCACAGCTATGACCAAAAATCGGGGAGTGGATGTATTGTTTGAGAGATTCTTTTGCTGACGCGGTCGTTTTTGCATAAAAGATGTCAACCGCTTCTTCCTCTGATAAAACACCACTTGCCACACTTAAAGTCGATTGATTTCCTCCATGGGCGTTAAGGAATAGGAACTTATTGATTCCGTGATGCTTTAATGACCGGACCATATCTCTTAAAATCGCAATTAATGTATCCGGCTTCAACGAAATAGTACCCGGGAAGTTTAGATGGTGAGGTGATACACCCATATTGATCGTCGGAGTAACCAATAAATGTGGGTGCATTCGTTCAGCAACCTTCTTCGCCATCTCAGTTGCCAGTACTGTATCGCAGCTCTCAATCATATGCGGACCGTGTTGTTCATGGGCACCGACCGGTATGACGGCCATCTTGACTGTTTTTAATGCTTCCTGTACTTCCTCCCAGGTCATATTGGTTAACTGATATGAAGTCATTCTACACACCCCTTACACTTTTACGGTATTTTGTATACCGGATAAAACACCAAAAAAAATTATCCCTGTGATTCTGCAGCAGCACGCCTTTTTTTAATATCAATTCCATCCTGGGTCAACTCGATATCTCCTTTGATCGATAACTGACATGTGAGCCGGTAGTTTTCATCGACAAGATCTCCCAGCATTTTATTCTCTTTCCAATTCGGTGGATCCAACGTTTCGATACCATCCAGTACCTTGCATGTACACTTTGTGCATTTCCCCATCCCACATCCATATTTAAGTTTTGGAAACTGCTTGATTCCAGCCAGCACAACCAGATTAGCACCATCTTTTACTTCCTGTTCGATCATATCTCCTTCTACAAACAATTTGACATTTGGCATACAAACACCCCTTCACTGTGACATTTATCACAATTTTTAGAATTTTCTTAAGTATACCTATGAAATATAAAAAATGTAAACCCTTTCGTGAGATTTTCTCACAAAAAAGTATGTGATAGTTCCGTTTTTTATTGATATAAATAGATTTTTAAAATGAAATCATTTTCTAATAAATAAAAATTCAGAAAACTTTATTGATTTAATCCCTCTCTTCCTTTACACTGAAATCAACAGATATTGGTATACAAAATACAATTTGAAGGATAAAGAATAAAGGAGCGGATTTATTTATGGAAAAGTATATTGTACTTACTAACAAGGATACCTTTCAAACGGTATTAGAAAATGATGGATTCCAGCCTGTAGAAACATATCATTTCTACTTCTTTGACAAATTGAAAGCCTCTTACACAATTGCGAGGGTACTGGATGACAATGCCAAGATTCAGTTGTACGAAAACTATGAAGGGAAAGAGTATATCAACCATATCCGGGTGAAATTCTTTGAATCCTTCGAGACAATCGAAGGCGCACGGGAGGAATTATATGAAATTGTAAAAGCAAATGGCAATAGCGAAGACTCCAAGCATTCAAAGTTGGTAAAATCAGACGAGCTGGCTGTTTAAGAAAAAGACCATTATTTATAGCCCATCTATCCCTTTTCATTATGGATAGATGGGCTATCTTAGGTTATAAAAAAACACCTTCGATTTCAGGATCGAAGGTGTTTTCTTATATAATGAGTTGCAACAGAATGAGATATAGCACAGTGACAGACAAGAATGACAGCGTAAAGAGAAAATTCCAATTCGATACTTTAAAGGAGCTTGTCTTCACAATCGTCGACATTAACCCGATCGTAGCATTATACGGCCCCATGAGAAACGCAGATACTGCACCAGCGAGCATGGATACTGTCAGGATATAAGGGGAAATATCCAAGCTATGAGGGTCTAGCGTTCCTGCCAGTAAGGCCAGGGCGACTGCGGGGTGAAGGCCTGCAAATGCCAGGATTAAAGGAATCAATGGAATGAGAAGGACAAAAATTTCGATTCCAATAGTATCCTTGAATGCGGTAATCCACTCGTTTACTACATGATCCGTATGAGAAAATTCAATAGCTGATATGAAAAAACCTGCAGACAAAAAGATAAAAAACTGATCTTTCATTTTTAGTAAATGGTGATGATAATGATCAGACAGCCCATCTTTAAAAGCACCTGCCTTCCCAAGTATCGCACACCATATAAAAGCAAAAGGAATGACCAGAAGGGAAACAACAATCAGGAATGAAAGGGATAACCAATGTTCCATGATGGCAATGATGATATTAAAGACAATGATCGCCATGAGGATGTGTGACAGCTTGCCTGCCCCTGTCTTATTGTCATGATCTTCAAGGGATGCCGCCGTTTCATCGATAGCCGGCCTTGTTCCATATGAAGCACTCTTTCTCCCTTTCCGATAGCCTCCCAGATACCAATCAAGCAACAACCCCATCACACTTAAAGGGAGAACATAGGGAAGCATACCTCCCCACTTCACTCCCGTCATATCAATCACGATACCTACAATTGGCGTGACTGGAGCCCACATCAAGGGCATGGAAAATCCATGGGTGATGGCCCTGCTCATGAACCTCTCTCGATCTTCCAAAGGAAACGCATCCGCTGCCGGCCTAACAGAGAAATAAGTCATCGGCAAAGTAGCAAGATTCATGAAAATACTAAAGAAATAAGAAATACCTGACGTAAGGCTATAAAGGCTGGTTGAGGATTTCACCCTTCTGGAAATAAAACCTTGAATATTTTCGGAATAATTTCCTAGCTTAATTGGTTGAGCCAATAAAGGAACCAACGCAAATAAGGTCAGAAGGTTAAGCATAGGACCGAACGAAAAAAGGATATCCTTTAAACCCGCTTCACTCTTCACCATCATGATGAGTCCCAACACAAGGAACGTCCCCCCTATTACCCTGACAAACTTACTGACTCTAAAGGCAGTCATCATGACAACCAATAAGCAGATGACAGAAATGATGGGAGAAAGATGGATACTGTTGAAAAGTTCGTTGATTAAATAAAGCAGGATGGAAAGACCGGATAGTAGTTTGATCATCACATCACCAACTCGTAATATTTTTTCTGATTATTCTTTATATTAAACCTCTTGAGAATGAAAATCAATTGTGTGGTATACATTATTTCAGAAAAAAATGGTCTTTTTCAATTCATCCTATTTTAGACGTTGTAGAGATTTTCACCCAATTCATTTAAAAACCCTATATAGTAGGCATTTAAAGGTTTCAACTTAAGACTGATAACTTTTATGGTATACCAAATTTAGTTTTTATCACTTTTCCAGCTTGTTGAACCAGTTATTTTAGGTATTTGGTATACAATATTGTTGACTTCCTCTGATAAATCGCCTATAATGAATTTATAAACACCATTAATAAATTTCTAGGAGTGATCCAATATGTTTGAAATATTATTTGGTTCTAAGCATGCTTTAGAAAAGGCAAACCGCAAATTTGCAAGACTGAAAAGAACATTAAAGTTTTAATGATATAGCTTTCTGGAACAAGGTGTTCTCATTTAGAGCGTGATACATTTACCCTTTGATAATAAAAAACTCAACCTTTAAAGGTTGAGTTTTTTCTCTTATGAACATGCCTCAAGAAGAGGCGTCATTATAACTTCTCTAAAATCTAAACCGCTTCTTAAGCTCAGCTTGCTTTGAAGCATCTATTTTCTCACTGTGCTCTCCTTTATTAAACTCATAAGCAATGGATTGCCTTGTGAAAATAATTGATATATGAAATGGCTGCCGTGATCTAGGTGGATTGTGCAGACTCATTGTCAAAGTTCTCTTTGTACATAGAAAAATCCTGATAGCTTTCGTACGGATCATGTACATACGTACCCAGATCCGTGGATTCTGTTTTCTCTAATTGAAAGGCTACAATGGGAGGATAGCCGTCATCGGTTGAAAGGGGATTTTCCGACTTTCACCAACGGACCTTCTGGAGTAGGATACATCCTCCCCTTCGCCATCTCCTCAATGACATCTACTTGATCACCATTACCAACTTCAGAAAATCCATTCAGCTCAGTCGTTTCACCAACGACAATCCCAGAATAGAGATCATTTAGTAGACCGACTATATAGTAATAATGATTGGCAGGACCTGCATGACTCTCCTCAGGCGGGAACTTCCGAGATACATAAAGGTAGTCTTCAATCATTTCCTCTAAATGGCTTAAATCCTTTTTCAGCTTCGGGTCTTCCGGCTGCGCTTTCTCCAGCACAGAAAGAATCCCTTCCATCACTTCTTCTTTTGACTGATAATAATAACCGTCATGCTGACCCAATGGGTAACTAGTATAACCTTTATTCAATTCCTCATAAAAGTAAGAAAGAAACTCTTTCATGTCGACTTCTTCCTGACGCTTTAACTCCAGGACCTTTTCTTGTAAATCGTTCTTTTCCGCTGGGAGGTTCTCTTCTCCACCCTCCTTCGTTTGCGGAGGATCCATACCCTCTCCTTCCTCCATTGAGGGGTGGTCACTCGCGTTATCTCCCTCTACCCCCATCTGTTGCATAAGGAACCAGCCAAGTCCGATGAAAAAGATGAGTGCGACTCCCATAGAGAGTAAGCTAGGGAATAAGTTGTTCCTTGCCCATTTCTGTTGGTGCCTTCCTTTTTCGATTTCCATCAGCCACCGTTGTTTTGTTTCATCAGAGAATGGGTTCTCCTCAAATACTCCATGAAGAGACTCCTTGATTTTTTGCCTGTCTTGATTTTCACGCAAGGAAATCACCCCCTTCTAACTGCTTCCTTAACACCTGTCGTCCTCTCTGGATCCTCGTTTTGGCCGTAGAGAGGGGAATCTTCAATAAATCCGACACTTCCTTTGTGGAGAGGTCATCATAATAATAGAGGATGATGACTTCCCGATACTTGATAGGCAGGCTCATGACTTCCGCAGCCAACCCATGTTGACCTTCTTTTTGGATAACATGTTCTTCCGGGGTCGGGTGAACGGGCTTCACTTTATTCATCATCCGCTGAAAGAATGGGTCTTTCATAAATGGCTTGCGAAGAAAGTCCTTCGACTTGTTAATTGTGATGGCATAAAGCCACGTTTTATAAGAAGATTGCCTATTGAATGTATCGAGGTTCTTATAGGCACTAATAAATACTTCCTGCACGACACCCTCGGACATACTCCAGTCTTTACAGTATGTATAAGCAAGGTTGATCAGATGCTTACCATACCAATCAATGAGCTCACTGATTTCCGGGTTTGATTCTTCCATTGGCTGTTGCCCCATTTCGTACCACCTTTGTTCTGGTTTATAACTGTTAGACGTTGGAAATGTCTAGTTGGACTCAAAATGCTAATATTTAATAAAATGCATACCAACCAATTTATTTAAACACTTGTTGAATGGATAAAAAGCGCGATTAAGACGCTAAGAGCGTTTAATTAAACGTTTGTTTAGAAATAGGGTCGGTCAGTTTTAGTGAGCCCCAAAGGCACATTTTATGTTAGAAAATAATAATATCCAGGAGGTTTACCCCTGGATTACTCAGTAACAGGAAAGAAGATCATGGAATTGATAATAACTGCAAAACCCACTTAGGATTTCCATTCTATGATCCAGTTGCGGGAGTCATACGCATGGCGATAATGAATGATTCCTTTTTGTCTCCTTCTCCACCACTACTTTGTACTGAATGGCTTCTTTATAAACGCTCATTGTTTAGATAAAAATACTATATTTTTATCTATTCTAGTAAAAATTAAAAATACCTTTTAAGAGTTTACCGGAGACATACTTACCCGCACTTACTCGAAAATGGGACCCCTTAGGAGTCCCATTTGAATGATATTTATAGTTAGTTATTCTCCGGATCCGTATCGTCATGGTACGTCGAGTCACCAGTCTGCGCGTTAAACGTCCAGTCCACCTTCAACGTATCCCCCTGGAACTGATTCTGATTTTCTCCATTGTCTACAAACTCGAACAGGACAAAGATTTTTTCTTCTTGCCCCACAGAGATTCCATCCGGTACTGGGAGGGCTCCGTCGTCGCTGCTTCCAACAAAAGAACCAATCGCCGTGACGTCCGGTGTTTGCCCTTGGAGTTCTGCCAATGTTGTTTCCACCGCTATGTTGGTGGCACTGCTTGTGTTGTACATGATGGTGACTTTGATATGTTCTGCCATATCGCCTGTGTTATCACCTTTCGCGTCTTCTACTTGATACTTCGTGTCCAGTAGTACCTGGTGAATATCCAGCGTCCCATTGTTTTTCAGCGTGAATTCCCGGTAAATTTCATCCCCCGGCTTGATGTTGTCGATGTTGACAACGGCACTTGGGTTCATGGATAAATCCAGTGTCCCCGCTGCAAAGGTATTCTCTGTCGCCTGTGCATCGCTGAAGTAGGCGAACGTCCCTCCCCCAATCAACGATAATCCTAACGCTGCACTCATGATCCCCTTACTTACATTCTTGGTAAAACTCATTCATAATTCCTCCCTTTTTAATAGAAAAAATATAGTAAACTCTTATGTATGTTTGGTGATACATAGGAGATGAAGCCATCATGCTTTGCTTCCTTCCAGTTCCCTTTTGGCGACGATGATCGAGCGAAAGGCAGAAATGATCAACAAGATTCCTGGAACAATCAACAACAGGGCTGAACCTGCTTTTGTATTCAAAAATCCAAGGGCATATCCTATATATGGAATCGTCAAGTTGGTGTACTTTCCGATGATCGTTTGCTTAGGGACCGTCCACAGGTCAGGGCCATTATTGTGATCCCCTTTGGTTTTATACACTGCTTGTCCATTCTCTTCGAGGACATCAATGATCCTATGTGTAATGAGCTTATCTTCCATACGAAAGGTAATGATATCGCCCTTTTTGTAAAAAGTATGCTCATCGCCACGCTTGATGGAGATAATGGAACCGGTTTGGAATGTTGGTTCCATGGACCCTGATAATACGGCTTTCACCTGGTATCCCATAAAGGTTGGTTCCCCTCCTGACAACCTGGAGGAAAGAACGATGAACGCTGCCAAGCAGATCACCACCAGAAGGATCGTTCCCATTACACTACTCACTATCCTCAACATTTTCTTCTTCATGTTCTGTCACCTGCTTATCATTCGTAATGTCCTCTGAGGCTTCATCCGTTATTTCTGTTTTCACATCATCCATTATCTCCGCTGATGCTTCATCCTGAGATTCAGAGTGATCTGGATCTGGATTAGAATGAGGTTGTTCTGGAGCTGGATCAGTCGGACTCTCTTCTACAGAAGGTTGCTCTTGATCTTCCAGTTCCTGAATCTGCATCAGGATAGAAGAACGTATCTCCTCTATCTGTGAAAATTCGACGGTTGCCTGTACACCTTTCATCATTCCTTCAACATGCTCAAAACCCTCACGCACATAATCATATGTATGGACGTTTTTGACCTCCTGTTTTTGGATCTCCCTATAATAGGTGGACACTTCCTCATAGAGCTTATGCATCATGTCCATTTGGTGGGTCAGTTCCTTCTCTATTGCGGTCATTTGATCAAGCTGCCTTTGAAATTCTTCCCCGGATGAACCGGATGAAGGAGCGCTGATCGTTTTCATATTGTGTTCCATGCTTTCTACCACCTTCTGGGCACGATCTTCAAGCTCATGAATGGTCGCAGGAAAAACAAATGCCGCATTCATGGTGATGGAATCTGGTGAAGCCTGACTTGTAAAAGCCGCTTCTGTTTCTCCAATTAGCTGTGTGCCGGAATAAAAAGCGATACAGCATAGTGAAGGCAACAGAACCCTTTGATGAATCCGCCTCACATCCTCACTCCCCTTTCGCTGAACCACTCATTTGACTCTAAGTATACAGAATCATCAAATAATTTAAATTGGGTTAATTTTGTTTAAAAACTGGAAGGAAATGTGTCAAATTTACTCGTAATTTGGAAGAAAGGCATGTCATCGCACAAAAATTAACCCAATTGATTTCACAACCTGTTTTCCCAATAATTTAAATTGTTAGATATCTCAATTCGACGAGAGGGTGAAAGGGTTTGAAAAAGAAAAAGCAGAAGAAGATGAGTAAAAAAGCAGCCATTCCTGCTGTACTGGCATTATCGGTCACATTGGGAGGACTGGCACCGACTTTTCCAGGATTGGCAGGACCTGCGAGCGTCGTTTCTGTCCAAGCTGAAGGGCTGAGTAAGCAAGAGATTGTGAAGGCGTTCCTCCAATCTAAAGTAATGGAGAAAACAAAATCGGCCGCTACAGGAGATCAGTTCAAAATCATCAGCGAGGAAGCGGACAGCGAAACGGGTACATACCATGTACGTACTGTGGAGCAGTATAAAGGTATCCCGATTTACGGATCCGGCCAGACTGTTGCCTTAGATGCCAATAACAACGTGTATGCATCCTTCGGTAACGTGACACAGAAGCTAGCCCGTACCATCATTCCAACAGAAGCAGCCATTGAAAAGAAAGAAGCTGAAAATATTGCCAAAGCAAGTGTAGCATCCGAGATTGGCGTAGATGAGCTGAAAACCTATGATGGCCTTGACACAGAGTTAACGATCTATCCGTATAAAGGGAAATACTACTTAACGTACCTGGTGAAAGTATCCACTTCCACCCCGGCACCGGGCTATTTCCATTACTTCGTGGATGCCACGAACGGAGAAGTGGTCAACCACTTCAATGCCATGCATGAAGTGGACCCGACAAGCCTTACTGTAGCTCAAGGAAGAGGATTGAACGTATTCGGTAAAATGCAGTATTTCCCAGTAGGAAAGGATGCGGCAACCGGGACCAGCTATTTATATGGTGGATCCATCGCGGGGGGAACATTGGGCAACCCGAATATCGTCCCACTTGCGACGTTTGATGCCCGCCGTATGCCTGAAACGTCATTCATCCTGCTCTCGGCACTCTTTGGCTTCACCGGATTTGAAATCAATACGAAGAGTTCTTCTAACTACTTTTATGACCCGGCAGCCGTATCAGCTCATACCAATGCCGACAAAATCAATAAATATTATCAAGGTGCCCATAAACGCAACGGCATCGACGGCAAAGGGACACCGTTCATCAGTTCAGTGCATATCGGGTCCAAATGGAATAACGCAGCCTGGAACGGAAAGCAAATGCTGTACGGAGATGGGGACGGGGTAACCCTTGGTTCCTTAGCAGGCGGACTTGACGTGGCCGGTCATGAAATCACGCACGGTGTCATTACCAATACGGCCAACCTGACCTATCAAGGCGAATCGGGAGCCATCAATGAATCACTGGCAGATATCTTCGGGGAAATTTCAGAAATGTATTCTTCCGGTTCTTATAACAATCCTTCAGAGTGGGAAATGGGCGAGGATATTTACACGCCGAATAAAGCAGGAGACGGAGGTCTACGTTCATTGAAGGATCCACGCACCAAAACCCTTCCTGCCGCATACGAAATGAGGGATAACCGCTACCCGGATCACTATGACGACCGCTACACGGGGGAATTGGATAAAGGCGGTGTGCACATCAACAGCAGTATCAACAATAAAGCGGCCTACTTAATTTCCGAGGGCGGTACACACAACGGCGTAACCGTCACCGGACTTGGTGCCAGCCAAACAGGCGCGATCTTCTACAGTGCACTGACAAAATATCTGACACCTTCCTCCGGATTCAAAGAAATGCGCGAAGCTGCCATACAGGCCACACGCGACAAGTTTCCGGATAAGAATGGTCAGCCATCTGTACAGACGCAAACCGTCATCAATGCTTATGATGCTGTTGGGGCTCCTGCAGAATAATCAACTTTTGTAAATACAAATGGAATGATACTTATATTGAACCCTGTAGAATCTGCTCTACGGGGTTCCTTTTTAAAAATAACATAAAGAACGGTCTGTCCCTTAAGGTTATACAACCATGAGGGACAGACCTGTTAGTCTTTCAATCAAAAAAATTATTCATCTGATAAAAATCGCTGTCTGATGGTTTGGACATTTTCCTCCAACATCGTTTTAATCTCTTCCTCTGCATCACTCTTCTCCAAGTGTTTGGAGAAGTCATCTAAATGCTTCAGGGCTTGTCTTGTATGGCCTTTTTCATACTGATGCTGAGCCTGCTTCAAGCGGTTCACAAGCTGTTTCACCGTGGCATGATCAAGATCACCGCTGTCTTCCAGCTTTTCTATTTGTGTAATCATCGTCCCCGTTGATACGTCGACGGTTATCTCCAGAGGATTGGATGTGGACGTTTCCCCATTGTATGTGACTGTGGCTCTCACTTCTGCCGTTCCTGCATTAAGGGCCGTGACTTCTCCATTTTTCACTTCTAATACATCAGGTGCCGTATTCCCCCATTTCACTTCAGCACCTTCCAAGTCAACTTCCTTCCCATTCGCAAGCGTAACGGCCAAATCCAGATACATTTTGTCTCCTTGAAGAAGAGTGTTTTTCTCAGCCGATAGTTCCGCTTTTTCCACTGGAACCGGCAACTTCATCAAGTCCGCACCTGCTGCATAATAAATATTTCCTTCGATATCAATGTCCATTAAATTCACGGTATCTCCGATAAGCTGCTTGCTCATCATCGTTTCAGGGTCGATGACAGTCAGCTTTCTTGTTACCGTGGTATAAAGCATGCCTTGATCATCCCATCTCAAGTAGAATGGACGCCACTGGCTGCCCCGAAGGACACCTGTATAGAACTCCTTCTGCTTTACGATTATTTTTGAAACAGGATCCATGGCAAAGATGACACTGTTTGCAACTCCATCTTCGTTGACACCATAAGCCGCGCCCCATAGATTCCCATCAGGTCCGATGGATAGTTCCCCGATCATTTCAGGTGTCTTGATTCCGTCTAACTCTAAATCAAATACTTCGTAATCACCTGTACTAGCCTCATACTCAAACATTTTGGCTTCCTTCTCAACCGGATCGATACCGAGTCCTCCCGCTGTGGTTGATCCTCCATATAGGATTCCATCCTTGTAGGCGAGTCCGATGATGCTCTGATTTTCAATGATATTCCGGATCGTATTCCACTCACCTGTTTTCTCATCAAAAATGGTCAGGGCACCGCCGAGCTTCCCATAGTCGGATATCGTCCCGGTGAATAACTTGTCATCCCCTGATGCAAAGGTGAACGGCCTGCTTTGATCATCCCCGATATCATAGACCATTTCAGGGTTATCCCCGCTGTCCCCGTCTTCATATTTAAAAGGAAGTTCAGGATCATATTTATAAATTTGGGCCCCACCGTATATGCCCATATAGACATCTCCGTTCATGAACCCGATCCCTTCAATTTGATGGGGGTTCCGTTCACGTAAGAGATATGATTCAGTCGACGTATCGTATACTCCGAATGATCCCTGGTATCCACCCATATACACGTTCTCATCCGGTCCGATTTCAAGACTTTGGATGGAAAGTCCCTGCTTCTCAACCTCCGGATACAGAACTTTTACTTCTTTCGTCTTCGGGTTATAGGTGGAGTATTCGATCTGATGGTGGAGAATCGACAGAACCTGTTCCCCATTTTCATTCGTCGTCCATTCGTACGCCTTCACCGGTGAAGCCGGCAAGGTAACTTTGGGCTCCACAGCCTGCGTTTCATCCGTATCCATATCATACGTCCATAACTCGTTCGTCCTCTTATCTTTGAAATAAATCAAACTGGGGTCATCCGGGGAAGGCGGTGAAATCAAGCCGTCATATGCGTGTTCATATTCCCAGTTCATTTCATGGACGACTTCTTCCGTTTCCACATCCAGTACCAGCATGGACGTCCCATACGCCACAAATAATCGGTCTCCATATTCCCATACATTCGATACCGACGTGCTCGTGCCGGATATCGGCAGGTGGATTTCCTCTCTTTCACCCGTCTCCCGATTCATTTTAATCAAGTAGGCCGTTGTACCGATTCCCACATAGAGATTCTCGTCGGTCACTCCGAGTCCCCTTGCATAATTCTGTTCTTCATGAAACCTTCCAAGGTCCGTCAATGTATCCGAATCGATATCATATTCAAATACTTTGGCATTTGGATAGGTTGCACCGTAGATCTTCCCGTCACTTGTCGCATCAAGCTGCCAGATCCAATTGTCAGAAGGACTTTTCCCCACTTCCTCCAAGCGCCGCTCATCCACTACGTACCTGTACAATATCCCATTGTATGTACCTGCGAAGTACACATTCCCGTCCGAACCGATCGTCATCCCCCATACGACATCACTGCCGGGCAGGGATTGTGAAAAGAGTTTTTCACCCGTGACGGCATCGTTGGCATAGAAGGTGGCAGGTGAGCCGTTCGTTGCATAATACACTTCACCGTCACCGATGGCCGCTCCTTGTGTTTTGGCCGCTAAAGCTGCAGGTCCCATATTAATGGGGTCTCCATATTCAAATGGCAGGTCCAACTGCTCATTGGACTTTTCATATATTTTTATATCATCGTAGTACCCTTTCGTTACGGCAGTGCTTGCTTGGTAAAGAAAGACCTTCACACGGACGGCACCAGCTGGGGCGTTTGCTTCAACCGTTACCTTCTGCCATTCATTAAGCGTAAGGCCATCGAAATACTTAGGACTGTCCCCTATGTTCTTTCCTTCAGAGTTATACCAGCGAAGCCAGATTCCCGGCTTTCCTTTCGTCAGTTCTTCAACATACAATTGGGCGGACAGTTTATATTGATTGCCTTCCGTCACATCGGCTCCTTGACTAAAAAGCCCTGTCACACCCGAATTATCGATCCGTAGACTTCGGTCACCTTCATACGCTTTATCACCAGTGACCTTCAGTCCGGATTTCAGGCCCCCACTCCAGTAACTCCAGTGTGGTATTCCTGTTTCCGTTTGCGGCACGGCTTCAAAATCTCCATTTTGAATCGGAAGCTCTTTCCAGCCGGCTTCTGCGGATACAGCGTTTTGATAAACAGATGAGGGTAATAAAGAAATAAACAAAATCAACGTAAGCAATACTGAAAAAACACGCAAGTAAGATTTACTCATTACGTTTCTCCTTTCATATTTAAAATAACGCCCCGTGTGTCTCTCCCTCCTCGTATGGAATGATCATCCATACTGACTTCCCTTCCTCCCCTTGGTTATCCTGTATCCCTTCACTTCTACTCTATTAAAAGACAGCAAATAGTTAATAATGCCCAAAAAAAGAGCAAGCGATAGAATGAACGCTTACTCTTCCTCATACACTATTTCTCCATTCAGGTACGTGGCCACAACTGACAAATCCTCCTTTAAAACAACCAGATCCGCATCATATCCGACTTCGATTCTCCCCTTACTTATATCTTTTCCTATCGCATACAACGGCCCTTCCGAAGCCATGTAAACAGCGTCCTCCACCGGTATCCCGCAGTTCTCCACGACATAATTGATTCCCTTCTCGAGCGTTATCGCACTTCCCGCTAAAGCCCCATTTTTCAGGGTCACTTTATCCCCCGTTTTCACCAATTCCTTCCCCCGAAACGAATATTCCCCATCCTCCAAATCGTTATAGCCGGTACAGTCAGAAATGAGCAACATTTTCTCCTTCCCTTTTATTTTATATAAAAGCTCGATCATGTTCGGGTGCACATGTAGTCCATCGGTAATGATTTCGCAGGCTAATTCTTCGTGGTAAAGTGCTGATGCAGCCGTCCCAGGTGTCCGGTGATGGACAGGGCTCATGGCGTTGAAGGTATGCGTGACCTGACTCAACCCATGCTTGATCGCGACACCGATTTCTTCCATGGAAGCTTGTGTGTGTCCGGCCGAAATCCGTATCCCTTTTTCAACCAACTCCTTAAATAGAGAGACATCCCCGACTTCTTCAGGTGCTAACGTGACAATCGAGATCAAGTCTGAAAATGGCCCTATGATGTCTCTTATATCTTCTTTTGAGAATTTCTTAATAAGAGATTTATTCTGTGCCCCGGGATATAACGGACTGATCCAGGGGCCTTCGATGTGAACACCAAGCAGTCCGGAACCGGTTGAAGTCTTCTTTCTGAATACTTGGGCATGATGAAGAAAATCCATCAGTTCAGAAGGTTCCGAGGTCCTGGATGTGGCAAGAAAAGAGGTGATACCGTAACGTGGCAATCTTCCCGCTATTTCATCGAACACACTGGCCCCATCCATGAAATCATATCCGCATAAGCCATGGATGTGTATGTCCACAAACCCTGGACATATGACACCATTTACGCGATGTACGGGTGCATCAGGAACTGACTCCCCTTCTCCGACTGACACAATCTTTCCATTTGATACCCCGATTGCTTTATCCTCCAGCCGGTGCCCCCCTGTGATGATGTCCCCTCTTACATATTTCATATATTTCCCTCCAAACGAAAGAAAGGCTGCCAAGGGACCTGTCCCCCCGGCAACCCCTCTACAGGTTTACACTCTTTTTCAATCGACTGGATTCATAGGCCGCCAGCGCCACTTCCAACGCCTTTAAACCGTCGCGTCCAGTGATGGAAGGTTCCCTTTTCTTCTCCACACAGTCGACAAAGTCTTTAATCAGTCCATAATCCATATCGTTTCCGTAAAATACGTGACTCAAGGACCGGTTTTCATTTGTGAACAGCCTGAAATGCTCTTTGAATGCATCGGCCTTCACCGTCTTTTTCGTGCCGATCACTTCGATGGTGACATCCCCCCACATGGGGTATTCAGAGAACCTCGACCAGCTTGCATCATGGGAAGCGATGACCCCGTTCTCAAACTCCAAGGTAAGGATACCGGCATCGTCAATATCAATGGTATGAAAATAGGAATCAACGATCGCGTGTACCTCTTTCACTTCTTCCCCGAGGTACCAGCGCATGATGTCCACCATATGGACGGTATGGTCAAGGACCGCCCCGCCTCCCGATTGTTCTTCATCGATGAACCACCCCCCGGGATTCTGCCCGCGATTGGTGGTACGGAAAGCGACGATGTCCCCCAGCTCCCCTTCATCGATCATGTTCTTCAGCTGAAGGATCGGTGCGCTGAACCGAACAGGAAAAGCCGTCTGCAACAGCACCGCTTCCTCTTCACAAACCGATATCATTTCCTCTGCATCCTCCACAGTTGTGGCGATCGGTTTTTCACAAAGAATATGCTTCTTAGCCCGGGCCGCCTTCACGACCATTTCTTTATGCCGGTTGTTTTCACTGCAAATGATGACCGCGTCCATTTCAGATGCCAAAAATTCATCCTGATCTGCAATATAATCCGTTTGATACGATTGTGCAGCTTTCTTACCCCGTTCTTCATTGTCATCATAAATTCCGACGAGCTCCACATTGGGCAGTTTCATGACACTATCCGCATAGCTGTAAGCATGCATATGGGCAAAACTCATCATCCCGATTTTCATCTCCAGCCACCCCCGTTCAGAAGACTCCGGTACTTATTCAAAGACTGAAGCAACCCATCATCCGCAGAATGGGCACCAGAAAGAATGGCATCCACGCTGTAGGAAAGAGGCAGGGTCGTAAGCCCATCAGGCGTAAGAGGAGTCATCTCATCACTGTCAAACTCAATAATCCGTTTAATCCCGCTCCACTCAAACTCGATCTTCTCTCTCTCACTTGCAAACGTATACTCCAAATGCCCCATCGTCCCCCCACCGAAATCCACCGTCAAGATGACATGAGAGGGACGGACCTCACCCCTGGTCCTTTTCACCATTGCCTCGGCTGGTTCCCCCACTAAAGCAGAAAGCACGAATAGGTCACCAATCATGACCGAATCGCCTTCCTCTTCAAGTACCTTCCTTCTCATCCGGAGAACCCCACGCGGTTTTTCCTCCGACTTCATCCCTTCTTTTATTTTTTGAAAAAAAGGATAAAGTTCAAGGTCAAAATAGACAGACACATCGCTTAAATCTTTACAATCATCCGCCAATTCGGAAGGAACAAACAGGCGGACATCCTTTCCACCAAATCTCCTCTTATCGAAATCCTGCGAGGAGAGGAACACGGTCTCATTTCCATCCGGTTTTATCTCCGATGATTTCGTAATAGGGGCATCTGTCGTCCATTCATCTATTTTATCCAGTCGTCCGATCACTACATTCCCCATAGGAACCTCCTATTTCAATAACGTTTTCAAACGATTGACGGCTTCTTCATTCGCAGATTCTGCGTCATCGAAGCCCTCATATTCAATCGATAGCCAGCCTCTATAATTCTCTGATTTCAATCCCTGTACGATATAAGGCAAATCGACTTTTCCATCCCCGGGTACGGTTCCAATCAGCTCCACACCTTCTGTAGAACGGAACCCCTTCAGCCCTTCACCGGACTTCTTTTCCCTGAAATCCTTGAAATGAACATGAACGATGTCCCTCTTCAGCCTGTCGAATGCTTCCTGGGGTTCTTCATGGACGAGCAGGAAATTCCCTGTATCAAAGGTTGAACCCACATAGGGACTATTCACTTTTTCAATGATTTCCTTTACCTGTCCGCTTTTCCCGGCCAAGAGTCCGTGGTTTTCGATTGCAAGGAAAACCTTCTCTTCTTCCGCCTTTTTGGAACACTTCTTCAGCCCTTCCACAATCCACTTCTGACCGTCTTCATATGTCAGGTTGCCGTGGAGATCTCCGCAGAATACACGCACAATCTTCGTCTCCAGTGCTTTCGCCACTTCAATCCCATTCAGAATCTTTGCCACTTCTTCATCACGCTCTTCTTCTGTTTCTTTCACAAAGTTATTCGTCACATCATAGGCCGAGACCACTAAACCATTCTTCTTAACGGCTTTAAGGACCTGATCGATTTCCTCCCGTTTATCCTCACCGCTACTCCAGTAAAAATCGAGGAGCTCCACTCCATCAAGGGAGATGCGTTTCGCGTATTCAATAAAATCAAGGATGGACCAGTTTTTCTTTTTAATGGTAGAGGCCAGACTGTACATGCTTACACTTATATTCATCAATTTCCTCCTCCTTCTGATAATTGCTTCGAAATGAACGCAAGCTTTTTTTCATCATGGAATGAGTTCATTTCATGGGTGAACTGGGGGTATACTTCTATCTGTTTCTCGATTGAACTCAACTGATTAAAGGCCGCGAACACAGTGGAAGGTGGCGTAACCGCATCTTCCATCCCCACCCCCATCAGGACAGGGCACGTGATGCTCTCACAAAAATGAAGACTGTCGATCATGCCTAGAGTGTTCTTCACACTATCCTCTGAATCGTATTGAGGATCATTCCATTTAAAATAATCCACGATTTCCATATAGGGTCCTTGTAAGGCAATATCAAGTGCACGGTCGAAATGGGTGAGGAATGGCCAGTCTGATACCACATAGTCCAGATCTCCCTCGAGTCCTGCCGCAACAAGGGCAAGACCCCCTCCCTGAGAAGAACCCATCACACCCAGTGTTGTCGGGATCACAAGGGCTTCAGCCGATTTCACCCACTTGAGCTGGACAAGGATGTCCCGGTACACATTCGTATAATAATAGGTTTCATCATCAAGAATTCCATGCAGCATCCAGCCCGGAATCCTGCTTCCATTCCCGTATTTCGCATAATCAGGGGAAGTTCCCTGCCCTCGCACGTCAAAGGAATAGACAGCCATCCCTAGTGCTGTCCATTTCAAATAATCAGAAGGCAGGCCGCAGCTTCCCGTATATCCATGAAAGCAGACGATCACTGGACATTCCTTCATCCCCGCGGGCTTCACCAATAGGCCATTCAACGGGGTCCCATCCCAGCTTTCAAGGACGAGATCGATCACCTCCACAGAAGGAACCGGGTATGCCCTTGGTGAAGAATGGATGATAGGATGTACACCGCTCATTCTTGCTTTTTCCCGTGACCAGAATTCCTCAAAATCCTTCGGCCTGCTCTTTAACTCAGGCTTGTATTCACGTAATTCTTCCAGAGGGAAATCTCCAACCTTCCTCCCCATGCCTCTTCACCTCCAGCTAAAATGGCCACTCCAGTTCAAACCCATCCTCCTCTAACACCTGCTGGAAGTGCTTCAATAATCGCTTATCTTCCCGGACTGTTTTCGGTTGAGTATGATGTTCCATACAATAAGCAACCAGCGCCCCACACGCCTCACCGATGTTCCATTCGACGGGGTGCAACCGGTAGCAGCCGTTCGTAATATGAGTCGTTCCGA
Source organism: Rossellomorea sp. DA94 (assembly GCF_029834455.1). Classification (NCBI taxonomy): domain Bacteria; kingdom Bacillati; phylum Bacillota; class Bacilli; order Caryophanales; family Bacillaceae; genus Rossellomorea; species Rossellomorea sp. DA94. The sequence goes on from NZ_CP122397.1 coordinate 4,240,327, forward strand.
TATTTTTACAGCCTGCGAGGAGGTTATCTGCATCCTTAGGGAGGAGGGCACCCAACGGGATATAAAATGGCAGTGCTTTAATATCGAGATACGTCTTCCCTGCCATGCTCGGATGGAGATCGATGCTGTACGATCCGATTCCGACCCTGTCCTCAAATCGCTTACCGGTCTTCCCCTCATTGAAATCAGGTGATACATCCTGCTCCACAATCGTATACTCGGCTTTGATCCTTCGTGATTCCCTGATATAAGCGGCTTTCGCCAGTCCATCGTCTGTCTCGAAAAGGTCCTTTCTCAACATCAATCCCGGATAACCCTTTCCTCCATCAGGCCGCGGAGCTTCCGTTTGGAGCCAGTAGAGGAGAGAAAGGCTGAGCTGCTTCCCCTGATACAGATTCTTTTCCTTCTCTTCGTCAGATACTTCATAGATATTCCCTAAGAAGTAATCATTCTGCGGCCAGTTCATGAGCGTGACATCGCCTGCCTCATAACGGGAATGAAATTGACTCCGGTCAAAGATCCTCCGGTACTCCCATAACGGGAACCCATCCTCTTCCCTGAAAAGTGTATATGTCCGTTTTTCCTTTGTGATCGGGTGCGGAGCATAAAAGCTCAACAATTTATCCGGCCAGATATCAGGGTGAAAGTCCCGCCAAAAGGAGTACATATCAGGTTCGGGTATCGTATGGTCCTCCCCTTCCCTGTATTCCATCCCGAGTACATAAGTGAAAGCCTGGATATCAGAAGGATCCGCTGTTTCCAAGGCATGGGGTTCACCCGTCTCCGATTGTGCTTCTGCACCTGTCACATAGTCCATGCCTGCAAGAGGCAGTAAGTCCCCCGCTTCCGTCGCGTCGATATAAAACGAGGCTTCAATCTCTTCATGGACTCCTGTCTTTTCATTCACCAAGCTGATCTTCTGCACGCGCCTGCCTTCTTTGTGAACACCGCTGACCTTCGTATGCCGCAGAATCTTTAACTGGCCAGTCAGCACATAAGGTAAAAGCAATTCGTTTAAAACATGAAGGGTGACGCGGGGATCATGACAGATGTTACTGACGAGGCCGTTCCCCGGATTGAACCTCTCCCCGTACTTCTTTACCTCCATCGTGTTCAAGTAGGCTTTTCTCACTTTCTCACGGTAATTCCGGTACCTCTTCGTCCCGCCGAATTCCTCGATCCAACGATGTTCATCCGGCGGGACTCCTTGGGACGTAACCTGCCCGCCGATCCAATTCGTTTCTTCTGTCAGGATGACCTTGATTCCCTTTGAACAAGCCGCCAGGGCAGCTGCGCAGCCACCGAGACCGCCGCCTGCTATCAATAAATCCGCTTTCATTTACAAGACCACTTCCTTACCTGTTCTGGCCGATTCATACACCGCATTCAGCATCTTCATCACCTGGACCCCGTCCGAAACAGGTGCGATGGACTCCTTCCCTTCGATACAACAGGAGACAAAATGATTAATCTCATTATAGAAGGCCTTTGCAAAATCAAACGTCAGACTATCAATCTGCGGCGTCATATTAAGGATCGTGTCATGTTTCTCCCCTACGATGGATAATTCCGGTTCAATTTCTGCGCCTCCTTTGTCGCCGAACAGCTTCACGTAAAGCTCATCTTTTTTTGCCTGAAGGGTGAAGCTCACATCAACCATAAGTGAAGCCCCGTTCTCAAAACGGATGAGGGCATTGGTCAAGTCCTCCACATCATTGAGGGTCGGATCATAATCGGCAGCCTGATAGAATGATAGATTTTGAATATGACTCCGGTTCCCAAGCTTTGAGTAAGAGTTGCCGCTTACAGACACGGGCCGCGGCTTACCCATGAAGTACCAGCATATGTCGATCATATGAACCCCTAAGTCAATCAGGGGGCCGCCTCCTGATTTGGCATGGTCACTGAACCATCCCCCGGGATTACCGAGTCTCCGTAAGCAGGACGCTTTCGCATAATAGATCTCGCCAAGGTCACCATCATCAATGAACCGTTTGAGTAAGGCTGCATTATCACCGTGCCTACGTACGAACCCAACCTGAAGGATCTTTCCTGATTTCCCCGCGGCGGCTTCTACCGCCAACGCTTCGTCTACGGTCATGCATAAGGGCTTTTCGACGAGGACATGCTTGCCGCTTTCCAGCACTGCGATGGCGATCTCTGCATGGGAATTGTTCCATGTACAGATGCTGATTGCATCGATTTCAGTGTTTTTCAGCAATTCCCGGTAGTCAGTGTATAATTGGCTGACCCCATATAAACGGCCTTTTTCTGCCAATCTTTCCCCATTGAGGTCACATAACGCCACAAGCTCCACCTCTTCGTTTGCAAGGTATGGCTTGATATGAAACTCGGAAATCGATCCCGTTCCCACTACGCCTACTTTTAGCATGGCACTCTCTTCCTTTCGAAACTTATTTGAAATGTATTTCCTGATCCTGTTTGGAAGAATCATAGATTCCCTTTAATAGCTTCAACACTTCATAGCCGTCTTCCCCATCAATCATCGGCTTTGAACCCGTTCTTACACACTCAATGAAATGGTCGATTTCATCCTTGAAGGGTGAATGGTCTTCGTATATCGGGTGCTGCCTGCTTAGTAATCCATCCATTTCGGTGAAAATAGTGAATGGTGACAAAGTGGCTCCACCTTTGTCACCAAGCAATTCAATCTTGATCCCGTCGTCTTCTTCACCGTTCACCGCCCAGGCAATGTCCAGTGACAGGACGACACCGTTCTTAAAACGGATCCACGCGGACCCAAAGTCTTCCACATCAAATACATTTTGCTTATTCAATTGCCTGTTGCTCGATACCCAGCTCGATGTATAGTTCGTATCATAATTCCCTAAACCAGAGACGGTCTTTCCGGATATGCTCTGCACCTGTGGACTTCCCATCAGCCACCAGGCCAGGTCCAGGACATGGACACCGATGTCCATCATGGCACCTCCCCCTGATAAGGATTGATCCGTGAACCATCCCTTGGGGGTCCCCCTTCGCCTGAACAGCTTTGCTTTCACAAAATAAAGATGACCGAAATCACCTTTATCCGCATAGGCTTTCAAAATTTGAACATCCCGTCGAAAGCGGTGGGTCATTCCGACCATCGTCATCACTTGACGCTCTTTGGCAAGCTGTAAGTACGCCTTCACTTCTTCCAGGTCCGTTCCGATCGGCTTCTCCATGAACACATGGATCCCTTTTTCTGCACACTTCATGGCGATGGGGATATGGGTGGAATTAGGGGTACAGATCATAACCGCATCCAGTTCGACCTTCTCAATCATCTCTTCTACCGTGTGAAAATAGTTCTTCACGCCATATTTCTCTGCAATGGTCTTCGCCCTTTTCTCGTCCACATCCACCACAGCAGCCAAGACAGCGTGTGAAGACGCATTCAAATGCACAATGTGACTGGATTCAGCAATCGATCCCAGTCCGACCAAGCCGATCTTTATGTGATCTTTCATTCGATCAACCCCTTACTTTGAGAAATCAATCACATTTGTTAAGGTTGTGGATTTCTTATTCATTAAGGCTTCAAATGCCTCAGTTACGTCACTGAAGTTCACTTCTTCTTTAATGAAGGAGCTGACATCGATCCGTTTCTCACTGACCAGGCGGATATATTCCTCTATGTTTCTCCCTTCCGTCCAGCGAACAAATCCATAAGGATAATCGACCGCTTCGGCTTCATATACCTTGTCATACCTGCCTGGCCCCCCCGCCCGGGAAATAAGCAATTGCGCCTCTTTACTGAACATCAAGTTCCGGGGAAAGTCCGGTTCGATATCACCGACAATGACGACCTTCCCTTTGTTTCGTATCCATTCCAAGCTCTGCCCGGTCAAGGGTGATCGTTTCCCGCCTGCGCATAACAGGACCGCATCCGCTCCATTCCCATTTGTACTTTCCGCAATGGCCTGCTTCATTTCTTCCATAGAAGAAAATGATCGTATATTCGCTTGCTCCTTCACCATAGTCGACCGCTCTTCATGGAGATCATACGCAATGACACGATAGGAGGCGGCATTGGCAATCTGGGCAATCATCTGACCGAGGAGGCCAAGCCCGACGATCACAGCCGTTTCACCAAACTGCAGATCGGCTATCCGAAGGGCGTGGATGGCAATCGCGCCGATCCCGGCAAGTGCCGCTTCTTTCGCCTCCACGTTCTGAGGAACCTTTGCAAATAATGTCTTCGGAACAAGCAAATACTCAGCGTGCTGTACATAAGGGGCGCCGTAAACCGCAACCGGGTCCCCCTTTTGCACACCCGTGATGCCGCTTCCCACTTCCTCTACCACTCCCATGGCGCTGTAGCCCAAAGTGATGGGTTTGTCTGTACTGTTTTCAATGATCGTTAATTCCGTCCCAGGTGAAATGGTGGAGTACAGCGTTTTAACCAGCAGGAAATGAGGCTTCACTGCCGGCGTTTCGTCCTTCACTACTTCCACCCGTTTGTTTTGTGCGATAATTTTTCTCATTGTATGCCTACTCCCTCTGTTCCATTTATCTACTGGGCCAACCATTTGGTAAGATTCTCTTTCACAAAGTCATCGTCATGCAAATGCGGATACGCTGCATACACCCGGTCGATTTCTTCCATTTGATTGGGGCTCAGCTCTTCCTTATCCAGTAAGCACCAGCGTCCTTTCATCAGACCCTGCCTTGCCAGGACCTGATTGATGCCTGCGATGCTTCCCCTGAACTGATTTCTGGCATCAAAGAAGGCACCATTGGCATCGGTGACCTCCTGAGCCAGAGTCAACATCCTTTGGGGAATGGCATCGTGAAGCTGCCATTGCTTGATTTCCTTGAATAATTCCACTGCCCGTTTCGTCCAGACAGACCAGTGACCCAACAGGCCACCTACAATTTTCTTCTGCCTCTCCGAATCACCGACCTTGAACTGATAGGTCGTCAGGAGGTCATTGACGATATTATCGTCATTCCCTGTATAAAGGGCGATTTCATCCCTTCTCTTTGAATGGCAGACGGCCCGGACGACTTCGGATGTCAGGTACCGGTCGAAGGGGGCAAGCTTGACGGCATATACATTGGGAAGCTCTGCAAAGGCCCTCCAGAAATCAAAGGAGAGCACCCTTCCTCCGACGGCAGGCTGCAGATAGAACCCGAACACGGGAATGATTTCCGCCACCTTCTTCGATCTCTCCAATAACTCTTCCTCTGAAAGGGAGACGAGCCCTCCCATGCTCAAGAGCCCTAAATCATAGCCAGCGGCTTTACTGAACTGTGCTTCTTTAACCGCTTGCTCAACGGGACCGCATATCCCCGCCACTTTGATGAAGGAATCAGGCACGCCCCCATTCCGGATTTCTTCCATGGCAAGCTTCAATACTCTTTCATATAAACCAAACCGGGGATCCCGGATTTCAAACTGTGTCGTATGTACACCGACTGCAAGGCCTCCTACACCTGAATCGATATAATACCTGGTAAGCGCACGCTGACTCTTTTCATCCAACTTTTTATCCCTTGACAAGGCCAGTGGATGGGCAGGGATGAACGCCCCTTCGTGCAATGCTTTTTTGACCGATGATGGTAACATTTAAAACGCTCCTTCACGCTGTTGAAAATGCGTCGGTTTATTGTAGGTCACTCCGTCCCGCTCCACCCAATCAGCTGTCCAATCGATCATCTGCTGCATGGTGACCTTCGGATATCCGAACAGCTTATGAGCCTGGGACGCATCATTCAATAATGCCGTAGATTGCTCCACATTCACGAAAGACACGGGCTTATTGAACCGCTTCGCAAATTCTTTCGCGAGCCAGCGGACGGAAATGGTTTCCGGACCCGTCACATTCAGGATTTTCGGCGGGGAATCGGTGAGAATCAAAGATCGAATCGCATATTCATTCGCATCCCCCTGCCAGATCACGTTCACATTCCCCATCGTGAGATCGACGGGCTGATCATGGTATACCTGCCTCGCCACTTCGAGTAGGACACCGTACCGGAGATCGATCGCATAGTTCAACCTGAATATCAGCATCGGAGTATGATTCTTATGGGAGAAATACGTGAGGACGCGCTCCCTTCCCAGACACGACTGTGCATATTCCCCGATCGGATTGACGGGATTCGTTTCAGAACAATGGCTGCTCACGACCTCGGTCAAAGGATAGACATTTCCTGTAGAGAAAGCGACAATCCGCGAATCCGGAAACTTCTCCGCGAGCCTCCCAGGAAGATAAGCGTTCATCGCCCACGTAAAATGCTCATTGCCTGTGGTACCGAATTTATTCCCTGCCATATAGATGATGTTTTTCACATGGGGAAGCGTCTGTAAATCTTCATCCTTCAATAAATCCACAGAGATCGTATGAATCCCGCTTGCATTAAGTTCATTTCGTAAATCGGGAGTGGAAAATCTTGAAACACCGTACACCTTTTTATTCAAACCTGCCTGATCAATGGCCCGTTTCGCAAGCTTCGCCAATGTCGGTCCCATCTTGCCACCCACACCGAGGATCATGATATCGCCATCGACTTTCCTCAGATCATTCACCAGTGCCTGGGATGGTTCTGTCAAAAAGTCCTCTAATTCATTGATTGTTTTCATCAAACCACTCTCCTAAATCGTTAGATTGAACTTTCAGAAAATTACTTATCAACATCTTATGAATCTCATTATTAAAAGACAAGTCTTTAATGAGTCTTTAAAGATTGAGCTTCAAAACAATTCACACCATTGATTTTTGACAATTCAGATAATTACCAGTATGATAATGATAAAAAGACATGTCTATTTAAAAGTATCTTTTAGGGGATGAGTTTATTGAGAAGTACGAAACCAATTCATGACAACTCTGAAATCAACATCGGGATCATTGGCCCTGAAGCCCTTGTCGATCAAATCAAAGTAACCTTAAAGTCATTTCCGAACTTCAAGCCGTTTTTTGGAATCATCAAACCCGGGAGTGTCATTGCCGAAGTGGTCAAAGAATTAATGTATGATGTGGATGTTCTCATGTTCACGGAATATCATGTATACCATCTCGCGAAGCAGTTTCTGGACTTTTCCATCCCCGCCCATCCCATACCTCTAATGGGAACCGGCTTATACAGATCCCTGTTCCTGATCAAAAACAACCACGGGCTGAAATGTCTTTCCATTGATACGATTGAAAAGAAATATGTCGAAAAGACACTGGTGGAACTGGTGGAAGAAGATTATGAATTAATGGTGTTCCGGCATCATTCCAAAACACCTTTGATCAGTGACATCGTCTCTTTCCACGTTGAAAATCATGAAATAAAAGGCGCCATCGCCCTGACAGGCATCCAGGAAGTCCATACACTTCTGATGGAAATGAAGATCCCGTGCGAATGGGTCACACCCACCCAGCAGGATATGATCGTGTCCCTCGAACGTGCCCTTCTTGCAACGGAAACCCGAAGGAACAAGGAATCCCAGATCGTGTTCGGGTTGATCAACGTGGATGATTTCAAAAAAGTGACGGAAAAGTATCATTCGGAACATGATGTCCAATTGTTCAAGCTGAACATCCAGCAAATGCTCCTCGATTACATAAAGCAACTGGATGGTCATCTCATCAACCTTGGCGGGGAGGAATACTCCTTCATCACCACCCGCGGTATTTTCGAAAGGGAAACACGCGGCTATAAATTCATCCCCCTTCTTCAGGAGACGAATAATGCCATGGGAATCACCTTAAGCATCGGGGTCGGCTTCGGGATGACGGCAGCCGAAGCGGGCAGTCACGCACGGCTTGCATTAAGGCAAGCGAAGGATTCCGGCGGCGATGTCTGTTATATCGTGAGAGAAAACAGGAGCGTCCTCGGCCCCGTTGATATTACGACCAACACACAGTATGAGCGATATGATCTGGCCATCACCGATGCGGATTTATTGGACCGGGCAGAAAAGGCCGGGATGTCCGCTTCCTATATGACCAAGCTGATGGCCAGGGTTGAACGGTATGGAATCGTGGATTATACAGCCCAGGAACTGGCATCCACCCTGAACATCACAGTGAGGAGCGCCCACCGGATCCTTCTGAAATGGATGGATGCCGAGCTCGTCGACATCGTCGGTGAGGAGAAATTGACACATAAAGGCCGACCGCGACGCATCTACCGGTTAAGCTTTACGATGGATGAAAAGGTACAATAGAATTCAGGCTTCCTGAATTCTATTTTTATTGACCAGACTTTAGGGAAACCTGCATGCCTGTCTCCCGGCTTTCATTCGCCGCTTCGATGAAACGGATGACTTCAAGCGTCTCACATAAGGGCACCCTCGTTACACCGTCCTGAAAGAAATCCATGATCTCTTCTACTAAACTCGCATAAAAAGGCTTGCTGTCAGCCTGTATCCCCACATACTCCGTCCCCTTTTCAAAATGAACAAGGGCTCCGAACTGATGATTCCCTGCACGATTCCCCCTCACCGTCCCAAACCTTCCATCTTTCCAGCTGGCCACAATGCTGTCATGTGTATCATTCGAGAAGACCGTGACACGGTCCGCCCCTTCTCGTAGCAGGGTATAAAGCATCTCGATGGAATGAATGCCATACCAGAAAAATCCCGGCTGTGTTTCTTGAAGCTCCATGGGACCAAAACAATCGGCACCGATGATTCCTCCGAGATCGCTTCTTTCCGCCACCTTTCTCAAACCTTCTGCAAACCTTAGAGCCGATGTGCTCATGATCGGTGTGTGGTGACGCTCCGCTAACCGAACCATCTCCACAGCGTCTTTCGTCTTCAAACTAAATGGTTTATCAATGAAAATCGGTTTCTGATACACGACCAGTTTCCGTAATTGCTCGAGATGAACGCCCCCATCAACGGATTCCAGCAAGATGGCATCCGTCCCCTCGACTGCCTTCTCCAATGAATCGGCGATTTCCACGCCATATCCCCTGACAGCTTCCGTGAACTTCTCAATTCTTGAAGCACTAAGTTCAAGGTGAGGCGATCCACCGGGAAACGCCTTCACCACTGTCCCGCCCCGGACATGGTGCAGATCATCAGGCTCATTTAATAATCGGGTGAAAGCGACCGCATGAGATGTGTCCAGCCCAACCATTCCAATCTTCAAATCTTCCATTCTCTGCACTCCATCCCCTATTTAATCCCGGACATTTGAATGCCTTCGGTGAAATAACGTTGAAAGAATAAGAAGATGAGGAATGTCGGAATGAAGGACAGGGTCGAACCGGCCATTTCAATTCCAAAGTTCCCTTCCTTCCCAAGGATCGAAGCCAAACCGACCGTCACCGGGAACATTTCTTCCCGTGTCATATAAATCAATGGCTGAAACAAGTCATTCCAGTTAGAGATGAACGAAAACGTACCGACGGTCGCTACAACCGGAATCGATAAAGGCAGAATCACTTTGAAAAACACCTTGATATCATTTGCCCCGTCAATCCTTGCTGCTTCCTCCAGGTCATTAGGAATGCTTTGAAGGAACTGTCTCACGAGGAACACACCCATGATCCCCCACAGTTCAGGAACGATCAGGGCCCAATACGTATTGATCCACCCGAAGTCCGCAAACATGATATATTTCGGGATGATGAGCAATTGCTGGGGGATCATGATGACGGCCATGAACACCCAGAAGATGATTTCCCGGCCCGGGAACTTCTTCTTGGCAAAAATGTATCCGAGGATCGCACAAAAGAACATTTGGCTGAACACCGGTACAATTGTAATCACGACCGAGTTGAAGATCCATCTTAGGAAAAGTCCGTTTCCAATCAGGTACGTATAATTACTCAAAGTCGGCTCATCGGGTATCCAGAACAACGGATCCAACAAGGCATACTGCATATCTTTGAATGAACCCAATGCCATGATGACAAACGGCAAGAGGAAACAGAATGCCAATACGGCTAAAGCGATATATTTAATGATTTTTCCCATTTTCCACACTCCTTTTCTCCTACGATCAATAATACTTCGTATCCTGTCCCATATACTTTCTCTGGATGAGGGAAATGACAAGGATGATAAAGAACAATACGTAGGAAAGAACCGCTGCATAGCTCAAATTCAACCCTCCGAAACCTTGCTGATACAAATAAAACACAATTGTGGTGGTCGCGTAATTCGGACCCCCGCCTGTAAGCAGGAAGGTGGAGTCAAAGATCTGGAACGAACCGATCGTCGTGATGATGGCGACGTAAAAATGAATCGGCTTCAGTAAAGGAAATGTGACCGACCAGAACATCCGGAAAGGTGTCGCCCCGTCGATTTTCGCCGATTCATACAGCTGCTTATCGATGGATTGCAAGCCGGCGAAGTAATAAATCATCGTACTCCCGGCCACTTTGAAGATACTTAATCCTGCCAGGACAATCAGTGCCTGACTGGAATCCGACAAGAACAGCTGCGTATCGATGCCGATCAGGCTCAAGAGATAGTTCACCATCCCTGATTCCGTTCCTCTGAACAACCATCCCCATATCCCTGCGATGATGACAAATGAGGTCACCACAGGCAAAAAGAAAATCCCTTTAAAGATTCCCTTCATCCATACACCCGAATTGATGATCAAGGCGAGAATCAATCCAAGGGCCATCGTTGGAACGATATAGTACACAGAGAATAGAACCGTATTCCAAATCGCTTTCCACGCAAGTTTATCTTCTAAAAATCGCATCCAATTCTTCATTCCTACAAATTCAGGGTCCCCGATGATCTTCCAATCCAAAAATGTCAGAACAAAACTGAAGGCAAACGGGAATATTTGAAAAATCAAGAAATGAATCAATGTCGGAATAAGAAAAATATAGACGATGGCATTCCGGTCCCATTCACGCTTGATCCGTGATTTCAAAGGCATTTTTTTGTTTTTCACTCTCAGCTCACGTTTTACCGTTTCTGTACTTATCAGCTTCATCACCTTCTTCTTATGTAAGTTAGGAAACAGAGAGCACCAATCTCTAAAGAGATCAATACTCCCTGTTCCGTACACCTATTGTTTAGCAAGTTCCGCTTTGATTGCTTCCGCTGCGGCATCGGCCGCTTCTTTCGGCGATTTCTTCCCGGCCATCATCGTTTGCACTTCAGCCTGAATTCCCGGCATGATCGCACGTCCAATCGGATGGATGACCCCCGGTTGAGCATATTGTGTGTACTCAGCAAGCTGACTTAGATATTTCTGATCATCAAAGATATCCTTTGCCGATTCACGTGTCGGGATATACTGTGTCACGGTGTTGAACTTGCGTTGGTTTTCTGCATTGGTCACAACTTTAATGAATTCTGCCGCGGCATCCGGATTGTCACTGTTGGACGGAACCACGAACATTCCCGTCGTACCGTAAGTTGCCTGTTCTTTATGCTTAAGCGGAGGGGCAATGACGAAATCCATGCCGCTCTTTTGAAGATTGGTTAAAGAGATTCCCGATCCCTGAACAGCTAACATCTTCCCGCCGTTCCAGAGGGCATCATGTTCCATGGCCGTTACGGAATCTTCCGGAATCCAGCCTTTTTTATACATATCATTGATGAAAGTGAATGCTTCGACACCGGCTTCATTATTGATTTTCACTTCATCATCCTGAGTGATGACCTCTCCGCCTGCCTGCCATAGGAATGGATACAGAGTCCCGTTCATGGAACCTCCACCCTGATAGCTCAGTGCGTAGAAGCCTTTATCCTTGGCTTTTTTAGCCCAGTCAGAGAACTCATCCCAAGTCGCTGGCAGCTTTTCAGGATCTCCACCGATTGCTTTGATGACTTCTTTATTGTAAAAAAGAGTATAGGCTTCCTGAAGGATCGGAAGGCCGTATGTTTTGTCCTTCCATTTTGTCGAAAGAAGTGCCGTATCAACGAAATCATCCATATCGTTATCTTTTATATATGGATCAAGCTCGAGCAGCATCCCTTCGTTTGCATATTGAGGCATTTGATCCGGGATCGCGTAGAAGACATCCGGACCGTTATTGGCGGCTAATGCCGTCAATACTTTTTGATCTCGATTTGCCCAAGGGATGGTTTCAATTTTCACTTTCACATCAAACTTATCTTCGTAGGAGGCAACGATCTCATCCCACATCTTTTTCTCTTTATCCGCATCCCCTGTGAAAGGATGGACCCAAACTGTGATTTCACCTGAGACTTCTCCATCCCCTGCTTTCCCGCCTGCTTTTTCATCTTTCGAACTACAAGCGGCTAATAAGACGAGCCCCATGACCAGTAGTAAGAGAAACGATAATTTCTTCTTCATGAATGATCCCCTCTTCTTTTTTATTTTTTTATAAATAGGCCAAACCGTAACGCGATTTGCTTTCCACCTCCTTGTGATTCTGCATCACCACCTTGTAAAACGCTTTCATATACTCTGTTGCTTGCTGCAGAATAAAAAAACATTTGATTACTTTTGAATAATTGTTAAAATATTCATAACCTTTACACAAGTCTAAAACGTTTTTGATTAACAGACAAGTCTCTTAATTGTCTTTAATAGGAAATGGGGAAAATAGTATCGGTTGGTTTATATGACGGATGAAATCTTTGAAAAGGGGTGAGAATGATGGGCGGCTGGGAAAGATTTAATGCGATTGTGTTTGTGATGTTGAAGCTTGCTTATATGAATATTCTTTGGATATTTTTTACTGCATTGGGGCTTGTCTTGTTTGGATTTTTTCCCGCGACGATCTCTATGTTCACGATTGGACGGAAATGGTTGAAGCGTGAGGAGCCACTCCCCATTTTTCATACATTTTGGCATACATATAGAAAGGAATTTTTAAAGAGTAATGGATTTGGCCTTATTTTCATCGTGATCGGATATGTGCTGTATTATGATTTCACCTTTATCGGACTGAATAGCGGGAAACTTACCTTCCTCGTACCGGTACTCGTGCTGATCCTGATTGCTTATGTCATCACCCTGCTGTTTTTCTTCCCGGTTTATGTGCATTTTGATCTGTCGTTCTTCAGGACCTTCAAGCAAACATTACTGATTGCCTTAACTTCTCCTTTAGAAGCTGTTCAGATCCTTCTTGCCTCCGGTCTGTTATATGGGGTTGTGAATCTTCTGCCAGGGATTACTCCTTTCTTTACCGGAAGTGTCCTTTCCATAGTGGTGATGTGGATCAGTTTGAAGGCATTTGAAAAAATCGAGAAAAAGAAAAGAAACGTGTTTGAACAGCATCGAGAATCATTATGAAGCCCCCCTTCCGCCTCTATGGCGGTTTTTTTCTGAGGGAAAATCACTATGTAGGTCTTCTGACCCATCTAACATTACGACGATTTAAAGACTTGTTTCCATGGTTCTAAATCGATAAAAATAGGAATAACAACAGCCGAAGCTTTCTTAACAGTTAAATAGAAAGCGCTTACTTTACGTATTTAATAGGATGATGGGTGAAGGAGGCGGGGAAAACGTCAAGGACTTGAATTGAATAATTAGAGGAGATGGGTGAATGAAAAGGAACATGAAAGTACCAGGTTTTGTTTCATTGATTTTGATCATGATGATGGGAGCGATGTTTACGCCGGCAGGAGCGGCAACAGCCGGTACCACTCCTTCATTTGGTGAACCGGTCAAGCTCGGGGATCCCATTCAAAGCGTTGCCGTATATGACTCTGCCTACGGTAAGGAAAATGGACACGATGTCATGTATACGACGTCTTCCGGACACCCTGCCATTTTCCAGGTAGTAGATCTGGAAACCGAGGAAGTGCTGAGGACGTATCCTCTTGAAGGCACCGGTGCCGTTTGGACTCATATCACGGTTCCGAATGGAAATGTCTACATTGGTGGGAACGGGTATTTGTATGAGTATTCCCCCGAAACACAGGAAGTGAAGAACCTCGGTGGCATAGGCGAAAGTGTCGTGTATGGATTATCATATGATGAAGAAGGACGCGTCTATTTCGGATCTTATCCAAATGCGAAAGCAGGCATGTATAATCCCGCCACGGGTGAAATGACGGATTTTGGGAACGTGGCTCCGAACGAAAGTTACACCCGGTCCACAGCCTATCACGACGGGTATCTGTATCTCGGTGTCGGCGTCGATAACTATCTCGTCAAATTGAATGTGGAAACAGGGGAGCATGAGAAGATTCCCCTGCCGGATCACGTCATCCAGGGGACAAGCGTCTGGCAGCTGGACGCGTTCGGTGACTATATTGTGGCCGGGGTCGGTGGCGGAGATAACTCCCTCTTATTCTATGACACGACGACAAACTCATGGGAAGACACCTACTACGAAAACAATAAAGGTCTGCGCCTCATCCAAGGTCTCCCGGGCAGTAACAAAGCCTACTTCCAGCAAGGCGGCCGGATCATGGAAATTGATTACGAAACACTCCAGGCAACGGATACCGGTGTCCGGTTCGGTACCTTCATCCGGAATACCTCTTGGGTGGAGCTTGAAGGGGACCCTGATTTTCCCGGCTATTCATTGGTGACTGTCCAATTCGCCGGACAAGTCACATTCATGAACCTGGAAACTAAGAAAGTGAAAACGATCCAGTACCCGGTAGTTGGCAATCCGATTCCGATCCAAACCCTTGAAAAAGGACCGGACGGCAATATGTATATGAGTGGATATCCGGGTGGAAAAGGGGCCGTATACAACACGACGGAAGAATCATCTGAAATGTTCACCCTTGGACAGGCTGAAGGCATGGTCGCCATGGGAGATCATATGTACTTCGGTGTCTACACCGGTGCAACCATATATGACCTTGATACAACCAAGAATACCATCGCACCGAAGCAAATCTATGATATCCCCCATCAGGACAGACCGTTCAAGATGGAAGCAGTGAACGGTAAACTCTACATTGGCACGATACCTGACTATGGGAAATTAGGCGGATCTCTCACCATCCTGGATCCTGCCGCAGTTGAAGACACGAAAGTATTCGAAAACGTCATTCATAATCAGTCGATTGTCGGACTGGCAGAGCAAAATGGAAAACTATATGGATCCACAACCGTTGCCGGTGGACTCGGCATCACTCCGACTGAAGAAGCAGCCAAACTATTTGTCTGGGATTTAGAAAAGAATGAGAAGATAACGGAATTTGTTCCGGATATCCCAGGGCTTGATTACCACCCGAACATGATCAGCGGGATGAGTGTCGGACCGGATGGCTTATTATGGTCTGCAGCGGACGGAACGATTTTTGCCATGGACCCTGATTCTCTTGAAGTCGTGAAGAGCAAAACCATTTATGAAGGGGTAAAAGACTACGGAAGATGGCGCCCGATCCATATCCGCTGGGATGACAACGGGGTGATGTATACCACCTTAGCCGGTAAGCTGACAGCGATCGATCCAGAGTCCTTCGATTATGAAACCCTTGCCGTAACGGAACTGGCCACAATCGGGGATGACGGGGACATCTACTATACTTCTGAAAGCCGATTGATGAAAATCGACGTGCTGGAGTATACGTTGGAATCTGCAAGAGACCTGATTCAAAAGGAAGCAGCAGATGGACAGATCAAGCATTCAGTCGAAAAACAACTGGTCAACTCCCTTACACAAGCGATTCATCACCGTGACAAAGGGCATACCGATCAAGCAAAGAAGCATCTCCAGAAAGCACTGGATCAGTTTGAAAAAGCCAAGGATTCAGATGTGACAAATGACTTGAAGGTCAAATTGGCTTTAAAAACGATTGAGCTGTAAGGCTACAAAAAACAACCCGGATGGTGCGTGTGTGCACCGATTCCGGGTTATTTTTTTCCGAACGTCTCCTTCATCCGTTTCACTGGATCATCTTCCATGGTAGAATCCCATTCCAATACTTGTCCCGCGTTCAGCAGTTCTTCCTTCAACCTCTGATAGTCGATATCCTGAACAGCAGCTGCTTCATTAAAAGCAAGGGACACAGCCGCCCCCACCGATTGCCCGATGATCATGAACACCGGCTCCATCCGGATGGAGCCATAGGCGATATGGGAGCTGGACAAACAGACCGGCACCAGTACATTCGTACATTCATCCGCTTTTGGCCGGACGGACCGGTACGAAATGGGATACGGTGAAATCGGGATTTCCACATCCCCTTCATTCACGCACCTTCCATCAATTACGACCCGTCTGCAGTGATGGGAATCCATTTGATACGAAGCCAAGCCGATCGAATCTTCCACCTTCGTTTGCCCGAGGCAGTTACGATCCGTCATGACATAGTCCGATACCATCCTTCTTGCCTCACGAATATACAACTGCGGCGGCCAGTGACCTGTCTGCTGGAATTCATCCCTAGGCAAACCCCATCCACCCACCTCATTCCGGATGGATTCAGGGACCCGCTCATCATGACTTAAGAAATAGAGCATACCAAGGTCATAGTTGACATGCTCTTGAAAAATCCTTTCCCTCGTTTCATAATTTCCATCCGGCCACTCATGATTCATCCCGATGTAATCGGTGGACACCGCTCCATGATTATTCAGATCAGACTTGCCGTTCGGCAGCATGATGTGGAGCTTCATCGCATCCCACACCCCTGCTTGAATATATCTTATCAGGAGGGAATATTTCTCGGAATCATACGATGGAGGTTTTGGAATGGGAATACGATGATCGGTATCGTTCGTTAAACAGATCCGAAAGTTATACGCTTGAATCCGGTGATCCCCCTGCCCTATATCTAACGTCCGTTCTTCCGGTTCCGTCACCCCGTGAAGCAGTCCGCTACCGGGATCACCCTCTACGACATAAGGATCCACACGGACTTCAAACTTATGATGAGGTTCGCCAAACCGTACGCCATTATAGGTTTCATTGTATGTGGCGTTCGATTCCCGGCCAACGGCATAGGACACATCCGCCCTTGCCATGATATCTCCTTCGTAGCTTGCATCCACGAAATAACTGCCTTCAAACACCATCCCGTTTTCCATGAGGATTCTTTTAATCTTCCTATCCTGCATCACGACTTTTTCCGGGTGCTGGTTCAGATAGACAGGGATCTCATATTCGTTCAGCCAGTCAGTAAACACCGAACTCGCTGCCTTTGGTTCAAACGTCCACTGTTCATCTTTTCCATAGTACTCTCCGATTCTCCTATAGAATTCCCTGGACAGACCTCCAATCGCCTCCTTGGCACCGAAGTCCGTCGCACCCAGTCCACTTGCCGTCATCCCGCCGATATGACGGCCGAATTCAGCAATCGCCACGGTCAGACCCATCTTTTTTGCCTGAATGGCACAGGTGATGCCGGCAGGAGTCGCGCCGTACACAATGAGATCCCTTGTGATTCTTTCATCCCTTTTTTCACTCTTCCGAGACTTGTAATAATAAAGATTACTATAGTCCATGTACGTCGCCCCCCTGCTCCTGCCACTCACGCTTACACTTCCTGACAGCTTTCTTTACATAATGGAAGTAAAACTGAAGCATCTCCTCAGGCGAAAAAGAGGCAAAATTGTCTTTGGTTTGAAGGGCAAGCAACTCCTTCCCAACCGTCGGTGTCCGTTTTTCCAGGAAATCCAGCACATCGTCCAAGTAGGTTGTGACCTTCTCCCTTTCCTCAACCCCATTGACTTTTTCAGGATCTACAACCCTGGCCGGGAATAAAGGGACATTCCAGAACGTGTGGGCAGACAGGATCTTCTCAAGATCAATCAGAATGGAGCGATATAGGTCTTTCTCTTTTCCAAAGGTTGAAAAATAAGAGTTTACCAGACCCTCATAATCCTTCCCCCAGCTCAATCCAGCGTACATATGATTATTGATCTGATGAATCCATTTCCAAGGATAGCCCGCCGTGATGCCTGAATCATACCGTTTGATATGACACGGTACGATCAAGTTCAGGATCCCATTCACGCCCAGCTTCTTGTAATCTTCCATATCCTCTCTTATCCTGTTGAAAAGCGGCGGGAATAGTTCACTTAACATGAAATGATCGCTGTAATATTCAAGCACGGTAAAGGATTTATCCTTTTTCGCTGTTGCCGCTTTCCAATCCAGCAAACTGTCCGTCGCCCGGCTTTGTCCTTCTCTTCCTGAATGAATGGAATGCGAGTAATCCCTGCCCCAATAGGCATATAAAACATCCACATCCTGAGAGACCTCCGTCCCTTCACTCCGCTCAAGCATATTCCACTCAAGCCCCGCGTTATAGACGATATGTTCAACCTCGACATCCAGGTCTTTTAATGCGGACTTCAACTTTTCCGTAAATGTGATGTACCCCGGCATGAATTGAGCATAGTCATCCTGATGTATCCCGACATCTTCCGGCCAGAGGGACACCCTTGTCACGACCGGCGATTCTGAACATATCTCATAGATCCGCTCAATGACGGTCTCTTGACTGCCGGGATCCTTTAAAAAGTGGGTCGCCTGATTTTTATTTTCATTTAATAGGAAGGATAAGCTGTGTCCCCCAAGAGTGACATTCATACTTCGCTTCACGAGCTCCCCTTCAATATACTTCTTCACCTTATCCCACAGAAAGAAGGTGAAGAAGTATTCATTCAATCCATTCTTCGCTCCCCAATCGATCAGGCGGTATATGTATATTGGGTCATCGATAGTCTCGATGATGTTGCCTCGTCGAGAGAACAGGGGGTGTTGAACGCAAGTGGCCTCTTCTAATTGGCGGTTTTCTTTTTTCTCATCAAAGTGAACCCACGAATATCCTAATTTCTTTTCACATACATGATACACGCCGTATAAAACCGATCGCTCTTCTTTGCCTATGATCCAAATTTCCTCCCCCTTATCAAGGACCGCAAACCCTTCTTCCTTTAAAGACAACGGGGTTTGAGAATAAGGGAATGATTGATATTGCTCCTCAAGCATCAAATAAATGGTTCCCGGGTGCTTATCACCGTCTGCTTCCATTCTCTGAACCTCTAACTCTATTCCACTATTTCTGTACAATCTCCGTAATTCCAGAGCAGCGAAACGAATGGTCATGTGCTGGCTATCGTATGCGATGGTTTTCAGTAGAATCAACTCCTTAAGGGGTGCCCCACTTGGCACATTTCTATCTATTAAGATAACGTTTGGGGAGGGTCGTTAAAATGTCTTTAAAACATAGGAAAGGGGGCCAGGTTTTACCCGGACCCCTAAATTAGATTTACTCTATTCTTTAATTAAATAAGAGCTTCTTCACCTCAACCTTATCATAATAAACCGTCCCCATAGCATAAGAAGTGGTAAAGCAGATCACTCTAAGCGTCACAGCGTCCTCTGGTGCCTCCGCCGTAATAGATACCTTCTGCCATTTGTTTAAACCGGTATCTGTGTGAACTGGTTGGTTGTAGACTTCTTTACCGTTAGCATCGTAGAATCGGACCATGAAACTGCCGGTCCCTTCTTTAATAAAGAGATTGGTGGATGTTTCAAAAACTTCTCCTTCAGATACGTCGATTGGATCACTCATTAAAGCGACTGATTTATTTCTCGCCATATCCTTGATTTTCAAACTCTTTCTTCCATGTGAATGTTCTTCTCCGGATATAGCGTATTTTGCCTGATCATCTGTCTTGAACATAGATGTCCATCCTGGAATGGCATTATCTTTCATTGGTCTTTCGAAATGGTGATTCGTCACGGTCATCTCTTCTTTATCTGAAACCGTTCGAACTTCCATCTTATGAAGCATGGTCCGGTTTTCCCGGGAAGCATAGTACAAATCCCCATCCGGACCGACAGAAAAATCATACACCCGTGCCACTTGCTTACTTTCAAGAGTCTCCGGATCGATAGCGGTCAAATTTCCGCTGAAATCAGCATAAAGCAGTCCGTTTGACCATTCCAACTCAATCTTATTCCATGCTGAAAGTGGAAGGGATTCATATAGCTTCCGACTTTTCACGATTTCAAGAGTTTCAGGATCCAAAGCGAAGATTGTATCGATGGCTGCTCCCCATAAGAGTCCATCGGGACCAAAGGATAATTCCCCGATGGCTTCGGGCTTTTCGAGTCCTTCAATGGAGAGGGAAATCTCCTTGGTTTTTTCTTCGGTTTCGGTATTCCAAATGAAGATTTTCGCTTCTTCAGCTGTTGGATCAGCTCCAAGTCCGCCATTGATGGTGGTGGAACCATACACCTTCCCATCCCTGTAAACCAGACTGTTCACACTCTGGTCTTCCACAACATTCCGGAAAACTTTCACTTTATTGTCTTCAGAGGCATCCGGATCATATACCGTCAATGCTCCTCCAAGTTCACCATAGAATGGAATGCTGCCGATATAAGCTTTTCCGTCCCCTTCAATAATGGAGCTGATTCGATTCTGTTCCTCCCCTATAGTGAAGAGCTTCTTCGGATTATTGTCGGATGGCTCCTGTCCGGGGTCGAATTCCCTGATATCCCCTTCTGGATAAACCCCGAAGAGCAGCTTATCACCGAAAGTGGCGATACTATCTCCCTGTCCCATATTAAAAGGTGTTTTCGTCTTCGTGTCTGTGTCATAGATAGCTCCCTTTCCTGTCTGTACTCCACTCATATAAAGCTTGCCATCGGGACCCGTCTCAATCTTGTTAATAACGTTCGCCGTCCCTTCGGCTAATACCGGAGTCTTGATTGTCGTCTTCTTCTCCAGGTTCAAGATCGTGACATACCCGCTGAAATTGATGGTAACCAGACTTTTTCCCGGAAGATCTGGAGTTCCAAATTCCACCCAGTCCACTCCACGGAAGCCGCTGTTATATTCAATCCCTGTATCCTCGACGTTCAAAGTATTCAGATCAAAGGTTTGCAGCTTATTTTCTGTGTTCATGAAGTAAATCTTCCCGCCTTCAGATTGTTCTGGAACATGAAGACCACGTGCTTTCGGGATGACGACATCCAGCCACCTTTCTTCCTGTGTGTCATATACATAACCGTTGCTGGAAAGTTCGTAACGTGCGAAAAGGTAACGGTCATCAACCTTGTCCAAATCATAAATATGTCCCGGTTCGCCAATGGAAGCAGCGATATCTTCCTTCTCATCTGTCGACTTATTGTAATGAATGATCTTTCCATGACCTGTACCGGAGTATACATCATCCCCAATAACCGCCAGTGATCGAATATACTCCTGTGAAGACTCCCCGATCATCCTTCCGTAATCCTCGACTTCCCCATTATCTGGATCATACTGATAGACTTTCCCGCTTGGATAAGTCCCTACGTACACCTTTCCCTGATCCGATGTGATGGAAAATGGGAACGTCTCCCCTGCAAATGTGGCAACGACCTGGGCACTGTCCCCACCAGGTGAATACTTCCACAGTTTCGCCCCTCCTCCGATCGTAGCGATGTATAAATCTCCATTTGGGAGGACCTCATGAGCCCACGTATTCTCCGCTCCCTCGAGTGGAATGACCCTTAACAGTTTCTGAGCTTCGATGTCCATGACATTCAGCTGTGCCGGCAAACCTTTGGTCGTGGTGTACATCACCGGCTTCCCGTCCTCAGTCCCTACCGCACCGTTGAAGATACTGACAGCATCCATCAATGGGGTCAAGAGCTGTTCCGGTTTCCCGAAATAGGTGGAATCAAGCTTGCTGACCGCCTCCGCCTGAACCCGCTTTCCGTTCATGGCTCCAGGTAGCATAAGGAATAAAATCATTATACTTATAAAAACTTTCTTCAATGTTTTCTACCTCCTTCTATACATGGAATGAGTGATCCATTTCATTTCCTATATTATATAAGGGGAGTGCGGAAACCAATATTATTTTCGGAAAATTATGTAAATTCAAGCGGGATAACCCTGTAATCCCTTTACTGTCAAGGACAGGTAGACATTGACGAAAATGGGTCTCTTAATAAAGGGAGGAAACCCATTCACCACGACCTTCATTTGAGGTTTTGAAAACCCTTCATTGTACCTATTTAAAACCAGTCTCATATTTCTACTAAGGTCACATTCCGGTAGTCTTCAAAAGGAAAATAGCAAATGTATTGTTTATTGTATTTCATCTATCCGCTAATATGCCCATTAAGAACTCACAACCAAAAGTATACCAATATACCTCTTTGTCTATTCTAGCAGTCAAGATGCCCCTTACATAAGGACCTTTTACCGTCTTAACCAGTAGAGTCTGGTCGTTTCTTTTTCTGCATTTATATTTGCCATGAGGACATATCTTTCGATTGATGGTGTCAATGTTATCACACAAGAAGCATATGGACGGTTCCACTCACTTAGGAAAAGATAATCGCTAAGTTGGTTGTCATCCCGAACTGACTTCCGTATAATGTTTCGTTGTTTGTAAAATTATTTCCAACTTTACATAAAGGGAGATCTGATAGATTTGAAGAATCAGTCGTGGTTGTCACTTCAGTTCTTTGCGATATTTTTTACATGGGGGATTTTCATCCCTTACTGGACAGCGTGGTTAGTGGAGAGTAAGGAATTCTCCATTTCGGCTGCGAGTACTGTGATTGCCGTCGGGATGATTGCCCGTTCGTTTTCGAGCTTCTTCGTCTTTCCAAAATTGAGCCAGACGGTTTCATTGGGACGGTTATCAAGATGGATTGTATTGGTTTCAGGGGTAGCGTTGCTGATGTTTCTGCCTATGGATTCTTTCGGGATGGTGCTCGGGTGTATGGTGTTATTCAGCCTTGTGTATCCGATGCTGCTTCCGATGGTGGAAAGCATGGCGGCTGTGATGATGAAGGAAGATGGGATTGATTATGGCCGAAGTCGTTCCTGGGGATCGATCGGGTATACGACGGCACTGCTTGCGGTTGGATTTCTGACGTCGATTTTTACAGAGGGAGCCGTGATTTATCTTTTATTCGGTGGAATCGTAGTGATCCTGCTTTCCTCTCTTCTGAAACTGCCAAAGTCTATGAGCGGAACCCGTGGCCAGGAGAAGCTTTCTTACAGGAGACTTCTGAAGTCCCGTAAGTTTGTCTGGGCGATGGTGATCGTCGTCTTGATTCAGGGTGCACATGCTTCTTATTATAATTATGGCGTTCTTTACTTGAAGGAATTAGATGTGAGCGCCGTGTATATCGGCGTAATCTTGAACGTTGCTGTGTTGTCGGAAATCCTGTTCTTTTCTTTTTCAGACCGGTTGCTGAAAGGTAAGAGCATTTCCGTCATGTTTATAATAGCAGCAGGGGCTGCTGTGACGCGTTGGACTTTGTTGTTCCTCTTCCCCAGCACCCCTGTCTTCATCTTTACCCAACTTTTCCACTCTCTAACCTTCGGATTGACCCATTTTGCATTTATGCGGTTGGTTTATGAAGAATTGGAGAGCAAGGATATTCCAGCTGCCCAGGGTGTGTACACTTCCCTTGGAATGGGATTGAGTACCGCTGTGCTGACGTTTATCGGTGGCTTCTTGTATGATATCTCACCTGGTGCGGCTTTTATGGGAATGGCCATTGTTGTGGCGCCTTGTTTTGTGCTTGGTGGATGGATGTATTGGAAGTATGATCGTGGGGTTGAAGGTGTGTTTAATTATAAATAGGAAGCAGGGTGACGGTTCTTCTGCTTCCAAAGATGTAAATGGAGGAAGAGTACTGTCCCCCTCTCCCCCTACAACCCCCTCCTCACCCTCTTCACAAATTCCTTCACCCTCCGCGAAGGAACCTTGTCCTTCCGCCTGATCCACGCAAGATGAAGGGGTTCACTCCCCGCCCCTTCAATCTCCACCGGAATGATCGGTTGATTCGTATAAGGCGCACGGGTCCGGAACGAATAATCCATCCCAAGGGTCACCGCTACCCCGCTTTGAACCGCCCTCTTAATCGCTTCGGTATTATTCGTGGTAAAAAGAAGATCGATGGATCCAAACGGAGACAAGGTATCGTGGGCAAATTGTTTTATATAGTCATCGTTATATAGAACGAAGGTCTCCCCGATGAGCTGCTGTGGTGAAAGTTGGTCGAACGCGGCCAACGGGGAATGTTCGTGTACACCCGCCACCATCCTTCCTTCCATGAGCTCTTCCGCAACCAGTTCATGATGTTGCACACCGAAGGTTTCTGAAGTCAAAATCAATCCAATGTCCAGCTCGTTATTCTCGACCCCCTCGACAATTTTCACCGGACCCATCTCATGTATCTCTACCTTCACGTTCGGATAATCGCTTTTATACGCCGATACCATATCGATCAGAAGGTTGATGGGACCGGGGATAATGCCGATCTTCAACTCCCCGCCAAGCGTATCCGTGCACCGGTTCGCTTCTTCCTTCAGTTCCCCAATGGCAGCAAGAACATTGTCCACTTTTTTCATAATACTCTTCCCATCAGCTGTCAACTCTGTCCCCTGACGATTACGGGTAAAAATCTGTACTCCCAATTCCTGCTCCAGCTTGCTGATGGACTGGCTTACGGCTGACGCACTCACATGCAAATGCTCCGCCGCCTTCGTAATCGCCCCTGCCCTTGCCACCTCTGCCACATGCTCCAACTGTTCAATATTCAAGGTCCGTCCCTCCTTAAGTGTCGCTTAACTAAATGTTAGTTTTATTAAATTATAATAAATTTATGTGAATGTTAAAATTAATTTAGATGTAAAAATAAGGAGGAAATACACATGACGAAAAGAGTAGCGGTTATTACAGGCGGAGCAAGCGGAATTGGTAGAGAAACCTCTCTAAAGTTTGCCAATAAAGGTGATCGGGTTGTTGTCGCGGACTTCAATGAGGAGTTGGGGAATGAAACGGTCGAGATAATCCGTTCCGCGGGCGGCGAAGCCATCTTCATCAAAACGGATGTGTCCAACCACGAAGACGTAACAAGCTTAGTAGAAAAAACCGTTGAAGAATACGGAAGAATCGATATCATGTTCAACAATGCCGGAATCGGGTCGCCCACACCTGTACTCGATATGAACATGGATGCCTACCATCGGATCATCAATATCAACCAACACGGCGTGGCATACGGCATCATCGCAGCGGCTAAGAAGATGAAGGAGATGAACATCAAAGGTGTCATCATCAACACCACCTCTGTATTCGGGGTCTTGGCATCACCGAACACCTTCGCCTATCACGCCACAAAAGGAGCCGTCAACATGATGACCAAATCAGCGGCACTGGAACTGGCTCCATACGGAATCCGTGTAGTCGGCATCGCGCCGGGCGTCGTGGACACCCCGATCATCCAAGGCTATAAAGACCACGGCATCATTGATTCCATGAAAGCAAAAGTCATGGGGAACAAACTCACCCAGCCTAAACAACTGGCCAATGCCGTATATCTTCTCTCATTAGAAGAAGCAGACGCCATCAACGGCAGCGTCGTAATGGCCGATGAGGGGTATGCGTCGTTTAAATAATATAAACCGATAAAATCTAATTGCCCCCAATAAAAAAGCCTTTTCTTAAAAAAGAGAGGGCTTTCCCTTCACATACTATTTCTATATAAGCTTTGTTCCTTTGAGACACAACATCATCTAAACCTCCCTGGTTCCTAATTCTAACTTAGTCAATCGGAACCTTCGCAACCATCCCAGAGAAAAAGACGCAGACAAGTAGTCTGCGCCTTCAGCTCTTCTTTATTTAGAATCTTCCTCAAGTTTCCTTATTGCAAAAAATCAAGTCTGAACCGTCCCTAATGAGCATGCTGAAAATGGAAGCAAGAGAACCGTCCCTTTGCTACCCAGCAAGATCAGTTCTGAAATAGTGGCAGGGTTAGTTTCAATTGTAGGATGGGGTCAACTGAAATGGATAGTATATCTGGAAGTTCGTCTTCTGCGTGAGTTACGCCTCCAAATTGTGTGCTGGCTAGGATGATTCCTGTCATGAGTACGAATGCTAGTTTCTTTTTCATTTTATAAGTCCTCCCAATAGTGGATTTCAAATTTTCTTTTTATATATTCCAATGATTTTTGGTAATATTGTGCCGACAATTTATACTTTCTTGTTTCCAGAAGAGTGCTGGCCATCTTGATGCTGTATTTATAACAGTGCCTATAGTCATTGATCGATTCGAAATAGTCAATGGCCTCCTTGGCGAATTTTTCTTGGATGTATTGATTCTGATAAAGTTGTTTATAAAGTGTAAAGTGATAATAGTAGGCTTTGTAAGACTGATGCTTCTGATGGTTTTCCAGAAGGGTGAAGCCTTTATTAATCCAGTGAATAACCTTCTCCCGATTGTTTTGTTTCGAGTATTCTTTCACAATCGATAAGATGGAGATCAACTGCTTTTCTTCATTCTGTTTACTCTTCAGACTATAAACATAGTTTTCTATCGCTTGTTCAAAATGCCCCATACTGGAGTACAATGACCCAACATTTTGGTATATGACTCCTTTGTATTCGACTAAGTTGAATTTCTCAGAAATCGTTTCTGCATATTCAAACATTTCCAGGGCCTTCACAACATTCAGGCCTCTTTTGTATGCGATCCCAAGCGTGATATAACAATCAATTGCCCGGTTGAAGTGGAAGTGATCCCGGAAATATGTCAAAGCTAAGCTAGAATATTCAATCGCATTCGGTATCTGACTATCTGCGACAGAGGCAACTCCTAACATATAATAGAGGTCTGCAATCTCCCAATCTGCTATGACTGTTTCTTCCGTCTTTTTTAGTGCGTTCATCAGGTATTGGAAGGACGATTTATAATCCTTCTTCAAGTAATGGTATACTCCGTTATTCTTATAAAGGTAATACTGTTGTCTATCATTTAAACTGTCTTTCTCTTCATCCAGGTAAATAAGATAGTACTGTGCATATTGAAGGTCTGAATTCGCAAGGTAAAACCTGAGAACAGTTAAGATATAGTCATAGTACAGATTCTCAGACTCAAAGAGATATGAATCCCTCTCAACGGCTTCCAACTTATGCTTTATGGCATGAGGATCTTTTTGAAGAGTCATTTCCTTCAAGAATGAATCGAGATGAAGTATGTAACTTTCTTCATCATTTTGAGTTTTATAATTTGATAAGTCTAACCCCAGCCTTTCATATAAAAGGTTTATGACCTCCCCACTTGGATAAGTATGACCATTTTCAATTTTGCTTAAATAAGAAGTTGAGCATATGCCCCTCGCCAATGAAACTTGTTTCATTCCTTTTTTAATTCGTTCAAGCTTCAATAGCTTACCTGAATTTTTCATCTGCCTTACTCCTTATCTCTATTTCTATGATAAATTTCTTTCTATATAAAAAGTACCATCTTTTGATGGGAAACAAAATCTATAAATAGCTAATAATGTATATTATTCGTTATTTTTTTCCCAACTTATTGTAATGTTTTTCCACCAAATGCCATGATACGATAAATTCAGTTAAGATTTACAGAGTCATTCATCCTAGTTTTAGTAAGCCGTAATTCTTAACCTCACATTTCAAATCTCTCTACTTTTACAGGGAGGAAACCATGAAACAGTCAGGAGGTGAAACAATATGTCAGCATTAGGATTACTAGTATCTAAATTAGGATTATCTGAATCAGTAGCATTTGGTGTAGTGGCTGCTCTAACAACAGGAGGAGCGAGTTTAGTTGCTGCTCTTTATCCATTCTTAGCTCCATTCGTATTGACGTTAAGAGGAATTCTTGCAATCGCAGGAACAGGCGCAGTAATCGGTTACTAATCTAATAGTGGAGAAGGAGAATGATGATGTTTAATTTAGCAAATGTCCTAACAGGAAAATTAGTAGGAACCTTAGGTTTAGAGAGAGAATTTGCTGTTGCAGTAGCCGGCGTTATCGCTTCAGGCGGACTTACATATGCGATTATCGTATATCCGTTTCTGGCACCATTCATTGGTACGCTGCAAGGGGTTGTTGCGATCTTCGGAATCAGCGGTATTATCGGATTTTAATGAAAACAAGGGGGAAAAGCATGAAAGTGCTTTTCTCCTAATCAATTTTGGAGGATAAAATGAAGAAACGAGTTTATATACCGATTCTGGCCTTATCCATCGGACTTTTATATGGAATGTTTTCTTCTCAATTCCTGTTGGATCTGGATTTAAATCCAAAGAAGGTAGATTTGACATTCGGTTACATTTTTCAAAACAATGTCTCTATCATTTTATTTATGTTTTTAGGGATATTATCCTTTGGCTTTGTCACTCTGATCATTCTCTTGATCAATGGCGTGTCTGTAGGGATTCTGATAAGCGAGTTCATCAACACGGATATGGCTGGGTTTGTGTTTTGGAATACATTCCCCCATGGTTCAATCGAAGTTGTCGGTTTCTTACTTGCCGCAATTGGTGATATGTACATCATACGGTTTTTATGGGAATGGTTGCGAAAGTTCATTCTAAAACAGAACAATTCCTCACCATTATCATTCTCGGCTTTACAAAGAGGACTTTCGTTTAACGTGCTAGCCATTTGTCTGATTACGGTTGCCGCAGTAGTAGAAGTATACATCATATGAATATGGAGGGACCATCATGATTCAATACAACGATTTATGGCTTTATGGATTTTGGAGTCAACAAGCTTCAGAAGAGAAATTTATTGTCTACGGAATTAAAAAGCGCGTATTACTCTCTACAGTGATCTCTCAATTGATCCTTGTTTGTTTGTATTTATTTCTATTGCTCACCTATTCTTTTGAACAAACATCTTTTATTCTGGTTCTACTATTCGTTACCATGTTTATCTCCATTCTTATGATTCAGAGGAGCATTCAGTGGCTTCTTTATGACTCTTCTACCGGACAGATTAAGATTCTTTCCAGGGGTCTTAAGGCACCAGATGATATTAAAGGAACATTTACAATGAGCAAAAAAACATTTATAGAAAAGAGTGGTTTTCATGAAGAAGGTAAAAGGTAAAAATTTCTTATTCGTCTTAATCGGACTTTCACTCATCTCAGCTTTGCTGTTTGCGGTTGGGGCAAAGGAGTACTTTACTGTAGTGAATTCATATGCGGAACAGAATCAGGTGATACCTTTATCACAAATCCCTTTAACGATACAACTATCCGGCTGGTTTGCTCTGGGTTCTTTCCTATTCGGAATCGTACGGGTGTTTGCACTGAAACAATGGAAATATATTTTCTTAATCGTTTTCCTTTCTTATATCGGGGTATTCGTCTATTCCTTACTGGACTTAAGAAGAATGAGAGCCGTATAAGGAACCATGTGGACCTTAGTACGATATGAGTGCAGGAAACTGTCAGGTATTAAAATGCTTAGTGGAATATTGCTATGCTTGATTTTATTCTCCTCTTTACATTTGATTATATCGGAGAGAATTTCGATGGATAAATTGGAGGCAGCGACAGAGTCACAATCCATTGACGATCAGGAACTTATCACCGATGACCCTAAATATCAATCCATGCTCGAAGAACAAACACTGATCGAACAATTCAGAATGGAAAATAAGATAAAAGAACCAGTAAAGCTCTGGAAGTATGTGAATAACAATTTATTTGTGATGAATATCTTATCCATTTTAGGGATTTTCTGGGGAGCAAGCCTCTTTTCAAAGGAATTTAAATCCAATACAATTAAATCACTATTGGCCACCCCTTTTTCCAGAGGGGAGATCTATCTTTCTAAGTTCCTTGCACTGGGTTTGGTTGTATGCATGGGAACTCTGCTAACATATCTCGTCAGTTTTCTCATAGGGGCAGTGTATTACCAACCGTCTATTACTGAGCCTGGAAGCTTTTTAATTATGCGTGATGATGAAGTGGTGGAGTATTCTGCTTATACATATACCCTGTTCAGATATCTATTAAAAGGGCTTGAAATAATGGTTGTGTCTTATATAGCATTGACCATCTCCGTATTAGTGAGAGGTTTTATTTTATCCATCATAGTGTCATATCTTCTGTTCTTCATTGGGGACGCAGTTGTCCTTTATTTTACGGAAAGAGCTGAGTGGATTGATTATTCGCTGTTTGCCAACATTAATTACTCAAGCTATATGTCTGGATCAAGCTTTATGAACGGATCCAGTTTATCCACATCCTTGACGATTACAGTTTTGTACATCGCTGGTTTGTATGCAATCAGTTTAAAGCATCTGAACACGAAAGATATCGGAGCCATTTAGTGAAAATTAAATTCTTTGGGGAGTTTTTCAAGTGAACCATTTCTTACTTCTTAGAATCTATTTCAAAGGAGAGCTTAGAGCACAAGGCATGTATACCAAGAGTAAGATCGTCTTGGCGATGAACCTGTTTTTTTATGTTATGTTCACGTTATTTTCTTTCAATATGGGAAGGGACATCAGTGATGATTACATGACAAACCCCGGCAGCTACGAAAGTGTCATTTATACAGGAGCCATCATGACGATGTTCACCTTGATTCTCGTATATAATGCTCTAAGTATTAAAGAGCTTTTCGGAAGCTATTCAACTGAGGAGTACCATTTCTTATTCATGAAAGGGCTCGGTCCTTTTAAACAGAAACTGTTACTCTTTGGCATTTCTACCTTCAGAGCTCTCATTGTAGGTACTGTAATCGGAGCCCCCATGTTCCTGGCTTTTATCACGGAGGGACTTTTCACTGTCAAAAGTATGGCAGCCATTTTGCTTTTTCTGACGCTCATGAGTGCAATTGGATTCGCGGTCAACACATTTTTTCCTTCCATTAAGGTAACCAGCCTATTTCCAACACTGATTATCATTTATGTAGTGTGTTTTATGGCGATTACATTCATTTCTTATGAGTTGACGGTCTTCTACCGCGTCTTCTCTGTCATCCAGGAATTGTTTCACTTCATTAAAGGAGACGATTCACTTCTCGTTTACACTTTGGTGTTTATCTGTACGTCTATCATTTCAATCACTTCTCTTTATTGGTCCAATACCCAAAAAGTCGGAATGGGGATTCCTCTCAGTGCGAAACTGCTGAAGAAAGGAATATTATCCCGACAACCCAAACCAGTCATTCTTTCACTGATTTACTTACAATCATTCAACAAGCTTCTGATTGTGACGATCACGGGAATCAATCTATGTTTTCTGTTAATCATCCACGTTCAGAACCAATTTCTGAACAGTGTGCCAACTGTCAGCATGCTAAGTATGTATTTTCTCTATTTAATGTTTATCTCTGAAGTGAATAACAAACTCAAAGGGAACTCCTATGATTATTTCAATTCCCTGCCAATTCGATACTCTTTAAAACTTGTCACGAAGTATGTTTACCTGGCCGTCATCATATTCCCTGTTCCATTTATTGGGCTATCACTCTTACAATCTTTCCAGGTGATCCCTCTATTTGTCGTCAATTTCACTATCATTTTTCTCATGTTGGAATTCTCAATGCTTTATAAGGAGAAAATTCACCAATTGGCTGTATTACTGACTCTGAGCGCTTTACTTTTCGGATTTTTCATCGTCAGTTCCATGATAACTGAAACCATCGGTATGACATTTGGGTTGTATTTCTTATTTACGATCATCTCACTCGCCCTTCTACATATCCTGAAGGCTAAAACAACCATTCTTTGAAAGGAGGAGTTTCATGATTTCCATTAAAGGATTATACAAAAAGTATGCAAACCCCGTCATTCACGATCTTTCGCTGTCTGTGGAACCAAATACTTTTCTTCATATACAGGGGAAAAATGGGGCTGGGAAAACCACTTTACTCAAAATCATTGCAGGAATCGAATCGAAAGATCAAGGAATCATCCTTATTGATCAGTACAACCAGGATACCCAACTCTATCAATATATAAGCAGAGTGGGCTATTTATCTGACTCCCCTTTTCTATATCCTTACCTCACAGGGGATGAGCACTTGAAAATGGACCTTAACATTCGGAAATACCACGACGAGAAAAAGCCCTATCATCTTGCAGAAAAACTGGAGTTAACACAAGAACAATTAGCGCAACCTACGAAAACATATAGTAAAGGAATGAAGCAAAAACTGGCTTTCATCCTTGGTATCTACCATCATCCAACAGTGCTTCTCATGGATGAACCCTTTACAGGGATGGATCAGAAAAGCCTGGAGACGGCCATACATATTTCACATGAAATGATGAAAGGGAAAATTATCCTCTTTTCCTCTCATCAAGAAATGCTCAGCACTAAACTAAGCACCAGATCGATCGATTTAACAGAAATTCAGAGTTCACACGATAAAGTTAGGGAGGAATGAACGTGGAGTACGGAGTTGAAGTCATGAATGTCAGTAAAAAGATAAAAGATAAAAAAATCATCGATAATGTTTCGTTCTCTTCAAAAAAGGGGGAAGTATTGGGTCTCCTGGGACCCAATGGGGCCGGGAAGACAACCATTATTAAAATGATTGTCGGTCTTGCGAGAATGACAGAAGGGGATATTCTTATTGAAGGGCACTCCATTCAAAGGGACACCCGTAAAGCACTAGGGAAAATCGGTGCCATTGTAGAGACTCCAACCCATTACGAATATATGAGTGGGTATAATAATCTGAAATACTTCTCTAAACTCTATCCCGGTGTTCCGAAAGAAAGAATTGATGAAGTGGTAGAGTTACTCTCTTTAACAAAGTCCATTCATAAAAAAGTCCATACCTATTCCCTTGGTATGAAGCAACGGTTAGGTCTCGCCCGTTCTATCCTTCACCGGCCATCCATCCTGATTCTCGATGAACCAACAAACGGATTAGATCCGATGGGAATCAGAGAGTTAAGACAATATGTGAAAGAACTTGCTCACAAACACCATATCTCAGTCATCGTCTCAAGTCACTTACTGACGGAGATGGAACTTCTTTGTGACCGGGTGGTGATGATTAATGAAGGGCGGTTGTTGAAACAAAATGCCATTAACCATTACTCTTTTAGTATAGACAGTCAACAAAGACACCTCCTGGATTATTACGTAGACGACGCGGAAACAGCGGCCAGGATTATTGCGGAAAAAATGCCGGAGCTTCAACCCATTACAGTGAAATCAATTCATCATTTTCAAGGAGTATGTTCAAATGAACAAGCAGCCGTTTTATCCAAGTCTCTGATCATGAATGGGATTCGGGTGTTTCGGATAGAAAGTGTTGAAAGCAGCTTGGAAGACGAATTCATGAAAATCAATGAACAGGGTGTCCATCAATATGCCGTTAATTACTAGCGAACTCTTCAAATTAATAAAAGACAAAATGACCTTTTACCTTTTAGGGATGATTCCACTGATCACTCTATTGTTTGTATACTTCATGAAGACAAGCAGCATAGTCAATATGACAGATTCCTTCGGTCCCTGCATTGCCTTTATGAATATATTCGTCATCATGATTGCTTCCCGATTGGTTGCTTTGGAATATGAAAGAGAAACCATCAAGGCCCTTTTTATGCAGCCTAATGCAAGGATCACCATTATCTACTCGAAATATATTGCGTTGATTCTATTTACCGTCGCTTCCTACCTCCTGTTCTCAGGAACGCTATGGGTCACGGATATGGCAGTTGACTCCCTTTATATTTCGTTTGAATGGGGTATCCTGCTTAAGTGGATTGAAACCTTCATCATAGGATCCGGAGCTTTCATTCTGTCGATCATCTTCAGGAGCTCAGCCATCTCTCTTACATGTTCCCTCCTGATCTTACTCGTTGGGAAGAAAACCATGTCATTCATCTCTCAGTATACGGAGGCCGGGAACTACTCCCTCATTCTGAATCAAGATTTAACCGTCTACACCCAAACCGTTCCTTCCCCGGACCTCCTTCCCTTGTCACTGGCAATAACCATCATCCTTCTTCATCTGGCACTGTACAACCTGGCGCTCATTTTCATTACTAAGAAAAGGGATGTGTGAAGGGAAGCAGGGGGACGGTTCTTCTGCTTCCCCCAAAATAAAAAGGAAGCAAGAGAACCGTCCCCTTGCTTACCCTAACTCTTCCGATACTTATCCTCAATAATCATATAATTTTCATGATTGATCTTATCCCACTCTGTCTTCTTATAATTAAGTCCTTTGAGGATCCTATTGATCCACTCAGGATCATATTCCCTGAAGCGTACTGATTTTGCCCAAGCCTTCATTTCCTTATGCTCCGGATGCTTCTCATCACGATAGGCTTTAAGAAATTCATAGAAACCCTGCATCCCGCCTACATCTTCAGGTGGAGATGTCTCTGCTCCGTCAAGAAGGGTTGGATAGCCAAAGTAGTAATCGTCGACAATCTTCTCAAGCTTAATGGTGAACTGCCAACCATCACCGAAATCATAGGCATACCGGACCTCTCCATACTTCTCCAGATACTCATCGATCTTTAATCCAGTGGGTTTCCGCACTTCGATCTTCAGTCTCTCCAGGGCATTCTTTTCAAATTCCAGCATTTCAGACGGAACCGATTTTAGCCTTTCCTCATATGCCGCCTTGTTTTTCTTATAGTGCTGATGTTCAAGATAAGCTTCTTCATGGTCCGTGACAATCTTATGATCTTTCGTGAGGTCGAACTCATAGAGGTGATAACCATCATAAGGATAACCACTTCGAAAATTCGTCACGTTCTGGATAACGTCGTGAAGCCTTCTATATGTCGCTCCCGCTGGCATGATGACTCTTCTCCATATTAATGGATCCGACTCTTCTAATTCGATTTTGACAATGTAGGATTTCAATTTGGATTCCCTCCTAATGAGTAGTTGATGAGAGAAAGACAGTGTCTCCTCCTCGTTTTTTCTTTCCAGAGAACGTGTGCTCTGCTCCTCGACCTGCTCCCCCATAAAACTGCTAAAGAAGTCCCTTCTTCAACCTTTTTGACTCCTAACTATTATCTAAACACTTGTATACATATACGAAGAGCATAATACCAGTAATCCCTATGGTTAATCAATCGTTTGTTTAAAAAGACGCGGACTGTTCTCTTGGCTCACCTTTGGACCTATTAGTAAAGTAAAACAATCCGCGCGTTTGGATTTACGAAGCGCCAAGTGAGGGATGCCATTATTCGATCCGCCACTTTACATCCTGATTTCATATTTTCATGCACCCTTTTGGTCTATTCAAGTTATTAATAGGTTGAAAAGTGAAAAAGGACACCCCGCGGATAATTTTTTTTAAAAACTCTCAATCTCATAAAGATTATCGATATTCTCTAACGGGTATATTTGCTTATAGAAGAATAGAAGAATATAGAAAGGATGGTTCTGTGCTAACAACGATTTCGTGGATTTTTCTGGGGATAGGATTATTGTCTTCCCTGATCATATTAGTGGATGTGTTCAAGCATCCGCAGAAGATGAAGATTATGAATGTGGTCTGGCCGATCAACGGGTGGTTCTTCGGACCGATTGCTCTTTGGACATACTATAGGTGGGGTCGGGTGAAGGCGAAGAATTTAGAAAAGGAAGACAACCGCGGCCATGCCGCGAAAGTATTCGTCTCCACCAGCCACTGCTCGGCAGGTTGTTCGTTCGGTGACGCGGTCGGTGTTCCGATCGTCGCCATGACTGGGCTAACTATTGCTGGTTCTACCTTATTCGCACATTATACCGTGGAATTTATACTTGCCTATTTATTCGGCGTCATCTTTCAATTCTACTCGATTTATCCAATGAATAAGGAGGATGGAAAACTCAACGCCTTCAAACAGGCAATCAAAGCCGATTCCCTTTCCCTCATCGCGTTTGAAGTGGGGATGTTCGGATGGATGGCCGTTGTTCATTATCTGCTGTTCACGGAGCCACCAAAACCGACCGAACCTTCGTATTGGTTCATGATGCAGATTGCGATGATATTAGGGTTTCTGACAAGTTACCCGGCGAATCAGTGGTTGATTAAGAAGGGGTTGAAGGAAGCGATGTAGGAGCAGGGTACGTTTTTCCTGCTTCTTTTTTGCGCCTCTTTCTCTACACTTTAAAAAGGCAGCCCAAATATTCTGGTGATTGTATCATGAGACAGGCAAAAGATTGAAATTGAATAGGAAAATATAGTTATATTTTGAATAAATTATGATACAATACTAAAGTACTATAACTAAAGGAGGAGAAATGTAGAGTGAAAGCACGATTACAAAACGAAGCGGGAGTT
Source organism: Rossellomorea sp. DA94 (assembly GCF_029834455.1). Taxonomy (NCBI): domain Bacteria; kingdom Bacillati; phylum Bacillota; class Bacilli; order Caryophanales; family Bacillaceae; genus Rossellomorea; species Rossellomorea sp. DA94. The sequence continues at coordinate 4,276,178 of NZ_CP122397.1, forward strand.
ACAAAAGAAGTGAAGATTGGATTCAGCTGGACGACTTTCTTTTTTGGGTTTTTCCCTGCCCTTATTAGAGGAGATTTAAAGTGGGCTGCCATTATGTTCATTACAGCTGCAATTGTCGGTGCCTTTACATTTGGATTTGGTGCGTGGATACCAGGAATCATATTCTCATTTGTATATAATAAAATCTTTATAAAAGATCTACTTGAAAAAGGATACCGACCTGCTGATGAAACCACTAGAAGTGAACTACAATCCAGAGGAATCATTTCCGGTTTGTCAAAAGCAGTTTAATAGAGATCTTCATGATCTTTCGTTCCTATTGCCGCTCCGTTTTTTCTGGAGTGGTATTTTTATGGCTCATTTTTTAATCATGTATAACATTACAACGCTTACTTTAAAAATAACCACTAAATATGTATAAAGAGGAGAAGTCACTTTGAAATTTTGCACTTCATGCGGAAAAAAAATAGAAGGAAACACCCCCCACTGTACCAGCTGTGGGGCAAATATAAGCGGGAAAGAAACACTTACTAAAAAAGAAACCAGCATCTCTTCCTTTTCAACACTAACCTTAAAAACAAAAATCATCATCGGAGCAGCTCTTCTTTTCTTCATTGCCTGTATATCGCTATATAAAGTAGGCGACTCCCTAACGGATAAATCAAACCTGATGGCTGATTTCGAGGAAAACTTAGAAACAGGCAATATTGATGAATTAACCCGTATTCTTGATTCGAGAAAAGATTCTGAAAAGGTTACAAAGAAAAATGTTCAGGCCCTTCTTACCTATTTAAAAGAAAACCCGGATCAAAAAGATGCCTTGATAACACAATTACATAGCAGTGTAGAAATGGCTGATGCCCATACAGTTAAAGCCAATGATGATTTTGAGTCTCCCAACCAGCTGATCACCTTTGAAAAAAGAGGAAAGAAGTTTCTGATCTACGATAATTATGATTTCATCATGGAGTCGACCCCCATGACGGTTTATACCAATTACGATGACGTTCGTTATTACGTCAACGGAAAAGAAATCAAACCCCTATCCAGAGAGGGCGATAGTGTCAATTTCGGGACATTCATACCTGGAGCATATAAAGTCAAGGCAGTCCTTACCTCTGATTTCATGGAGTTGGAAAAGGAAGTTGATATTCAACATGTCGGACAAACGGACACAGATCTTTTCTTCGACATCGACTATACAACGGTCCATACGAATAGTGAAGGTGCCTCCGTTTGGGTGAACGGAAAGGACACAGGGATGAAGACCACAAAAGACAACACCGCCGAAATCGGCCCGGTTCTTACAGATGGTTCCATGAAGGTGCAAGTAAAGAAAGACATGGCTTTCGGAGCGATCCAATCCGATACCCTGGCCATTGATGACAATGTACTGGAGGCGCCATTGAAGTTGAGCGACAAACAAAAGGATCAGGTCGTGGCAGGGCTGAAACAATACTTCCTCAACCTTTCCAAAGCCCTTGCCTATCAAGATGAAAAGTACCTTAAAGAGGAATCCAACGAAGTACCATCCTTTGTTTCTTCTTCCTTTCAAGAGTTAACGGGGGATGACTGGAAAACATTCGGATACATTACAGACCTGGAAGTGGATTTAAAATCCCTATATCTGGAGGAAGAGGACGGTGAATGGATGGCCACTCTGCCGATCCACGCAGAATGGATGAAAGACTATGTGTATTCAGGAGATCCCCTATCACTGTCAGAAGAGAGGGATGTGAGTAACTACTCTTTAAGCTATTCAGCAAAAAGTAAAAAATGGAGTGTCGCCTCTTGGTCATCCGTCTGGAATTTTGATGAAAGCAACGCTAAAAAGATTGATATTGATAAAGGCGCACTGAAGAAGCAAATGGAGACTGCGCCTGCCTATAGTAATATTTCTCAAAAACAAGTCAGCGATGATGTGGAGTCCTTTGTTGAATCCTTTATATCTAATGGCGTTCAAGCATATAACAATCGTGACTTTTCAATTCTATCAGATGATATAGACTCCTCTTCCGCCTATTCAAAAACGGTTAAAGATTATATCGACCACCTTGAGAAAAAAGGAATAACCGAGGATCTCGTCAACGTTGACATCGAGAAAGTCGAACCATTGGAAAATGGCTCTTACTACGTTTATACAACGGAAGAATACAATATTTATTACAATGACAACTCAGGGAAATACAAGGCATTTGAAGGCAAGTACAAAATAACTTCTACAGATGATGGCTTGAAGATGTATGATCTGGTATCCACTGAAGAAGTAGATAGTAGGGATCTGTAAGCAAGCATGGAAGGCAACGGGACGGCTCTGAAGTTTCCTCATAATAAAAAGAAGCACGGGAACCGTCCCCGTGCTTCTTTTTAGGATAATAAATGAATTCAAACTTAATGGTTATCAATCTGAATCAGTCTACTAAAACCCTATATTCACCAAAGAACCAATCTCATCCATAAACTCCATCACACTCGTGCGAATCACCAGGTAAGTAATGAACATAGATAACGCAGACGCTCCCGCAGCCAAGTATACCTTGTTAACTGACGATTGATATTTCATTGCTCTATCGTACACAACTATTGCCGGCATGATGACAATCGCATAAAGAAGTGAGACCCCTGTCAGAATAAGTGTCAATTGAACTGAACCCATTAAGCCAGTAAGAATCGCTACTATATTCAATGAAGCAAATGGAACGAGAACGCCACCGAAGTGAGCCAGCAACTCTTTCAGAGAAAACCCTTGAGACATCAATTTCCCTGCCAGAAACACACTAATCAGCGCTCCCACAATAAAAATCAGGGAAAACATAAAGAGGGATGATGTAAGATGGAAAAACGGCAAAGATTGTGTTCCCATCCCATCCTCAGAGAACATACTTCCAAGTCCACCGAACATCGCTTTAAATAATTTATTCACCAAAAAATAGATGCTTAGTGAGAAAGCTATGACAAAAAGGCCAATCGTAATAAGTCCATTAACAAACTGGTGATCTCCACCCTCTAATGCTACAGAAGGTTTTTTCAGAACTTGTAACGCATAATTCCAGTATTTAGATACATTTTCCTTAGCCTTCGTCACACTTTCATTTACTTGAACCGGCTCTCTTGTAACTGTCTCCGAGGCGGCAGCAACTTCTTCGTAAGCACTTGGCTGATGGTTATTTTCAGTCTCCATTAAACCGGCTCCACATTTTCCGCAGAACTTACCAGAGTCCTGTTCATTCAAACATTTCGTGCATTTCATCATTTTGTTCCCTCCACTATATCTCATTTCGTTCGGTATCATGAATATCAATTTTCTTAATTTTAAACGATGAATCTTCTTTTATGATGGTATATATTTTCTCACGATCATATGTAGTCTGTTCTCCGAGATGATTGGTGAAAATGAAACTCTCGTTTGTGGTAATTTCAAATGTGCCCTCTTCGGCCTCTTGAGAATTCAAGATTGTATTGTCTCTGAAATCATAGGAGTAATCCTTATCCTGCAAATCTCCTATATACTCAACCAATTCCTCTTCTGCTAAACTTCCGGAAAGCAGGTAGGAAGAAATCAACGTATAGTCCCGAGTATTCAAAGCCTGTTCATATGAATCCCTGAAATCGAGAACAAACTGATTGGCTTCTTCCATAGTAATTGATGAGTCCGCAGATAGGTTATCGTTGTCCTCTGCAAATAAGAAAGAAAGACTTCCCCATGACCCTTGATCTTGTGTGACCTCATCACTCTTTAAAGTCTTCCCATCTGCTTGCGACAATTCCGCAAACATGGTCACTTCCTTATCTTCCGGAAATGGCCCAAGATACTCCAGCTCTTGCAGCGTCTTCTTCGTGCTTTTCCCATTTATAAATAAGACTGCTTCAGGGAAATTGGTATCAATCGCATATGTATCCCCGTTAAAGTCAAGATTATGCTTAGAGTCACCAGATTTCGTCGGTTTCACTTCGATATCATCTTCTATGGAAAATTCTCCGTAGAGATTAGCGGCATCGGCTTTTACCGGATACGTGCCAGGATAGGCTTTACCCACCTCAAAAGGTTCACTGCTGTCTTTCACACTCACCGTTTTATTACCAATCTTAAACGTGGCGGGTTCCATATTCGTCGTAATGAAGACTTGATTGGGAACCGCTTCAATGTCATACGTTTCATAAAGACCCAAAATGGATTGTCTCTCTACTTTGAATACATCATGACCGCGTTGATCCTTAACAAAAGCATCAAATTTCAGATCACTCTCTGTAATGGAAACCAATTGTTCCCTCATACCTTCCCAATCCAAGGTCTTTATATAAGAAAAATACTGTTTCTTATTTAATAATGAATCTTTATCAAACGTTATGTATTCAAGGAAGCCTTCTTCACTATTACCCGTCATGGCACTGTCCATTGATTGAATATTTTTCATAGGATCATAAATTGAGGATAGTATCATATGAGTGCTAATCAGACCTACGACTAAAATACCCGCAATGGACAGAGATACCTTCTTCTTCTTAGACATTGGAGTCTTAGGAACCCTCTTGATCGACTCCTCTTTTGTCACCTCCCTCCTTGCTCCACAACTTTCACAAAAAGCCGGGTTATTCTTTAGTGATTTTCCACATGCTGTACAATAACTCAAATTTCGTCCCCCTTCTTAAAAACTTCCTTCACCTTGAAGCAGATTTTATTATATCACTATACGCTTCCTTTTTTGGGTATTATTTACTATATAAAATGGTTCATTATACCTATTTTTGATAATATATAAGCTTTACAGGTTAAAACAATTTCCCCTTAAAGACGCAAAAGAAAAAAAGAGCACTCTTTTCTACTAAAGTAGAAAGAATGCTCTTGAGAAATACCACACTATCCTATAAAAAATTGTTTCCTTATGCCCCTGCTTTTACTGTTTCTTTCCATGTTCCATTCTCATCTTGCCACTTGATAATCATCGTCCCACCTTGACCACTCATATAAAATGTTTGACTCGGGTTTGCAAGTATTTCACCTGAAGTCCCTCCACCAGCCATTCGGTACTCAACATACACTTTGAAGTCGTTGTTGTTCGTTATTCTCCATACTCTATCTCCTTCTTTAATATCAAGGTCAGGGTGAGCAGCTTTAAACTCTGGAGATTGGCCATCTTGAATGTAGGTCAAGTTAAGATTCTTAACTACTAATTCAGCATCGAACACTTCTGGTTCCGCTACAGGTACAACAGCATCCAGCTCATCTTGGGTCATTGGTTGAGCATCAGCAGTGGCTTCTTCAACCTCAGTAGATTTTGCTTCCAATTCAGCAACTTTACTATTAGCTTTATCCACCTCATCATTTGCGCGGTTCGCTTCTGCTTTCAATTCATCATTCTCAGCTACCAGAGCATTGTAATTTTCGAGAAGAGTATCGTACTCCGATTGAAGAGCTGCAAGCTTTCCTTCCAAGTCAGAAATAGCTTGTTTTAAACTGGTAATCTCAGCATCTCTTTCTGCAATTGTTTTGTTCGCTTCTTCCAGGTCTGTAGTCAGCTGGTCTCTTTCAGCAATCAAAGCATCTCTTTCTGCGGTCATCTTTGAAAGTTCCTTGATTTTGAGGCTTTTCTCTGCTTCGAGGTCATTAATCTTATTTTTAGCCTCTACAATCTTTCCATTTGCAAAGGTCAATTTATTTTTAGCATCCTCTTTCAGCATGCCGAATTTTTCGAATAGAGAAGTTTCAGAAGCTTCATATTGAACAATTTTATCTTTCATTGAATCCAACTGGCTTTTTACGTTGTCGATTGTGCCTGCTCCATTAAATGTAAGGCCAACCGCCCCTAATGTTACTGTACCTGCTAATACTCCTGCTACTACTTTTGTACTCAATACTCCAAATGCCATCTTTTCCATTCCTCCTGTGTTTTCATTCATATTTAGTTCGTTTAAAAACCTCATTTAGTTCTTTATAACGAACTTACAACCCAAGTATATGACAAAAGACACAGGTTGAAAAACTCGAAATTTAGTAAAAAATTCGTTAAAAAGAACTATTTTCGCCTTTTTACTCTTTAAAACTCAGTGTTACTTACTTTTTTTACATTTTATACCTATTTTTTATTCATTATTACGAACACTCGATTTATTTCAACTGTAAAGAAGACATACCAGCCAAGACTCGAAAGCCCTTAGTAGAAAAAAATTCCGGCTTCATATAAAAGAGTCCTTTATCACCTGCGTTATTCACTGATCATCAAATTCAACGAAAATTCAAGACATGGAACTGATTAAGAAAAGAGATGGAAGTGTAATTCATCCGATTCTAAATCAAGGCAGTAGAAATTCTAATGATCTTTAGGAACGAGCATTTTTTCTTTTGAAAGGGGCCCTTTTAATAGTGTGGTAAAAGACTGGTGGATTCCTGTGGACCCACGATGTTTTCTAAAACCTATTAAACAACCTTTTACCTTCACAAAAACCGTAAATGCAACGTTCCTATCAGATAATCAAATGTTTGTTTAACTGATAGCGAAGCCACATCTGATCACTCCAGAGCAATGGGGACCGTTCTGACGCTTCCCAATCAATTAAAAGCACAAGAACCGCCCCCTGCTCCCCCATTGCAACCACTCATTATATACAATACAATTCATTATATATAACCTCACAAATCTAATTGCCACAAAGGACTGTGGTAAATGTCAAAACCAACAAAAATGAATACGCTTGTCTCCCTCAAGGATGAAGTAAAAAAAAAACTTTCAGAGGATAATATTATGCTGAAGCTCAAACCCGGCGACCGGATTGCGGAAACGGAAGTGAAAAAAAACTTGGTATCAGTCAGGTGCCTGTACAGGAAGCACTTAGGGCCTGGAGGAAGAAGGGCTCATTCATTCAATCAAGTATAGGGGTGCCTTTGTGACGAATATCAATCCCTATTGTTACATTTACTCCTAGTTTGATTGAATGATTACTATAATGGCAGAAGGAGAGATACATATGACTAATAACTTATTTGATTTGACCGGCAAGGTAGCCGCCATTACAGGGGCTACACGTGGAATCGGCCGGTCCATGGCAGTGGCTCTGGCAGAGGCTGGAGCGGATATTGCTTTACTTCAGAGGAATCCAGAGCAGACGGATGTAAAAGAAGAAATCGAACAGCTTGGTAGAAAATGCTCTATTATTCCATGCGATCTTGAAAAGGAAGAAGAAGTGAAATCCGCTATTCCCGGTGTGATTTCGACCTTTGGGCAGATTGATATATTAGTCAACAATGCTGGCATTCAACGTCGTTCGCCTTCTGTTGAGTTCCCTGAGTCGGATTGGGATGATGTGCTGAATATCAATCTAAAAGTGGTCTGGCTATTATGTCAGGAGGCAGGTCGTCACATGGTGGCACAAGGTGGAGGCAAAATCATCAATACCGCCTCCCTTCTATCATTCCAAGGAGGATTGACCGTTCCGGCGTATGCAGCAGCCAAAGGCGGTGTGGCACAACTGACGAAAGCCCTCTCGAATGAATGGGCAAAAGAGGGCGTCAATGTGAACGCAATTGTTCCAGGTTATATCGCTACTGATATGAATACGGCCTTAATTGATGATTCTATCAGAAGCAAACAGATCCTTGATCGGATTCCAGCCGATCGATGGGGAAATCCGGATGACTTTAAGGGGACCGTTGTTTATTTAGCTTCGGAGGCTTCAAAGTATGTTCATGGGCATTTGTTGGCTGTTGACGGGGGATGGCTTGGGAGATAGGTTTCAATAGAAGCATAGGAACGGTTCTCCTGCTTCCAATAAGCAGCAAAAGAACCGTCCCCCCGCTTCCTTAAACCGTACCAAATGTCAGTTTGGTGATAGATTTGTAAGGCTCCCCTTTTTCGATTACGGTGGTTTGGAACTGGGGATGGTGGATGGCATCGGGTATTCCTTGTGTCTCCAGGCACAAACCCAGATAGCTTTGCGACTTTGTCCCTCTGATTTCAAAATCTTCCTCGAGTTGATTTCCTGTGTAAAGAACCACTGCAGGCTGATTTGTTTCCATACGCAACGTCCGGCCGCTTTCATGTTCGGTCAAGTGGATTTGTTCTTCCCCTTTTTCCAATAAAAAGGGATGATCATATCCGTTCCCTGCCAGCTGGTTTTGAGTATGAGCGGATTCAATGCCATCCTGGATCTTCCGGCCGGTCCGGAAATCAAAGTCCGTTCCCGCTACATCGACTGCTTCTCCTGTCGGGATCAAGGATTCGTTTAAAGCAAGGAATTGATTGCTTTTGAGGATCAGTTCATGCTGCTCGATCGTCGTTTTTGCATTCCCACTTAAATTGAAATAAGTATGGTTTGTCATGTTCAGAATCGTCCGCTTATCAGAGACCGCCTCATAGGAAAAAAATAGTTCGTTCTTCTCTGTCAGTGTATACATAACCTTCACTTCTACGTTACCAGGGTATCCTTCCTCCCCATCCTTACTCAGGAGATGGTAGATCAGGCTGAGTGAACCCTTCCCTTCCTGTACTTCCACATCCCAGATTGATTTATCAAATCCTGTACTGCCTCCGTGGAGATGGTTCCCATCATCATTCTGGGCCAACGGATAGGCGATGCCATCCAACGTAAAACGTCCTCCCGCAATTCGGCCGGCATGGCGTCCGATGACCGCTCCAAAATAGGGGGAATGAAGGTCATACTCTTCAAGTGTATCAAAGCCCAGTACGATATTTTCTCGTTTGCCGTTACGATCCGGCGCAATGATCTTAGTGATGATACATCCATAATTGATGCTTGTTACTTCCATACCCGATGAATTCCTAATGGTATGGGCGAGGATCTTCTTTCCTTCCCGTTCACCAAATTCCGAGATTGCTAGATTCATTGCCGTCTCTCCTCCATTCAATACTTCCACTGTTCAGGAAAATAGCTTACAGAATTTCTGAAAGGCTTCCCTTCCCTTGTGATTCCTTTTGAATACACCGGCATCTTCCAGGATCCGCTGGAACTTGCTTCCTAATTCTTGTCGAAGAACGGCACGGACATTTTCTCCATGAAGTCCCGCTCCATAACGTGCTTTGATGTCGTCTGCCCACTCTTGGTGATATTCCTTTAGTCCATTCTCTTCTCCGATTAAGTACTTTTCCATTTCTTCAAGCTCTGATTTCAGTCTTGCAGGCAGCACGGCGAGTCCCATCACTTCAATCAACCCAATGTTTTCTTTCTTGAGATGATGGACATCACTGTGAGGATGGAAGATCCCCATTGGGTGTTCCTCGCTTGTCCGATTATTTCGCAACACTAGATCAAGCTCGTAATCCTCGCCGTTTCGCCTGGCAATCGGTGTAATAGTATTATGTGGTGTCCCATCTGTAAATGCCAGGATATCCACCTCTTCATCGGAATAGCCTTGCCACTCGTGCAGGACCCGACTTGCGGCATCCACCAGACTGTCAGGGTTGCCAGAACGGAGCCTTATGACCGACATCGGCCATTTGACAGTGGCCGCAGCGACGTCCGGATGATCACGCAATTCGAAAGCGAACTCTTCCTGTGCTTTCTCCATTGCAAATTGATAGTTTCCTCCCTGGTAATGGTCATGGGACAGGATTGATCCACCGACAATGGGAAGATCAGCGTTCGAGCCCAAGAAGTAATGTGGAAACATATGCACAAAGTCAAGCAAACGGCGGAATGCTTCAGGTGTCACCTTCATATTCCGATGTTCCTTTGACAGGGCGATGCAATGCTCGTTGTAGTACACGTAAGGCGAGTATTGAAGATACCATGGCTCTTGTCCGAGTGTCATACCTATCACCCGGTGATTGGATCGTGCCGGGTGTCCGATTCTTCCCTCATACCCTTCGTTTTCAGGACATAGCAGACATTTCGGATAGGTCACATAGTGTTTCCTTTCCCTTTCCAAAGCGATCTGGCGAGGGTCTTTCTCCGGTTTTGAGAGATTGATGGTAATGTCCAAATCCCCATACATCGTTTCTGTTTTATAATTGATATTCTTAGCGATATTCTTTGTTTGTATATAGTTGCTGTTCTGACTCAACTGGTAGAAGTAATCGGTTGCACATTTCGGATCCTCTTCATAGTACTCATAGAAACGTCTGTTGACATCCGACGGCCTTTGAATGAGGACATTCATCAATTTGCTCGAGAGAATGTCTTTTTCTGCATCCAGTTCGCCAACGATATGATGGTCCTCAGCATACTGCAGGATCATTTCGAGCAGATCCGGAATTCGGACATCCACTGATCCTTCCACCTTTTCAGGAAAATCGGCAAGATTCAATAAGGAAAGCAGCTGATTTCGGGCATACATTTCGTCACACTCTTCTATTAGTCCAAGATCTATTCCTCGGTTCAGGAGAGTTTGAATCATTGAATAAATATCCACCTTGTCCACTCCTCCCTTACTTTTTATACCCTGCCGGATTGGCCACATGCCACTTCCACGCATCTTCAACAATTTGGTGTATGTTATTTCTGGATGGATTCCATCCAAGCACACGTTTCGCTTTTTCCGATGAGGCCACAAGTATCGCGGGATCTCCCGCACGCCTTTGATCAATCACTTGAGGGATCGGATGACCCGTTACCTCCCGTACACTATGGATGATTTCGAATACCGAGTACCCTTTGCTGCTTCCGAGGTTAAAGACATCGCTTTCCCCACCATTTTGCAAGTATTTCAATGCCAGGATATGTGCTTCGATCAGGTCTTCCACGTGGATATAGTCCCTGATGCATGTCCCATCTGCTGTAGGATAATCATTCCCGAAGACGGAGATATGTTCACGCTTTCCAAGGGCAACTTGGAGAATGACGGGGATGAGATGGGTTTCCGGCGTATGATCTTCACCGATCTCCCCTGATTTCCTGGCACCCGCTACATTGAAATAGCGGAGAGCAACATACTTCATACCATAAGCCCGGTCGCACCATTTCATCATTTTCTCCATGGTCAGCTTGGTTTCCCCATAGGCATTGGTTGGAATCGTTGGCAATTCTTCTGTGATCGGAACGACATCCTGGTCACCGTAAGTTGCAGCCGTGGAAGAGAAGACGATATGTTTCACTCCATACTCCTTCATGACTTCAAGCAATACTTGTGTACCATACACATTGTTATCAAAATATTCGAGTGGTTTCTCCATGGATTCCCCAACCAAAGAATTGGCTGCAAAGTGAAGGACCCCATCTATCTTTTCTTTTTTGAAAACATTTCTTAAAAACTCTTTATCTTTGATATCACCCTGATAGAATTCAGCCTCAGGGTGAACTGCGTCTTCATGTCCGGTTTGCAGATTATCCATGACAACCACGTTATATCCTTCGTCAATCAGCTGATAAACGGCATGCGAACCGATATAACCGGCTCCTCCCAATACTAATATGCTCATCTGCTCCATCTCCCTTTACAATTCTTTCGCTCCATCACCGATACTCGCTGTATAGAACGTGGCTTCATAACCGATTTTTGATTTATACTGACGTCCGACTTCGTTTTTGAAGGACTCCACGTGATCATTTTCAACAAGGGCAATGGCACATCCGCCAAATCCCGCACCTGTCATTCTGGCACCCAAGGTACCCGCGTGATCCCAAGCTGCTCCCACCAACGTATCCAATTCCACTCCAGTTACCTCATAATCATCCCGGAGTGAGATATGGGATTCATTCATCAATCGGCCAAACTCACCTAATTCCCCTTTTCGTAAAGAATGCAGGGCCTTTATCGTCCTGGCATTCTCATAGACGGCATGCTTTGCCCTCTTTTTCAAAGTGGGGTCAGCAATCAATTCCCGATGGTCATCGTATTGCTTTTCTGTTAAATCGCCTAACGCTTGGATATCCAGTTTACCTTTTAGACGGAGAAGCGCTTCTTCACATTCAGCCCTGCGCTCATTATATTTGGAATCGGCCAATTCACGTCTCTTGTTTGTATTCATGATCAGGATTTTGTGACCAGTAAGGTTTAAGGGGGCATATTCATATTGAAGCGTGTCGCAGTCCAGCAAGATTCCGCAGTCCCTCTTGCCCATCCCCACAGCAAACTGATCCATGATCCCACTGTTCACACCGATAAATTGATTTTCTGTCTTTTGACCAAGCTTCACCATTTCAATCCGTTCCATATTTAATCGGAATAACTCATCCAGCACCACACCCATGAGCAACTCGAGGGATGCTGAAGAGGATAGGCCTGCTCCGTTCGGGATATTTCCACATACCAGCATGTCGAATCCGCTCGGAATCGTTCCATATGCATCCTGGATATAGTTGATCATTCCTTTGGGATAATTCGCCCAGCCATGTTCGTCCTCATATTCCAATGAGTCCAACGAAAACTTTATGATTTCCCTTTCAGGAAAGTTCGTCGAATACAGACACACGTTCCGGTCCGGCCTTTCACGGACCACCCCGTAGGTTCCAAATGTAATGGCACCCGGGAATACAAAGCCTCCATTGTAATCAGTATGTTCCCCAATCAAGTTGATCCGTCCAGGTGAAAAAAACATCCTCAACTTGTCCTTCTTCCGATATATTTGATAAAAATGATCGATTAGTTCCTTTTTCTCCATCGTATACATCCTCTCTCGCTGTTAAGAAAAAGGGACCTGTTCAACTTCATTGGTCCCCGTTTTTCTTAAATCGTTTCTGAATGCCACATATCGTTTACTGCCCGGATCTTTCTCAGGTCACATTTAGGCTTTCGGTCATAGGTAAGGATTCCGTTGATTTCCTGTTCAACATCCGTCAGCTGTGTATAGCAATAGCCATGAAGAACATTTGATTGATAAACGGCTTCCATAATTCTTTGATAATCGTTTATGAATTCTTCCTCATTCGCAACAGAGGTATATCCCCAACCTTCATCCTCCCCTATTCTAAAGCCGATCCCTCCATATTCAGTAAGCAGGATGGGTTCACCTTGATGGGAAAATCCATTGGCATAAATGTTGCGCTTGGCCGGCATCGATGCAAGGATCGACTCTTTCGTTCTCAACTCTTCTTTATATTTTTCGTACTTTTCCCGTTCCTGTTCAGAACCATGGTTATAATTATGAATCGCACAGATATCCGTCCTGGTCAGTTCCCATCCGTCGTTTGAAATGACAAGCCTTGTCCCGTCAAGGGAATGAAGGAGATGGTACATTGCCAGGGAATGATGCTGTTGATGATGATCGGCCCTGACTCCAGGGATCCCCCAACTTTCGTTCAATGGAACCCATGCGATGATGGAAGGATGATTATAATCCCGTTCAATGATTTCAATCCATTCCTTCGTTAATCGGGCAACAGCCTGATCATTAAATGAAGCCGCTGCAGCACACTCTCCCCATACCAGGAATCCAAGCTGATCAGCCCAGTAAAGGAAACGGGGATCCTCCGTTTTCTGGTGCTTTCTGCAACCGTTGAAGCCCATTTCCTTCGCCAGTTCAATATCCTTCTTCAAATCCTCATCCGACGGTGCCGTCAATAGCCCGTCTGCCCAGTACCCTTGATCGAGGACAAGTTTCTGGTAGTACGGCTTATTGTTCAAATACACCATCCCGTTTTCTGTATGGACCTTTCTCATCCCGAAATAGGTCCTTACCTGATCCAGAACTTGGCTGCCATCTTTAACCGTCATCAGCACATCAAACAAGTTCGGGTTCTCCGGTGTCCAGTTCCAACCGTCATGATGAAATCCGGTACGGAAGATCTTTAAGTTATACAAATCGAAGATCCTGCTGGTGAATGACTCGTGTAGGAGGATCGAATCTTCTACTATCCTCTGACCTTTATAACTGATCTCGACCTCCAGTTTCTTTCCTTCATAGTTCCCTGCGAGTTCAGTATCCAATTTCACACGGCCATTATCCACGTCAGGGGTCCACTTAAGCTTGTCGATCCGAGTACGGGAGACCGGTTCAATCCAGACGGTCTGCCAGATTCCACTCGTCCTTGTATACCAGATGGATGCAGACTCTTCCAACCAGGACTGTTTACCACGCGGGATGGTTTCGTCTTCTGAAGGGTCTTCCACCTTTACCACAATCGTTTCCCTTCCGCCTTTTAATGAATCGGTTATATCAAATAAAAAGTTGATATGTCCTCCTTCATGGGAGCCAACGAGCTGACCGTTCACATATACCCAGGCCCGGTAATCCACCGCACCGAAGTGCAATACGATGTTTTGGCCATGCCACTCTTTTGGGACTTCGAATTCTCTTTTATACCAAACCGTGTCGTGAAAGGAAGGGTCTTCTATCCCGCTTAACTTCGTTTGGTAAGCAAACGGCACCTGGATTTCTTTATCAAATGAGTCTGCCTGGTGGGCATACCATCGTTCCTGAGAGCCAACTCCTTCGTCATCGAAGGCAAATGACCAGGTCCCGTTTAAATTAATCCAGTTATCACGAACGAACTGCGGCCTTGGGTATTCTTGGCGATACGTCTTCATCACGTTCTCTCCTTTTATCTATATATGGTATTTTCTTAGTTATATATGAAAGCGTGTACAACCCCATTTTATAGAACTGGTAAAAAATCGTCAATTGTTTTAGTAAAATTAAACGCAGTATTTTTACTAAATAAAAAAACCATAGATCCGCGTCTATGGTTTCCTTATGTTTTAGAAGCTGCTTTCCCTTTTAATGAGCTCCGTACTGATAAATACTTTCTTTCCTACTTTCCGACCTACCACTCTCTCCATCAATAAATCGACGGCAACCTCTCCCATCATCTCCGTATGGACCTTAAGAGTCGTTAATGTCGGGTATATATACTTGGACACACTGATATCATTCAATCCAATCACATTCACCCGCTCCGGCACGGCAATATTTTCTTCATGCAAGGCGCGTATCGCACCGATGGCAATGAGGTCATTCCCCATGAAAAATGCTGTAGGAAGCTGATCACCATGCTCTGCGATCGCCTTTTTCATGAGTCGGTACCCATCATTTACCGTGAATGTTCCCCTGTAGATGAAGCGTTCATCCACAATGTTTCTACTCAAACCAAATGCGAGAAAGTATTTCTCCCGGAGATCTTCGATTTCACCTGATTGATCTTTATAAGATTCCCGTCCGCCTATATATCCGATTGAGGTATGGCCTTTTTCCACAAAGTAATTCAATACCTTCTTAATCGCTTTTTCAAAATCGATCGTCACCGAGTCGAAGGATTCGTCTTCTGAACTGTGGTCGACAATGACAATATTGTCTGTAATGCCGGCCATGGTCCGTACCTGCGTCTCACTGAACTTCCCCACTGCAATGATACCCTGTATCTTCTCCTGCTTCACTTCTTCCAGATCATCATAGAGATACTTGACCCATTGCGTCTCAAGCTGCTGACAGCGGGTTTCAATCCCAAAGCGTATGGACATATAATACAGGTCCTCCAGCTCTTCTTTTTCCGTATACCAATGGACGATCGCAAACTTTGACGGCGCTGCTTTACGATCGGCACGACGTTTATATGAGAGCAATTCTGCCACTTCGAAAATTCTTTTTCGCGTGTCATCCGCCACAGAAAGGGTGCTGTCATAATTCAACACCCGGGAAACTGTAGCGATGGAAACATTTGCTTTCTCCGCAATATCTTTAATAGTTGCCATTTATACCAATCCATTCTTCCTTTATTCTTCTTATATTAATTTTTTCATATCCGCCTTTAAAAAGGAAGGATATCTTTGCCCAATATTACTTGATCCCTGTCTGGGTGACACCCTTGATAAAGGAACGTTGTCCGATGATAAAGATGACGACAACAGGGATGGTGGCAATGGCAGTCAATGCCATCAATCTTCCCGGAGAGGAAACGAAGCTTCCTTGTTGCATGATGGCAATACCGGTCGTAATCGTCCTCATTTCAGGTGAGCTTGTCGTCAGCAACGGCCACAGGAAGTCATTATAGATCATCATGAAAGTGAAGATTGCCAATGTCCAGATGACCGGGCGCGCTGAAGGAAGCGCCACCTTGGTAAAGACCTGCCACTTATTGGCTCCATCGAGGTATGCCGCTTCCTCAAGTTCTTTCGGAAACATTTTGAAGAATTGATACAACAGGAAGACCCCAAATGCGTTCGAAGAATACGGCAGGATCAAAACCGCATATGTATCCAGGAGGCCAGCCTTATTGAATCCCATATAAAGGGGAAGGAACGTGATGACCCATGGAATGGTCAAGGAACCGATAAACAGGCCAAATAACAGCTTTTTAAATGGGATATCAAGTCTCGCCAATCCATATGCAGCAAGAGTATCAACAAACAATACAATCAGCGTACCGATTATTCCGACCAACAGGGAATTGGTCATCCAAGCGAATACGGGTGTATCTGAACCGCCGCTTAAACTATACGTATAATTCTCCAGGGTAAACACTTCCGGTAGCCACTTGATTCCAGCCGTGAACGCCTCCTGGTCCGTTTTAAATGATGTAGCGAGCATCCAGAATAAAGGGGCGATAAAGAAAATGGCAATGACCACTGCGACAGCAATTAATAGAACATTTAACCCTTTGTTTTTCATTTATCTGGCACCTGCTTTCTTTTCTCTGGTTATCCGGAATTGAATGATAGAGATGACGATCATAATCAAAGCCATCATGATCGACATGGCAGCAGCGTTCCCAAGTTGCCTTTGATTAAATCCTT
Organism: Rossellomorea sp. DA94; assembly: GCF_029834455.1. Lineage (NCBI taxonomy): Bacteria > Bacillati > Bacillota > Bacilli > Caryophanales > Bacillaceae > Rossellomorea > Rossellomorea sp. DA94. Next base: position 4,292,796 of record NZ_CP122397.1, read on the forward strand.
CTTCGACGATATTCATCAGCAAGACTTGTGTAGAAGTACCCGGGCCACCACGTGTCATAAGATAAGGTTGTCCATACACATTGAACGAAGCGATGGTGGAAGTCAGGATCACAAAGATCATGGTCGGCTTAATCGTCGGAAGAGTGATATGGATGAGACGCTGCCAGCTGTTCGTACCGTCCAGGGATCCTGCTTCATAGAGTTCTTCCGGCACATCATTCAGGGCATTGGTGAAGATGACCATGTTGAAGCCGATCGTCCACCACAACGTGGCAATGATAATCGAGACCCAGGCCCATGGCAAATCCGTCAGCCAGGGAATGGGACTCCCCCCAAGCTTCTGTAGATACTGATTGATAAGACCGCTATTTGTATCGAAAATCCACAGCCAGATGATCGCGACAATGGATACGGAAACAGAATAAGGGATAAAGTACATGGTCCTGAACAGGCCTTTGATTTTTTGGGGCAGGCTGTTGAGCAGCAAAGCCAGAGCAAGGCCGATGATGACCAATAGAGGAACACTGAAAATGACGAAGATAAACGTGTTCTTTAACCCTTCAAAGAATAGGGTGTGTAAATAGGATTCAGAATCAAAGATATTCATATAATTCTTCAGCCCAACAAATTCTTTCACAGGATTGAGAAGGTCCCAATTATGTAGACTAATCCATACTCCATATACTATAGGGGCTACGAGAAAGATCGAAAACAGTATGAGATATGGTAAAACAAACAGACTCGATGTCAGCTTTGATTTCCACGAGTTTTTCTGCATGAGATTCCCTCCTTTTATTTAAATCAATGAACCCGCGTTCGTTAAATGAGAATGGGAGGAAGCAAGTGCTTTCCACCTGCCTCCCCCCTAAACGAATGATTACTTCATGATTTGTTCGGCTTTTTTCGTTGCATCGTCCAATGCTTGCTTAGGATCCTTTTTGCCTAGCAGAGCGAGGTTGACTTCTGCCCAAAGCGGCTCAGAAACCTGACCCCAGTTTGCCACTCTAGGAGCAAACTTAGCATATTCGAAAGATTTCGCAACGATCGGCTGTTGTACCATTTTTTGAAACTCTTCATTTTCTTCATATATCGCTTTCGATGCCGGAGCTTGGCCTGACTTCGCCCACTCCATTGCATTTTCAGCTGTGAACTTTAAGAAGTCGTTGATGCCCGCCAGCGTTTCTTTATTATCTACAGATGCAGGGATGACAAAATTATGTCCATTCGCATACACGGCCTGCTGTTCTGTTCCAAGTTGAGGAACCTCAGCCACTCCATAGTTAATGCCAGCTTTATCCCACTGTTCCATCATCCAGGGACCATTGAACTGAATCGCATTTTTTCCTTGAAGGAAAAGGGTGACTTCCCCGTCCTGCTGAACATTCTGAGGAGATACCTTGTACTTGTGGATCAGGTCTGTCATGAATTGCAGCGCTTCCACGCCTTCAGGACTATTATAGTTCGGCTTGCCATCAGCGATCAGTTCCCCTCCATTTTGGAAGAAGATTGTCGGGTAAATGAACTGGTTCGGCCAAAGAGTCGGTACTACATAGCCGTATTGACCTTTCGATTCATCAGTTAACTTTTTCGTATAATCAAGGAACTCTTCGCGGTTGGTTGGCGCTTTTTCAGGGTCCAATCCCGCTTCCTTGAAAAGGTCTTTATTGTAATACATGATCAACGGGTGGATATCCAAAGGAATGGAGTACTGCTTCCCATCAATCGACCCGGCCTTCCAGGCAGTCTCAGAGTATTCATCAGGTTTGATGCCTGCTTCAGAAACAGTCTCACCAAGATCTTTCAAAAGGTTCTTATCCACATAGTTCGTTAATTGGTCAGTATGCATGATCATTAAGTCCGGAGCATTCTTTTGACCTGAGAAGGAAACGTCCACTGTTTTATAGTAGTCGGATTGCGGAACGATCTGCATGTCTACTTGATATTCATCTTGAGATTCATTGTAGCTTTTCACGATATTTTTCATCCGAGGACCATCCGCTCCTGAGAATGGGGTCCAGAACGTTATTTTCTTTGAATCGCCATTTGCTTCATCGCCTGAAGCGGAATCCCCACCGGAACACGCTGCTAATGAACTGATTGCCAGCGCCGCCGATAAAGCAACACCAAGTAATTTCTTTTTTTTCATTGATTAAGCCCCCTAAGTATTCATTGCCTATATAGGCTTGAAATGTTATTTATTCTACGGCCATCTCCCGCTCGTCCATGGAAGGGCCGTGAATCTTCAGCTTTCCATCGATGAATTCCATCTTATCTATGCTCATTTGCCTGTCCCCACTCGGTACCTCCGGGTGAGTATGAATATGGTAAACAGCGTAGAGTGTTTCTCCGTCAAGCCCTGTCGTGACGCTGTTATGCCCCGGCCCCGAGACACCTTTATCAAGATCCTTAGACAGAACAGGATTTTCACTTGCTTTCCTAAACGGTCCCGTCGGTTTATCCGAGACAGCATATCCCACACTATAATCTTCACTAGCATAGTAATTGGCGGAGTACATCAGATAGTACTTCCCATCATCCTTCACTACAAACGGTCCTTCATTCCACTGGTATTCCCCCTGAAGGCCTTCCCAATCCTGATCGGGCTCGAGCAAAAGAGTCGGCGTTCCTGTCACTTTGGTCAACTCTTTATCCATTGGCTGAACATAGATCTGACTGACATGTTTTCCGTCCAGGATGTTTTCCGAGCAATCTTTGACGTAGTAAAGATAAGGAGTCCCGTCATCTTCTATAAAGATATGGCCGTCAATATAGGAACCACTTTGCCCGATGATTTCAGTGCTCTCATCTTCGAACGGCCCCAAAGGGTCATCACTTACAGCTACGGAAATCTGCAGAGACCCTGCATCATTTCGCGCACTATACGTCATGTAGTACTTTCCCTTGTAAGAAATGACCTCAGGTGCCCAGAAATCCCCTGTTGCCCACCTGTTTTCCTGCTCATAGTGATCATAGGCAATACCCTTTTCTTCCCAGTCCACAAGATTATCAGATTGCCAAACTTTGAAACCGTAAGATGCTTCCGAAGTTGCATACATATAATACGTATCATTCGACTCTAAGATGAAAGGATCCCCAATATTGGTCATCCCGCCAACGGGGTTCTTGTAGGTTACTGTCTCACTCTCACGATTCATGAAGAAGTAAAACACCAGCGAAGCAGCCACAACTACCATAATGGCACTAATCGGTATCAATCGGCGCTTCCCCCTCAAACACTCACCTCCCAAGAGCCATTTACACCCAAATTGAATACGCTTACAAACATAACTAAAAAAATAATAGATAGTTAGTAAAAATTTTAGCTAAATTTTACTTAACACAAATATAAACCTGATACTAAGCAAAGTCAACGAATTTTCAAAAAAATATATTGGTTTTTCATTTTTATGGAGATGGTAGTTCCTTTAAAAATTGTTATCACGGAATCGACGAGCATATTTGAAAATACCTACGAATCTATCAATCAAATCTATCAAATTTTTACAACTTTTAAGAATGTTATTTCCTTATTCAGAATAAGAAAAACACTACCTAATATTTACTATATAAAGCAGTTTAGGTAGAATAGTGATATCTACGTTGAAAAGTGAGGATATCCAATTGAAGAAAAAAATCATATTAAGTGTTGTAAGTGTGGTCGTACTGTTATTCCTGGGCATCGGCGGATATGCCTATTACATGTACGACTCTGTTAAAGGAACAGCGGAGAGTATGCATGAAGAAGTGAAGAGGGATAAACCAAAGGATACACCGAAGATCACCCAAGAAAAAGATGAGCCGGCTGAGCCTATTTCCATTTTAATGATGGGAGTCGACGAACGTCAAAATGATCAGGGGCGATCGGATGCCCTGATTGTCATGACCTTGAATCCCGAGAAAGAAAAGATGCAGATGATCAGTATTCCCCGTGATACGAGAACCGAAATCATCGGTCATGGTACGACGGATAAAATCAATCATGCCTATGCCTTCGGAGGTACGAAGATGGCCATAGAGACGGTGGAAAACTTCACAAACATCCCAATTGATTATTATATTAAAGTAAATATGGAGGCTCTTAGCTCCTTAGTTGATGCCATGGATGGAGTTACGGTTCATAATGACTTGGATTGGTATGATGAGGGGTATTATAAGAAAGGCTATCATTACCGCGAAGGGGACATTGAATTGAACGGAGCCAAAGCACTGGGATATGTAAGGATGAGGCATCTGGATCCCCGAGGAGACTTTGGTCGAAATGAACGTCAGCGTCAGGTCATCGCTGCGATTATAGGGAAAGCATCTAACGTTTCTTCGGTTGGTAAATTCGATGATATTCTAGATGTCCTTGGCAATAATGTTAAAACAGATATGACCTTAGATGATATAATGAGTATTCAAAAAAATTACAGAAGTGCCAAGAATACGATTGAACAATATGAAATCAAAGGTCAGGGTGGAAAGATCGGAGGAACCTACTATCTGACGGTTCCAGAGAATGAGCAAGATAAAGTGACGGAGATGCTGAAAGAGAATTTAGCTGCCAGTTAATAAAGGGTTTTGGGAGAATCTTCTTCCAGAACCTTTTTGACTGCTATAAGAATTTCATAGCACAATAACTGGAACGACATAGAATGAGAATCAACGCATCCTATGTCGTTCTTATATTTCAAACGGATTAGACCATTTCCTCAGTTGAACAATCGTTTGCGAGGATTATTTAGAAATTTGATATATAACTGATTTTCTTCACACCTGTATAACTTTATTCCAATGAATTTTAACGGGGTCCAAATTTCTTTCATATAATAGATTGGCAAATGAAACTCCCCTTTACAGATTAATTGGTATACCTTAGCCTAACCCGAATAAAAAGAACGAATATTCAGATACTTATGCGTAAGAATAAAACATTTTACTGAACAATCCTGAATAGTCATCTGGAAGGTTCCCTATAAGATGACTCTTACAATTAAATACCCAAATATTGTATAAAGTAATCCTAAACTAACCTATCAATGAAGTATTTTTACACTTACAACGTAAATAAAGGAGCACCGGAACATTTACCAGATCATTCATGACTCCATCCAAAATACTAAATAAACAATCCCCTCACAATCTTTACCCATCCAAAAAAAGAAACCCAAAGCGGAATACTTAGTAAAGTGCCCCAATACATACCTTTGATGAAATTTCCTTCGGTTTTCATGGAATAAGCACCCCTATTCTTATTTAGTGGCAGGAAGTTTCAAATGTTGTCCTTCTATTATAAACAAGAGTCTTAAGCGAACGTTGTCGGAAAAAAGGTGAAAATTTTAAGATTTTTTATCCATTAGAGGAACAAATTGAGGAACTGTATTATGATATATAATCATTTCCCTTTTCCATATAAAACAAAACCAGCAGGCCAGGTGAAGAATCATACCAACTCTTCTAACAAATGGATGAATTATTATTCTGGTGATACATTTTATTTAAAGAAAGATGACACGTGTGATTTTCCCACTATCATCCTTTACGATGTAGAAGATTAAATCTATCTATCTTGAGGGTGTGACATCATGAGTAATTCTCGCGGACATATATCCGAAATTCATGTATTAAGGGCCATTGCATGTTTGCTCGTACTTTTTGTTCATGTTTCAGCGACTTTCTATTACCAGCAAGGTCAGCAGTTTAATGATCTGACTTATTTCATCAATCAAATCAGCCGGTTTGGAACTCCCATATTTGCTCTTATCAGTGGATTCCTTCTATTTTATCAAGCGCGTTTTAAAGGATTTAATCTAAGTCGGTTTGTCTCTAGTCGTTTTACCAAAATCGGAATACCTTTTTTGTTTTGGAGTATCTTTTATCTCCTTTTCATGTATGTAGCAGAAGGTGTAAACCCCTTTGATGTAGGAGAGAAACGATTTCTTGTGAACTTTTCTTTCGGGAATTCTTTTTACCACCTTTACTTTATGTCCATTGTCTTTCAGTTTTATTTAGTATTTCCGCTTTTACAGCTTGTTCGTTCAAAGAAGAGTTGGGCAATCTTATTGGGCGTTGCAATAGGTGTGAATGTGTATTTTCTTGAGATATTTTCACTGGGTGAAATGGAGGGAATATGGGGTGATATCCTGGGTCAACGAGCATTTCTGCCAAATTGGATCTATTTCTTTATATTCGGTGGTTTCTTAGCCTATTACTGGGAACCCTTATCTTCATTCGCAAAAAGATCTAAATTATTATTAGGAGTATCCGTCATACTCATCACTTTAGTTGCTGTATGGGAATATACCGTCTTGGGTTCGATTGCCTCTAACCGGGTGACCAATATGATTAATATTCCCATTATTACCTTGTTTATCATTGGAGTAGGTTCCAACATAACAAGATTAAAGTGGACAAACCTGTTCATGACAAAAATCGGTACATTATCCATGGCTATTTATTTGTCCCACCCCTTTGTACTTTACTGTTTTCAGGTAATAGCACCTCCATCGATTTGGAAAACAATACATTTTCCTGCAATTTATTTAATCATTCTTCTGGGGACCATCTTAATGGTAAAAATCATACAGCTATTACCATGGAATCAATATATTTTGACCGTACCGAAAATCAAAACACTTCAACATTTTAAATAAAGAATAGACGCCTAAGAGTGACAACACGCTTAAGAAGGTGCAAAATGCATCTTCTTAAGCGTGTTTTTTTATATCTCTCCAAACTATAATAGTTCAAAAAACTCAAGTAATATTACCCCTGTTTATTACTTTATATGGAATATATAGTAATTAGTATGCTATTATTAGATACTAGATTACCAGTTTTACATATATTAGGGGGTAAAAATGAAAAAGATTATAATCGTATCACTACTACTATTTGTGTTCGGGTTTAGTGCAGAAGTGCACGCCGGTGAGAATGAAGTTGAGCGTCTCGGAGGGAAGGACAGATTCGAGGTAGCGGTAAACGTTTCACAGAAAGGATGGAAAGATTCTCAAACAGTATACATAGTGAACTTCCTCGCCTTTGCCGATGCCTTGTCTGCCACTCCGTTAGCTTACCAGTCAGATGCACCGATATTACTTACGCATGCCAATTCTTTAACTGGAGTGACAAAAGACGAACTCAATCGCCTGCATGCCACTAAAGTGGTCATTATCGGGGGAACCGGAAGTATCTCTCAAAATATTGTAACGGAATTACAAAATATGGGCATTAGAGATATACATAGAATCGGTGGCAAAGACAGATATGATGTATCCGCCAATGTCGCAAATTATGTTCAGTCCACAGATAAAGCTGTTATCGCAACGGGAATGACATTCGCAGATGCCCTGTCGGTGGCACCCTTCGCTGCAAGAAATGGTTACCCCATTCTTCTTACGAGAAAAAGTGACATCCCAGCACCCGTTACAGGTTATTTAAACAAGAAAGCCTTCAGCTCCACCATCATCATGGGAGGTGAAGGAAGTGTAGGAAAAGAAGTGGCTTCGAAGCTGCCAAATCCCGAACGCATCGGAGGATCCGACCGTTATGCTGTAGCAGCCAATTTAATCAGGAAAAAAAGTCTCCCATCAGAAAAAGCATATATAGCAACCGGCTTGTCCTTTGCAGACGCTCTTACCGGTTCCGTTCTGGCAGCGAAAGAAAACACACCCATCCTCTTGACCAGACCCGACCGACTACCTGAAGATACGAAGGATATAATAGAAGAAAAGAACATACGGAATTACCTCATCTTAGGTGGCCCGGCATCTGTTTCGGAAGAAGTTCTGAATCCCTATTCTGATGCTTTGGTGATTGATAATCAGCATTCCATTGAAGGTTATACGACTAAACCAAGCTATTCTCCAGGTGAGACCATCGAGTTTAAAGTTCATACTCTTCAACCCACCTTTTCCATAGATGTCAAAAGACTCGGAGCAAAAGATACAGCCGTCTTTACAGATGCTGAAATCAAAGGAACAAAACAGAACTATCGAAAATACTCATTCAAAAATGGAGCGGATTGGTCGACCAGTTATTCGCTTAAAGTTCCTGGCAACTGGAAAAGTGGCATGTATGGAGCAAGAGTGTATGATGCCAGCGGCAAAGAGTTTTACATCATGTTCACCATCAAGAATGCAAGCAGCACAAAACCAAAACTTGCCGTCCTCGCCAATACATTTACTTGGGAAGCTTATAATATTTGGGGAGGTGCCTCTTTCTACGGGTATAAAGTGGACGACGGGTCAGGTCGAACCTATGGACAGACATTGAATTTCCAACGTCCAAACACGGCAACCAATCCTTATGAGGACAGCATCCATCTCCCATACGCAGAAAAATTTTTGCTATCCTGGCTTGAGAAAAACGGATATACATATGATGTAATCTCTGAGTATGACCTGCATCATAACCCTGGAATCCTTCAGGACTATGAAACTCTCGCCCTAAACTCGCACAGTGAATACTGGACTACCCCTATGTATAATGGATTCGAATCTTTCGTGAAAAAGGGTGGAAATGTACTTAATCTTTCTGCTAACAGTATTTACTGGAAAGTGGCGGTCGAGGGAAATCAAATTGAAGTGAGAAAGGATAAAGGATATCACACCTTAACGAAAGAAAAAGGCGGACTCTGGAGAGACCTGGGAAGACCCGAATCAAAGTACTTAGGTGTTGCTTATAATTACTTGGGTTATGGAACCTATAAGCCCTACAAAGTGGAAAAACCCAATCACTGGATTTTTAAAAATACGGGCTTGAAAACCGGAGATCTGGTTGGGGAATCCGGCGTAAACGGTCGGGGGGCGGCCGGCGGGGAAACAGATAAAATCACGCCCTATACTCCAAAAAACTTCGTTCGACTTGCTAAAGGCTTAAATCCAAATCTAGGCGGATCCGATATGATTTATTATGATACACCATCCGGTGGCGGAGTCTTCTCTGTAGGCTCCCTGACATTCACCGGGACCCTGGAATCGGATAAGGATATTTCTCAAATGGTTAAAAACGTATTGAATCACTTCAATAAATAAAAAGATGAAAGAGAGTGCAATTTTTGCACTCTCTTTCATCTTTTTAACAGAATTTTATTTAGATAATGCTCTTCTCTTCCGTCCTACGTATCAGATGACCTCTCTTCTCTGATGATGAGATCCCTCTTTCATATTAACCGTCTCTTTCACTATATAAATCGGCCGGTTTTTACTTTCATCATAGATCCTCGCTATATATTCACCGACGATCCCCATACCGAGAAGTTGAACGCCGCTGAAGAACGTAATGGCCACCATGATGGAAGCCCATCCCGTTTCTACCCCCTGACCAAACAGCTTAATTCCAATGGCATACACCAGGACTAAAAAGGAGACCAGGACCGAAAAGAAGCCCAGAGTCATGACGATTTTCAAAGGTTTTGTCGAAAAAGCAATGATCCCATCTGAAGCAAATTTAATCATTTTCTTCAGCGGGTATTTCGTCTCTCCAGCAAACCGTTCATCCCGTTCATATTCTATGAAGGTTTGATTGAACCCCACCCAGGAAAACATCCCCCGGACAAATCGATTGCGCTCTGTCATGCTTTTGAACACATCCGCTGCTTTACGGTCAATGATCCTGAAATCCCCTGTATCTTTCGGGATATCTATATCTGACATATAGTTAAGGAATTTATAGAAATACTTTGCGGTGAGAAGTTTGAATTTCGTTTCTCCCGATCGCTTCTTCCGCTTCGCATAAACAATTTCATACCCTTCCTTCCACTTGGCGATCAAATCCGGGATCACCTCAGGAGGGTCCTGAAGATCTGCATCAATAATGACGATGGCATCTCCTTCAGCAAAATCCACACCCGCTGTAACGGCGGTTTGATGACCGAAATTCCGGGCGAAATTCACTATTTTTGCCTGGCTGTCACGATTCGCGATATCATTGAGAATATCTAACGTCCTATCCGTACTGCCGTCATTCACGAAAATGAATTCATATCGTATTTTATTCTCCTGCATGACACGTTTCAGCCTGTCATAACACTCCTGCGCGACTTCTTCTTCATAATACATTGGGATGACAACCGATATTAATTCTTTCATCTTTTCCTCCAATAAGAATATTTCTTGTAATGCTTAAGACGCCTGGTTGAATGTCCATTTATAATTAAGGATATAATTCAGTCCCAAGCCGCAACCGACGGCAAATACATTAGCCAGTACGGGGTGTACCCCCAGTTGATGTACCAGAATGAACAAAGCAAGCGTGTTAAATCCAAGAGTCAGCAGATTCACTGCGAAGAACTTAACGAATACCCCAGCCTTTCCCGTTCGATCCTGGAAAACCCAATTCTTATTCCAATAGTAGCTATTTAAGACCCCTAAGAGGTATCCCAGTACATTTGCCACCAAGTAGTTTATTCCTATATAAATAAAGAGGGTGTAACTCCCTAAAGTGATTAAGGTGTTAAAGAACCCCACTGTTCCAAATTTGAGGAACATTTTCATAGTTGTTTTTTCCTTTCTTTACGCATCTTGCTGCAAACTAGTAAACTCACTCATGCTAATAAAATTCCACCCTAATACAATACTTATCCATTTTAGTACAGGCATGGAATTTATAGAAAGCACTTGATTAAAGGTATCAAAATTTCCAATATATTTCAATGCTATTACTAGTAAAAAAGTATTCTATCTAAACAAAACAAGAGGCAAAATAGAAATATATTCATCTTTTACAGGGAGATATATTTACCAAATTAACATAAGATGGTAACCTACTATAGGCTGAAGTTTTTCCAATAGCTACTCGATTTCTATGATTTACAAGGAGGTACACCATGGGAGCGCAATTCTTTCAATTTTTACATAGATTCATTTACATTCTATTCTTTTCACTGATACTATTTCTAGTCGGCCTGAACGTCTTTATGAGCAGAGGGTACAGCACCATTAGTCAGGAAACACCCCAGTACTTTAATATCATCACATTATTCCTAGCGATCGCCTTTTCGTTAATCATATTCCTATGCAGAAAGCATATAATCAGGCTTATTGAGAAACTGCCACCATTCGCAACTGTTATTACCTTGTTAGGAGTAAGTGTGGTCCTGCAAACCGTTGTTATACGTGAATTATCTGTTACCCCATCCTGGGACTTCGGGGCGGTTGTAAACAGTGCTAAGTTGTTTGTGGAGAGCGGTGAGATGAGTGAGTATTTCTCCCTTTACCCAAATAATATTTTACTTGCCTGCATATTGGCGCTGATCGGGAATATCTTCACCCCTGAACTCCTCACGTTTCAGGTATTTAATGTCATTGTCATTACCTTAAGCCAATACTTAATCTATCGAATTGCTACTAAGGTGGCAGGAGCACCCGTTGGGATTGTCAGTTTACTAGTCAGTGTCCTTTTCTTTCCTTATATCTTTTTTGCACCTATCGTCTATACAGATACGATTTCACTCATCTTTTTACTTCTTCCACTGCATATTTTAGTAGATAAGAACGTGGATTTCAGAGGGAATTTTTTTATTGTCTCAGCAGCATCCATTCTATTCTCATTCGGGATGCTATTAAAAGGATCACTTGTGATCTTTGTGATTGCTTTTGGCATCGTTCTTTTTCTCTATCAAAAGAAATGGAAGAAGCTCTATTTTATTATTCCGCTCCTCATACTATTAGTTGTTAAATCGTTATTTAACAGTGCGATTTATCATTACGGGATCTTGGATAAGGCAATGGTTGAAGAAAAAAGCATGCCGGTCACACACTGGATCGTGATGGGACAAAACAAAAATAAGCTGGGTAAGTACGCTGAGGATGATGTCGTATGGACGAAGGAGCTATTAACGAAGTATCCAAGAGAAACCGTTTCTCAAATCCACTATCAAGAGCTTAAAAACCGGATCTCAGAAAAGGGGATAAAGGGGAACATCGCATTTAACATTGAAAAGATCGGTCATACATGGACAGACGGAACCTATTACTCATTAAACAAACTGAGAAGGATACCAGACCATCCAGAACATTTTACTCAATTGACCACACACACGACAGGAAATTTGATCCAAGGGTATGCAAGGATCCAGCATCTCATGCTATTGATAGGGTTACTTTTATTCTTAAGATTAAAGAATAAGGACTCCTTTACTACCTTTTCCATGCTATCTGTCATTGGCTTCTTTCTGTTCTTTATTATGTGGGAGACGCGGTCCAGGTATTTGGTTAGTTTGACTCCTTTGCTGATTATAGTGAGTTGTATGGGGTACTTAAAGGGACTAGGGATTGAAACTCTGCTTTATAAGAAATCTAAAATAAAGTAGCAAGATTATCAATATAACCGTTCTTGAAAGTGATCAGAACAAAGTGACAGAACTGCTGAAAGAAAACATAGCTGCGAACTAAAAAAGGTTTTGGGAGAAGCGCTCTCCTAAACCTTTTTATTTACTCCTGTTTTTCATATCTATTACATTTCCTTCACGTCGGTAATGTACCAAGCACGATCGACCTTCTTTAAATAGAACACAAGGTTCTGAATCTCATTGGCTTGATTGGATTCTGTTTTTACTTCAGCATAGACTGTCGCTTCGGTTCGCAATATATCCATTTCACTCCCCGTGATTTCTGCATACATACGAGAACCCTTATAACCCAATACATCTTCTGATATCGGCAGAAAATCTATTAACAGTTCTGCTACATTGATTCCAAGGAATGCTTCACTGATTGAACCGGTGAACTTCAGTGCAGACTTGATTTTATCGACTTCCGGATTTTTCACCATTTCAAACATTTTGTTCATGTCCTGGTGATTATAGGCATCCACAAAGGCATTCACCCGCTCTTCAGGTTTCGCAAAATACCCCATGTAGTAAAGAAATACACCTGCACAAACCATCACAACCAAAAACAATTTCATTCTTTTCATACATTTTCCTCTTCATTCTGTATTTTTTAATAATGCAGTCCTCTAACATCAAAGGACCGCAATCAGTGCATCCTTCACTATTGCACCACACTCCACTCACTCTCGGGTATGGATACAAGATGATCTCTATAGCATCCCAATCCATCCCGCTTACATAAGAAAAGTGTAGTTCCTTATCCAGCAAAGCATCTTACTCAAACGTTATGTCCTCAAAAAACCTTCTAACAATGATTCTTCATAGCATCATTCGTGGATTTAATATCTTTCAGAGGATTATAAATAGAAGATAAAATCATATGAGTCTCGCAACTAAAATCCCAACCAGAAAAAATGCTGCCCTTGCCTCCTTCGACATCGGACGCCTTTTTACCATACTCTCTTTTCTACAACTCTTTCTCTCTTCGCTCCACACCCTTCACAAAAAGCCGGGTCATTCTCTAGAGCCGTTCCACACACTGTTCAGTAACTCACCCATAAAACCTTCATTTTACATTATAGTAATATAATACCTTCATTTCTAAACATTACTATTATACCATTAAACTTTAATAATAATAGGTATAATTATCTATTAGATTTTTTAGTAGGTACTTAGAACAAGCATCTCATACTAGTGATGCTTTTATTCTTAAGATTAAAGAATAAGGACTCTTTTGTAGATTATTGTGAGTTGTATGGGTTACTTAAAGTCACGGCGGATTGAAACCCTGCTTTATAAGAAATCTAAAAAAAGTAGTAAAATTATCAATATAACCGTCCTTGAAAATGACAAGAACAAAGTGATATAGCAGCGAACTAAAAAAGGTTTTGGGAGAAGCGCTCTCCCAAAACCTTTTTACTTACTGCTGTTTTTCAAAATAGTAATTCAGCCACTTATGCACCTTCTCCAACTTCTCCACTACTCTATCCTTCACTACTGGATTCAGTGTTTCAAATGAGTTGATCAGTTCAACCGTCTTCTCATACTCTTCCGCTATCTTCTCTTTCGTAAGAGACTGATCCGGTCTCTCCATCATCTTCTCCCATTTACGAAGGTTATTCTCAAGCTCTTTACCTTCTTCTTTGTTAACCGCTCCCTTAGGAATATAAATGGACACCGTCTGTTCCTTCAATTGCTTAACGGTAGCCTGGACTGCCGCTTTCGGGTCTTCCCCGGGATTCACAGCCGCATTTCTCCACGGCCCTTTCCCCAATGCGTCCACAGACGGGGCACTGGCCTGACCGAAGGCGAACATGTTCACGCCGGATGTTCCGTGACCGGCTGCCAACACGTCATTGACGGCCGCTTTTTCACCCAAATGATGATAGAACGAATAGATTCCAGTATAATACATCATCGAAGGCGGGGTCAGCTTTTTGCTGGCGATGACCGTGGATTGGATGCTGTTGAAATCATGTCCGTACGCCTGTGGGATGACGCCATCGATGTCCTCTACCCAGTCGCTGATCAGGACAGCCTCTGCCCCCGGTTCAGGAGTCGCCGTGACCATAAAGGCAGGGTTGATGTCTTTACTCTGCACATGGAGCTGATCGACAAACGTGTTTTCCTGTTCACGCAGCCAATTCTCCCACTCTTCCCATAACGCATCGGACTCTTCTAAATCCTTTGGATCGACTCCGAATTCCGTTTCGAAACGTTCACGATTCGAAGCACTGAAACCATAGCTCTTATCAAACGGATGGTGCGGATAACGCATATAGTCGATATTTACACCTGTGATCTTATAGTCCTCTTGCTGTTCTTTATAGATATCCAGCATAAAGTCTTGGACGTCAGGGTTTGCAATGTCCAGCCAGTAATAGTTGCTGCTGGAATCACTTCCCGGTGTGCCCGGCTCATCATTACGCTGTACCGCGCTCCATTCCGGGTACTTTTTGAACTGTGATGGCAGGCCAAGGCTGCTGTGGCCGATCATGAAACCATCCGTCCAGGATTGAATCGTGATCCCCCGCTTCTTCCCTTCTTCGATAAAGGCTTTCAGGATATCCGAACCGTATTTCCCATAGTCCTGATTGGCGAAGTTCGGGTGCTGCTTTGGCAGACCGTAGGCTTCCATCGTGTCACTCGGGAAGATCGTGTACCCCCAGAAAGTGGTTTCGAGATAAAGAGAGTTGAAGCCTGCTTCTTCCATCCGGTCCAGCGTCGTGATGACATCATCCAGATCCTTCTCTTCAGGTCGATACCAGATGGCTCGCTGCTCCCCTACTTCAGAAGGAAGGGAATAATAGTACGCGTCGTAGGCGGCCTGCGTCGCTTCTTCCGTATATTCCAATGCCTTTTGAGGATCTTCACCCTGGATGTCTCCTGCTTTTTTCAAAAGCTTTTCAGCTTCCTTTACTGAAGCATGTGCTTTCTTAAACTCTGCATCAATATAGTTTTCCTCAGCATGAGCGATGCTTTGCTTCGCTTCCTGCAAGGTTTGTTCACTTTTAAAAATATAGGTGGATGCGTCGCGGATCAATTCGATTTTGCCGTCCGCGTCATACTCTACTTTCATCCCAATCTCTGCTTTTTTCAGATATTCCGCTTCGGTTCCGTGTCCGCTTACGACAAATCCGTTGGACGGGATGCTACTATCCCCTCCGCCGATTTTCGTGACGACTCCATCGGTAACGGTAATTTCATATCCATATGGATTTGTTCCGGTGCTTGAACCAAAAGCCGGTGTGTAAAGGAGTAACTGGTTCGCTCCGCGGTTCCCTGGAAACGGTGCTCCTTCAGGGTTTGATTCATCGGTAGGATCGATATCGTCTAACGTATTGGCATAGGTCCTTTCAACCGGTTCATCGATCGAAACGGTCTCTCCCTTTTCCAGGCTCTTCAAGAAACGCATGATTTCATCTGTCGTTTGCGGTCCCGTTGACAGGACGATTCCATCTTCAGGTATGGCACTGTCTCCCTGCCCTGATGAAACAACAGAATATTGGTTCCCCTCATCTTTCTTGAGAACCACTTCATACGAGGATCCGTTTGTTTCGGTAAAATAACTGAACGTCGGATCAAACACGACAAGCTTATTCGTATTGTTACGATCATTTTCTGCATTGACGATGATGCTGATTCCGTCCTCATCCACAACCTTCGTCGCTTCTCCTTCGTCCGCTTCCGCTGTGAGTGCCGGGGCTTGAAGGGCCGGGATTGTCAGTGCGAGGGCCATGGCTGACATTGTCATTTTCTTTCCGATTAACCACTTTTTCATAGAGTACCTCCATATAATCGTTTTATATGTATGCGCTATCATGATGTGGCAGTTTCATTCTATCATAATTTTCAGAATAAAAGGAATACTTCTTCATAATAAAATATTAAGATGGATAAATTCTTCATTTTTAGACAAATCGAACGTCTTTTACTAGACCTTTTGACTTATAAAACATTCGGAAAGACCCCCCTACAAAAAGGGATCCTCCCCTAAATCGCTCCGACCTCAGGCCACTTCAATTCAATCCCTTCTTCCACCAACAGTGCCTGAAACTCCCGCAACAACGCTTGATCCTCCCTCACTTCACGTGGCAGGACGCCTTTCTCCATGGCAAAAGCCGCAAGATTGCCTGCCGACTCCCCGATATTCCATTCCACCGGATGCACCCGGAAGCAGCCGTTCGTAATATGGGTAGACCCGATATTCTTACACGCAGGAAGCACATTGTTCACCCGAACCGGCAACAAAGCCCCCAATGGAATCTCAAACGGAAAGCTCTCTGCATAAAAAAATGTATTCGTCTCCGTCGTCGGATGCAAATCGATCCGGTAACAGCCGATTCCCACAGAATCGTCCACCTGTTTGATGCCTTCCCTCGTATTGGCATTGATGTCTTCTTCGACGACCGTCGACACGGCTTTGATTCTTCTCGATTCACGGATATAAGGATATTTGGCGAGACCATCCTCCGTCCCGAGAATATCTCCCCGCAACCGCAGTCCAGGGTACCCTTTGCCCCCATCCGGCCTCTGTGCTTCGGTCTGCAGCCAATACAGCAGGGAAAGACTCAGTTGCTTCGACTCATGGATATGCTTTTTACGGTCTTCATCACTGACATCGATGATCGAACCGCTCCAATAATCGTTCTGCGGCCAGTTGATGAGGGAGATATCCCCTTCATAGGTTCCCTCAATAAAGAGGCTAGGGTCCACAATCCGTCGGTAATCCCACAGTCCCCACAGATCTTCATGATGAAACATCGCAAATTCCTTCGAACCACCCGAATGGGCATCAGGGGCGAACCAGCTTAACTGCTGATGCTGTAAAAACGGAGCACGATATTCTTTCCAGAACTCATACTGCTCCGGCTTTTCGATGACAAAATTTCCGTCCTCTACATAGTCTACTGCGAACACATACGTGAAGGACTGCATATCCTGCGGCCTGGCTTCTTCCGGCGCATGCAGCTCGCCTGTATCTTTTTTGGCTTCTGCCCCAGTGACGTACTCCACTCCGGCCAACGGTAAAAGCTCCCCTGTCTCCGTCGCATCCAGAAAATACTGACCCTGGAGGACTTTGACAGGTCCGTCCCTATGCTGAACGGTGACAGATCGAACATCGTCTCCATCCACTTCCGCACCGGTCACTTTATAATCAGTAAGAATTGATAACCTCCCGCTGCTCGTAAATGGAATCAGCATTTCCTGAAGCACGGCAAGGGCCACTTTCGGTTCATGGCATAGCCTGCTGACCCATCCCTTTCCCGGATTCAGCCGCTCATCCCGCCTTGCTACTTCCTTAAGAGGATAGTGGCGACGGTAGTACTCCCGCACCCGGTTCCTGAACTCACGGTACGTCCCGGTGCAGCCAAACTGCTCGATCCACTGGTGCTCATCCGGCGGGACCGCCTGGCTTGTCAGCTGCCCTCCGATCCAATCCGTCTCCTCTGTCAGAATCACTTTTTTGCCTCGTTTGGATGCAGCGAGTGCAGCCGTACATCCGCCGATCCCGCCACCGATGATGATGATATCTGCTTTTAACATATCCATTTCTTTCACCCCTGTCTCATAAAAAACTAAACGATGAATCCTGCCCCGATCACCCCTGAGTTGGAACCAAGCTTGGCAGGGACAATCTTGACGAGTTCTTTCAATTCCGGATATACATACTCTTTCACTTTTCCCCTTAATGGATGGAGAATCTGCTCTTCGGCACTCATCACTCCCCCGCCCATTACGAAGACGGCTGGATTGATGGCATGGGTGAGATTGGCGATCGCCATGGCCAGATAACCCACGGCTTCATCAATAATGAACTGAGCCGCTTCATTTCCCATACGCGCTTCGGTGAACACGGCTTCGGACCCACCGGGGATCCCTTTTAATTCTCCGGCTGCCCCGATCGCCGTTCCGCTTGCCAAACTTTCAAGGGCACCTGGATTTAATGAAGGATGCTTTCGTCCATTCGGCTCGACAATCATATTACCGACCTCTCCGGCATATCCGTTGGCCCCTTGAAACACCTTCCCGTTAATGACAAATCCACCACCGACACCCGTGCTTACCGTCAGATAATAAACACTATCATAGCCGGCGCCCGCTCCAAGCCTTGCTTCAGCAACCGCCGCCACGTTCGCGTCATTATCCACCTTCACAGGCAATTCAAAATGCTCCTCGACAATCGCAGCCAATGGGATCCGGTCCCAGCCAGGTAAGTTAGGTGGAGAAAGGATCGTGCCGGATCTCGCATCCAGGGGACCGGGACAACCGATCCCGATGCCGAGCACTTCCTCTTTCCCTTTCACCTTTTCAATGAGTGAAATCAAGTTGGCGATGACCTTCACCGGCCCTGCATGAGCCTCCGTCTTCTCTTTGGCTTCTTTCAGGATCCTGCCTTTGTCATCAAGGAGCGCAGCACGCATATTCGTTCCGCCCAAGTCCACCCCGATACGTAAGGTCATGATTCCACACCCCTGCCTATCCCGATTTCGAACGTCCTGTCCCAAGGCAGGTAAATGTCCTCCAATGAAAAATGGAGCTGGTATCGTTCCAGGAAGTCAGAAGCCTCCCTGCGGAACATTTCTGTCACCCTGTTCAACAGCTCTTCCCGGCTGACAGCGGACTCATCCACTACAGCCCGCACCTCTTTACGAACAATCGACTGATACACATAATCATCCAATAATCTGAGGGTGATTTCAGCCTGCAGCCTTTCCTTTACCCCCGTTTCAGGAAGGGAAGGCTTCTGCTTCTGAAGATGAACCATCGCCGCCTGTGCCACGACCGTTCCGAGCGTATTGCCCGCTGTATTCCAGCCTGCAAATCCGGCAAGCTCATTCACCTTGACCTCAGAAAGTAACTGCGGCAGCATACGCTCATCTACTCCGTTGGCATAGGCCGTATCCGCCACCGCTACAAGCTTATTCTGACGCAGATAATGGGAGATGCGCTTGATCCACTCCCCGATATTCCGATGAGGGGTGTCGACTTCCCCCAGGTATTTTTGCAGGGCCAGATCTCCCTGACGTTTCCCCGGTACATTGACCGCAAATACAATATCCGCTTCTCCTGGAGAGCTGACTGTGTACCCTCCAAAGGCAAAGATCTGCCCCTTCACCGATTCGCAAATCGGCCGGTCTTCATACATGGCTGTCGATAACGCACCGGTTTCACCACTGTAGATCGGGAAAAATGTAGGGAATGGGACGTTTTCAAGCTGATAGATCATCTTCACTACAAGGGTATTGGCGACCTCATCCGCTCCCGGATAAATGAATACACGCTGAAATAACTCTCGTTCAAATACCTTCCTTGAAAGGTCTTCCTGCTCCCCGATATTCAGCCCATATTCGGACGTATCATCCTGTGGGAATACCAGTACATCAAGGGTTCGATCTTCCACCATACCTAACAGGGAAACGTTCACACGATAGTTTTTCAGTCTCGTTGATAAATAGTCTTCCAAAACCTCTGAAGGAATCCGATTCCTGAGATCCTGTACCTTTCGATTGGATTCCTCACACCCCGTTTTCTCAAACCGATGGATGTGGAAGGAATATTCCCAAAGCTCGACTCCATAGTCACTCCAGTATTCCTTTTCTTCCTCATTGACGTAGTTATTGGAGATTCGCATGGTGGAACTGAACGCCATCAGGGCTTTATTGGGGTACTTTTCTTTTAATCCGCGGAGGATTCCGATACGCTGTTGAATGGTTTCCTCTCCATCGGTGCAAACCCGGGAAGGAACCAGTCCTCCATATCCCAGCATGTCGACGGAAAGAACAAATCCATCCACATCAGGTGCCACTTCCCAAATCCACTTTTCCAAACCCTCGATATCTCCCGGTTTTTTCAAAAAGCCGAGGAGGTCTTTAGGCGGAAGCAGCACTTCCCAATTGCCAATCGAGGCAATCTGCTTGGGAAGCTCCCTTGTCACCGGTCTCCCATCCACAGGCAGGAGGGCAATCTTTCTATTCATGCTTGTTTCCTCCTTTTATGAGATAAGTAGCGATTTCCTTCGGTTTCAATGTATCCCTGTCATTGAGGACAGGTTCACGCAGAAAGTTCACTCGCTCTCCACGTGGGGTTAAACTAAACATCTGATCTTGATCGGTCGGGTTCCATACACGCAGCTCCACTCCATCTGCTACTCTTCTAAGTGAACTCCACTGTACGTTTTCACTATCGATTTCTACTAAACGGCCGATTCCCTTCGCTTCACCCGGATAGATCCTTGGGGGAACACGGAATAAGTGTGCTTCCGTGGCCACGTGACCAATACCCTTATGGGGATGGAATTCAAATGCCGCACGGAAGGTATACGTGCCAATACACTGAGCATCCGGCGTTTCCATATTTGGTCCCGCTCCCCCACCACGCGTCCGTAAATCATCACGGGACAGCCAGCCGACGCTCCTGATCAGCGCCACATCAAGGGAATCTTCTTCTTCCATTCTGGTAATCTGGTACTCCTGCAACCCTCGATGGTAAAAAGTGAATCCGCTATCCGAACGTACAAATGATAGAGAAGGCTCGACGACAACCGGCACTTCCTTTTGTTTCGCTGCATCAAACGCTTCATCCTTCTTCACTTCCCGCTTCACCACATCAAACGCCGTATCACTATACGTGTGATCAACGGACGCTCCCAACGGATACTGAACGCGGAGCCGCTGATCCTTCGAGTGATTGTCTATCACATACGAAATATCGATTTTCCGATCTTTTTCTTTCACCGTAAGAGTGATCTCTACAGACGTTATAACCGTTTCTTCTGAAGGACCGGTTCGATCATTGTTCAACCCTGACGGTGTGAGAAGCTTCAGACCATACGATAACTCTTGAACGCCTGACGCTTTCCGGGTCTTTCCTTCCCCGGCAAGCACTGCCACCGTCTTCACATCGTTCACAGGCGGGGAGTAGTTATACTCGTCGCCTGCGTCCAGGGTGCTGTAGAACCGCTGCAACCCCTGATGACGCTTGCCCGTTTCTTTTTCAAGTAGTGAAAGGGTTCCATCCTCGTCCAGTTCGATAGAATAATATTCGTTTTCAATCACGCTGTCTTGAGACTCACGTATTTCTTCATAGCTTCCCTCCACGACTGCAAAAGTAGAGAGTGAAGTCGCAGAAAGATCCTCCACATAAAATTCCAGCTCATAAAAAGTCCCCTCTTTAAAATCCGGGAACGCGTCCAGAGGAGAATCAAAATGTCGGCCTCTCCGCTTATTCTTGATCAAAGGGGTATGAAGCTTCCCGTTCTCGTCCTGTAAACGGAACAACCTTTCTTCCTCCAGCCAAATCTCCCCCGACACCCAGCCGGTGAACGGCCTTGGATGAGGATTGAAGACCGTAAACACGCTGTTATCCTCAAACGGCTTTCTCCGTCCTGCTCCTGAAAACATCGGATCCTGAACGCCGAGATGAGTGAGCGACCCCTTCTGTATGGACGAAAGCCTCTGCCGGAGCATCATCGTCCTCGTCTCCATTTCCTTATGGACCTCATCAATGCTGCAGCCACAAATACTGTCGTGCGGATGATTCAAGAGTAGAAGCTTCCAGGATCCCTCCAAGTATCGATGAGGATATTTCTCTTGCCCGGCAAGTGTCGCAAGTGGTTCTGTATAGCCCGTCAGTTCATCCTCCATCTCCTGATTTTGAACCTTGAGATAGCTTCTTGCCGACAGGACATTCGGAAGAACATAAATATGATCATTGCTTCTCATTTCCCCGACAAACACAGGCAAGTCAGCCGGGATTTCAGCCTGAACGCTCTTCAGAAACCCCTCATAGGTGCTGGACACAAACTCCACTTCGCCTTGAAGCTCATTGATCTGCTTCACGAGATTTCCGTGCTTCGGCATCAGATGATCCCCGCCATTCGTCAACAACAGCTGAGACGTTGTCGCATAAGGCGCGACCTTCTCCACATAGGACGTCAAATCCTCTTCTGGATGGTCCTCATTCATAAGAGGCTGGTAATACCCCTCTGGTAAAAAGGCCGTGAACACGCTGGACCCGTTCGGTGCTTCCCAATGAAACTCAGACGTTTCGGGCTTGATTCCCCGCCACAAAATGGCGTTATCAATCCCAAATCCTTTTAACAGCTGAGGCATCTGACTCACATGACCGAACGTATCCGGTAAGTACCCGACCTTCTGGGACTCCCCATATCGACCGGCACTCTTCAAACCCATCTCCATATTCCGGATCAGGGATTCCCCGCTCACAAGAAACTCATCGGCCAGCACATACCAAGGACCGATGATAATTTTCTTTTCTTCTATGAAATGAAGGACTTTTTCCTTCATGTTCTCTTCGCAAACATCAAAGTAATCCTCCAGGGCAGCCATCTGGCCATCGAGGACAAATTGCTCCAACTCTCCCTTTTCAAGACCTGACACAATCCGGTCCATCACCTGGACGAGCCGGTGGCGGAATACTTCAAACGGTAAGTACCACTCCCTGTCCCAATGGGTCTGGAAGACGATATGACACGTCATTTTCTTGCTCATTATCCTTTCACCGCCCCTTTCATGGCTCCTGCGATGAAGTGGCGCTGCAGGATGGAGAAGATGATGATGATCGGAAGAATCGAGATGATCGATCCTGCTGCGATGTAGCGCCAGTTAGCCGAGAACGAACCGGCGAGGGTGTTAACGCCGAGTGGCAGTGTGTACATACTTGTGTCGTTTAAGATGATGAGCGGCCAGAGGAAATCTCCCCATGCCATCATGAACGTGAAAATGGCCAGTGTGACGAGTGATGGTTTAACGAGTGGCATGAGGACCCGCCACCAAATTTGAAACGCATTGGCTCCATCCATACGGGCTGATTCATCGAGCTCATACGGGATCGTAAGGAAGGCCTGACGCATCAGGAAAATCCCGAAAGCCGTGGTGGCGTGGGGCAGGATCAATCCTGCATAGGTGTTTTGCAGCCCTAAGTCCAATGCCAATAAGTAAATCGGGATCATCAGGAGCTGAAACGGTACCATCATCGTACTGAGAATGAGGACGAAGACGATATTTTTCCCGCGGAAGTTCATGCGGGCAAGCGGGTAGGCCGCGAGTGAACAGAAGACGATATTCAAGATCACCGTCACGACGGATACGACCACACTATTAAACAGGTAACGCCAGAACGGGAAGAAATCCATCACTTCCACGTAGTTACCGAATGTGATTTTTTCGGGGATGAACTGAGGCGGGTACGAGAAGATATTCTCGCTGCCCGATTTTAGCGACGTGGCCAGGAGCCATAGGAAGGGACCGACCATGATGAGTGTGACAAAAAGAAGCGTGCTATATTGAAGAACGACTTTCCCTACTTTTTTTACGTTTATCGGTTTTTTGACAGTTAGTTCGGTTGAATGTTCGTTACTGGTTCCAAGAGAAGGAGAACTCATGGAGAATCACCCCTTTATCGCAGATTCTTTTTTGCTCATGAACTTGATATTAATGACAGAGAAGATCAATGTGATGATGAATAACACGACGCCCGCCGCACTGGCATAGCCCATCTGCAGCTTATCGAAGGCTTCTTCATAAATGTAGAAAACGAGTGTTTTCGAACTGTTCAGCGGTCCGCCGCCGGTCATGACGTAGATTTCTTCGAATACCTTCATGGCGGAAATCGATGACATAATGGTGACGATCATAATGGAAGGCATTAATAAAGGAATGGTAATATGCCAAATCTGTTTCCATTTGCTTGCCCCGTCAATGTCCGCTGCTTCATAAAGATCATCTGAAATCGACTGCAGTCCCGCCAGGTAAATGACCATATAATAGCCGAGTCCCTTCCAGATGGTGACGACCATGACGGCAAAAATCGAAGTCGACGTCGAGGTCAGCCAGTTCACAGGTTCGTTGATCAACCCAAGTGATTCCAATATGTAATTCAGGATTCCTTTATCGGCGTACACCCATTTCCACGCAATCCCCACCACGACCATGGAGGTGACGACCGGTACATAATAGGCGGAACGGAAGAACCCGATCCCCTTTACCTGCTGGTTCACAAGGATCGCCAGGAAAATCGGCAGGATCACGAGTGCCGGCACGACGATGACCAGGTATAACAACGTCTGTCCGAGCACTTTCCAGAACAGGGCATCAGCGAACAGCCCTTTGTAGTTTTCAAGTCCGATGAATTCAGCATCGGTGACGATATTGTAATTCGTGAAGCTCAGCCAGATGGCATTGAGCATGGGATAAAAGATGAACGCACCCAGGATGATGACACCTGGTATCAAAAACAGAAATGGTGTTAACGGATGATTTCTCAAACGGACTCCCCTCTTTTCTCCATCGCTTGAAATACGAGCTTGGCAGCTCCAAGCATTCCCGCCTGATTTCCCAGTACGGCAGGGTAAATGCTTGTATTAACAAAATATTCCTTCAATTTAACCTGGAAGTCGGCCCACCAATGGTCCTTGGAGTCAATGACCCCTCCCCCGATGAAGAGGACTTCCGGATCGACGCTCACAGAGATGTTGTACGCGGCGATGGCCAAATAATCCAGATAACGGTCAACCACCTGCTTGACCTGTTGATTTCCATTTGAATATTCCTTAAAGATTTCTGAGCCATGGGGGAACATTCGGTTCGTTTCGGTGAAAACGTCCTGCACAAGCGCTGTACCCGACAGATACTGCTCCAGGCAGCCTTTCTTCCCGCAATTGCATGGCTTTCCATTTGGAACGAGCACGACATGTCCCCATTCCCCACTTTGAAGGTGATGGCCGTGTAAGACCTCACCTTGTATGGCGTTCGCTCCCCCGACTCCGGTCCCAAGGGTCAACATGACCGCCGATTCGGGGTTTCCTTCCCACTTCCAAAGCTCCCCAAGGAGAGCAACATTTGCATCATTATCGACGGCACAAGGCAGTCCGTAGCGCGTTTCGATTTCTTCTTTAACTTGAGTTCCCTGCCACGAAGGCAAGTTGTCTGTCGCATAAACGACGGTCCCTTTCTCCGGATCCACACGACCTGCCGTGCCAATCCCAATTCCTGAAATCGTGCCGTCTTTCTTCATTAATAGATCAATCACTTCAAAGATGGAGCCGAGGATCCCCTCTCTCCCGTTCGAGATATCGGTGGGTACCTTTTCGCCGTGGAGGATCGTGCCATCAAGCTGGACAATCGCCCCTTTGACCCCGGTACCCCCGACATCGATTCCAATGACCTTCATCGTTTCACCTGCTTACCAGTTTAATAGATTTTGTCTACAACGGCTCTTGCGGTTTTCTCCTTCATACCAAGGGAGAACTCTTTATTGTGAAGGGCAAGTCCGGTGCATAACAGATCGATGACGAAAAGCTGTGAAATCTTCGCGATCATGGATCCACCTTCAAGCGGAGATTCCTTCCCGCCGCTTAACAGAACCGCATCGGCAAGCTTCGTAATCGGTGAACGGGCATAGTACGTAATGGCAATGACGCTTGCTCCGTTTTCTTTGGCCAGTGTCAGGGAATCAATCGTGTCCTTCGTGCTTCCCGAGATGCTTAATCCAACGACCACATCCCCTTCTTTCACAGTGGCAGCCGTCATGGACTGGATATGGGGATCGATGACCGCATCCGACCGGTATCCGATCCGAAGGAAACGATTCTTCGCATCCAACGCTGTTAAACCTGACGTCCCGACTCCAAAGAAATGGATCGATTTTGCCCCCGAAAGAAGTCTGATCGCTTCCTCCAATGTTTCTTCATCCAGCTTATTGACGGTTTCATCCACCGCGTTCTTCGTATAAGAAGCAATCGATTGAATGAAGCCGGCGGGCTTGCTCGGATCCGCTTCTTCTTCTTGGGACATGGAGGATAAATCCTTCGCCATGGCAAGCTTGAACTCCTGATATCCTTTCATGCCAATCTTACGGCAGAAACGGAGCACCGTCGTTTCCCCTACTTCTGCTACATCGGCAAGATCTGTCACCGAGTAGTAGAGGGCTTTCTCCATTTGTTCCAACACAACCGTCGCCACTTTTTGCTCCGATTTGGTCAGGGACGGATAATAGCTGTTAATTAACCCGCCTAATTTGCTCTTTGATGCCGTTTGTGCCTGCATCTTGATTACCTCCTTTATTCTGGATGGATTGTACAAACTTTTTCGTGATTTCCTGCGGCCTAGTGATGGCTGAACCGACTACGACGGTGTGAGCTCCCATATCCAATGCCTGACACACTTCTTCCGGAGTGGAGATTCGTCCTTCTGCAAACACCGGAATCTTGATGGTCTCAACCAATCTTTTCAATAATGTAAAATCAGGTTCACATTGCTGAGGTGAATACGGCGTGTATCCCGACATGGTCGTGCTGACACAGTCGACCCCAAGCTCCACTGCGTGAACGGCTTCTTCATAGGTGGAGACATCCGCCATGATCGTTTGTCCTTTTGACTTCAGATAAGCGATCAAGCTTTCCAGTGACTCACCGTTTGGACGTGTTCGCGTTGTCGCGTCGATGGCAATCATGTCCACCCCTGCTCCGATCAGTTCATCAGCTTCCTTCGTGGTAGCCGTTATGTAGACATCACTTCCTGGGTAATCCCTCTTCACCAATCCAATAATCGGTAAATCCACGTACTCTTTAATGGCCATAATATCAACCGCACTGTTTGCCCGGATCCCCGACGCACCGCCGACGTAAGCTGCCTTCGCCATTTTCCCCATTACATCCGCCCCGTGCAACGGTTCATGCTCAAGGGCCTGGCATGACACCACAAGCTTTCCCTTTAATTGTTCAAAAATAATTTCCTTGCTGATCATCCTGTCTTCACCGTACTTTCATTGAAATGCAGAAAGGGAGATATACTCCCTTTCCGTCATTCCCTTATTTAGATAGCGTTTCGTTCCATTTCATTTCAGCCTGATCCAATGCTTCGTCCACTGTCATATCCCCAAGCATCGCTGCATGAAGGGCTTCGTTCATCGCTGTACGCAACTCTTCAAAGTTTTTCATTGGCGGGATCAGTACCTCACTGTCCTTCAATTGACCAGCCGATACGATACGGGCCTTATCAATCGGAGTCGCATCTTTCGGCTCTTCACTGAAGTACGGATCATCAAGAGCCGTTTCAATCGATGGAAGGATCGCTGTCTGTTTATCAAATTCAACCTGGTTCTCGGCATTCGTCAAGAAGATCGAGAAGTCTACCGCTGCCTTCTGGTGCTCAGATTGCTTCGGCACCACGACGTTCATGGCCGCTACGTTTTTCTTGTTTGTGTCCCCTGTGATGATTGGAGCCGTTTTTGTCGCTTTTAAAATATCAGGAGCATTTTCTTCCACAATCGTTAAGAATTGCGGACCTGAAGGCAGGATCGCGATTTCACCCGCTTGATACAAATCGACCGCTTTAGAATGCCCTTCTGTTAACACTTCACGTGGAATCAGATCATTCTTGTAAAGATCTACGAAGAAATTGAATGCTTCTTTCCCTTCCGGCGTGTTGAACGTTGCTTTCGTCATATCTTCATTCGTTAAATCCACGCCCATCATGACCATCGTCTCGAGAAGATGACTTCCATCAAGAGCCGGGAAGAACGCGTATTTACCTGTTTTGTCTTTGATTGTTTTCGCCACATCTGTTAATTCTTCGAACGTAGCCGGTGCTTTCTCTGGATCAAGTCCCGCTTCCTTGAAGATATCCGAGTTATACATCGTCACCTGAGAAGACAGATACCAAGGAATACCGAACGTCTTTCCGTCGAACGTGTTAGACGCCCAGATGTTTTCAAAATACTTACTCTTCACATCTTCCGGAACCATTTCATCCATATCGACAAGTGCATCAAGCTCAGCAAGTTTCGCTGCGAATTGTGGATTCAGGTTCGCCACGTCTGGAGCCGTTTTGGAAGCGACGGCTGACAGGATCTTCGTCTCCATATCTCCCCAAGGAATATCCACCCATTTCACTTTCACGTTTGGATTTTCCTTTTCAAAGTCAGCAATGACCCCGTTCAAGTAATCATCAAAAGTAGGAGATAATTGCATCGTCCAGAATTCAATCTCGACCGGATCCTCTTTCGTTCCTTCTTTTTGTTCCCCCGAGGAGCTTGATTTGCTGCTGTTACAGGCAGCTGTAAATAGCATAGCAAACATCAACATAAGCGTTAATAGAAACTGTCCATTTTTAAACATTGTGTTCATCCCTTTCCCCTTTTGGTTGTGGCTGTTACCCCTTTGTAAGAAAATAGTGCAGTGCCCTTGGAAGATCCCTTCTCCAGAAATCCCATAGATGGTCTTCATCCTCTTCGTAATATGTATGATTGTCTGCGATGGGTTGAAGCTCCTCATAGAGAGTGCGATTAGCGGATAGAATCGGGAAGGTCTCGCCTGTCAGTGGATAAGTGACCGATTCCTCAAGACTCCCGACTGCCTGATACACATTCCAAGGCAATTTTGTTTCAATATTCCGAATTTTATTGACGTGAAAATCGGTGAATGCACCGGATTGAAGGAGCAGATGCGTCCATTCTTTCGGCTCTTCACTGGCAAGCGCAAGACAAACGGCGGCTCCGAGGGAATCTCCCAACAAACCTTTCTTGCGAATGTCTTTCCCTGTTTCTCTAATCTGCTTCTCTATGAACGGAACAAGCTCTTGATGAAAGAAGTGAATATAGCTGTGATGTTGAGTTCCCCGTGGATGATAATAATGATAGCGTTCTTCTGAAGTGGATGGCGGGACGAGTATAAGAAGGAAATGAACATCCCGTCTG
Source organism: Rossellomorea sp. DA94 (assembly GCF_029834455.1). NCBI lineage: Bacteria > Bacillati > Bacillota > Bacilli > Caryophanales > Bacillaceae > Rossellomorea > Rossellomorea sp. DA94. Next base: position 4,321,831 of record NZ_CP122397.1, read on the forward strand.
CCTTCTTCCCTGAGGATGTCATGCCACGCGTCTTGAAGCTTCCCCAGCCTGACATAATCCATCCCATCCTGCACATACAAGACATCTACTGCTTGACTCTGACCCTCGCGAACTTCCAATGAATAATAGAGTTGTTTCTTGCCCAGGATTTGACTACTGATCTGGTGTTCTTCTAAGTTTGAAATCAATGAAACCATTTTCCCCCTTCCATGGTTTAGATTTCCTAGCTTGTTTCTATCCTAGCATATGAAAACGCTTTTGTGAATATGTTCTCCATTTTTTATTTTTTTGGTGGAATAATGCTCCACTTTAAGCCGTACTTGTCCCCTGAGCGCTCATCCATGGGGGCCCTGTACCCGTTTTATACGTGGGACACGATGATCTCCATGTTGCCTCCCAATTCGAAACGTTCCATTCCTGACGGTAAAATAAAATGATCTCCTTTGTTCAAGGGCAGCTCTTCTCCATCGACATGGAGGGTTCCCCGACCTTCTATTACACTGGCAAGCTGAAAGGGTTGATCCTGTTGGAATGAGGACCGGCCATGAATGCTCCATTTATATACCGTAAAATAATCTGCCTGTACATACGTGGTGATCTCTGCCCCGTCTCGCTGCTCCACCGTTGGTTTTACTTTAGGGGTTTCATGGGGGATCGATGTGACATCAATGGATTGACGGAGATGCAGCTCACGCATCTTCCCTTCCTGACTCTTTCGGTCATAATCATAGAGACGATACGTCGTATCCGAGTTCTGCTGGGTCTCAAGAACGAGCGTCCCTTTACATAGAGCGTGAATGGTTCCACTCGGGACATAGAAGAAATCCCCGGGCTTGATTGGCACTCGGCGAAGAAGATCATCCCACTGCCCAGCTTCAATCATTCTCACAAACTCTTCCTTCGTCCCTGCACAATGCCCAAAAATCAGCTCGGCACCCTCATCGCAATCGATGATATACCAGCACTCGGTCTTCCCGAGTTCCCCGTTTTCATGTTTTTTCGCATAGTCATCACCGGGGTGAACCTGAACCGAAAGATCATCATTCGCATCCAGGATCTTGGTGAGCAGGGGAAACACAGGCGAAGGATGATCTCCAAACCATTCCCGCTTCTCCTTCCACAGGTCCCCGACCGTCTTGCCGGCATGTTCACCGTTCTTCACGGTGCTCTGCCCATTCGGATGCCCGGATATCGCCCAGCACTCCCCGGTGAGTTCTGAAGAAATTTCGTAATCAAACTTGGATTTAAGCGTTGTTCCGCCCCATATCCGCTCGTGGAATACGGGTCTTAGAAATAGTGGTTGATTCATAGCAGCCTCCTCGTTAGTGGATTCGCCCCTCCCCTCTAGGTGAAAAGAAGGGACACATGGTTACTATGATTCATGTTCCAGATGTATGAATGAAAACCCTTTAATTATTTTTATTTTTTTGTAAGCAGTGAGGGCGAGCAAGAAGACGTTTCTTCAGTTTCCATCATCCAGTCCTACATTATTTGAGTCTCTAAGCTCTTACTTGTGTATACGGAGTTATCCAGATTAAATCGATGTTTCTCTAATTTCAATCTGTCTACATTTAGGCAAAAGTTTCTGTATGGCCACACCATTACTTAGGTAATAGGTCAGACACATAGCAATATGGTATTGTGATATAATTTATGGATAAGGGGAAATACTACTATGAAAAAACTATCAATGTTATTTTCCGTAGGTGCATTAATGCTGATCATTGCCGCTTGCGGAAGTAGCGAAGAAGTCTCCGGCAGTACAGATAATCAAAAAAATGCCGATACTAAAGTAAATGAAGCTGCAAAAGCTGAAGCTAAGGAAGATTACGGTATCATTTCTGATTACGGTGACGTTGAGGTAGTCAAGGAGTTTGGTGACTTTATACTTGAAGGGAATAAGAGCGTAGATTATTCCTTGACAGATGTAAGAATAATTAAGCTCTTAAATTTTACCGAAGATGCGGAAATGGTACTAATGTGGGCTCTTGTCCTTGAGTCTGCTGATGAATTTCCTAAAGAGATTTATGCAGTAACCGGTAAGGAAAATAAGAAAAACAAAACGGAAGAGTCCATTGAATTTACTGGTGTACATACACTTGTAGCTGGTACTCAGCAGGTGGATATGATTGAGGGAGATATCGTAACTGACGACAACGAAGGAAGTACGATGATGGCTGGAACGGAGCAGGCTAACGAGTTTGCGGTCCCAGTAGAGGGCACAGATATGGATACATTAAGTTTTATCCTTAGCGCTGCATTTGACAGCGAAACGATGTCTAACGATTTTGCAGAAGAGCAGACTTTTGAAGTTAATGCTGAGTAATGAAAATTATTATTGAGAAATAACATATGACAAGACATGTTAAAGCACAGGGTCAAGTTTTCTCTGTGCTTTTAGTTTGTTCAGAAATCCCGGATATATAAGTACTTTGGTTTCTATCTTTTAATGGAAGCAGAAGAATTTGATTCCATGCAGAAATGATTAAGTAACGATATCAATGAGGTTATTGAGCGGATAGATGAAATAAATAAGCTGTTTGAAAAATACTGTGATTGATTACTAATACTTTTTTATACTTTGAGACGAGTTATAAAAAGGAATCCAGCTTTTTCTAACGTCAACCCTTAACCTTATGAAAAAAGGCATATCTTCCAGAAGTGATCGCTGGATTGATATGCTTCAAAACGTAGCAGAAAGGGCCGTCCACTTGCTCCCTTTGGTTTAAATATCCCCTACTCAATATGAGAGAGTTATGTCTGTTTTTGAGCCAGAGACAGAGGCCATCGGGCTGGTCTCAAAGGTCATTCCCCCTGCTCACGAAAACCGCCTCCCCGAAACCCTTCTCATCACCCTGCAAAACTCAGTCCACTCTTTCGGAAATCGGTTATCTCCCTGTTTCACTACCTTTCGATCGCCCAACTGAATCTCAACTCTCCAATGCGTACCATCGAGGACACCAGGTTCGACGTACTTGGCTTTCCAATTCAATAAGTCCAGCATTCTAAGCTCTGCTTTTAGGTTATCTGCCGTTTTTCTTCTTAACGATTTCTCTTTTCTCTCCTCCACATCTCCTGTCACTTCCCATAAAAGCTGTAGGTCATCCAACTGAATATCGATGGTGTAAGAACTCCCGAAGAATCCACCCACTGAAGCCTTCAATCGACTAATCTTGCTATATTCCGTTTGAATCGCTTCCTCCTTATTCCACTGGTGTTCACATTGCTTACAGTACAATTCCGGTCCATCCACTAACGTGCAGCATCCCCCCAGCTTAAACTCTTCACCTTTTCCCAATGAATAGGTATTGGCTGGCTCTCCATATATGATACGAACCGTATTGATACTCCCGCAGGCCGGACATTTCTTAATGTTGACTGCCATTGATACGACTTCCTTTCTTTCCAATTTATCTACCAACTATTTTAGAAGGTGAGCCTGTCGTTTTTTTGGTGGGGATAGTTAGAAAAGCAATTATTATTGAGACCAAGCCCTCTTCACCTTAGAAAAGAACCACTGGACCTGTCCCCCTGCTTCCTCGCTTCATCTAAACTCCGTCACAATCTCCCCCATCTTCTCCTCAAATCGCTTCTTGAGCTCAGCCTGTTTGGAAGCATCTACTTCCCCACTGACTTCTCCCCTATTAAATTCATAGGCGTAAGCCTGCCATTCAAAGAATTCACGGGTCATTCCTTTCTCTTCTATATCACTCTTGAAATAATTGATATAAGCGATCGTTGCCCGGATCAAAGTGGATACAGCCGAGTCTCTGTCCGTGTTCTTTTTGTACTCAGAACCGTCCTGATAGCTTTCGTACGTATCAAGTACATACGTACCCAGGTCTGTGAACTCGGTCTTTTCAATTTGAAATGCTTCCATGGGAGGATATCCACCCTCGGCAGTTTGGCCGTTTACGAGGGGTCCTTCGGGATCCGGATACATCATGCTTCGATTGGCCACCGCCTCAATCACATCGACTTGATCCCCATTTCCCATTTCAGAATAGCCATTCAGTTCACTCGTTTCACCAGCGACTATCACTGAATAGAGATCATTGATCAGACCTACTGTGTAGTAATATACTTTGGCAGGGTCTGAACGGTCCAGTTCAGGCGGGAATTTCCGCGATACATACAGGAATTCTTCAATCAGCCCTTTTAAATGATTGAGGTCGCTTTTGAGCTTTGAGTCTGTCGTATAGGCTTTCCCTAAAACGGAGAGAACCCCTTCCAACACTTCTTCTTTCGATTGATAGTAATAGCCGTCATGCTGATCCAATGGGTAACTGATATAGTCCTTATTCACTTTCTCATGAAAATACGTCAGGAACTCTTCCATATCAACTTCTTCCTGGCGCTTTAGTTCCAGGACCTTTTCTTGTAATTCTTTCTTTTCTTCTTCTTCCGGAGTTGGAGGAGGATTCGTTCCGGCCCCTTCCTCAGTTGAAGGATGGTCACTGGCGTTATCACCTTTTACACCCATTTGCTGCATAAGAAACCAACCAAATCCGATGAAAAATACAACAGCGACCCCTATAGAGAGTAAGCTTGGTATTAAATTGATCGTTCTTCGTTGCCGCTTTTCTTTTTCAATCTCCTTTAGCCATCGTTGTTTAATTTCATTCGAGAATGGGTTATTTTGATATAAATCATCCAGAGACTCCTTGATCATTTGTTTATCTTGATCTTCACGCAAGGAAATCACCTCTTTCCAGCTGCTTTCTCAATGCCATTCTCCCTCTTTGGATCCTCGTTTTGGCCGTAGAATGTGGAATCTTCAATAAGCTCGCCACTTCCTTTGTAGAGAGATCTTCATAATAATAAAGGATGATCACTTCCCTATACTTGATTGGCAGGCCCATGACTTCCACCGCCAACCCGTGTTGACCTTCCATTTGGATAACGTGTTGTTCAGGAGTCGGATGAGTGGGTGTCACCTTATTCTTCATGCGCTGAAAGAATGGCTCTTTCATAAATGGCTTGCGGAGAAGATCCTTCGACTTGTTGATCGTGATGGCATACAACCATGTTTTATAAGAAGAGCGCCCCTTGAATGTATCGGTGTTCCTGAATGCACTAAAAAATACTTCCTGTACTATATCCTCCGACATACTCCAGTCCTTGCAGTATGTATAAGCAAGATTCATCAGCTGCTTACCATACCGATCCATGAGCTCACTGATTTCCGGATTTGATTCTTCCATTGACTGCTTCCATTTCGTACACACCTTTGTCTTGGTTTCTATGTATTAGACGATTGGATTCCCCTGATGGACTCAGAAATGAAGAATCTTCTTGAACAAATATAGACGAGTCACCAGTTGGGAATGTGGAGGTTCATAACAAACGTTTGTTATCCTAATTAAGGACAAAAGAAAAATGTGAAATGCTTTCAAAAATGAAACGGTGGATGATTCCATAATCGAAATCATCCACCGCTTTATTGTAAACCCATCAATTCTTTATTATTTTCAATAAGAAGGACATCCCTGTCCTCATGTCCTCAAGTCAAACACCATTAAAATTCCTTGCTGTCACATTCCTTTTCTATATAGTTTCATTTCACTCAAATGATCTCTTTATCTTACTGAGATTTAGCAGTATTTTGCGTGATTTTGACTCTCAAAATCAGACAACTTCGGTTTTTTATATACCTACTGTTAAACTTATGCGATTATTAACCGCTGTATCCTTAATTAGAAAAGAGGCTTTCTATTCATAAGTGTGTATTCTTGTCAGAAAGGTGCCGGTTTAAGAAAAAGGAAATATTTTGTAAGAATTAACGTGAGGGTTATCTAAAGATGTAATATTATATAAGAAGAATAACTGCTCCAGAAGTAGTCTTCACAGCGGGTTTTCATATTTGGATATAGCGACTGACTTCCAAAAAGTAGTCATTTAATTTATTCAGCTCAACCCAATACCTCCCTTAAAACTGATGCCTCACCGTTTCATCTGGCAATTCAGGTAGACAACATACCGGGCATGGAGTGTTTTCTTGATGTATTGAATATGATAATCGTTGGTTTTAATCTGTATGTGAATCTGCTTGCTAATGAGACAATAGTGTACTTCGAAGGGATACATAAAGCGGACGTCCTCAAGAATATGCAAGTAGGTAAAATAATCGCAGTCATTACAAAACAAAGGACCAGGATACAAAATCCGAAGCTTTCTTTTCTCTCCGTAATGATTCATTCTTCACCAAACACAAAATCCCCCCCATCACTTTAACACATTGACGCTGTGCAATTTAGTTGGGTGTGAATCTGACCCTTATTTTTCAATACCTCTGTTGTATAGTCGAATTACACAACATAGTTAAATTCCATTATACGGAGAATAGTCCTCAGCTTCGAATAAACTCGTCAAGTCACTTATTTTTGACTCAACGGGTGATAAACGTCTATTTTGATTCTACTAAATCCTTATAATTCTTTTCGAATCGCCAAGCATCTCGGCACATAGCGATAATATCTCGTCTAGCTGTCCAACCGAGTTCTCTATTTGCTTTTGAAGCATCAGCATAACAAGAAGCGATATCCCCAGGCCTCCGCTCTACTATTTCATAAGGGATATCAATACCATTTGCTTCTTCAAAGGCTTTCACTAATTCTAAAACACTGGTACCTTGACCAGTTCCCAAATTATAAACATGAACACCATTCTTGAGATGATCTAACGCTGCAACATGCCCTTCTGCTAGATCCAACACGTGAATGTAGTCTCTTACACCAGTTCCATCTATCGTTGGATAGTCGTTCCCAAAAACACGCAATTTCTCAAATTTCCCCTTAGCAACCTGAGATACATATGGCATCAGGTTATTTGGTATTCCATTAGGTGCTTCACCAATTAAGCCACTTTCATGGGCTCCGACTGGATTAAAATATCGAAGAATAGCAACTGAGAATTCTGGGTTAGCCTTTGCTATATCAGTGAGTATCCTCTCACTCATCGCTTTTGTTTCACCGTAAGGATTCGTAGTTGGTAAGAGGTCCATTGTTTCTATGAACGGAACAGTGTTATCACCATAAACTGTTGCAGATGAACTAAAGACAAATCGATTTACACCATATTTCTGACAGTACTTTGTAAGAATCATAGTACTTATAATATTGTTATAATAATAAGTTAATGGTTTCACTACTGATTCACCCACCGCTTTAAGACCAGCAAAATGAATAACTCCATCAATTTTATGTTTAGAAAAAATGGCTTCAACTTTCTCAGCATCCGTAACATCCATCTGATAAAAAGTAAGTTCTTTATTTGTAATTTGCTTTACTTTCTCGATACTCTCAGCTGTACTGTTACAAAGATTATCAGCCACAATCACTGAATTTCCTGCCTCTAATAAAGCTACACATGTGTGTGTGCCTATATATCCAGCACCACCTGTTACTAATATATTCATAACCGGTACTCCTTACTTTGTGAAAATATTTGGTCTATTGAACGTATTTATTAATGATTAGAATATCTTCTATCTTAATCATTAATAAGAATGTCGATCATTATCGATTAAACCACTCACATTAAAATTAAACTATTCATTATAAACTCTTATGAAACAAGAATTTTCGAGATGTCACTTCACCAAAACTTAAGTTGTTTTGGTGAAGATTGGTACATCGGGGTTATTTAAAAAGGTTTAGAGACCCTCTTTAATTATTCTAGCTCGTTCCCCTATTCCTATTAAGTTCATTTTATGAAATTATCATAACTAGAGGTATATTTACTTTTGAGAGTTAAGGATATTTCTAGCATTTTTAATAAAATACGTTATATCACTTTTCTTTAGCACTAAATATAAAATATAAGCGATAAAATAGACAATCAATGCTATTCTAATTTCAAAATACCACGATACAATGATAAACACTAAAGTCATAGATACTTCTAAAACAATATCCCTTTTCACTTTAATGTGTAGAACTTTTGATAAGTATATTTCTGCAATAATAGAGCGGAATGCCAATAATAATGTTATTGAAAAAACTGATAGGTTCAAATCATTTAATAAAAAGACATTTATATATGCTAAACCAAAACTTAATACTACAGTGGTTAAATTAATTATCAATAGCATTTTTTCTTTACGTAAAGTTTTCAAATAAGTGTTAATTAACATAAGTGTTTTACTTTCAAATATACACATAGGAAATAACAATGCCATATAGATAAAGCTTTCGGCATATTGTGGCAACCAAGATGACAGGAGTACTTTCGCTGGATAATAAAAAATTAAAATCCCAATTAATGGGACCATAATGATTGTTCTCATCAATCTATAAATATCTGGTAACTTATCTTCAGCAGTACGACGTAAAGCTGGAAAAAGAATTAATCCAACTGCATTAATAAAAAGCATCAACATATTAGATATACTTAATGTTAATGATACTTTTCCAAAGGTCTCTACACTCCAATTATTTTCTATACTAAAACGGACAATCCCAATAATAAGGAGACTTGCAAAGTTTGCAATCAGAAGTTTACTTCCTACAGATATATTTATCCCTATCTCTCTTATCAAATTTTTAATCGACTCAAACTTCCCGAAAACTAAATCCTTACTTACAACACATGCATAGATGACGGAACTAACCTTTCCTAAAATATCCGCAAGTATAAGATATTCAAATTTATTAATCCCGAAGAGTAAAAATAATATTACCAGACCAAAATATACTATTCTTTCCAAGATGGTAATAATGGAGTATTCCTTAATTCTATTGGTAGACTGTAGCATAAATGTCAATAGTGATCGAGGAACAACCAGTATTCCAGTTAGGCAAGTCAATAAAACTACTATTGATTTATTTGGATCTGTTGAATTCATACCATAAACAAAAGCAATTGAGAAATTCACTACAACATTAAATATAACTAAAAACCAATATTGAGATACAAAGACAGGCTTATGCAAATTCTTATATTCGTATCCTCCATAACGCAAATACGCCCCATCTGTTAGCCCTAATGACATATAGGAGATAAAAGAAGAATAGAATATATATAGTTGCCAATAACCATAGTTTTCTACGCTTATAAATTTAGGTACGATTAAAATTAACACCGTAGAAATAACAACTGATAATAAATTTGCAATTAATGTATATGAAAAATTTTGAATAAACCTTTTAATGTTCATGTAATTGCCTCTTTAATATTACTTGCGGCTGTAAACTTAATTCCATTTTTAAAATTACCCTTTTCTACTAATTTTCCAGATGAAAAACAATGATCTTACACTAATTCTGCCAATTACACATGAAAACTTTACTGATTTTTCGTTTAACGTATTTAAAGGATATCGAGATAAATTTTTCTTTAACTCATCAAGACTTTCTTTATTGCATTTATTTTCCTTAATGCCATTCATAAGCAAGCTAATATTCATATGCATATAATAATTCTTAAATTTATTTAGTTTTATACCTTCAACTTCCCTTAGAAGTTCAATAATCTCAACTAGCCCTTTCAATGAAGTTAATTTTTTTTCACTAAATTGAGATTGAGATACATTACTCCCGTGAATGATATAATGATAATATGCACTAGTATCATATACAACGAGTTTGGACTTCAATAAATATTGACAACAAAATAATAAATCCTCACAAAAATGAATTTTTTCATCAAAAGTGATATGATTTTGTTTTATTATTTCCAGTGAAAAAAGTTTATTCCACAAATAACCTTTAAAGCTACTTGAATCTAAAATTGTATTTAATGCTTGCTCCTGATTGTAACTAATTATACCGCTTTCTAAAGAACTATTTATTTCTGATTTATTTTCGCTATCTTTAAAATAATTACATATTGAAATGTCTGCATGATATTCCTTAATTATTTTATATAAATTTTCGAACATTTGAGGTTCAACCCAATCGTCCGAATCAATAAATCCAACATATCGTCCCTTAGCTATGTTTAATGCTGTATTTCTTGCTGAAGATACCCCACCATTTTCCTTGTGAATGACCTTAAATCTATTATCCTTTTTTGAGTACTCATCACATATAAATCCACTTTGATCAGTTGACCCATCATTCACCAATATTATTTCTAAATCCTTATAAGTCTGATTTTGTACACTATCTAAGCATTTGGATAGTAATTTTTCAGCATTGTATACTGGAATGATAATAGAAATTAACATTTTCTTCCCCTTCAATCTATTTATTACCTAGTTACTAAATATTAAGTTAAGTTCATAAGTTATTATAATTCATTAAGCCCCTACGATTTTTGCCCAAAATTGACCTCATAAAAAAAGTCCCGATAAAGATTATCGAAATTGCGATTATCTTTGAAGGAGTAAATGCAGAAACAATGAATGACATCGCGGCACCACGAGGAGCAAACATGATAGCTCGTGTCATTATCAGCGCAAATGTAACAACCAACATATTCCCATTCTTCAGAACATAGAATAGAATAAAAAGTATCGCTCCGTACATCACACTACCTAAAAACACCCCTAGAAAGGATAAATCAACAAAAAATTCAGCTATGAAAGACGACCCATATCCTACCCCCTTCAGATAAAGAGCAGGCATTATAAAATACGATATAGTGTGAGCAAACAGAAAGCCCTCTGTAGCCCGTTCATACGTCTGACCAGTTAATTCAGGTGATCCCTGGATTGGACGAATAATTTTATTGTCGATAAATTCACCCACAGGTCCCAAAGTATAAAACCCCTTCATAGGGAGATATTCTTTAAACATCTGCCCATATCCTATTAAGTTCGCACTTATCCCTTGTGTATAGAAAAAATTCAAAATAGAGTCAAAGAATCCGCCCGTTTCTTGAAAGCGATTACCTCTATTCATCCCAATAAACGTCATATAAACCAAAACCGCAGGAAGTGATAAGGAAACAAAAAACCATTCTTTAGCTCCTAACCATTTCTTTTTAGAGCTTTTTATTACTTTTTGCATTTTGGGCTTATCTTGAATACTTCGTAGTGCAAAGTAAATAAATACAATCACAAGATTTAGCATTAAACTTGATCTATGCCCCGCCATTGCCCCTAATAAGCCTTCAAGCATAAAAATTCCAATAGGGAATATGCTCCTCTTTTTAGTAGGATTAGTGGCTAGATAAGCAAAGAAAGCAACATCAAACATTTGGCTAAACATCACAAGAACACTCGGTAACGATGATGTAAAAGTAGAAAATACTTCATAGTAGCCTTGCGACTGCACATTTTGTTTCATTTCCCATAAATAGTAAAACCTGAATATTACACAAAAATAAAAAAACAAAATACTGAAGAACCGAAAGTGTCTAATATATGTTACGTCATATTCCTTTTTTTGTTTCAAGAAGCTTAAATCAATTTTTTGAATTATCATATACCCGATAAATAACCCAATAAGACTCAAATATTGAGAAACAAGAATAGTCTTTACGGTACTTATATCATCAAAGGCTAATCCGAATATCCCTAAGCCTTCATCCTTATATCCAAAGAAATGAACAACGATCATCTTACTTATTAGAAATACGAAAAAAGACATATTAAAAGTAAAGAATATGACCCGCCTAAAAAAATCTTCTAAGCAATAAAGAATATTGTGTGAAAGCATTAGTATTATTGATATTAGTATTAACGTAACGTTTTCACTTGTAACTCCTATAATAAACCAAGGAACAGAACCTATTAAACTAACCATTCTTAAAATTTTCTTCATTATGACCTCCAACACCTATTAAAAAAATAACAATGCAACATTTATTTTAAGATTCTTAATTGATTAACTCAAAAGGCAATAATCTTTATGCTAATATTATGACATCGACATATATGGTTTTGTTAATGTCCTCATTGGTAAGTTCAACAAATAACTACATATCGAAATAAAATGATCCTACTTTAACGTTAACAATTTAGACCAAACACTCGAAACACTTTTAAATAAAACTTTCGCACCCAACGTAGTTCTATATTTAAAGGCTTTTTTGTTTAATTAGAACATTAGGTTATTTTTACAAACATGAGTCCAGCTAGCAAGACAATTTCAGACAATACGTGACCTAATGTTGATAAACAGGTTAACATGGGAGATTAAATATTTCCCTAAAAAGTAGAAGACAGGCTTTGCTTACTACTTACATACCTATCAATGAAATAATAAGGATCAAAATTGTTCCTCATTCATAAATTCCAATGATATATTATCGTTGATTCTCCCATCAATGGCGTAATTAATTTTGGTGAACACATTGAGAAATATTGTACACCACGTTTCATTGCATTTCCTGTTCTGCTGATTAGGTAACGCTAGTCCCATCAACCGAGGAAAGTTCAGCTGCAAAACTGCTATAAAGCTTATCAGCATTACAATCTTTGTCCCAAAGAGAGTATGCAGCTTGTCTCATCTGATTATAGTTTTCTTGCTTCATAGAGTTAAATGTTATTAAACCATTTGCAATATCTTCTATAGTGCAATCACTCTTCAAAAGAATACCAGTTACATTGGGAACCACTATTTCTTTTGTTCCACCAACATCAGTAGCAATTACCGGTAACCCCATTGACATTGCCTCCATTATTGATACTGGAACACCTTCGGAGGATGAGGTATTAATAAAGACAGTAGCCTGATTATTTTGATACCAATCCAAAACCTCATTGTTTTTCACATATCCGGTAAATTCAAATTGATGGCTCTCTAATTTCTTTGAGGCTAATTTTTTTATATTTTCAAATTCGGGTCCACCGCCAATATGTGTCCATTTAAAATCAATTTGTTTTTCCCTAAGGATCATTAACGATTCGATGATTAAATCGATTCGCTTTAATTTTCTAACTGTAGAACAACTAACAATATGCAATTGATTATTGTTTTTGAATTGTTTAACGTTAAGTTTTCTTGTTCCTAATCGTCTAACTTCAACCTTTGATTCATAATCAGAATATTTCCTCTTTAAAAAGTTTACACCATTTTGCGAAACCGGAAATACCTTATCTAAAGCACCTAATAGAAACTCTCTTTCAGGTAAAAATTTCAGTAAATTTACATGTTCATTGATGTCATAACCATGGGCACGAGAGACAGTATATGGATTTAATTCTTTAAAATATTTTTTCTTCAGTTCTACTGCTACTCTTGCAGTAATATATAGCCAATAACTATATATTGTTATAGAGCCGTACTGCTTAAAATCATATTCATTTAACTTACTTTGTAAACGATTATAGATATCCATTGCACGACTTTCAAAATAATAACTATATAATGAAGCAAGTTTCTTACCGTTTGTACTGTCCTTAATCATCTGTTTTTTTTCTGGATTTTTACGGATTGCACTATATTGCCGACTAAACATCCCAATCTTTCCAGATATGGAATGCCTAATACCAATTGGTATTAATGTTACATTTCTTGGAACTTTTCTTGTTTGTTTCATATTTTCGGAAACCATTGTAGAAACAATATATATATCTTTGAATTTTTTAGATAAGTGTCTAATTTCTGATTCTAAATATTCCTCACCCTTATGGAAAGGATAATAGTTGGTCAATAGTATTAAACAATTATTCACTAAAGACCCACCTTTTCATTGCTATTAAGGTTATTACGATTTATATTTTTAGTTTTAACTACAGAAACTAAAGTCAAATACATTATTTTAAAATCCAAAAGAAGTGAAATGTTCCTTACATAAAATAAATCATTCTTAATCCTTTGTTCCATAGTAGACTGATTTCTTAGGACTGCCTGATTATAACCCGTAATACCAGGACGAACATCAAACTTTCTAAAGTACTCTTCGGGATATAAATCTTTATTTCCTAAAGGACTTGGTCTTGGCCCCACAAAACTCATATCACCTTTTAATATATTTAATAATTGAGGAATTTCATCGATACTTGTCTTTCTTAAAAATTTTCCAACCTTTGTTACTCTTGGATCATTATCAGAATTAAATGTACTACCATCCTCATTCCGAATATCTGGTGCATTTATCTTCATCGAACGAAATTTATACATATGAAATTCTTTCATATCTTTTCCGACTCTTGGTGCATTATAAAAAATGGGACCCTTATCCTCTAATTTAATAGCAATAACAACAGGTAGCATCACAATCAATAAAAATGGAAGTCCTATTACAGACAAAATTATATCTAAAATTCTTTTAATACCATAACGGTACATCATCTAACCTCCGCATTAATGAATATATTTCAGCCAACGCCTCAGTAAAGGTGTAACTTGGAGAGAAGTTTAGGACTCTTCTAGCCTCGCTACTATCCATATATGAAGATTGGACCCCTTCTTCCGCATCGTGATTTTTTACTAGCAAATTATTATCATTTCCGAATGCAGAATTTATTCTCTCTGCAACCTCAAAGTTAGTAAATGCCTCACCACTGCCGATATTAAAAGTTCCAGAAACAGAGTTTTGCTTTAGTGCACACATAATAGCTTTTGCTGCATCTTTTGCATATAAAAATTCTCGCTTGGCTACACTTTTTGTATTTAATATTAGCTGTTCTTCATGAAAAGCCTGTCTAAAAAAGCGATTAATCATATAATTATTTTTTTCATTAAATCCATACAAATGAGCGAACCTCAAGTTTTTAATATTAAGGCTCCTTTTTTTTGAATATATATTTCCAATATATTCATTTGACAATTTACTAATACCGTACATGAGATAGGGTGAGGGAAATTGTTTTTCTGTCCATGGCAACATTCCTTCATCTGAATATACAGATATGGTAGATGCAAATACAATATTTGTAATAGCATTTTCAAAGCATGCTTCATACAAATTTTGTGTAAAAATTTCATTATCATGAAATTCAGCTATAAATCCTTGGCTACCTCTTTTAGCCGCAAGATGTACAACTGCATCAATATCATGTAACTTCTGCCTTAAGTCATTCTTTGTATAATTAGTATTTCTGTATTCATCTTTAGTTAAATTATCTAGAGCTGTTCTAGTTAAAACGATTGGTGTATGATTATGCTCTTTTATAGCATCTACTAAATAGTTGCCTAAAAATCCTGTACCACCAGTTATAGCAACCTTCATTTTTTGTCCCCCTTTCATTTCAAGATTGTTCCTGTAATTTAGTGTTTTACTTCTTATAAATAAAATAACCTATCTTATCAAACTTACCATTTACTGATCGGATATTTTCACCTTGCTTGTAGTAATTAAAGCTTGATAATGAATTCTTTATTTTATTTTGGTATGCAGTATAATCAGCGTTTGTTTTTGGCTCTTGACAAATAAACTCCAAAACATATCCGTCTTTAAAATCTTTTAATTGCTTTTCTAACTCTGAAGTATCATTACATAATAAATGCTCAAACGTGAGTTTTAATAAATTTACTCCAGTATAATAAGTTAAGAGATTCCACATATGACACCCATCTAGACGAGGTGTTATTTCTATAATATAAGGATTATCTTGTTCTAATTTCATTTGAGCATAGACAGGACCATCTATTATTCCTAACTTCTTACAGGCTGCCTCTATAATTTTCTTTATTGCCTTCGTGATTTCCGAAGTGAGATTTACTGAAGGAACCACATGTTTGTGAATTAAACCTGTATATTCTGGCCAAGTTTCTCGATCTGATGGAATCAAAAATGCTACTTCCCCATTAACCATGTAACCATTTACAGATATTTCAGGACCAGAAATATATTGTTCTAAAATTACTAAGCCCGAGCGTGAATATTTTTTTGCTAATCTATAGTTTTCTAAGTATTCAACAGAGGAGTTAATTAATGTAACACCTCTTTGTCCTTGTGAATCAGCAGGTTTTAATATAAATGGGTAATCCAAATTAACAATATCTTCTTCACTTGAAATCACTTGAAATTCTACATTTCCATTAAATTCGTTGCCTAAAGTTGTACGCATTAAATCTTTATTATTACAAATACGAGCAGTTTCTTCTGACACAAAATGAGGCATTTCCAACTTCTCGCTTACATAGTTAGCCACCGGCATAGCTAAATCTGAACCTACCGAATAAACCAATGGAATTTCATTTTCTTTTATATATTTTATTACTGAAGCTACATCTAAAATATTTATCTCCGCAAAGTGGTCTGCTATGTCAGCACCAGGGCCATCCTTAGCCATAGCACATGCATATGTTTCATAACCCATTTTTTTAAGTTCTAAAATAGCATCCATCTGAACCGATGCAACACCCAAAATTAATACCTTTTCTTTCATATTAATAATTATTCCCTCCAATACTCTCTACTGACTTTTTTAAGTTTATACAAATATACTCTACATCCTCATCACTTAACAAAGTATGAAGTGGAAGTGTAACTTCATTAACATATTGGTTATAGGCATTAGGATAATCCTCAATACCAAATCCTAAATTCTTATAAGCTGTAAGCATCGGCAATGGCTTATAATGTACATTACAAGCAATTCCAGCCTCAGCCATGTTAAGAATAATATCATTTCTCTGCTCTTCTTTAATTCCGGGCACCCTTGTTAAATATAGATGTCCTGAAGAGGCAAAGTCTGTACCATAATGTTGCAAACTTTGAATACCTAATGGCAATAGTGCTTTATCATACATCTCAGTAATCTCTCTACGTCTTTCTAATAAACCTTCATATCTATCTAATTGCACTAAACCAATACTGGCCATAATATCCGTCATATTGCATTTATAGGCCGGAAAGACAATATCATATTCCCATGCACCCATTTGAGTTTTAGCAAGTGCATCTTTTGATTGACCATGAAGGCTATACAACATAAACTGCTTATAAAGCCACTCATCATCCAAACCATTATTATTGCGCCATACCACGGCTCCACCTTCAGCCGTAGTGAAATTTTTTACAGCATGAAAAGAAAAACAAGTAAAATCTGCAACTTGCCCACATCTCATTCCTTGTCTATCTGCTCCAAAAGCATGTGCAGCATCCGCCATGATAATAACTCTGTTAAATAACCACTGTAGTTCATTATTTGGCTTGAATAGTTCTTTCTTACTCTCTACTATGTCAAAAATGGTATCGTAGTCGCACATCTTCCCCGCAATATCCACTGGAATAATGGCTTTAGTTTTTTCGGTTATTGCATCTGCTAATTTTGAATAATCCATTTCAAAAGAACCTGGTGCCGTATCAACTAGAACTATTTTCGCTCCAACATGTTCAATAACTGAGGCAGATGCAGTATAGGTGTATGCTGAAGTAATAACTTCATCGCCAGGTCCTATCCCTAGGATTCGGAGAGTAAGCTCCATAGAGGCTGTTGCCGAATTCAAACAAACAGCTTTATTAACACCAACATAGGTAGCTATTCTCTTTTCTAGCTCTTTTGTTCTTGGTCCAGTTGTAACCCATCCAGATTTCATTGCTTTCATTACTTCATTAATCTCTTCATCCGAAATATCCGGTGGAGAGAAAGGAATATTTCTCACTTTAGTTTCATTCATGTTAGCTTCCTCACTTTATATAAGTTTGATATACCTATTAATGCACTTAGTAACTTAGGGCCTAATTGGATTAGAAGACTTTCCAAATAACCACTAATTTACTAATCAATTCTACGCAATTTTTTCCGTTTCTCTTAAACACTCAGGCAATAAATAACATCAACATACTCACTTTAAGGAGCAAACTAGGTTTTAAATAAGTGGGATTTCGAAATTATTATTTCATAAAAATCAGGTGCTGATCCAAACATTTCAGCACCCTCCTATTTTAATCATGACTCCGAAATCTTGTTCTCTTTCACCGTATCCTTTAGATACTCAAGGACTTGATCTCTTAAATCTCCTCTTTCCAAGGCAAAATCCAATGTAGCTTTAATGAACCCGAACTTATCTCCTACATCATGTCGATCCCCATCAAACTCATAACCCACCACCATCTGCAACTCATTCAACTTCTTAATCGCATCCGTAAGCTGGATTTCATTGCCCGCACCAGGTTTAAGGCTTCCCAAAATTTCGAAGATCTCAGGGCGTAACACATAACGCCCCATAATCGCATAATTAGAAGGAGCTTCTTGCACTTTTGGCTTCTCAACCAAATCATTAATATGGAAAACACCATTATCTATCCCACTCTGTTTAATGGAAATGACGCCATACTTTGATACTTCCTGCTCCGGAACCTCCTGCACCCCAATCACAGAAGAATTATACCGCTCATACACATCAATCAACTGCTTCAAACAAGGGTTCTCCGGAGAGTGAACAATATCATCTCCCAATAACACCGCAAACGGCTCATCCCCAATAAACCGACTCGCACACGAAATTGCATGTCCCAATCCAAGCGGTTCTTTTTGACGGATATAATGAATATTAGCTAGCTTAGAAATCCCTTGCACTTCTTCCAACTGCTCATACTTACCCTTTTTCGCCAGTGTCTCCTCAAGCTCATAAGACTTATCAAAATGATCCTCTATGGCCCTTTTCCCTCGACCCGTCACGATGATGATATCCTCAATACCAGAAGCGACCGCTTCCTCGATGATATATTGAATAGTAGGCTTGTCTACGATTGGAAGCATTTCTTTCGGTTGTGCTTTCGTCGCTGGCAGGAACCTTGTACCAAGTCCCGCAGCAGGAATAATCGCTTTTCTCACTTTTTGCATATTTTATACCCCTTAGTTGGCATTTTTTATTAATATACGTTCTTTTTTATTAGCAAGATCTAACACATAGTTAGCTAAATACTTAGAATCAAAGTCTGTATGGTTCTCAATTAAGTTTGAAACCCGTTGATATTCAAACTCAACCGTCTTCCCAATAAATATCTTAGGAAAAACAGCCTTTCCATGAACTTCATTCTCACCCAGTAGTTCTTCATACATCTTTTCACCAGGACGAATCCCCGCATATTTAATGCCAATTTCTTCTATTGTATAACCGGATAGCTTAATAAGATTTTTCGCAAGGTCAACTATTTTCACCGGTTCACCCATATCAAGAACAAAAATTTCTCCACCTCGTGCCAGTGCTCCAGCCTGCATAACCAATCGGGAAGCTTCTGGAATTGTCATAAAGTATCTCGTCATCTCAGGATGGGTAACCGTAACAGGGCCACCTGCTTGGATTTGTCTTTTAAACAACGGAATAACACTTCCACGACTTCCAAGTACGTTCCCGAAACGAACAGCAACAAAATTCGTTTTGCTCTCTTTATCCAGATTCTGAATCACCATTTCAGCAATTCTCTTTGTTGAACCCATTACATTCGTAGGGTTAACAGCTTTATCAGACGAAACAAGGACAAATGTTTTAACTCCGAATGTATCTGCTGCTTCCGCCACATTCTTTGTACCGATCACATTGTTCTTAACCGCTTCTTTCGGATTAAATTCCATCAATGGCACGTGCTTATGAGCTGCCGCATGATACACAACCTCAGGACCATGTTCTTCAAATATTTCGAAAATACGATTTCGATCTTGTATATCTGCAATGATAGGAACGACTTTCAACTCAGTTCCGTATTTGTTTCTTAATTCCATATCGATTGTATAAATAGAATTTTCACCATGGCCTAATAATAAAAGCTTCTTAGGTTTAAATTTACTTACTTGTCGACAAATTTCAGACCCAATTGAACCCCCTGCTCCTGTAACCAATACTGTCTTCCCTGATAATTTTTTTGAGATGCTATCAGTATCCAGTTCTACTGGTTCACGGCCAAGTAAATCTTCTACCTGTACCTCGCGGAATTGGTTTACGGATACTTTACCAGATACTATATCCTCTATCATCGGCATAATCTGTACCTTTGCTGAAGTTTTACTGCACTGTTGATAGACTTCTTGTATCTCGCCCTTACGTAGAGAAGGAATGGCAATGATGATATTATCAACTTGGTGCTTTTCAACTATAGTAGGTATATCTTTAGTGCGGCCAAGTATCGTTACACCATAAATTTGGAGCCTCATTTTTTTAGTATCATCGTCAATAAATCCAACTGGATGCAAATCTGTATCTTGGCTTTTTATTAACTGACGGACAAGCATGGATCCGGCAGAGCCTGCTCCAATGATTAAAGCACGCTTTTTTTCCTGTTTAGGTTTTATGTAGTAGTGTCTGTACATTCTCCAAGAGAATCGTGATCCACCTATTAAGATAATATGAAGCATCCAAGTGACTGCTAGTACCCGAACATATATATCACCATTTACAATAAATTGAAGAACACCTGTAGTGACAATGGAAAACGTAATCGCACGTATGATGGCGACCATTTCTCCCACACTGGCATATTCCCATGCTTTCTGGTAGAGACGATAAATAAAAGCGAATACATGGTGACTCGCCAGTAGTGCACATGAGCTAAAGACGAGTGTAGTTAACGTGTACAGGCTGAATGTTGGGTGGAGGAGGTAATAACCGAAATAAATTGCTGTTAACACGATCAATGAATCCAACAGCATCAGCAACGATACCCGTTTTGTATAACTCATATAAATCCCTTCTTTTCTAATGTTATTTTGACAAATTAAATACCTAAGGAAAAGATACAACCGTATACCCTTTCCTTAGGTATCTAGATTTACTTTTGATCATTCAATCTTTTTTCAATGGCTTGGTTGATTAGTGCTCTTATTTCTTCCAGTCGCTCTATAGGGGCATCCTGATAGATATACCTTATGGCTTTTTTCATGCTCTTAGACAAAGAATTAAAATCTTTCAATTCATTTTCTCCTTGATTTTACAATTAATCTATTTAATCTATTTAACTCCACTATTAGAACGAATTACTTAAAACGTTTTCATTTAAAATCTTTACTATCTTCTACTATTATAGTATTTGTGGGCATCAAACCCTTCCTCACATCCCACCAATGACGACAAAGCGTCTAAGGTTTAAGCATCTACTCTTCACCCACGGCGTGACCGAGTGCCTCCAATGATAACGGTAAGGAGACATTCCCAAAATTCTACTGTTGTCTGTTTAGAGCTTTTGTTTCTTGTATACCAACGACAATAGTACCTTAGGATTACCTGTATCTTGACCTGAGTTAGAAGATTCCGAGGAATTTTTTCTTTTTGATCAATTCAGGTATTTCTTTATAGATTGTTTTTCCGTCTACGAGCATTTCTGCATTTTCGGTAAAGTAATAGACCATGTCGATTCCGTATTTTTTCTCTATATAGTCCATCGCCTCTTCCATTTTGAAGGTGCGGTTATGTATGTTATGGGCGTCTGATGCTAAGAAATGAGCCAGGTTGGCGTGAATCATCTGGTCTGAAAACTTTTGGATATTCTTTCCGAAGTAGCCCACCAGGCTGGAAGCTGTCAGTTGAGTGATGGCACCATTCTTGACCAGTTTGTATAATTTGTCTGGTCGTTCGATCAATTCGGCATTTCGCTCCGGATGGACGATGACCGGTGTCAGACCTTCGACTTGTATATCGTAGAGCAGACGTTCTGCGTACCTTGGTACAGAACTAGATGGAAATTCGATGAATAGATACTGTGATGATTGATTAAGGGGAAGAATTTCACCTTTTTGATAATCTTCTAAAATCTCACCATATATGCGGCATTCCTGCCCAGGCAGGATTGTCAGGTTCACGTTTTCTCTTTTAAAAGCTTCGTTGACAGTGTCCACTAGAGGCAGGATATCAGACTTCTTGTTCTCATACTTCCCATTACGGTGGTGAGGAGTCGCGATGATTGTATGAATGCCTTCAGAAACTGCTTGTTTCGCCATATCTATGCTATCCTCAATCGTCTTGGCTCCATCATCTATCCCAGGCAAAATGTGACTGTGAATGTCTATCATGCCGACCCCTCCTTACCAAATTAGTTAATTATACCTATTAATACACCCGTTCATATTTTACTATAATGTTTAAAAATGTAAAGTGAATACATGATTGTTATTTATGTTATTTATTTCCACCATAATAATAGTAGTAATTACTATCTTTCATTTCTCTATTATTCAATACAACTCCAACTAGTTTCGCCTTGGCTGCCTCTAATAATTCTTTTGATTTTACTGCCCTGTCCACTTCTGTGGTGCCTGAACTGATGACAAGGATGGTTCCTTGGCATTGATTCGCTAATATTTGTCCATCTGTCACGGCAAGTACCGGTGGCGTATCAAAGATCACCATGTCATATTCTTCATGCACCTCTTTAAAGAAGTGCTCCATGCGCTTCGAATTAAGAAGTTCTGCCGGATTTGGCGGGATGGGACCGCATGTGAGAAGGTCCAGGTTTTTCACATCGGATGAATGGGTTACTTCTGTTAAACTCTTCTGACGTGTCAGTACACTCGTCAACCCAAAGGTATTATTCAATCCGAATGTATAATGAGCCGTGGGTTTACGCATATCCGCGTCAACCAGGAGAACTCTCTTCCCTTCCTGGGCAAAGACGACGCCGAGATTGGCAGAGGTAGTTGATTTCCCTTCACCAGGCCCTGAGGACGTGACCATAAGGGAACGTAATTCCTGATCAATGAAAGAGAAATTGATATTGGTTCGAATTGTTTTATATTGTTCAGAGATCGGAGACATCGGATCCGTTTTCGTAATCAATTTACGTTTGGTATTCATCATTTGTTTTTTAAGATTCTTGTTAAGAGCCAACTGTCTCACCTCTCACTCTTGATTTTCGTTGGGAACGGCTTTTCGCTTGTTCTGCCTGATCCTGGATTCGTGTGATTGATCCAAGTACCGGAAGGCCTAGGATTTTTTCTACTTCCTGTTCTGTCTTAATCGTGTTATCAAGGAATTCTAATAGGAAGGCTAAACCGACTCCAACCATCAATCCTATGACTGTAGCAATGGCGATATTCAGTAAAGGTATCGGTTTGATGGGAGATTGATCTTTCTCCACTTCAGCTTTCGCCAGAATACTTACGTTATCCACATTCATGATCTTACCGATTTCACCCTGAAAGACACCCGCTATTTTATTGGCAATGGCAGCTGCCTGTTTTGGATCGGTATCATTAACAGAAATGTTGATAATTTGGGAGTCTTTTTCGCTGCCTACCATAAGTTTCTCATTTAATTCTTCTACTGTAAGATCCAGGTTCAAATCTGCAATGACCTTCTCAAGAATGGCCGGGCTTTTCATAATGACATTATACGTATTAATCAATTGAAGATTCGTTTGAATCTCTCCAATATTATAAGCCGGTTGATCCGATTTGGACTGATTGACCAGTAATTGAGTTGAGGATTGATACACAGGTGTCAACAGAAAGAAGCTTACCCCTCCGCTTACAATAATGGCTGTAAGAGTGATGAGCAGGATGAGCTGCATTCTCTTCTTTATGGTCTCGATCAATTCCTTCAAACTAATTGTTTCTTCCATAACGTCCTCCTAAAGAAAAATATGTAAAATAATATCATATCTTGTTGTTTTTTTTCTCATTTATTGTCATAATTTTAATTGAATTGTAATATTTCCATACTTATCTATTAAACTACAAATTTTTCTATTTGAAAAGGGAATTATCATAATTGGTATTTATTTCTTGTCACCATTTACCTACTGGAAAGGAGATTTCTATGAAAAAGTTTTTGCTCACGCTATTGGCCATCAGTTGTGTTGTCTTCCTGTACCTTGGAAATATGTACTGGAAAGAGAAGACGACCTTGGTGGCTTCTGAAGAAAAGGACACCACGACGGTTGAAAATTCTCCGTCAGAGGAAGCCCCTGCCCCTGAAGAGGAAGCAGCCGAAGTGAAAGGAAAGAAAGATCTTGATTCTATCATCTCCAACTGGCCGGAAGAAGCCCGCACTCATTTTAAAGAGCTAAAGAAGAAAGGTGAACCCTTCAAGTTGGCCATTGTCGGTTCCCCTGCTATGGGGGAAAGCGACAATGGTTGGGCTCCTCAATTAAAAGAAAAGCTTTCATCTGAACTCGGTTCTCAAGTGAACGTGGAGATCTTTCAATCGGAAGTCACGTCCATTGAATTCATCAATGGCGAGAAATCCGACAATGTTCTTGCCTTCGAACCCGATCTTGTCCTATTAGAACCCTTCTCCCTTACCGATAACTCTAATCAGGTAGGGACCGTTCAGAACCATGAAAGCATTCTTATGTTCTTGAGAGAACTCCAGGAAACAAATGAGGACAGTGTTTTACTTCTTCAACCTCCTCATCCATTAGAAGGAGCCACATACTATCCTCAGCAAATTGAGGATTTGAAGGAATTTGCCGCAGAAGAATCCATTTCATATCTTGACCACTGGGGTTCATGGCCGGATGATGAGACTCTCAGCGATTACTTAATCGAATCTCAGGACACGCCTAACGAAAAGGGATATGAAATCTGGGCGGATTATTTAATAGAATATTTTATCAATGAATCATCAGAATCTTCATAAATAATTCAAAAATTCCATCTATGCAATTGGTCCCGAATCTGCTATCTTATGGAGTAGGCTAACTAAAGGTGAGGTAAACGTTAATGAGAAGTGATAAACATACGAAAAGAAAGAAACGAAGATGGCCAAAGATCCTTGGTATGATTGTACTGTTACTAATTGTTGCCGGCGGTGTATATGGATATAGCATCTATGCTTCATTGAATAAAGCAGTGGAAACCATGCATTCCCCGATCGACCGTGACAAATCGTCGAAACGTACGAAAGAAATTGAATTTAAAGACAAAGAACCATTCTCTGTTCTTCTATTAGGTGTAGATGAACGAAAGAATGATAAAGGGCGCTCGGATTCCATGATTGTCCTTACCGTGAATCCGGAGACTAAATCCGTGAAGATGATCAGTATCCCCCGTGATACTCTGACCGATATTGTAGGTCACGGTACAAGAGATAAGATCAACCACGCCTATGCATTCGGCGGTGTGGAAATGTCCATGAATACTGTGGAAGAGTTACTCGATATCCCCATCGATTACTATGTACAGATCAATATGGACGGTTTCAAGGATATCGTGAATGCCGTTGGTGGTGTGACGGTCAATAATGATCTGAACTTCAATTATGATGGATATACATTCCGAGAAGGAAAGCTTGACCTGAATGGAAAAGAAGCTTTGGCTTTCTCACGTATGAGATATGAAGATCCACGAGGAGACTTTGGAAGACAACTTCGCCAACGTGAAGTCATCCAGGCCGTCATTCGTGAAGGGGCAAGCGTATCAAGTCTTTGGAACTTCGATAATATCTTCGATGCTCTGGGAAGTAACGTCAAAACCAATCTCACATTCGAAGAAATGGTCGAAATCCAAAAACACTACAAATCAGCATCAAAAGATATAGAACAGATTCAAATCAAGACCGGCACAGGTACAAAAATCGACGGAATCTATTATTACGTGATTCCTGATGATGAACTGAATGAGATTCAGGATACTCTTAAAAAGCACCTTGAATTATAAGAAGAAAGGCTAAGGATCAGCAGATCCTTAGCCTCTTCTTTTACCTT
This sequence comes from Rossellomorea sp. DA94, assembly GCF_029834455.1. NCBI lineage: Bacteria > Bacillati > Bacillota > Bacilli > Caryophanales > Bacillaceae > Rossellomorea > Rossellomorea sp. DA94. The sequence goes on from NZ_CP122397.1 coordinate 4,347,250, forward strand.
TTTTCCGTTTTTTGCTTATTGAGATAGGCCTCTTCTTCCTTAGGTGACAGCAGGCTGGTCGCTTTTCCAACGGTCCCGTCCTGGATCCGCCAAATCGTATTATGATCACTGACGGCATCAGAGAAATCTCCCTCTTTCCAGCTCTTCAATATATCTTCGTATGTACTTTCATGTTGATACTGATTGATTTCTAATTGATTCAGCAGGTACTCAATCCGCTCATCCGTGATTTGAAAGAATGACCACTTTTCTTTTGCCGCTACCTTTTGATGGCTCATGGCATGTATATACTGCTGCATCAGTTTTTCGCTTAAGGGGGTTTTGACTTCTTCACCGAAAGGGTTTCCACCTTCACTTACTTTCTGTCCATCCTCTTCATCATCATTCATCTCTACTCCCGTCGTTCGTTCCACGGTCCCACCGGCAGCATTCCGGTCTGCTCCTCCGCCATTTCCTGTCCCCATATTTAAAGTGCCCACAGCTATGTACACACCTAAAGCAGTTAACAATAATACACTCCCGATGATGATTCCGACTGTCTTCCTGCTCACGATTCAATCTCCCCCTCGTATTTGAATCCATTTTCTATATGTAAACTTCTTCTAGATTACATGCAAATAGTCCTTCAAGGACGTGAAGATTGACATCCTTATATTACCATACCCGAAAGACAGTCGCTCATTTGATTGTCTTTCCGGACTGACTTCCGTATGGTGGTACGTAGTTTGTTAAATCATTTCCAACTCTACATAAAGGGAGATCTGATACATTTGAAGAATCAGTCGTGGTTGTCACTGCGGTTTTTTGCGATATTTTTTACAAGGGGAATTTTCATTCTTTACTGGACGGCCTAGTTAGTAGAGAGTAACTCCATGAAAAAGCGCCCTACCTCACAAGGCAGGACGCTCCAATCAAACTTAAAATCTCTTATACCCAACAAACTTAGGATTCCAATACGTATTGCTCAACTTCGATACGACTACCCCACTGTCGGATGCGTGGATGAATTCCCCATTTCCAAGATAGATCCCCATGTGGCTGATGCCGGCTTTATACGTATTTTCGAAGAATACGAGGTCGCCAGCTTTCGGGCTGGATGTGAAATAGGATTTGCTGTAGTAGCCTTCTGTGTTCGTACGTGCAATCGATTGTCCCGCCTGGTTGAAGACGTAGTAGATGAATCCGCTGCAGTCGAAGCCGGATGGCGATGTGCCTCCCCATGCGTACGGTGTTCCTACATATTTCTTGGCGATGTCGACGACAGTTGATGATGGTGCTTGAGTTCCGCCGTCAGATGTACCATTAATGGATAGCTTTTGACCGACGTAAATGGTGTCGGAGCTTAAGCCGTTCCAAGACTTTATGGATGACACGCTCACGTCATAACGGACGGCGATATGTGACAGGGTGTCTCCTGATTGTACTGTGTAAGTACTTGATCCCGTTGACGCTGGTGGCGTTGTTGTTCCGCCGGAAGAAACGATCAACGTTTGACCAGGGTAGATGACATCACTACTCAGGTTGTTCCATGATTTAAGTTGGGCAACATAGACATCGTATTTAGCACCGATTTTTGATAGATAATCACCTGATTGGACGGTATAGGTTTTAGCAGAAGAACTGCTTGGAGCCGAGACTTCCAGTACTTGATTCACATAGATCAAGTCGGAGTTCAGGTTATTCCAGTTTTTCAGGTTTGAAACGGACGTATCATATTTATATGCAATCACGGAAAGGGAATCACCTGATTGTACGCGGTAAGAAGCCGCTTCCGTTGAATTGGCAGCCATTGTCGAGACTAATGCAGCAGCAGTAAAGGCAATAATTGATTTCTTCAAAAAAATGTCTCCTCTTCATAGATAGTGTCGAATTTTAGTGCTTGTCCATTATCTATGAAATAGACTGATATTTTAATAGGCTAATATTCTTATATAAAGAAGAATCAGGAAGAAACCCCAGTACAATAACACTTGGTACTTTATGGTTGAACTTCCAATTACCATTAAACAAAATAGGCTATTGATTTTTTTATAGGAATAAACAGGAAGATATTGAATCAAAGCAGTGAATCCACTTCTATCTGTTGATATACTTTTAGTATCAAACTTAAAGGTGATTCCATGATAAAAAGTAAATTAAAAGTAATCTTTCTCTCAATTGTTCTGGTACTATTGCTCACACCTATTCTTTTCCCTCTCGAATCTTATCTTCAGTTGCTAGGGATTTATACTTTAGTAGGCGGAGTATTAATGATTGTGGTCGGAATTCCTGTGACGTTCTTTGCGGGAGTGATCACAAGGAAAATGAAGCAGTATGCTCATATAGTAAACTTCATTATTCATATTCTTCCTTCCCTGCTTGTCAGCATCTATATGTTTGGTCTTGCCTCACCTCTTTCATCGGTGCCCTATGCAGGTGTACCGATCTTCGCTTCTACTATTTTTTATGTGGTAGATGAAGTTATTTATCAAAAAATCGACCTAAGGGGCAGGCTTGTAAAAGGAATTTTTCTGCTCCCTGCAGCAATCTTTTTACTGTACGTTGGTCCTTCTCTTTATTCAGGCTTCTTGGCCCGGCATACTTCAACACAGATCAATGAAAATGGCTCACCTAAAGTTTCGCTGACATTCGATGGTGAAGAGATTCCGATCAAGAGTAGCTATTGCTGGACTTCAGACGGTGAAGGTTGTGTCTATGGCACTGACCCTTTTCCCCTGCCTGATGGAAAAGTGAATAATGTAAAGGAAATAACGATGGCTTCACCTGCTACACTCGATTTTTCATTTAAGAATAGCGAGGGTGAGCCCACTATTTATGCTTACTATCATGATGGAAAGGATTTCAAAGAAATAGAAGAAGCAGGAAACAAAATAAACATCTCAAATGATATTCCTGAACAAGCGATCAAATTTGTTGTGAAGTGGGACAATAATGAAATGGTCTGGTTCTTTGTTGGTGTGAGGACTGGGAACCTTACAAACGGGAGAACATTTTAAGGACTCTACATTTAGATAAACCTTGAGGCATTCAGTTGCCTCAAGGTTTTTTTATGATCACCATTAACTTAAATGTAAACGGCTACACTTTTTCGTTGACAACTTGTATATACATGAATACAATAAGAGTATATCTTGTATATACAACACCCCCCATAAAATGAAAGCGTTTTGATAAAAGCATGATGTAAAGCGTTTTTCACATACTAATTAGGGGAATTCCATTAATAGAAATGAAAGCGGGTACAAGGCTTGACGCCCGACATCTTTCACCATTCCAAGGGAGGGAATTTCATGAGCGTGAAACGTGAAGACGTTCTCGAAATCATTGAAGCGATTGGCGGTAAGGATAATATCCGCACGGCCACGCACTGTGTGACTCGTCTACGGCTGGTGCTGAATGATGAGAAGAAAGTGGATAAAGAAAGATTAGAGGCAATTGATCTGGTGAAGGGTTCCTTCTCCTCCAACGGTCAGTTCCAGGTTGTCATTGGACAAGGTCTTGTGAATAAAGCGTATCAAATTTTGGCAGAGGAAACGGGAATTGAGCATGCATCGAAACAGGATGTTAAGGATGCGGCGACTCAGAACCTGAATCCCCTTCAGCGTGCGATCAAGGTACTGGCGGATATCTTCATCCCGATCCTGCCTGCGATCGTAACGGCCGGTTTGTTGATGGGTCTGAATAATATTTTGACCGGACCGGGGATTTTCTATGATGAGAAATCGGTCATTGATGTTCATAAGCAATGGGCAGATTTTGCCTCGATCATTAACTTGATTGCCAACACGGCCTTTGTATTCCTGCCAGGGTTGATCGGTTGGTCAGCAGTCAAGCGTTTCGGCGGAAGTCCGTTACTCGGTATCGTATTAGGTCTTATGCTTGTTCATCCGGACTTACTGAACGCTTGGTCATATGCAAGTGCAGAAAAGATTCCTACGTGGAACCTATTCGGATTTGAAGTCGACAAAATCGGGTATCAGGGACAAGTTCTCCCGATTCTCTTCGCTTCCTATCTATTAGCGAAGATTGAAATGTTCTTGGATAAGAGAGTTCATGACTCCATCAAGCTATTGGTCGTGGCACCTGTTGCCCTTCTGATCACCGGATTTGCCGCTTTCATCCTGATCGGACCTGTGACCTTCTTTATAGGTAACATGCTGACGGATAGCGTCGTGTGGGTGTTCGATCACGTATCATGGTTAGGTGGTCTCCTGTATGGTGGATTATACGCCGTCATGGTTATCACAGGGATGCACCATACCTTCCTTGCAGTCGACTTGCAGCTCGTCGGTAGTGAAGGTGGAACCTTCCTATGGCCGATCCTTGCCCTATCGAATATTGCACAAGGTTCAGCAGCACTTGCCATGATGGTTGTAGCCAAGAAAGAAAACGAAAAGCTTCGCGGCCTGGCTGGTACGTCTGCCATCTCAGCTTATCTTGGAATTACAGAACCGGCGATGTTCGGGGTGAACCTGCGCTACCGCTACCCGTTCATCAGTGCCTTGATCGGTTCTGCCATCGGTGGTGTGTTGCTTGCGATGACAGGAACGAAAGCATTCTCCATCGGTGTAGGTGGATTACCAGGATTCTTATCCATCATTCCTGAATACTGGCTGCCGTTCTTCATCGGAATGGCCATCTGTATCGTCGTACCGTTCGTACTGACCATCGTCTGGTCCAAATTCAGCAAAAACGAACCAGCATAAACAATAGAGAGAAAACAGTTGCACCAACTTGTATATACAAGTTAAACTAAGGGGGACAAATCAATTCTTAGCACTCACCTGTAAGGGATAGTGATGGGGATGTTTGTCTCCCTTTTCAATTGGAGGGACGGACCTTCAAATCTGCTTGTTTTGGAGCGTCTTTCCCTATTAGATAAGGGTTTGTGACGGAGAATGGAAGGTCCGTCCCTCTAAAATGACAGACCTTCAGAGAACAAATGGCATTAGAACAATGATGACATCAAATAAATGAGGCGGATAAGCTAAAAAGTTGAGGTCCGTCCCTCAAAAATATAAGAAGGATGGTGCATGTGGTATGAAGCAGGCTTGGTGGAAGAGGTCGGTTGTGTATCAGATTTATCCGAAGAGTTTTTATGATACGTCGGGGAATGGCGTTGGGGATATTAAGGGAATTACGGCGAAGCTGGATTATTTGAAGGAGCTTGGGGTTGATGTGGTGTGGATCACGCCGATTTATAAGTCTCCTCAAAATGACAACGGCTATGACATTAGTGATTATTTTAATATTCACGAAGAGTACGGGACGATGGAGGATTTCGATGAGCTTCTGGAGGAAGCCCACTCACGAGGGATCAAGATCATCATGGATATCGTGATCAACCATACCTCTACGGAGAATCAGTGGTTCATTGAGTCCCGGAAGTCGAAGGATAATGAGTACCGTGACTTCTATATTTGGAAGGACGGCAAGGAGGACGGCTCCGAGCCGACCAACTGGCAGTCGAAGTTCGGGGGCAATGCGTGGCAGTATGATGAGGAAACAGGTCAATATTACCTTCACCTCTTTGACGTCACACAGGCCGATTTGAATTGGGAGAACGACAAGGTCCGTGAGAAGCTTTATGACATGATGCACTTCTGGCTGAAGAAAGGTGTCGACGGCTTCCGCCTGGACGTCATCAACCTCATCTCCAAAGATCAGGACTTCCCGGATGATGACGGATCGGTCGCTCCCGGGGACGGACGGAAGTTTTACACGGACGGGCCAAAGGTCCATGAGTATATGCAGGAAATGAACAAGGAAGTCTTTTCTCAATACGACATCATGACCGTCGGGGAAATGTCTTCAACGACGATCGACAACTGTATCAAGTACTCCAACCCGGACCGCAACGAGCTCAGCATGACGTTCAATTTCCATCACTTGAAAGTGGATTATCCGAACGGGGAGAAATGGTCGGTCGCCGACTTCGATTTCCTGAAATTGAAGGACATCCTCTCTACCTGGCAGCGCGAAATGCACAAAGGTGGCGGCTGGAACGCCCTCTTCTGGTGCAACCATGATCAGCCACGGATTGTGTCCCGCTACGGTGATGACGGTGAGTACCGCAACGAATCGGCAAAGATGCTCGCGACGACGATTCATATGATGCAGGGTACCCCTTATATCTATCAGGGGGAAGAGTTCGGAATGACGAATCCGAAGTTCACGAGCATCGAGGAGTACCGTGATGTGGAGTCCCTCAATACGTTCAATATATTGAAGGAACAAGGAAAAACGGAAGAAGAGATCCTCGAGATCCTCCGCCACAAGTCCCGCGACAACTCACGGACACCGGTACAGTGGAACAGTGACGAGAATGCCGGGTTCACGAGCGGCACCCCTTGGATCCCTGTGGCGAAGAACTATCAGGAAATCAATGCCGAACAGGCGCTGGAAGACGAAAACTCAGTCTTCTATCACTACCAGAAGTTGAACCGACTCCGCAAGGAATACGACATCATCGTCGACGGTGACTACCAACTGATCCTGGAAGATCACCCTGATATTTTTGCCTATGTGCGGAATGGTGACGGCGAAAAGCTGCTTGTGGTGAATAACTTCTATGCTCGCGAGACGGAGTTCACGCTTCCTGACGAGGTGGATGTGGAAGGCTGGTCGAGTGAGGTTCTGATTTCAAATTATGAGGATACGAGGAATGTGTATTCTCAAACCTCGCTTCGTCCTTATGAGTCTGTGGTGTTTCGATTAACAAAATAAAGAAGATCAGGCATTGTTCATATGGACAATGCCTTTTTCAATTTCACACGATTACAAACCCATAATATGGGTATATGGTAGTTAAGTCACGAAATATACTTCGGTACAAATAGCCCATACCCACTCACCTTTTCCATTTGATACCATAAATGAGTGCGTTTACTATTAAAAGGGGGATGAAAGTCTTGTCCTATTTATCATATTTAACTTCCCAACTCCATGAAAAAAGAGAGCAGATTGTTCGCTTAAGAAATTCCCACTCCATCCTCAATGCCCTTCAAAGTGAATTTCTTCAGCATCAATCATCCGTTACTGCACCAGACCTTACCCCGACTACCTGGCAGGGTACATTAGCCAACGCTTTCACGGAAATCCGGGAAGACATGTTATTTTCCTATAAAGAACTATCTCATAACCAAATGGATATGGCCATCACCACCATCGAAGACAAAATCGCCTCACTTCGGACAGAGATCCAGTCCCTCGAAACGAGCATCGCCAATGAACGTGCCCGAATCGAGCTGGAACAAAGTAAGGAATCAAGATGAAGATTAAATTTTTATTTATGCTTATCTGTATCACATTCACTTTACTGGGCTGCAGCCAGACAACTGCAGAGGAACCTAAAAAGGAAGAGGACGTAAAAGAAGAAAGCCTGGATCCGACTAAGCTTCTTCCCATTGGAACCGTCGTAAAGCTGTCTAAAGTGGATAAACCGGTCATGATTTATGGCTACAATCAAATCCAGGTGAGCACGAATAAACAATACGACTATATCGGGGTCCCTTACCCGGAAGGCAATATTTCTCCCGACTACAATGTTTTCTTTAATAGGAATCTGATCGAAGAGGTTTTACATAACGGCTACGTGACGGAGGAAGATAAGAAAATCCGTGAAGAAGCCGACCGCGAGGAAAATACTTACTAGGAGGTGTACCGATGTTCTCAGACAATCCATCCCTTAGAAAAATCATCCGGACCGGGCTCCTTGTATTTGCCATCATGGGGTTCATCAGCGGAACGATGCCACTTGCCATCATCAGCCCTGCCATTTTCACCGGCACTTCCATGCCTGAACAACTCCCGGCATTTATGGTCATTGCCGTTGTCAACTATGGTTTTGCCATCCTTTTACTTGGTGTCCGTTCTAAATTTTTCAAAAAGTAAACCGAAATATTTTTCAAGTTAACATTTAAACACTTTTATGGGATAATAAAGGAAAAAGGAGTTCCTGTAATGAACGCAACCGAAAAAGATCAACAGCTTCTTCATGAAATGGAAACAAAGCGTCTGGAACTTAAATACCTTGCCCAATACCATGGCTTTTCACATCCCAAAACAGTGAAACTCAGCCAGGAACTCGATGAACTATTTAACACGTACCACCAATTGAATCAAAAATAAAAGGCTGTGCCCCGGCACAGCCTTTCTTCATTATTCCGTAGCATCCTCTTCGCCTTCACTGGCCAAGAAGAAAATCGCCGCTACCTTCCATCCGTCTTCTTTCTTATGGAACACGGTTACTTGCTTCCCAGAACGGGTCACTTCCTTATCGCTGTTTGGATCCTTCGTCGTCGCTTTGATTTCTGCATACACATCCGCTTTCTTGCCTGCGTAGTTGATGATCTTCACATTATCCACGGTACGCTTCGAATCGACACTATCAAAGATCTGCTTCACATAGCGCTCTTCATCTTCGTACTTGAAGTTCACCGGTGTCTTCGAGATGACACTCATGTATGATTCGAAATCTTCTTCGTTAAAGGCATTGATATATTGATTAAAGGCAGCGTCGATCGCCGTTTTTTCCTCTGCAGGGATCCCTTCCGCTTCCTTCAGTTCACTTGCGTCCTCCACGATCTGCGTCATTTGGGTCAGGGATGCCGCTTCATCAGTTGCAGGATCATCTTTCGGGCTGACCTCTTCCGTCTTCTTTGCCGTCTCTTTGTCTTCCTTCTTCTCTTCGTCTGCCCCACAAGCACCCAATAGTAGCGTGCTCATGCCAATTCCCAACATGATTTTCTTCCAATGCTGTTTCGACAATGCTCTTCACCCTTTTCTAAAATTTGCACTATCTCCATTCTATTGAAAATATTCACAACACTCAAGTTCAATCTCATGTCTTCCTATTAATTATGGTAAAATAATAGCAGGTGATATTATGACGAAAAGCAATAAATACCAACAAATCTTCGAGGATCTCTCTGAAAAAATACAGAACGGCACGTATACAGCCAATTCGATTCTGCCATCGGAAAACGAGCTCTCGGTGATCTATGACACTTCCCGTGAGACCATTCGTAAAGCGCTTACATTATTGGCTCAAAAAGGGTTGATACAGAAACTGCGGGGCAAAGGCTCCCTCGTCCTTGACGTGTCACGAATGAGCTTTCCCATTTCAGGTCTGGTAAGCTTCAAAGAGCTCCAGACCTCCATGGGACGTGATCAAATCGAAACGTTCGTCCACGACTTTGGATTGATCTCAGCAGATGATGGGATCGCTACCCTACTCGAGACGTCCCGTGACGCTGAAATCTGGAAAGTCGTCCGCTCCCGCAAAATCGGCGGCGAAAGGATCATCCTGGACAAGTCCTATTTCCTGAAAGAACAAGTCCCTCTGCTGACAAAAGAAATATGCGAGAACTCCATCTATGAATATCTCGAAGGGGAACTCCAACTCCCCATCGATTTTGCCAAAAAAGAAATCGTAGTGGAAGAGTGTACGGATGAGGACCGGGAGTACCTGGATCTGAATGAATATGACCATGTGGTAGTTGTGAAGAACTATGTCCATCTAAAAGATGCGACGTTGTTTGAGTACACAGAATCACGGCACAGGCTGGACATGTTCCGGTTTGTGGATTTTGCACGGAGAAAGCATTAGATTGGTCCACTTCCAGGTTTGGGGAGTGGATTTTTATTTATGCGTTACGCGGTCAACCCCTATTCCGAAAAAATAAGTCCGTCAGTATATGCCCGGACTAATCTTATTTCATTCACCCGCTATGCTTTCGGCTTGCTCCGCCTGTTCTTCTTTCACATCTTCAACTTGCTTTTCTTCCTTGGCTTCTTCTATTACCTTTTCTTCTGGCTGCGCCTTACTGCTTGCATCTTCTTCTACTTGAGGAGTATCTGTCGGCTTTTCCTCCTGTTCGTGCTCTTTGACAACAGGCGTCTTCGCTTCTTCCTCTTCATCCATTACTGGAGATTTTCCTTCGGCATCAGTCGCTTTCTCCTTAGGTTCCGCCTTTTCCGTTTCTTCTACTTTTGTTTCATCTTGTTCCTCTGGCTTTTCTTCCACTTTCTTTTCAGCCGTTTCCGGCACAATCGGTTGGATCATTTCCGCCGGATCCACCGCAACGCTGAAGGTCTCATCCACATAATTGACAAACCCCTTGATGTGGTAGTCCACCGACGTTGCCTCACACCCACCGCTTTGGTCTGAGATGGCATTCGGTGCGGTATGTAAGGATGCACCGGGTTTCAACTTTTGACTGATCAACCGTTCCTCCCCGCTTCCGGTTTGAAGGAGGATCGTTACGGTGGTACTCATATCCGAAATATTTTTGACAGACAGCGAATGTTCAATGGAGCAATCGTCTCCGTATGTGATTTCCGAGGAACCAATCTGCAGCAAGTCTTCCGTTATGGCATTTTGAATGGTGCCCGACGCACTCGTTTCCGAGGTGAACCATGCATATGTTCCTGGTAAACTCGTAAAGGCAGTTGAAATGAAATAAATGAAGGAAAGGATAAGGAAGGTACAAAACGCAATGAGGGGACGATTCCCTATTAGTCCATTATGTAGCGAATTCATTCGGTTCTCCTTTCAATAAAGATAGGCAGCCTGAGTGCGACTGCCCCATCATTAACATTTATTTATTTCTTGTTTTCAAACTTCGCACCTTGGTCAGTCTGTTTCGCCTCAACCATTAGATTTCCGCTATATTTTGCACCTTGATACTCATTTCCAGCACTTTGGTCAAGCTTCACATCGAATGCCATTGTAATGTATTGATCTTCTTCTAGCGTGAAGAACTCGTCATTACCGAATTTAAAGACCTTATCTCCCTCGGAAGAAGATTTCGCAAGATTCGACATCGCCTGCACTTCTTCTACAGTCGCTTCTCCTGTCACAACCTCTACCCCTTTAGGCAATTCCGCAACAGCAGATTTAGCCATACTCATTTGAGGATTATGATTCCCATTGAAGAATCCTTTTTCCCATGCCATTCTCCAATCTTTCAATTTATCCATATTTGGCTTTTCTTTATACTTAAACGCCATATAGTAGATTTTATAGGGATCAGCTGAAGCTTTATCCACCGTTCCTGTGTAGGTTAACCTTAAATTTTGCTTTAAATTTCCGGTGTTTTCAAGGGTAAATATATCTCCATACACTACTTGCGACGGTGCAAACTTTGCACCTGTGAATAATGGCGTTGTAATGGCTTCACCGTTATTAACAGATAATGTTCCGTTTTCAATCGTTCCTGCTGCCGATGTACTTGAAGTAAACCAAGAATATGTACCATATCCTGCACTTACGACTAAAGCCCCTGCCAATGATGTTGCCAATAATGCTTTTTTTACTGATTTCATAAAATGAATTCCTCCTCGAATTTTGTATACTCTATTTTTCTTTCATTGAACCCGGATACGTTTAACCTTTCGATGATACAGTATCTTCCTTACGGTTATAATGTCTCTTCGTGCGCTCGAATACTTCAATTAGAATAAAGAGAAGAAATGGCAGCAGAACAAAAAGGGAAAAGCCAATCTTGCTCGAAATGAATTTTGCTACATACCCTGCATTTGGCAGAATGACGGCCACTTTCCCTATCAAGCTATCAGTTGTCACCTTCCAGCTATCTTCGACATTATTATTATCCCCTTTTGTCATGAAGCCTTCAGGGGTAACCTCCACCACACGGTGAGTGACAACCTTCTGATCGGCAGTTCGAAACGTGATGATATCCTTTTCCTTTACATCCGCTGCATCCTTTTCCTTTACGAATATCATGTCCCCCGCGCTGATTTTGGGTTCCATGCTGTTTGTCAGGACTGTTAACGGCTTGTACCCAAAAAAGGATGGAATCTTACCAGGGTTCTGTTGTGCCTGATACGTTACGAATAAGAGAAACACGATACAACATAGAACAGATATCGACAGGAGATAAGTGAACATTTTCAACAATTTTCTTCCCAATTCATCACATCCTCCTATTGTAGTTATCGCCTGTATTCACAAATTTACTAGACTTAGATAAAAGTGTCAACGTTATAACGAACAAAAATGTTCGTTAAAAAGCGACAAATTATTCATAGATCCATTTTCTTTTATTACATTTAAAAAATAAGTCGTAGTAAGGGTTAGAGGAAGGAAACAAGATTAAAAGGGTTCTTGACCTCAGAAATATCCCCTTCCAATATGTCGTAATTTGGTGAGCGACTCTTCTAGAATTGTGAATTTTAATAGAATAATATGGGAATGTACCATAAAACATTTAGGGGGTTACGTATGAACAAGTTATTTAAAACAGGGATCACCTCGGTTGTGATGGCAGGAACTTTATTCGCTGGTATTCCAGTCAGTTCGTCTGCGTCAGCAAGTGTAGTGGCAGAAAATCATGTAAAAAAATCGAATTCACATTTCATCGGGACATTGGATGCTTCATTGATCAATGATGAGAGATTGCTAGCATCATTAATCAAGCAAGGGAAGATTTCATCCAAGGCTTCTGATGCCTCCAAGCAAAAAGCGTTGGAAAAGTATATTGAACTGAAAGGAAAGAAAGTGGACGATGCTAATGCTAAAGATTCCCTCGCTCCTAAGGTAAAGGCTGCAGAATCTGACAAGCACCAGAAGTTCAAGAACGAAACCAAGAAAAGCAGTGGGAAATTACAAGGAAGCACAAAGCATCCGGAGCCGGTAAAGGAGTCTCCTTCACCAGGAGTAGTTAAAAAAGGGAAGTTGCTTACCATCATGGTAGAGTACTCGGATTTCGCTCACAACAATATTAAACCAAGTGAAACCGATAACTACTATGCTGATTATAATACGGAGCACTTTGAAGAGATGATCTTCGGGGAAGATGGCGTAACGGGTCCAAATGGGGAAAATTTCGTCTCCCAAAAGCAGTTTTATGAAGAGCAATCAGGCGGAACGTATACAGTCGAAGGGAAAGCGTATGGATGGCTGAAGGTTCCTGGTACAGCGAAGTTCTACGGAGCTGACAGATCAACGGGAGGACATGATAATGTTACACCGGGTGGATCAAAACAGTTAGTTAAAGATACTTATGCTGCAGCACTTGCGGCAGGAATACCACTGGAGGATTATGACTTAGAAGATCCCCATGATATAGATGGAGATGGAAACTACTGGGAGCCAGATGGATTAGTCGATCACTTGCAGATCATCCACTCCGGTATGGGACAGGAAGCTGGAGGCGGCTCATTATTCGATAATGCCATCTGGTCTCACAGATCCGCGGTAGTAGTTGATCCAGATGGCATTGGAAATGGTAAACCTGGTTTCTATGACTACACGATGATGCCGGAAGATGGCGCAACAGGTGTATTCGCTCATGAGTACGGTCATGACCTGGGTTTGCCGGATGAATATGACACAATCTATTCAGGTGAGGGGGATGCGGTCGAGTACTGGTCGATCATGTCAGCAGGTTCATGGGCTGGTAAAGTGCCTGGAACAGAACCGACTGGTTTCTCCCCATGGGCTAAATCTTACTTACAATCGACACTTGGTGGAAATTGGACAAAGCCAACCGTTGTCGACTTTGAAGATTTAAAGAAAAAAGGAACGAACTTCCTTCTGGATCAGGCGAATTCTCCTAATGGACAAAACCATCAGGCGATTCAAGTGAATTTACCTCAGAAGAAGACAGCCATCAATACCCCTGCTTCCGGAAGCTACGAATATTGGGGCGGCCAGAAAGATGAAATCGATACAAACATGGTGACGGATGTTGACTTAACAGGAAAGTCCTCTGCAAAGCTGACGTTCGACGCTTGGTATGATATTGAAGAACAATGGGATTTTGGATTTGTCCAAGTTTCTACGGATAATGGTTCTACATGGACATCTTTAGGGAATGAAAATACAAGAAGCGATGTGGTGGCAGAAGGGTATCCGACCATTTTGACCTCTATGCCGGGCTTCACAGGAAATTCCAATGGCTGGAAGGCCCAAACGTTCGACTTAAATCAATATGCAGGCCAAAAAATCAAATTAAGATTGCGTTATGCAACTGACTGGGGCACAAGTCTGACTGGATTCTTCGCTGACAACATCAAGGTTGTGGCAGATGGTGCTACTGTATTCAGTGATGGTGCTGAATCAACCAGCTCACCATTCACATTGAATGGATTCGAACGATTTGACGGATATAAATATTCTGATCACTACTACTTAATGGAATGGCGTAACCATCAAGGTGTGGACGAAGGTCTTGCCCACATCGCACGTGGCAACTCATTGATGAGCTACGATGGCGGCCTTGTCGTCTGGTATGTGGATGATACGTACACTGATAACTGGACAGGCATCCATCCTGGTGACGGATTCCTTGGAGTCGTCGACGCTCACGATGACACGAATTTAGTCTGGAGTACTGGAGTGAAGGCTTCAAGTCGCTACCATGTGGCAGATGCAGCATTTAACTTCATGCCGACGTCAGGATTGAACTTGATTTACCCTACTCAAACCCTGACGTTCCCAAGTCAGCGCGGAGTTCCTTTATTTAACGATATGAAGGATTATAACAACTCCTACCTGCCGGATGCCGGGCGTAATATCAGCCATTACGGGCTGAAAGTACTTGTAAACGATCAGGCAAAAGACAAATCGGTTGGTTCGATCATTTTGTCTAAGTAGGATAAAAGGATAATACACTAAATGATTAACGCCTGGACAAGGAGCGGTTCTTTCCTTGTCCAGGCGTTTTTTGGACTCTATAGATGCCCTTCATTTAACTCTATAGCCCCCTCTTCCTCAATCAATCCAAAAAACGACCCTCCTACCAGGAAGGGTCGCTTTCTCAACAACAAATTAACAATACTCTATCTATCAACCGGTGCTTATCGCACTTCCACCCAGCCGTTCTTGATGGCAGTCACTACTGCCTGGGTCCGGTCGTTCACGTTCATTTTTTGTAGTATATTACTTACATGATTTTTAACAGTCTTTTCACTAATATATAATCCTTCACCGATACCGCGGTTGCTTTTCCCGTCTGCAAGCATTTGCAGGACTTCACATTCACGGCGCGTTAACAGATGAAGCGGGCGGCGAACTTCGGATTGCTGGAACCCGCCTGAGTTCTGGGCGTTTGCCAGGCGCTTGTATTCTGCAACCAGATTATGCGTCACTTTAGGATGGACGTATGATCCGCCTTCAGCGACGATTTTCACAGCGTCAACCAATGCGTCTGAGTCCATTTCTTTTAACAAGTAACCAAGTGCACCCGTTTTCAGCGCATGGTTCACATAGTTCTCATCATCGTGAATGGACAGGATGATGACTTTCGTATCCGGGTATTTGTCCATTAACTCACGAGTCGCTTCCACGCCGTTTGTCTCAGGCATGTTGATATCCATGAGGACTACGTCTGGTTCATGTGCTTCGACGAGGTTCATTGCTTCTGAACCGTCATCACCTTCTGCTACTACGTTGAAAGAAGGTTCGAATTCGAGGATTCGTTTAACCCCTTCCCTGAAAAGCTGATGATCGTCAATGATAACAATATTTGTTGCCATGTCTTTCGCCTCCCTAAACCTTCGAAAATTTACGTATTAAGCGGAACATGGATCAGAATGACCGTCCCTGTCCCTACTTTTGAGTCAATCGTGATGTCTCCTTCGAGAAGGTCGACACGTTCTTTCATCCCCATGATTCCAAAGGATCCTGTTTTCTGTTTATCTTTATCGAATCCTTTGCCGTTGTCTTTGATGACAACTATTATTTGGTCTTTCTTTACTTCTACTTTAACTTGGATATGCGTGGCTTCTGCGTGCTTAAGGGCATTCTGGACACTTTCTTGTACCAACCGGAACAGAGCGACTTCGAATTTGGAAGGAAGTCTGATATCGAGCCCCATATTCACAAACTGTATGGAGGTCTCCTGGTTATACTCTTCGATTGTACTCAAGTATTTTTTGAGGGTCGGAATCAATCCGAGGTCATCAAGCGCCATCGGTCTGAGATCATAGATGATGCGGCGGACCTCATACAGGGCTGAACGGACCATCCGTTTTAGATCCCGGATTTCCGTGATGGCATGCTCTGTACTCTTTTCCTTGAACACCCGCTCAATCAGATCCGAGCGAATCATCACATTGGCCATCATTTGTGCAGGGCCGTCATGGATCTCCCGGGATAAGCGTTTCCGCTCGTCCTCCTGGGCTTCGATGATCCTGAGACCGAAATCCTGACGCTGCTTCGCGTCCTCAAGCGCCTCACCAACTTGCCTTAAGTCACTATTCAAATAATTGAGAACGACGGATATCTGAGAGCAGAGATTCTCTGCCTTTTCAATCGTGTCCCCGAGTGCCTGCAAGCGTCTTTCCAGTTCATCCCTGCGGCTCCGAAGCTGCTTTTCCTGCTGTCTGTTCATGGATAGCTTCATCTGCAGGTCATGAGCCTTCTCGTACGCTTCTCTTACCTGGTCTTCTGAATAAGTTTGGAAATGCTTGCTGACTTCAGATAGTCTGAGCCGTGCAAACTTTGATTTCTGCTGGAGATCATCTCCCTCATCAATCACCCTCAGAACCATTTCTTTCACTTCCAGTAATTCTCTCATCAATTCTTCATAATCAGTTCGACATTGCTCGCCAATCTGGAAGATCTCATCCTTACTTTCGTCAACCGTATCGACCATCTTTTTCAGGATGCTATCCAACATCTTGGTGTCTATTTTTTTAAGTGACACGGTACACCCCTCTTTTGTTCCACAATAGTCGTCTGCCTAGGTCATGAAAACTATCCTTGCATAGTAATAATCGGTATTATAAGCTCTAGACATCATGTCCAAAGACCTAACGTTCATCTATAATAAAACGTACCTATTATCAATTCAATGGAAAGTCACGAAACTCCTTTATTCATCTAGGCATATTCCTATGTAATACTTCTACCAAGGGATTATTCGCTCCAGGAATAATAGAGAAACAATGGCAATTTTCTAGACCATTCGGCTTCCCTAAAGAAGCGTTGGAACAACTGAAGTATTACTATCAGCGTCCATTATACCATGTCACATATTGTCGGAGATTAAAGTTTGATTACATTGTATTACCATTATTTCATGTAGAACCAGTTTTCGCCTCGAAAAATCACTCGAATTGTGCATTCTTCACCATTTTTCTATATAGTAGAATTAGGATATAAGCTCGGACTTTGTCGCAAGCTTCGGCAATCGTGAAAGGAGAAATGATTTTGCTACATCACTATAATACCGTCAAGGGTTACGGAGAAAATGAAATCACTATCGAACGCTCAAGATTCATCACCTATGTGAATCGGGTCGAGACCGAGGAAGAAGCCCAGGAATTTATCGCATCGATCAAAAAGAAGCACCATGATGCCAATCATAACTGTTCTGCCTATATGATCGGTGAACAGAATATGATCCAGAAAGCGAACGATGACGGGGAGCCGAGTGGGACTGGAGGCGTTCCCATGCTTGAAGTGTTGAAGAAGCGGGATCTGAAAGATACTGTGGTCGTCGTGACTCGCTATTTTGGTGGAATCAAGCTTGGTGCAGGCGGTCTGATCCGTGCGTATGGACGGGCTGTGTCAGAAGGACTTAACGCCACTGGTATTGTCGAGAGACGTCTGATGCGGGTCATGAAGACGAAAATCGATTATACGTGGCTCGGTAAGGTCGAAAATGAAGTCCGGTCGTCTCACTATCAATTGAAAGACATTCATTATTTGGATGCTGTTGAGGTTGAAGTGTATGTGGAGGAAGCATCTAAGAATCAGTTCGAGGATTGGATGACGGAGCTTACGAATGGGCAGGGTGAAATCCATGAGAGTAATGTAGTCTATTTAGAACATGATATTAATACCCCTCTTTAATCAATCTAAAACATAAACGTAAATGAATCTTAATACTAGTTTTCATTTCAAACGGACTTGTAATCGTTTATAATTGTCTAATGGATCAAATTTAAAGGATGATATAAATATGAAGGATTTCAATGAAGATAGACTTCGTCACGCCAGAAAGATCAGGAGAAAAAGAAGAAAAAGAATCATACTGACAATCATAAGTATCTTTTTATTAATATCCATAGGCGGATTGAGCTTTATGGCTTATAAATCTTATTCAGCATTAGACAATACCTATTCAGAGATAGAACGGGGAGCTAAATCGAAGCTCCGGGATGAACAAGTATATGTTTCGAATGATCCTTTTTCAGTGCTATTGCTGGGTGTAGAAGATTACTCAAGTGAACATGACAAAGGAAGATCCGATACTATCATGGTTGCTACGTTTAATCCAAAAGATCAAACAATGAAATTAGTAAGTATCCCTAGAGACACCTTAGTAGATATTCCTGATAACGGTGAAAATAAAATCAATCACTCCTTTGCCTATGGGGGTAAAGAATTAGTGATAGATACCGTAGAGAATTTTCTTAATATACCTATAGATTATTACGTAACGGTTAATTTTAATGGATTTAAAAATATCATTGATGAAGTTGGCGGTGTCACAGTAGATGTGCCATTCGATTTCTATGATATCAATAAAGAGTGGGACAAGTTTTACTTTAAAGAAGGTAAGCAAAAGCTGAACGGTGAAGAAGCACTGGTTTATGCAAGAATGCGCAAAAAAGATCCACGTGGAGACTTCGGACGAAATGAAAGACAGAGACAAATTGTCACGAGCCTCATTGATAAGGCACTGTCCCCAAAAACGTTCTTAAAAGTTGACGATCTTGCGGAAGAAGTCGGAAGTAACGTAGAAACAAATATGAAGATTAAAGAAGGACTTGCTTTCCTTCAGAAGTATAAAGATTTCTCATCATCTTCATTAGAGCAAATAGAGTTCTCAGGTACTGATGAATATTATAGTGGGGTATACTACTTTATCCCTGATGAAGAAAAAACAGATGAAATCATCAAGGAATTACAGCATCACCTACAATATACACCTCCAGAAACGGAGGATACTGATGAGGAATCATCTTCTTATTAACTTTTTAATAAGAGAAGGCATTCACCTTTAAGGGTGAATGCCTTCTCTTTATTTCTCTTTATATCCTTTCATCGTTTCTATATTCCTTGAATAGTTCAGGAATTAGGAGGATGAATAGGCTTAGCATGATCCCTACTAGGAAGCCGAAGATGGCTTTTTTAAGTGGGTTGTTGGTAGAAGTAGAGACCGTTACAGGTTCTAATTGTTTAGTTTCCCTGAAATTTTCAAGGGTAAATTCATTTTCTGTTTTGTACTCCAACTCTTCTCTTTCCAGATAACCTCTATTCTTCTTTGTCTCCTTAACCCTTTCTAATCCATCTTCTACCAATTTGATTTTATCATTAAGTTTTTTTTCAGAAATGCTCAAGAAATATCCAGACAATCCAAGAACAATTTCTTCAGACTTATTCTTTTCTTTAGATGTGTACTTCATTTCTATGACTTTATCCCCTTGTTCTTCAATGCTAAACCCATCTTTTATTTCATTAGGAGAATAATCAAGGTTCTCTTCTTTTATAACCTCTTTCAAGGGGTTTTCAGATTGATAATATGTTTTGACAACACTCGGGTTGGTCAATTTTTCATTCTCAAAATTCCCTAACACAATTTTAGTCGACGCAGTATAAGTAGTCTCCTTCCCCATCTCCATGAAGGAAGCAATACCAGCCGTAACGATCGGAATGATACAAAGAAGAATAAAGAGTTTTTTGAATCTATGGATGATTGATGCTGCCATTTGTTTTAACAATGTGATCTTCACCTTTCTTTTTCATATAAACAAAGCCTATACATACTCCAATGAACAACCAGTTATAGTGAAGCGCCATAAAGGAATTGGGGCTGATGCTGGCCATTGTGAAGGCACCCAGGCCGCAAATCAATGCTTCTCCCATGTATCGACTTGCCTGATCATGATTTGTCCTTACTATCTTCACCAATTGAATAAATAAGTAAAGCAGTAACAGAATGTATCCCACAAAGATAACGACACCGTAATGTATCAGTACTTCAGCCCACCAATTATGCACATTGTAATCACCTGAAGTGTCATATACCTGGAACTTTTTCATGTATAATTCGATATTTCCAGGTGCCACCCCAAATCCGAAGGAATCACCCAAAAATACCGTGACGTTCTTTAATAGGTTCTCTCTTATACTGACCGAATCGCCACCACCCTCTGTTGGAAGAAGTGTAGCGAGTTCTTTCCCTACAGACCCTAATACTCCTGATACTTTATCCCATAAAAAGATCACTACCGGAAGGAAAAATAAACAACCGGCCAGAGATAGCCTCAACCTTTGAGATGGATTCAAAACGAATAGAAACCATACAATCAAGCCGAGAAGTATAGCAATGTAGTTTGCTCTCGATGAAGCGAGGACGATTAAGTAAATGGAGCATACCATGCCGGATAAACCGATTAGCTTGTAAGCCAGAGACTTTCCGTTTTTCAACAAGGAAAGGAAGAAGAAACTGGCTATGGCCAGGAAGCTTGCAAAATCATTTTCGTTTGTAAAGACTGCTGTCGGGATCCCTTTTTGATACTGAGCGACATGGTTGATCCTGGATATCGGAAGATGGATTTGAAAGAAATGGTTGATCAGTCCTATTCCTACAAGGAGGAGGGACATGATGATCCAATAGAAATATAACTCTTTATAGTCTTCTTCATTTCGATAGACTAATAAAATGAGGTAAATAAGGAAAATTCCACTTGCCAGGAATATGATATCCTGTATGGTATTCATCGGATTGATCGACCAGGAAAGAGCGAAAAAGCCGAAGAAGAGCCATAGCCCACCAAAACTTGTAAAAATATTTCCCTTTATCCTGCTAAGACCGGTAACGATATACTTATTTTGATAATAAATGAAGCCTATTAACATGAAAATACACCATGCTAATAAGATCCTGAACGGATAAATAGTAAACCCTGCAACCTTATAGAGAGGTACTGCCGCCCCTATGAAGGACGAGAGGACCAGTAAACTGACTGCAATATGGAAACGGTGGGCTTTTTTCCACCATCTATGCCAGATATAAGTCACTCCACCCAATCCTGTCACTGCGACAAAGGCGACTATAAAGAGCTTTTGTAGATCCACTCCCTTTAGCATGACCCCTAGATAGGCTAGTAGGAGTATGATAGCGAGCCCTATAAAAGAAACATGGTACTTCGTTTTGGCATATGTATTCATAAGATCATCACCTAATAATTAGAGGCTGTCAGAAACAGCCTCTAATAAGTTTATTGATTTCTTAATAGTTGATCGTCAGGTACCTTGCGAAGCGGCTTGGCAGGAGACCCGACAACAAGTGTTTCTTGCTCTACATCTCTTGATACAATACTGCCTGCAGCGACTGTACCATCTTCATGTATGACTTTACCAGGAAGAATGAGTGCATTGGCTCCAATTCTTCCACCTTCTTTGACCGTTACACCCTTGAATTTATCATATCTCTCTTTCGATCGAGCCATATAATTATCATTGGTCGTGACAACATAAGGGGCAACGAATACAAAATTACCTAAATTAGAGTAGGCTGTAATATAGCAATTCGTTTCCAATTTACATTTTTCTCCGACCGTGCAATCATTCTCGACAGAAACTCCGCGGCCGACAATCGTCTGATTACCGATTGTCACTCTCTCCCTGATTGTCGCCAGGTCTGCCACAAATACCTCTTCCCCTAACTCGGCGTTGGCATAAATGATCGAGGATGTCCCTAGCGTGGTTCCATCCCCGATGACTGCAGGTGGGAGTTTTTTCACTTCAGGGAGAATGGAATTCTTAGCTCTGGTAGGCTGTTTCCCGATGACTGCATTATCCTGGATCATGACATTTTTTCCTATTTTCGTACCAGCGTAAATGATGACATTATGTCCGATGGATACATTTTCTCCAAATTCCACACCATCTTCAATGACTACATTTTGTCCAACTTTAACAGGTTTCATCAGTATTCCCCTTTAAGCTTTGTTATAGAACTCTTTAATTTTAGAAACAACATACTCCTGCTGTTCTCTTTTCAATTCCGGGAACATCGGTAAAGAGATGGCTTCTTTGGCCGCCTTTTCCGTTTCAGGAAGATCCCCTTCATTAAAGCCAAGTTCTTTAAATACCGGTTGAAGGTGTAAAGGTTGTGGATAGTAAATCATTGTCGCCACACCTTGCTCTTTAAGATATGCTTGAAGTTCATCACGTTTAGGTACTCTGATTGTATATTGATGGTATACATGGTGATTAAATTCTTCTTCATAAGGTGTTACGATCACATCGCCCAGTTCTTTATGAAGTAATTCATTGTAGTAATAGGCGTTTTCACGACGCTGGTTACTCCAGTCATCCAAATGCTTGAATTTCACGTTAAGGATGGCTGCCTGTAATTCATCCAGACGGCTATTGTATCCAAGTACATGGTGATAATATTTCGGCTTGCTTCCGTGTACACGGATGACACGCATACGCTCTCCGACTTCATCATCACTTGTAATAATCATACCTGCATCACCATATGCTCCCAGGTTTTTGGTGGGGAAGAAGCTGTAGCATGCTGTCGTTCCCAGCTCTCCTACTTTTTTCCCTTTATATAGGGAACCGATTGATTGGGCCGCATCCTCAATGATGGCAAGATTATGCTTATCCGCAATTTCCTTGATTTTATCCATATCAGCCATTTGTCCGTAAAGGTGAACTGGAATGATTGCTTTTGTCTTTGGCGTGATGACCGCTTCAATTTTCTCAGGATCAATATTGAAAGTCTTAGGATCGATATCTACAAATACCGGTGTTGCCCCTGCTCTTGCCACCGCTCCAGCCGTTGCAAAGAACGTAAAGGAAGGGCAGATCACTTCATCGCCAGGTCCGATATTCAGTCCTAAGATGGAAATGTTTAAAGCATCCGATCCATTCGCGACCCCAATACCGTGCGCTGCATTGCTGTATTCCGCAACAGAAGCTTCTAAATCTTTCACATTTTGCCCAAGGATAAAATGGGCTTTAGACATTACATCTTCCATAGCTGTATGGATTTCTTCTTTTAAATTTTGATATTGTTCGGTTAAATCTAACATAGGTACCTTCATTGGGCATTCTCCTTGTTTTCAAAATGATTGTTCATACATACTGACAGAAATTGATTCGATAATTTCTCGATATTATGGTTCTCGTCCAAATAACGATATCCATTAAGTCTTATCTTTTCTTTTTCTTCACTTGTTAAGTTTAATAAATTCTCCAACCCATTTGCAAACTCTCCAGGTGATTCCGGCGTAACCGTTAACCCTGCTTGAGCACTAGCAACAATATCGTTGAATACTCTACCAGCGAAAATGATCGGCTTTCCTGATAGTAGATAATCATTTAGCTTATTTAAACTGATCCCATATTGATACAAGTTTGTATCCAGCATGGAGACCATTAAGACATCAGCAAGATTCAATGTAGAAAGCACTTCTCTTTTTGGGATGCCATCCAGGAAAAAGACGTTTCTTAAACCAAGTTTTTCTGCTTTGGCTTTCAGGTTCTTTTTCTCAGGTCCCTCACCAACAAATACAAATGCCGTATCCTCCCTGGATAATCTGCCTGCCGCATCAACAATTGTATCAAGGGAATTGGCCACACCATGTGACCCTAGGTACATGGCGATTTTAGGATAATCTTCCCGAATCGTTTGTAAAACGGGTTCAAGAGAAGCTTTGTTTTCTAACTCATGGATTTTTTCCATGTCGATTCCATTTGGAATGTAAACAATTTTTTCTTCCGGAATACCAAGGGTCGTTATATATTTATAAGCCCCCGGCAATGTGACAATGATCTTCTTGGATTTCTTATATACGAACTTTTCAATCCATCCGAATAATAACGCTAATGGATGATTCTTTGAGATCGCTCCGAAATCGATTAACGTTTTAGGCCACAAATCCCTGATTTCGACAATAAAGGTAGCACCTTTCACCTTACTTAAAACATATCCCGCTAAACAGGCAAAGAGATGAACAGAGGATCCCACAATGACATCCGGCTTCTCCTTTTTCTTTAAACCTCTTGCAACGGCTGTAAGCATATAACTCATCATATTGAGTAATCGCTTGGGGCCATTTCCTTTGTAGGGAAGTGTCCAAACCCATTCGAAATCGACACCATTAACGTTCTCAGAGTAATTCTTTTTCTTGGGATCACGCCATTTAAAGAGGTAAACGATAAAACTGCTTGCGAAGATGGTAACCTCATGACCATTATCCACCATGTGTTTTGATAAGTCATAGTGACGTGTAATCCCTGTTTCATTTGGTTTTAATGCGACGGCATTCAGCATCCATATTTTCAAAAAATTTCACCCTTTAAAGCCGTTATAAGTTGTTATAAAGCTCAACTAAACGAATACTTTCCTGTTCCCAATTGTATTTATTCATGACGGCCCGACGGCCACTTTCACCCATTGCCCTGGCTTCATCAGGATGGTCGACCAGATATTTTACTGCATCGGCAATAGCTTTAGGATTAAGCGGATCGACGCATATTCCACATTGCGCGTCTTCTACAATGCCTCTCCATAACGGAAAGTCGCTTGCTATGACCGGCATCCCAGCAGACATATATTCAAACAGTTTGATGGGATATGACACAATATATCTTGGTTCCGGATGCAGGATCACTAAACCGGCATAAGATGTATTAAGTAATGTTGCAACCTCTTGCCTATTCAGATACCCCTCGAAGTTTACGTGCTTCCACCCATCGAGCTTTTCCATTTCATCCTGTAAGGAAGCTGGTGCAAATGCTCCGGCTAAATGAAGAGTAATGGGATGATCCGATTCCTGATTCATTTCATCCATGGAACGAACCATTTCTTCAATACCTCTCAGCCTCGTAATTCCGCCAATATATACAATTTTATTCCTGTTCATTTCTTTTGTTGCACCAGCGGAATCTTCCCCTATCAGTTCATTCATAATGGGGAAGTTATGAATGATGACAGAGTTCTGCTGATATGTAAGGAATCTTTCATTGATGGTTGGAGTCGCTGTGACTACTGCATCAAACCTCTTTGAAGCATATCGTTCCAGTCCTTCTACCATTTTGGAAACAAGCTTTCTTAACGGTTTAGGTATCCACTGTTTGGATAAAACCTGTTGAGGGACATCTTCATGTACGTCATAGATTACTTTTTTTCCTTTTGACTTCAGGAGCAACCCGATTGGCAGAAGCTCTGGATCATGAAAATGATAGACATCAGCGTCCAGCTCCAAGGCCTTTTTATATACACTCCTGGGACCGTTGATCATCCTTACGTAACGATTGGTCGACTCCACAGGCGCACCGACTATATTGACTCCATTTTTCACATATGATTCGCTGTTACCTACGACCAGATGAACATCGAAACCCGCTTCACTTAAGTACGAGCATTCTTTCACAAAGATTCTAATATCTTCGGTTGGATGAACAGAAGTTAAATGACAAACTTTCAAGTGAATCACTCTTTCATAATACTGGTAAAAAGAGTCCTAAAGAAAAACGGACTCTTTTTACTGTAAATTTATAGTCGGTAATAGTTTTTAATTTCGTCACGATAGTTTTTCATGGCATTACGTGTGTCGAAAATGACAGGTGCTTTTTCAGCAATCATCTTATAATCAAAACTGCTGTGATCAGTCGTAATAAGAACAAGATCTGCATTTTCAAGGGCTTCTTCAGTTAAGTTGATCGGCTCAACGATTTGGTTGTTAAGTCTGAATTGTTTGACGTGAGGATCAACCACCGTAAAGTCAGCACCCTCTTTACTCATTTCACTTAGGATATCAAGAGCAGGAGATTCACGAACATCCTCGATATCTTTCTTGTAAGCGACACCTAATACAAGTACCTTTGCTCCATTTAAGGACTTTTGGCTTTTATTCAAAATTTGCATACTGCGGCTGACTACGTATTCCGGCATAGCATTGTTAATTTCACCGGCTAATTCGATCAGCTTTGTATGGTATTTATATTCTCTTGCTTTCCATGTCAGGTAGAATGGATCGATCGGGATACAGTGACCACCTAACCCTGGGCCCGGATAAAACGGCATGAAGCCATATGGCTTTGTTGCTGCTGCATCAATGACTTCCCATACATCGATTCCCATACGATTACACAATACAGCCATTTCGTTCGCAAGAGCGATATTAATGTGACGGAAAGTGTTTTCGAGAATCTTTTCCATTTCAGCTACAGCTGGTGATGACACTTCATGGACATCCCCTTCAAGCACATTTTTATAAAGTTCTGCAGCTACTTTAGTACAGTTAGCAGTGATTCCACCTACAACTTTAGGTGTGTTTTTGGTATTGAAATCTTTGTTACCAGGATCTACACGTTCAGGTGAATAAGCCAGGAAGAAATCTTCACCTGTTTTTAAACCGGTTTCTTCAAGGATAGGTTTGAGGATTTCTTCTGTTGTTCCTGGATACGTTGTACTTTCCAGGACAATCAGCATACCCGCTTCCATAAACTTAGCTATTTCTTTACCTGAACTCTCAACATAAGATGTATCAGGCTGTTGGTACATATCAAGTGGAGTAGGAACACAAATCGCTACAGCATCCACTTCTTTGATCAATGAGTAGTCGGTAGTGGCCAATAGCTTCTTATCTTGAATGATTTCAGCAAGTTCTTCATCCACTACATCTCCAATGTAATTGATACCGTCGTTGACCATGTCTACACGCTTTTGTTGGACATCAAAACCAATGACTTTATATCCTGCTTTTGCTTTTTCTACTGCAAGCGGTAATCCGACGTAGCCTAATCCGACCACTCCGATTGTCGCTTCTTTATTCGCTATCTTATTAAATAGGGTTTGAGCTTGTACTGATAAAGTTGTTTCCATCATTAAATCCCTTCCTTAGCTAAGAATGATTGGTTTATTTTGTTCTGCTGAATCATAAAGAGATAAGACCAGTTCCAGTGCTTTCCTACCATCCATTCCTGTTACAATAGGCTCGCGGTCTTCATTGATTGCCTGTACCATATCTTCAATGATGCATTGATGCCCAGGCTTACCCCAAGGATCATTTTTAATTTTTTCTATGAGACGTTCCGTTTCTGCTTCATCCATTCCTTCAATCGTAAGATGCTCTATATGAATGGCGTTTGCCCCGCTAATTTTAACGGTTCCTTTTTCCCCAAAAATGCTGATGGACTCTTCATAGTTTTTCGGGTAGATCGTAGTGGCTGCCTCGATGACTCCTAATGAACCATCTTCAAAACGGGCAAGGCCGGTTGAAACATCTTCTGCTTCAATATCCCTAACCCTTGTAGCTGCCATACTGTAAACTTCTTTCACATCTCCCATTAACCATATAAGAAGGTCCAGATTATGGACAGCCTGATTCATCAGAACTCCGCCATCAAGTGCCTTTGTCCCTCTCCATGGCGCCTGGTCATAATATTCCTGATTTCGATTCCAGCGCACTGTTGCATTGGAATGACTTATTTTTCCGAACACTCCGCTTTGAACAAGTTCTTTCAGCTCAACAAATGCCGGTCTGAATCGGTTTGGATGTACTACTGCAAGCTTCACATTATTCTCATCACATGCGTGGATGATTTTATCAGTATCTTCCAGCGTAAGCGCGATCGGCTTTTCTACAATGACGTGTTTCTTTGCATTTGCAATTTGCACGGCAATATCAGCATGAAAACCACTTGGAGTACAGATATTCACTACGTCCACATCGGTTTTCAACATTTCCTCAAGACTTGTATATCCTTTTACTTTATATTCATTTGAAAACATATCCACTCGTTCTGGCTGAGTATCACAAATCGCTTCAAGGATTGCGCCGTCCGCTTCCTGAATGGCATTTATGTGTTTTTTTGCGATATGCCCACAACCGACAATTCCAAACTTAATCATTTATACTAACCACCTGTCTACTTATACTCTTTCTTGTTCGCACTCTCTATCATACACAAAATGATAGGGATTTGGGTTATAAATATTTTTCAATTTCGTTACATGAATGACTTAGCTAATTTCTTAGCCGTATTGCTGAGTAATAATACGTCTGACTTTCTGAGAATCAACAATTCGAAAGGCTTCACTTTCGTTTCTCGAGAATATATTATCACTTTTATCATAAAACTTAAAATATAAGTAATAGATGAAGCAATCGCCGCTCCCTTGATCCCTATTGAAGGAATGAGAATAAGATTCAGGATGACGTTCAATACAACATTGAATATGGATACATACATGTTCAATTCCGGCTTTCCTCTTCCAGCGAGGTCATTTGATAATAGTTTCTCTACTGCTAGAACGACTATACCTGGAATTAAAAGTTGTAACATAAGAGAACTGCTCTCATATTCACTGTTTAAGATTACATCAAAAATAAAATCGGACAATACAAACACAACTAAGCCTAATAAGATCATGAACAAGGTCATGATTCTTGTCACAAGCGCCGTTATTCTATTTCGATCCACCGTTTCCTCAGAGGATGATATTCTCGGAAGAAGGACACTTGAAATTGATTGGGAAAAAATCGAAAGTCTTTCCCCGATATTCACCGCCGCAGAATAAATACCGACCGAACCTTTCCCCAGAAAAAAACCTAAGAAGAAGATGTCCAACCTGTAATTTAAAAATGTCATGACATTACTAATATGAGCCTTTATTCCATACGTTACCGACTCCTTTAAATATGTTTTGGAGAAGGAACGAAAGTTGAGCTGCAATTTCTCGACTGTAAATAAAATGATTAAACAATAGGTCACACTGCAAAAATATCCGATACCAAAAGAGAAAACAGCCGCTTGCAGCCCTAAATCAAGCAATAGCACAAAAATAAGAACTGAAATCACTGTCCCCAATTGTTGAATCAAGAGGGCAGTGTTAAACGTCTTGAATTTTTGTTGACCTTGAAAAATGGTCTGTAAAAAAATCATCCCCAACATAAACGGCAAAGCAAAAAAACTTGCAAAAAGAAGGGATAAATCCAACTCATCAAACTTAGATTCTTTGAACAGATACAAGACAACTGTTCCGATGATAATTCCTATAAGCGATAATAAGAGGGCCATCAGGACATTGGTGTTGAATATTTCTTTAAGTGAATATTTTCTCCTGCTGACAAAATAAATGGTTGAAGAATTCAAACCTAAGTTAAGGAATGTCATGATCATCAATGGAACATACGTAATCAAGGTATACTCTCCATACCCGTCTTTACCAAGGGTTCTCCCAAGGACAGAAATGAGGGTAATCCCTATGACAATACTCGCCAATTGTCGGGTAAGGGTGATTAGACTGTTTGAAAAAAATGAGTTTTTAGTTTCCATGTTGTGTTAAATCTCCTATTGATAACATTTTTTCTGCAAACTCGGAATAATTTTTTTCGCAAGAGTAATGTTCTTCCCACATTTGGTAAGCATGCTCTCTTTTCTGAGAAATCAGTTCCGGAGAAGTACCGACCTTGTCTAATATACTGGCGATTTCTTCAGGATAGAAATCTTTATTGAGCAACCATCCATTGGAAGGATTCACTAGCTCCGACGTCCCCCCGACATCGGTGGCGAGAACGGGAATCCTTGCACTGAACGCTTCCATAATAGTGACCGGGATCCCTTCACTTTCACTCACATTTATGAAAAGATCAAACCTTTGACTGCTTAAAGCATTTATCACTTCATCATTTGATAGGCTGCCGAGTAATTCACCCTTGCTCATTTCAGGAAACTGATCTATGATGGCCTGAATCTTCTCCTTCTCAGGTCCGTCCCCTATATGGACCCAGTGAACTGGTACTTGTGCTTTTTTTATTGCCTCTGCAATTAAGTGAACTCTTTTTACACCTTTCAAGTAAGAAACGGACACCATTTTAATGGGACTTTGAGAAGATGCAGCTTCATCCGTATTAGAGAGTTTTACACCTTTTGTTCCTAAACGGCTGACCTCAATTTTATCACTTATACCCGGGAATCTTTCCTCCAAGTATTTTTTTCCATTATCAGAAATACTGAAGATTTTATCTAATGATTGAATGACTTCTTTCTGTACGGGTAAGTATGGCATAGCATGGCGCTCCCAGTACAGATCCCCCCCATGTACTCTTGAGACAGCTGTGATCTTTGGATTATCTTCTTTCCACATCGCCAGTGCAGCTGCCGCTGGGGTCAACCAGTAGGAATAAAAAACAGCGCTTTGAGATATACTGTTTTCGATTAATTCAAGTTTCTTCCGAATCTGATAGGCATCAACAACCCATTTATAAAGCTTGAACTTACCTTTTAATCCAAACTTTTTTGCGTTTTGAATATCTTTTTTGTACCAAGATCTAACGGAAGGGCTTGTAAGGCTTGATAGTAAACTTTTCACTTTCCTTACCTTAGGGTTTATCGTCTCGCTTTTGATTATGTGAACCTTTACATTTGCAGGTAGTTCCCTTCCATGTGGTTCATCCCTGTTCCAACACTCCTGGTTTGTTGGCACAATGAGTATATTCTTAAACTTCTTTGAGAGAATCATTAATTCATTATAGATAAATTCTTCTCCAGGTGAATAAGGAAATCTACTTGTGAGAAGAATAAGTGTTTGATCTTGTTTCATGTCAATCTCCTTATAAATAAGATAAAAAGCTGCAGGAATGCTCCCACAGCTTATAGACGGCCTAAGATTTTCTTATAAAACCTTAGGAAAGGTTTGTGTTTTTCGTTCACAAGGCCGATAACCTCTGCAATGGTTTGAATGGCAATCAGTAATGTCGCAAGCAATAATACCGATCCCCATAAAGTAGCTTTCGTAAAAATAATGGCACTTATACTAAAGCATAATCCAAGTGCATATATGATTATGACTGTTTCTCTGTGTGAAAATCCCAGACTGATTAGTCGATGATGGAGATGTGATTTGTCCGGAGCAGAGATTGGTTTCTTATTCACTACCCTTCTAATGATGGCGAAAGTAGTATCGAATAATGGCACTCCAAGTATCAGAATCGGCACCACAAAACTGAACAGTGTCACACTCTTATACAATCCTAATAGTGACAATACCGCTATCATGTAACCCAGGAATAGCGAACCTGTATCACCCATAAAGATCTTAGCGGGATGGAAATTGTAAAACAGGAAACCAATGGCGCTAGCAAGCACAATCAAAGCCAATGTCAAAATTAATGCTTTTCCATTTATGAATGCCATAAAGGCTATGGTCGCCAGGCTAATGGATGAGATTCCTGCCGCCAAGCCGTCTAATCCATCAATCAGATTGATTGCATTGGTTATTCCGATTACCCATAATAAAGTTACCGGAATGGCCAGGATGCCAATATCAATCCTGTCAAAAAAAGGAATGTATAAAAATTCTATCGTTAATCCAGAATATACCACTACAACAGCGGCGATAATTTGACCTGCCAGCTTAACCTTGGCAGATAAAGCAAATTTATCATCCAATAATCCGATGGCTAAGATGATCAGAGCACCCACTGTAATGGAAGCGATGGGTTCTTTATATAAACCTGATGCAAAGTAGCCTACAAGGACCCCAATGAAAATTGCCAGACCACCCATTCGAGGCATTTCCTTGGTATGCACCTTACGATGATTCGGCTGGTCGACTACGCCAATGAGTTTTGCAAATTTGATAACCCATGGAGTGACAATAAGGACGGAGACAAAAGATAAAAGCACCGATAATACCAACTTGATGTCCATTATATTTACTCCTTTTATTTTAAAGATTAGTTCTGTAATTACTAAATTTTAGTCCTCAATCAGTTTAACATAAAAACCAACCAAAGAAATGAATTTTTTTTTACAAATAGATTTCACTAACCTTTACCCTACTTTGATTATTTTCTAACCTATCCTTCAGTTTATTAGTGGTAATAATGACTAAAACTATTTCTTCATTCACTTTAATAGTTCTTCTAATGCGTTCTCAGTTATCAATTCAATGTTACGGTTAAAGGAAGCAGCATCTTCATGGCCATATGGGTCAAGGAACCAGTTCCAGTAAAATGTACCTGCAGAGAAAACTTTGGTACCATAAGGCTTCTCCCACCAGATAACGTCTGCAACACTCTTTTTGCCATATACGTTGACTGGTGACCTGGAAATTAATTCAACTTGCGGGATTTCCCCATCGTAACGGTCGATTTCCCCACCAATGACTCCTTCTATTTCGTCACCGTCTTTCAGGCCAGTCCCCTGATAAATCCAATGAGATGAATTGGTGATGACCATCGGATATGTTTTATCTGGAATTCCTCTATACATGCTTCCGAACAATTGATTTTCGGGCCTGTTAACTGGATGGCTTCTAAATTGAGTCGTCACTTTACCGGGAAAGATCTTCTGATAGGGATCCTGATCGGCTTTTGCTTTATAGCTGACAATGGTCTCAGCATCGTCCTCCAGACGAACTTGCCAATACCCGACATTAGCACTGAAGTTGGCAAGATTCATATTGCTTTTTGCTAATTTCTCAATGCTATCCCTTGATTCCTTTGTCCAATATTCATCATGTCCTGATATGATAAGCAGCTTCGGATTATCAGCATCTAATCTTCCGCTTGCAATATCGACATTTGAATAGTAATTCAACGAATATCCTTTCTTCTCAAGCCATCTGATTAAATTGTATTCATACTTAAAGAATTGACCTGATCCATAACCTTCTTGATAAGGGCGATGATAGGATAATCTAATCGCAGGTTCTTTGTTTGTACTATTGTATCCATAAAAACTCTTCCCGCCCCAGTTGTTATAGGCTTGGTAAGTGTTTGTCGCTATTACAATTCCAATTCCATTTTTTTCTTTGGCATTCACGACAATCGGAATATAGGAAGCATTCAATCTACTATCTATAAGTTTGATTAAGTACATTCCGCTTTCCCATTCTTCAGGGATGGAAAAATAAACATTCTTTACCCAGTTGGCATCTGAATTTGCAGCGTTTCTCTTCTTATCAGACTGATGATAAGCCGGTAAATAACCGAATGATTTCTTTAGTTCTGCACCTTCCCCTTCATAATAACCCATTCTATATATTTCCGCTCCGTACCCATATTCACTGGATATATATAATTCAACTTTGTCACCAGGTTGATAGGATGGTTTATCTGCATACCCCTGAATAAAAGAAGACTTTTTCTCAACTTTCCAGTTTCCCGGTTTATATATTACATTTTCATTAACCGAGGCCGGACCACCAAATATTGTGACCTTCTCAGGCTGTCTGCTGATTAAATATGAGTGGATGGGATCAGGTGTATTATTTGGGCGAGTGAGTAAAACCGGACCATTTGCTTTTGATGCTATCGTAGACCCACTCAATGCATCCGCAAAAGTAATACCGGTTGCCATAAAAGAATGACTTGATTCAGGAAAGAATTTCGAAGCAATATTTGCAGATACCTCATATCGGTCCTTTCCCCCGATCCTCTCTTTTACAGGCAACATTTTTTCTACCCCTTCACTTACACTTCCAGTTCCGCCGACGATTGTCACTTCGGATATGGCCCTTTTCTTTATTACCCTTAATGTAGATGAAGGAATGTCATTTACTCTTGTCAATAAGATAGGAATATGATTAATAGAGGCGTACGGAGCAATAGATAATGCATCCGCAAAAACCAGGCCATTGGCTAGAATCACCTTAGAGGAAGGCGGGAGCTGCATGGCGATATTTTCAGATACTGCAAATCGATCTTCACCCGGAATTCTGGAAACGGTTTGCAGCTTAGGAATGTTGGATTCATTAATCTGTGTCACAATCATTGGTGCGATACTTCCTGCTCCCCCAATTAGTATTATCTCCCTTGGATTTAACCGCTTTAACTCCTTCAATGTTTCGCTTGCCAAACGGTCATTTCTTGTTAGTAGAATGGGAGCATCTTTATGGTAAGCCAATGGAGATGCAGAAAGCGCATCCGCAAACGCCAGATGATTTGTTATGATGACTGTATCAGCCCCATCCTTCCAGTATTTCTTAGATATATTCACTGCGACTTCAAATCGATTTTGACCGTCAATCCTTTCATGTACTGTCTCAGCTTCGACTGCTTCAGAAAAAAGGGCCATCCATACAAAGAGTCCAAAGAAGAACAACGTGAATTTTCTCATTATCCCTATCCCCTTAAGGTTATATAAAAGGCACCTGGAATAAGCATATCCCAGGTGCCCTCCTATTATTTTCCTTGCTTGATTATTTAAAAAAAGTAAGAACTCCATTTGTGATTCCGATTGCAGCTTGCTCTCTATAATAATCGCTTTTCAACTTCGCTGCATCTTGTTCATTCGTTAGAAAAGCAAGTTCGACCAGAACACTCGGCATAGTGGATTCCCTGATCACTTTAAAGTTAACATTCTTTACTCCCCTATTATTTGTATCCAGCTTGTCGACTAATTCTCTGTTAATATAAGTGGCCAGTTCCTGGCTTTTGGCAGCTGCATAGGTATCGTCCCAATAGGTTTCGGTTCCGTCTACATCAGGATTCGATGGAAATGCATTTGTATGCACACTGATAAATGCATCTGCTCCCTGCTTATTAGCAAGTTCCGCTCTCTCTGACAATGTAGGATAGGTATCTCCTTCACGTGTCATGATGGTATAAGCACCATTTGCATCGAGGTTTCTTTTCAATTTAGTAGAAACACCTAAATTCACTTCTTTTTCAATCACATTATTATCTGATGCACCGGGATCATCATATCCATGACCTGGATCAACGACGATTAATTTACCCGCCAAAGGTCCTGCCACTGCCTTGACTACATTATCAGAAACCGATGCTTTACCACCCAATACGATGAAGTTTGTCATTCCCTTTTGACCTGAAATTTCCTTCGTTGCCTCAGGCAATGAAGAGTTTCTAGTTAATAACACCGGAGCATTTTTCTTGGCTGCTAAAACTGAACCAGTTAACGCGTCCGCAAAAGTCTGCCCAGTCGCTAAGAATCCGGTTGAGGTCGGCAGGTTTAATTTCTCAATAATATTAGCGGCGACTTCATAACGATCATCTCCACCAATTCTAAAGGGGCTATAGACTAATAAATCTGCATACACCCCATTACTTACACTTGCCGTTCCACCCATTACAATTACTTGACTGGGATTTCTTGATTGTAAGCTTGAAATAGTCGGGGTTGGAAGAGCATCATCGCGAGTTAAAAGGATTGGCATACCATTCCTCGAAGCATAAGGCGCTATTGCCAATGCATCCGCGAAGGTCAATCCATTTGCCACTACAGCCTTAGAAGAACTCGGCATCTTCTTGGCTATTGCAGCAGATACTTCAAAACGGTCTTTACCGCTTATTCGTTCAACCGTTGTAATCCCGAGACTTTTCACTTCATTTACGACGGTACTCGAAATACTTGCCGTTCCTCCTATAATAACAACCTTGGAAGGCGACAGTTCACGAAGTTTATTCTTTGTTGTATCACCTAAGCCATCAGGACGCGTCAACAAGATCGGCGCGTTCATTTTATAAGCGAGTGGTGTCGCAGCCAGTGCATCCGCGAAGGCATTGTAGTTAGATAGAAAAACAACATTGGCACCACTTGGCCATCCTTCTTCCGCAACATTTGCTGCCACTTCAAATCGATCCTTACCAGACAATCTATCATATTCACCCGACGCACTGGCCACTTGTGCCAATCCAAAGAAGACGAAAAAAACAACCAGCGAAACTAAAACTTTCTTCATTATTTCCTCCTATTTGTACAATATTCTAGTTTGTTATTTTCCTAATGTGGTATTAGGATAGTAGAAATCTAAAATTTGTTTATACGTTTGTCCGTCATTCGCCCTTTTATTGGCAGCTTGTTGACTCATGCCAACTCCGTGCCCAAAGCCTTTTCCGTGTATTGTGAAGCTATCGCTTTCATTATCCACGGATGGAGTGTACGTACTTCTGTAATAAAGAGTTCCAAACATATATCTCAAGTCAGTTGCAGATTTTTCGATTGTTTCCTCAAATTCTTTCAGTTTGCCGTCAGAGTCCAGGGAATAACTTTTTGTTCCCTTTTCTTTCAGGTAAAACTTAACTCTTAGAGATCCTTCAAGACTTCTTTGCGCAGCATTTTTTTCCGGATCCAGGACAAAACTTGAAATGGATTTGATTTTAATTTCTTTGTTTACATAGCTTTCATTCAGTTGTTTCTTGATGTTATCAATCAACGGGGATGTTTTTTGGTTGCCGTCTAAGAAGACCGTTTTATCTTCACTTACAGCGTCCCACCACCAGCCTGGGTTTTTCAATGCCGCTTCCAGAGTGACATTGCTGTATGGTGTTTCTTCATTTGAGGTATTCGTGATGGTTTCGTCACTGATTACCGTTTTTGGTACTTTTAGTTCCCATGTGTAATTGTCATACGGATCAGCCTTATTTGTTAAGTAGCCCAACTTGGGCGTACCCCATTCATCTGTATTAGTCGCTGTATAACCACCGTTGCTTGACGAAAATAACGCGGTGATTAATTTATCGTTATAACGTAATACTTCTCCACTCGTTTCGGTTACGGCTTGAGACGTCTTTACATTCCAATCAAAACCGCCATAAACCTGATAACTCTGATCATCCAGTACTGTTTTTCCCGCTTCGTTATATGCATAAGTACGGGCAGCCACTGCCTGAGCCTTCAATGCTTCCATATGGTAATAGGCAGGGGACTCTTTAGGCACTACGCTCTTCAAATAGTCTTCAAAGGGAATATTTAAATTTGTAGGTCTAACATAAGAATTAGATTCTGAGCTGAATTGCATTCTCCCTAAATATTCTCTTTCAGAATCCCCCGTGATTGTCAGTATATTCGATTGAGAATAGACTTCCGGTTTCAAGACAAAACTTGACGTTCCAAAATCCGCAATTTTAGAAGACCCCTGGTAGATAGCCAATCTTCCAGATTCATTTTTCACTACATAGTCGGTGCCTTCGTTAAGCTTGAATTCATTAGGAAGCTGCTCCACGACACTTTCTTTAACCGATGCCGGTCCTCCCAATATATTAAACACATTAAACTTTTCTTCGTTAATAGTAGATTGGATGCTGTCAGGCAGCTTATCTGCTCTCGTTAAGAGAAGTGGAGCTCCATTCTTAGCTGCTAATACAGAGCCGGTTAAGGCATCTGCAAATGTTAACCCATTTGATATGTATGCCATACTTGAATCAATGTTAAGTTCTTTGATGATATTTGATGAGACTTCATATCGATCACTACCTGCAATCCTGTCTGTCGCCTTGGCTTGGTTGTATACGGAGTTACTTACACTTCCTGTTCCTCCGACTACCAGCACATCAGACTTACCTTGAACTGCTTCCAGAGAGGCAGTTGGAAGGTCATCTTTCTTGGATAGAATAATAGGGATTCCATTTTTGGCTGCATAAGGCGCAATGGCAAGTGCATCTGAGAAGATTAACCCATTTGTGACAACCGCTTTATTTGTAGTACCGAGGTTCTGTGCTACTTTCTTTGCGACTTCAAAACGGTCTTTCCCGTCAATACGTGAAACGTCAGTAGTAATTGATTTTAATTTAGTTTCTACAGCTTGATTTACGCTTCCCGTTCCACCTATAATGACAATCTTATCCGGATTCAACGATTTTATTTTATTCAGGGTTGAGTCGGGAATACTGTCTTTTCTTGTTAATAGGATCGGAGCATCGTATTTATAAGCCAGTGGAGATGCGGATAATGCGTCTGCAAAGGCCATTGAATTCACTACAAAGACGGTCTCGGCCGTGTTCCATCCATTACTGGCAACATTCTCGGCAACCTGATAGCGGTCGTTGCCGCTGAATCTATTATTATTGTTCTCCAGCTTATAAACACCTTCACTATTAATGGTTAGGCTTGTTTTATTTCCGATATAGTTTTTAAGTTTTACAGAGATTGAAGCTGCACCAGCTTCCACAGGAGTGTATGCAAGAATCATTCCGGCACTTACGACAGATACGATTGTTTTTTTAAAATAACCCAACAACTTGACCTCCATTTATTTTTCTGTGATTTCCACTAACTCAAGCTGATCTTTTTCATTTTCCTTATACTTCAGTTGAATTTCTTCGCCCTCCTCCAGCTCTTGGATTTTGTCTAACATTTCTGGATTAAATTGAATGGACATTACTTCATTTCCATTTTTAACTTCCATTGAATGAGTGTCTGCCAGCCCATTGAAGATGACTGTTTCTGTTTTTACATTATTTGTATCGGCGGACTCAGTATTTTCTGAAGTGTTATTTTTTTCCACTGAATCCTCTTTCGTTCCACAACCGCTCAGCAATAGAGCACCAGACAACAATGCGATTCCTAAACTTTTTTTCATCCTTTACCACTCCATTACATTCTAGTTACATACTTTTCAATTTAAATACTATATAAGCTCATAAATATTGTAAATAGGAAATAGAAATTAATAGTAAAAGAGTGCTTTTAATCCAAGTTTAAACATTCGCCTGAGGTTAAACACTGAGATAATGGACTTAGACGAAGAAAAAGGGTACACAAAAAGCCCCAGATATCAGGCATTTACCTGAATCTGAGGCTTTGGTATATTATTAATTTTTTCTCTGTTGTAACTAACTGCAATATGTTTAAGCAACCAATAATTTAAGCATCCTGGAATTAGAATTTTATCTTTTGTGTTCGGTCTCTTCATTCCAGTATTGTGTTAACCCTTTTTCCATATTATAGAGAGCTTTAAAGCCAATTCCCTCAATCTTAGTAATATCAGAGTAGGAATATTTTATATCTCCAGCCCTTTCATCCTCTCGTTTAATATGGAGCTTTAAACCAGTCAACTTTTCATATAATGAAATTAATTCATTCAAACTTATTGAGTTACCAGTTCCCACGTTAAATACTTCCCCGATTGCTTTTTCATTCTCACTAACTAGCACCAGGGCACTCACTACGTCTTTAACATAGATAAAATCCCTGGTTTGTTCGCCATCCCCATATAAAGTGAACTCGACTTCGTGATCCCTTTCCAATTCCAAAAATTTATCAGTTAAGATTGAAACTACACCAGAATATGGTGAAGAGGGATTCTGTCTGGATCCGAAAACATTAAAAAATCTCACTGCTGTCGTTGGGAGATCGTATAGTCTATTATATGTCAATACATATTGTTCAGAAGCGTATTTATCAATTGCATACGGGGATAACGGCTTAATATCTGAAGTTTCCGTTTTGGGTAAGGTAGGCTCATCCCCAAACACTGCAGCAGAAGAGGCAAAAATAAACCTTTTTAAGACACCTTGCTTCTTTGCACCCTCTAATAAATACAGGGTCGCATCCAAATTCGTTTTATGAGTGTCTAAAGGTGTTTCAACTGATGCTGCTACACTGGCAATTGCCCCCAAATGGTAGATTTTCTCAAATTGGTACTTATTAAAAATGTCAGTGACGATTTCCGAATCTGAAATATCTCCCTTGATAAAAGTTACATTTTCATGCTCAGGTATGTTTTCTTTTTTTCCCATTGAAAGATCATCGACAATGATCACTTTTTTATTTAACCTTAATAACTCTTCTACAAGATGTGACCCGATAAACCCGGCTCCACCTGTAACGAGATAGTAGCTCATCCAAAAAACTCCTTTAACATTAATTAAAAAATACTCTATTTCATTCTGCCTGATTTTAGAGTGAAACAAACCCACCTCACACATCGTCCATAAAGGTAAATTACATAGGTAGGCGACTCCTCATATCATCTAATAAGTAAATACATCATATTTAAAATATGTTCAATAATATATCATCATTTTACACCAACTCCAGTTTATATACCAACGTTCCAAAACCCATGGTAAATACTAAAAAATATGTAATAACATCAATAAAAATGTCTCTATTTTGTGTTTATGTGATAAAATGTCAATATTATATACCGATATAACTAACATCTGACAAAAAAGGAGAAAAACAAGTGAAAAAAACACTAGTTTCTGTCGCTGCCACCGCCGTTCTGTCGACTGCGTTTGCTGCATCTGCATCCGCAAACACCCATAAAGTTGAATCTGGTGATTCTCTTTGGTCCATCGCTATTAAATACGACACATCCGTTAGTGCCATCAAAGAGTTGAACAAATTAAGATCAGAATTAATTTTCCCAAATCAATTGCTTAAAGTAGACACGGTAAGTCTTGACCAACCCGTTAAGCCATCTTCAAACCAGACATCAAATCCATCGGTTTCAGCCCAAAAGTATACTGTTAAGTCAGGGGACACTCTCAGCGCCATTGCATATAAATACTCCATCACTGTATCAGAATTACAAAAATGGAATAGTATCAATGGCCATCTCATCTTTCCCGGACAGGTACTTAACATAGCCAGCGGTACCTCATCGAGTGATCAAAGTAACGGGAATGTGACTTCCCCTGCACCGCCGTCTACACCATCTAAACCGGAAAGTTCTAATACATATTCCGTCAAGGCTGGAGATACGTTATCCTACATCAGTAGAATGTACGATGTGTCAGTGCAAGATATTAAACGCCTGAACAACTTGTCCAGTGACTTGATTTATATCGGCCAAACTATAAAAATAGGAAAATCTCAAGTATCACAGCCATCTTCTACTACTGAGACTGTTCAGTCAAATGAAGGAAGCGATACTTCTTTCAACACAAATACACTCATTTCTCACGCAAAAGCACAACTGGGCATCCCTTACTCATGGGGAGGTTCTACCCCTTCAGGCTTCGACTGCAGCGGTTTCATATATTATGCTTTTAATAAGAGCGGTGTTAAAGTGAGCCGAACGTCCAGTGAGGGATATTACAGTCGTTCATACTATGTTAATAAGCCCTCTATAGGAGACCTGGTCTTTTTCGAAAACACATATAAAAAAGGCATCTCCCATTTAGGTATTTATGTAGGGGACAACAAGTTTATTCATGCTGGGGACAATGGTGTTGAAATTACTAGTTTAGATAATTCATATTGGAAATCCAAATTTGATGGTTTTAAACGTTTTTATGACTTGTAAAAAAATATGATTGACCACTACCTGGTACTATGTTCCCAATGGTGATATGGAAATGTACTACTTGGCAGTGTAAGTAAACCAGGGAACTTCTATTCCCTGGTTATTTTAATAGTTTACTAGTTATTATCACGTCTTGAAGCCACTTCATGATGACTCCATCCTTCAACTGATCCTTCCGGTAAGAACGTACTAAAAATCGAACCTCATAAGATGAAGACTCTGTAACAGCCAAAGATAAGGCGGGGAATGTTAGTAAAGCAAGTGAAATAATGATTACTAAATAATAATCTTATTCAAAATAAATACGCAATGAATATTTGTTAAACTGTAAACGTAAAGGTCCTTTCTTCATTTATTCAGTGAAGAAAGGACCTTTTTATCATTTTCGTTGAAGTATTATAAAATATCATAATTAGGAATGAATGCTTTTCTTTACTGTTTCGCCAATTCTTCTATCCTGCCTTTGATAAATGGAATGTACTTGGTATCTTGTTGCAGCTCAAAGACAATTAAAGCTTTTTCCATATATTCCAGTGCTCTTTTTTTATTATTTAGCAGTTCTAAATTGTAGCCTATATGATAATGTAATTCACCTAGAAGATATAAGCTATCTTTATGAAGAGCCCATTTAATAGCGTCCTCACAGTATTCATTCGACTCTTCTATTCTTTCCATTCGTGTTAGAACCCTGGCTAAATTATAAAGTAGTCTTGTTTTAATGGCGTAATTATTTAAGTGGGGTAATAATTGCAAATGGTGCCTGATATCTTCAAAAACTGCTAAAGCCTTGTCTATATCCTCATTAAAATAAATGGCCCC
Source organism: Rossellomorea sp. DA94 (assembly GCF_029834455.1). Lineage (NCBI taxonomy): Bacteria > Bacillati > Bacillota > Bacilli > Caryophanales > Bacillaceae > Rossellomorea > Rossellomorea sp. DA94. Next base: position 4,389,021 of record NZ_CP122397.1, read on the forward strand.
AAGAGACAACAGAATCTCTAGCTCTCTTTCTTGCAATATTCTTCCTTTAATGTTTGTAATGTCAATTGCTTCACGAAGTGTTTTTACTGATTGGTCTAAATCCTTTTTCACTTCATATAAATAGATCCCCTTATGCCATAATAGTAATTGCATATTCTTATTATTTTGAATGAATAAAGGGTTATGTTCTTCAGCTCTTACGATGTCCATCATTTCTTCAAATTTTAAACTTCTCCTTAGGATCTGTAATTGTTGAAAGACTTCTTGTACATAATCTAACCTGGGAGTAGTTCCAATATCGAAGAAATAGTTAACATCCACACCAAGTTTTTGTGAAATTTGATATAATGTAGATGCGTAGGGGAAAACATCCCCTTTTTCTATTTTACTAATTTGTGCCTGAGTGCATACTCCTTCTGCCAGCTCTTCTTGAGATAATCGACTGTTCTTTCTGAGTTCTTTTATTTTTTTCCCAACTGCAGTAAAATCCATTAAACCCTCTCCTAATTATGCCTAGAGTTATATTTTGTTAAGAAAACAGATGAAAAGACTATTTTTATTCTTGATAAATAGGTAATATGACATCTTAAGGGGAAATTATATATTTAACAAATATGTTTTAATTATACTAACAGATATATTACTAATCTTATCGAATTTATATTTGAATAAGAAAGGGAGGAAAGTCCTATGAAAAGACGTTTTCTTACAATTTTAACTGCATCTATAATTTTATTTGGCGCTGGTGGTTTCTTTAATGATACCCCATCAAGCACAGAAACTGCAGCCGTGCAAACACAATTTGTTGAACTACCAGGTAATCCACATTAATATTTATATAATATACACCTCTCCTTCAGGGGAGGTTTTTTATTTCATGGAATGATCCAAGATCCTTCACAAATATTCTTAAAGTTATAGAAACTGGACAAAAAGCTAATTTAGCCTCGCATTATTACCATATTTGGGTACTAAGGGTCAATAAGCCTAAAATCACACTATACGACGATGTGTTAGTATCAAGATACAAGAAAAGAAAGGGGGCTTCATGATGAAAAACATAAGCATGAAAGTAAATCCTCTATATTCTGATGTAGATTTGTCGATTGTATTCCAGTTCGAATTTGAACAATTTGGAAATAAGATCGGAGAAGCTTTCGTCTCCACCTACCCTACCGCTGGCAACCCTGTACAGATACGCAAAGGTAAACACGGCTCCTTTACCAAAACAGACAAAACCGCCGTTATAGACCAATTCGAAGTGGTGGGTGGAGTAGAAAAGAACTGTATGAAGAAGCTGAAACACTTCCTCGGTGTCATTGGAATTTCTGATGTCCAATCAGGATACACACTCAGGAGTAGATTTGGCGAATAAAATATTCAGTATTGTATTTGTTATAGAGAGAGCGTATAGATTAAAGAAGGTCCGTCCCTCGTTTTAAGGGACGGACCTTTGGTTTAGTATTGAACCCATTCAACTTCAGGCGGGTATGAGCCTGCGGTTTGATGTGGTGTATCCATTGAGTCCTTTTTAGGGAAGTTTTGAGCATAACCTTCGAGGATCCTTTTGGTCATTCCATTCCTCTCCTGAGTTACAAGTAAGCTGTAAGAATAATAATCCCAAACTCGCTTCTGCCCTGTCTCCTTTTCTGATGAAGTGGTGATTTCTTCTATGAGATATCTTGCGATTTCTTTGCCCTTTTCGTGTGTAATATCTTTCCCGACTGTTATTTTGAAGCAGTAAGATGTATCGTCATTCTCAATTTTTTTATAATCTATGTTCTTTACTTGTTGTTTAGCCAGAATTTTCTCTTTTGCTTCGATGATCCAGTTTTCGTTGAAATGGAAAGGAATTTCCAAATCATCCGCAGTGATGAATTTCACTTTTTTCGCGAGTTTTTTTTCATCTATCCATGTCTCACTCAGCTCAACCGCTGTCACTTCCGCTTCCAAATCCACTCCTACTACTTTAAAATCACTGTTGTCTGATGTACCATCTATATCTACCAGCCCTTCCACTCTCATAAGCAGCTGGTTTCCATCAACAGTATATACCAGATTAACACGGTCATTCATCATGTCATAAAAGTAGTAAGGATCTCCCATAGCATTAATGACTTGATTAACAGTAAGTGTTTTCTCTTTAATTCTGCTTTCTGACCTATACAATGTGCCCCCTTGTCGTTCCCTGAAACTTAGAACGTAGTCATCTCCAAGGAAATATCTGTAGCCACCTTCGTATCCTCCAGTTGCCGGAAGCTTACCATATCTTTCTTTAATACTGTCGTATGTGTCTCCTAATTTAGTATCTGTTCCATATAGTATTCCTTTGGAAGCTTTCTCTTTAAACTCTTCAGGATTTTGAATAATAACTGAAAAATCAAATGTTGGCGGATCTATGATGAATTCACCCACCGCCTCTTTCTCTTCTTCCTTTTCTTGACCCTGAGTATCCACATCCTCTGTATCAGGCGATTCTTCCCTCACAGGTGATTGGCGTTTTTTATCTTGTAAGGTTCTTTTTTCTTTTTCTATTTTTTCTTTAAGAGCGTCCTCGGGAATGAAGGCCGAATGTCCCTTATCATCCTGTGGCTCTTTGGTTTCATTTAGATGATCATTCTCGACCAATTCATCTTTCGGTAAATAACTGCTGCCAAGGACAGAGACGATAAAAATGATTGCAGCTACTATTCCTACGTTGAGAATCATACGCCAGTTTCGTCGTTTTTTATATTTTTGTTTCTGAATTTTCGTCAATATCGCTTGCTTCTGACTTGGCATTTCTATATTTTGAAACAGTTCTTTTTCCAATTCATTTTTGAGATTGCGTAATGGATCCTTAATCATCCGTATCCCCCCCTTGGAGCAAAGGTTTTAATTTCTTTCTTCCCCTGTCCAGTCTGGTTCGAACGGTGGAAGCTTTAATGTTTAATAGTTCGCTAATTTCGTCGGTTGTTAGTTCTTCATAATAATATAATAGGATAATTTCTCTGTACTTCATGGATAATGCAAAGATTTGTTCTGACACACTGTTCTTTTCTTCTTTTTGGAGGAGCTCTTGTTCTGGGGTTCCCTCGATTTCCTTATTAAACATTCGGTGAAATTTATCCACCACTGTATTCCTTCTGAAATATGCAGACTTTTTATAGTCCTTGCATTGGTTCACAGCAATCCGATATATCCATGTTTTGTAGGAAGAATCCTGGTTGAAGCTGCCCAGTGAATGATACGCTTTAATGAAAACCTCCTGGCATATGTCCTGTGCCGCTGACCAATCCTGAACATACATATAAGCAAGCTTCGTAATCTGATTTTCGTACCGGTCGATTAATGTTTCAATCAATTGATCACTATTAGTCTTCATATCTTCCAAACGCCTAAGCCCCCCTCTCACCTGGTGTAATACCTCTGTCATAAAACCATCCTCCTAATGCTTACTACATATAATATTTGGTGTAGATCTTTATCTAGTACTTACTTGCTTAGAAACGAGCCTCTTTTTTCAACGTTTAATTCGAGGTCTCTATATTGGCTTTCTTGAATACTGTGGTATCAAGGTATTTATTTTTTTGAAGGCGGAAGGTCCGTCCCTTTATTAGTAGGGTTCACATTCATGTCCAGCTTCTTGGTTTTTAATCAGGTTTTCTGATTTTTAATAAAATGATAGTCGAATTGGGACAATTCATATTTATCATTGAGGAGTCTGCTTGTTGTTCCGCTTATGACTCTTTCATGATTATCGTGACTTTAATTTCCCTTCCTATTTTCTTTTTTCCATTTCATGTTAGACGAGTGTCAGCGGTAGAATGTCCCAAATATTTGCTAAAACAGTAAAAAAATGCATTCCACTTAGAGGAATGCACCTTTCTAGTACTATTTGGTTAACGCATTTAAGATGAGTAAGCTTGCTACCCTGCTCGTCATATCCCTCGTGTCAAGGTTTGGGTCAATTTCCACGATATCCATGCAATTGACTTTCGGATGTTGCAGCGCGGTTTGGAGGGCCTCTGTGAGAGTTTCAGGATGCATCCCCCCGGGGCCGATCGCCGGGCAGCCTGGGGCATACACCTGGTCGAGGACGTCCATGTCAACGGAGAGATAGATGGTGTCGACTTGGGATTCGAGTTGGGTAAGAGATTCCTGGATGAGTTTTGTCATCTGTTGTTGTCTGACATCCTTCATCGTATACACCGTCACACCCTGCTCGATGGCGTAATCATGGTAGGCTTTCGCATTGGCGTAGTTGCGGATGCCGATTTGGATGAGATGCTCTCCTTGGATGTGGCCACCTTCTATTAATCTCCTGAAAGGCGTTCCGTTGGTCGGACCCCCGTCCTCTGTGTTCCTGAGGTCATGATGGGCATCGAACTGGATGATGCCGACCGTACCCTTCGTTTCCTTGATGGCTTTGACCGTTGATGTGGTGATGGAATGGTCTCCGCCCAGGATGATGGTGAACGGTGCTGCGTTTGTGCTCACTGCTGCTTTCGTTGATTCATAGATTCGTTCATGCGACTCTTGGATGGAGGTCGGGTGCATGGTGATGTCACCGAAGTCGATGATGGTTTTGTTGTCTTCAGCGAGGTCCGTCCCTCTTTCGATGTTGTAGGTGGTGAATGAATTCAGGCACCGTCTGATGGCGTCGGGTGCGAAGCTTGCCCCTGAGTGGGAGATGGACGGTTTGGAGAGAGGGGCGCCGATGATGGCGATGTCCCCTTTCTTCCCTTCTTCCCATGGTGTCAGTAGTTCTGCAGCCTTCGTTGTGTAGCGATCTTTGAACTGCGCCTTTCCTGCCGGCTTAATGTGTTGAAATGTGCTCATGAAGCTTCTCCTTGCGGTAGATGATACATCCGTCTTTCATGACGGTGTTGGTATGGTTGACTCCGTAATGATACGGTACGTAGTGATAGTTCGGTACATCCCATAGGACGATGTCGGCTTTACGGCCTGTTGCTAGCTTTCCTGCCGAGTCTCCCCTGTTGATGGCGTAGGCGGAGTTGACGGTGACGGCGTTCCAGATTTCTTCCGGCGTCATTTTCAGCTGTAACGATGCCAGGTTCATGATGAACTGCAGGTTCTCTGTCGGCGAGCTTCCCGGGTTGAAATCTGTTGACAGGGCGACTGCCGCTCCCGCTTCCAGCATGCCTCTTGCGTTGGCGAACTTGCCTTTGTTCAGGTAGAAGGACGTACCTGGCAGAAGGACCGCGATGGTGTCGGTTGCTCCCAATGCCTGGATGCCTTTGTCGGAAGCCCCCACTAAGTGGTCGCCGCTTGTCGCTCCTATTTCCGTTGCCATTTCCGTTCCGCCGAGTGGATCGATTTCGTCGGCGTGGATTTTGACGGAGAAGCCTTTTTCTTTTGCTTTGGTTAAGAATTCTCGAGATTGTTCAACAGTGAATACTCCTGTTTCACAGAAGATGTCGACGAATTCGGCGAGCTGATCTTTTTCGATGTCGTTTAATAGGTCCAGCATTTCTTCTAGGAATTCATCGGAGTGGCCCTTGAATTCCGGTGGGATGGCGTGTGCTCCAAGAAATGTGGAGACGATTTCTGCCGGGTGCGTTTCGTTTAGTTGTTTGGCGACTTTTAATTGTTTTAATTCGGTTTGTCGATCGAGACCGTATCCGCTTTTCGCTTCTACTGTTGTGACTCCGTATGAAATCATTCGGTTGAGATGGAAGCGTGCTTTTGTGAGTAGCTCTTCTTCCGATGCTTCGCGGGTGGCACCCACTGTAGATAGGATGCCGCCTCCCCGCTTCAAGATTTCTAAGTATGGAACACCCTGCTGCTTGAGGGCCATTTCGTGTTCACGTGAGCCTCCGAAGACCAGGTGTGTATGCGGGTCAACGAGTCCTGGTGAGACGAGCTTTCCTTCTGCGTCGATCCGTTCTGTCGCTTTGAGAGTTTGTGCTTCTTCGTGTGTGCCGATCCAGGCGACAAGGCCGTCTTTGATGGCAAGTGCCGCTTTTTCCAGGACAGGAAGTCTGCTCATTGCCTCCCCTTTCAGAGGTCCGTCCCCGTGATCCATTGTCAGGAGCTGGCCGATGTTGTCGATGATGGTGTCGAATTGTGTAGTGGTCATCTTATTCTCCTCCTTTGTTCATTGGGATGTGGATATTGTGTTTTTCGGCTGTTTTTTCAGCGATGTCGTATCCTGCGTCGACGTGGCGGATGACGCCCATTCCAGGGTCTGTTGTCAGGACTCGCTCGAGGCGTTCCTTGGCCAGGTCGGTCCCGTCTGCCACAACGACCATTCCGGCGTGCAGTGAGTAACCCATTCCAACTCCCCCGCCGTGGTGGAAGGAGATCCACGAGCCGCCTGCCGCTGTATTGATAAGAGCGTTCAGGATCGCCCAGTCTCCCACTGCGTCACTGCCGTCCTTCATGCTTTCCGTCTCACGGTTCGGTGAAGCGACGGATCCGCAGTCCAGGTGGTCACGGCCGATGACGATCGGTGCTTTCAGCTCGCCATTCTTGACCAATTCATTGATGGCAAGACCCATCTTTACACGCTCACCATAGCCCAGCCAGCAGATGCGGGAAGGAAGGCCTTGGAATGCCACCTGCTCTTGGGCCATGTCGATCCAGCGATTCAGGGCTTCGTTTTCAGGGAAAAGCTCTTTGATCAGACGATCTGTTCTATAGATGTCCTCTGGGTCACCTGACAGTGCCGCCCAGCGGAAAGGTCCTTTTCCTTCACAGAACAACGGACGGATGTATGCCGGGACGAATCCAGGGAAATCAAAGGCATTGTCAACCCCTTCATCCTTCGCTACTTGACGGATGTTGTTGCCGTAGTCGAATACGATGGAGCCACGGTGTTGGAACTCGAGCATCGCTTCCACGTGTTTGGCCATACTTTTTTGTGATAGTGCTGTGTAAGTTTTCGGGTCCTGCTTGCGAAGCTCTGCAGCGGCTTCGAGTGTATATCCTTCAGGGACATAGCCGTTCAGTGGATCGTGGGCTGATGTCTGGTCGGTTACGATATCGATTTTAACGTCACGCTTGAGGAGTTCATGATGAACCTCGGCTGCGTTTCCAAGGAGAGCGATAGAAAGTGCCTTGCCCTGGTCACGTGCTTCATACGCCATCATCAATGCTTCTTCGATGGAATCGGTTTTCACATCACAGTACTGCGTGTCGAGGCGCTTTTGGATGCGCTCTGCGTCCACGTCGACTGCAATCACCACTCCTCCGTTCATGGTGACGGCGAGTGGCTGCGCTCCACCCATTCCGCCTAAGCCGGCTGTAAGGGTGATCGTCCCTTTAAGGGAGTTATTGAAATGCTTCTTCGCCAGTGCCGCGAACGTTTCGTACGTCCCTTGCAGGATCCCTTGTGTTCCGATATAGATCCAGCTTCCCGCCGTCATTTGACCGTACATCATTAGGCCTTTTTGATCAAGCTCGTGGAAGTGCTCCCAGTTGGCCCATTTCGGCACGAGGACTGAGTTCGATAGCAGGACTCTCGGAGCCGCTTTATGGGTTTTGAACACCCCAACCGGCTTACCGGATTGGACGAGCATGGTTTCATCGTTCTCCAAATTTCTTAGTGTGTGGACGATGGCGTCGAAGGACTCCCAGTTACGGGCCGCTTTCCCGATTCCGCCGTATACGACTAGCTCTTCGGGAATTTCTGCCACTTCGGGATCGAGGTTATTGTAGAGCATGCGAAGGACCGCTTCCTGCTCCCAGCCTTTACATTCGAGGTCCGTCCCTCTTTTTACTTGTACGATTCGTTTGTCTGCCTTAACCATTTGTCGTTTCCTCCTTTGTTTTGGTTGGTTTGATCAGTGTGCTTAGCGTTGTCTGTTGCAGCCACTCGTTGGCTTTTTCTATGTCTTTCGAGAAGATGCGGTCCTTTGTGATGGAAGGAATGACCTTTCTCGCTGCTTCGTAAAATTGCTTTGTCTTGCTTGCCATGAGGTCCGTCCCTCGATGTTCCGCTGCCTGCAGGTTACAGATGAGCTCGACGGCGAGGACTCTTCTTGTGTTTTGCAGGATCTGATATGCGTGACGTGATCCGATTGTCCCCATGCTGACGTGGTCTTCCTGGTTCGCGGATGACGGAATTGAGTCGACGCTCGCCGGATGGGCAAGGGTTTTGTTTTCGGATACTAGTGATGCCGCGCAGTATTGCATGATCATGGCACCTGACTGTAGTCCCGGTTGGGGACTTAAGAAAGGTGGCAAGTCATTGAGCTGCGGGTTCACCAGGCGTTCAATCCGTCGCTCTGAAATGTTTGCGAGTTCCGCGACGGCTATCTTCATGAAGTCCATGGCAAACGCGATCGGCTGGCCGTGGAAGTTCCCTCCTGAGATGATCTTTTCTCCATCGTCGAAAATGAGCGGATTATCCGTTGCCGCGTTCATTTCGATTTCGAGTTTTTCTTTTACATAGTCAAGGGCCTGCCAGGAGGCTCCGTGAACCTGAGGGATGCACCTTAGAGAGTACGCATCCTGCACCCGGAGCTCTCCCTGTTTCGTTGTGAGCTTGCTGTCCTGTAAGTAGTCTCTGATTCTTTGAGCCGTAGCGACCTGTTGAGGATATCCCCTTACTAAATGAATATCTTCGTCGAAGGCATCCATGATTCCTCTTAATCCTTCCAAGGTCAGACTGGCAATCATCTCACTTTGGAAGGCGAGTTCCTCCGCCTCCAGGTATCCGATCACGCCCATAGCTGTCATGGCCTGGGTTCCGTTGATGAGTGCCAATCCTTCTTTCGCTTGAAGCTGGATCGGGAAGATGTTTTCTTTTGAGAGGACAGGGAGAGTCTGATGGACTTCACCTTGATAGTGGACTTCCCCTTCACCCATTAGCGCCAGTGCCAGATGGGAAAGTGGCGCCAGGTCTCCACTTGCTCCAAGTGAACCCTGCTGAGGTATCACCGGATGAATTCCTTTGTTCAAGAATTCCGCTAAGCGCTCGACAATGACCGGTCTAACCCCTGAATACCCTTTTAAAAGAGCGTTACATCTCAGTAGAAGCATGGCACGTGAAACGTTCTCCGGGAATGGATCACCAACCCCACACGCATGAGAATGAATCAGGTTCAACTGAAGCTCCTCCACGTCATCCGCATCGATCAGCACATCACTGAATTTCCCGAAGCCCGTGTTGATCCCATACACCACACGCTTCTCCTTCACAATCTTCTCAACCGCCTCGCGACTCTTCCGCACACGCTCCATACTAAGCGGCGAAAGCTCCACAGGCTCCTTCCCATAAATCACCCGCTTCGCCTCATCCAAACTCAAACTACAACCCGTCAACTCCACCATGTTGGTTCACTCCTTCTATTTTTTAGGGACGGACCTCTGAAAATCACTTATTTTCGGTTCGTTCCCACTGTCTTTACCGTTATTACTGACTTTTTTGCTTTCTTGCTTTAACCTGCTGCGGGACGGACCCCTTCGTAGGTTCCTGCGTCCACACAAAAAGGAGGCTCGACCAAAGACAGACTTCTGCCTTTGGTCGAGCCTCCTTTCAACTAATATCTCTAGGCTCTCATTATTTAAATATGATTGATTCCAAGTCCGATCGTTTCGTGCTCCAACCCCTTAATGGGCGCACCAATCGTTCCATATAACGCGACGGCGATCCATTCGCCTTCCTCTTCACTTTCATACGGAGTCCCTCTCACAACGGAGAAGCGCAGGCCCACTGTCCGCAGAATCTCGCCCAATTGAGTCTGACCGCGGGTGACCCCTGTCAGTGCTTCCATGATCGCGTGGTACAAAGCATGCATCTCCCGGTACAGATCTTCCCGGACCAGGTCACTCCGCTTTGCCGCTGTTTCTATCGCGGCCACGATTTTCTGGCTGTCCATCGATCCGATCTTACCGGTGCAGTAACTCCAATTCAGCTCATTGAAATGACGGTTCCACTCTTCCTCTTCCCTGTCTAACAGGAGAAGGAGCATGGCGTTCTTTCCGATACGAGTATGATCTGTCTTATTCAAGTGGCATTCGCACCTTCGTGAAAATTCTAAAAATACTAACAACTACTATTATTGTATGGTCTGATTCATAAGAGGTCAACGAAAAAAAGAGTGATTTTAGAAACTTAGAGAGGTAGTTTGGTAGCGTGGTAAAGGGTTTTTGAAGGATAATAGCAGGAGAGCTGGTGGAGGTCCGTCCCTCAAAAAAAGACGTACCTGTTCAGGTTCGCCTCATTCCTCCTTTACTCTTCTTGTTTTTTTCCTTTTCCTTTGAATACCTGGGGATTGTTCATGAGGTAGGTGACGGTTCCGTCATCGGACTTCAGGCTTAAGTAGGATAGGATGTCCTGTTTGTCTTCGCTCGTTATCGGACCGTCTACAGGGTATAGGGGCTGGATATTCAATTGCTCCGTTCCCTCCCGCTTTTCGAGTACAATCTTGCAATCCTTTGGTGTGTTGTCGCCTATCCGGACAAATTTGAACGGGATGGAGTGACTCCGATCGACGGGAACGGCAAACAATGTCGTGAACCCGACTGTTTCAAGAATCTTATCAGAGTACATGATACTCTCAAGGGCATGAGAAAACCCCGGCGGACGGTTCACCACGACCAACTTATTGTAATAATGCTGCCCCTGAAAAACGACTAAATGCTTTTTTGATTTCTTGACGATTCTCTTGGAAACGTGAAAATCCTCGAATATTAAAAGAAATTCTTTTCTCATACTTTCCTCCTCCTTGAAATAGGAATTTTGTCCTACTGATTATGAATTTCGACACCATGACACAAATCCCTCTATATTTTTCCAAAAATATTTTATTTTTTTCACTTTTTAATTGTATTTTTATGGAATTCTTCTTTTGGTGCGCCCTTTTCAACATATTCCTTATATCGGCTGATTTGTGGAGCCGGAAAGTAATTGAGGGTGCGTTCCTTGGAAAGTAAGGGGTTATCAATGGAATGGATGTAGAAAGGATAACTGCTCCAGGGGTATTTCTCGGGGTGGATGGTGAGTTTCGCTTCAACCGGATTGTGGTGGATATATCTGCTCGCTTTAATAAAATAGGATGGCGTATCGATCTTGGTCGATCCATACCTCCCTTGGAACACATGCCCGACATAATCATATTTCTTGTTGAAATAAACGGCGTAGCGGGTGTGAAGGATTCGGATGATTTTCTCCAGTGGAACATCGTGGGTTTCGATCAGCAGATGAATGTGGTTGGACATCAAACAGTAGGCGTGGATGGTAAATGGGTCCTTATCTTTCGTTTCCTGCAAATACCTTACATACTTCTTACGGTCTTCATCATCATGAAACAGATCCTGCTTCCGGTTCCCCCTCGCCGTCACATGATACGTCGTTCCCGGACTCCAATTCCGAGGCGTTCGAACCATAACATCACTCCTTTTCTTAAATCTCCTAATCTTACACTTTACCTATTCGACACAAATGCGTAAAATCCTCTTTTTTATTGAGGGACGGACCTCTATTCATTCACAAATCTCTGTAAATGAAACGGGTAGCGAGGTCCGTCCCTCTTCCTATCTCTCTCTTCTGTCGTAGTCAAGATTGGTGATGCTTCTGTGTGTGTAGTAGATGATTCGCTGTTTGCCATGATGTTTCGTACTGAATATCAAATTCGACTCCGGTTTCATCTGGATCCATGTGATGACTTTCTTTTCTCCCCTTGTTGAAAGACTGGCCACTCTTCCTTTTGGTTGTTCCCCCACTCTATCTCCACCTTTTCCCCCAATTCGACAAAATTACAATTATATTTACATTTTAATACGTTTTCCTGTAATTTTGTATACCTTTTCCAAATTACCTTGAATCGTAATCAAAATAACGATTTCAAAACGTGTAATTTCCTAATACATGAACATAAAAGCTTTATCTTGAAGAAAAAAGGGATAGTCGGTGAAAACAATGGATTTACATGTAGAATTACAGCATTATCGCAATGATGTATTCGAGCTTACCCAGAGAGAAGCTGCCCTTCGCCTGAACATCAGCCAGGACGCACTATCAAACTACGAAAATGGTGAAAGGGACATCCCCTACAAGATGCTGCTTACCTTTAAGGAAGTCTATAAAATCCCGACCTATGAAATGAACCGGATCATGTTAGGTGAGGAAAGCGACGGCCTTGGACAGAGCCACGACCCCATGATTCTGAGAGAAACCTTTGAAGACGGAGAAACAAAAGAAATCCTGAAAACCCTCGGGGAACACCCCAAATTCAAACGAACCCTTTCATCCCTCTCCTACTTCACAGACAAGCGCAAAGAAAAATTCATCGCCCACGTGAACCACTTCTATCAGACAATGAAGGGATGGTAGAATCCTTGGGAGGGACGGACCTCACTATCCGCAACTTAAACCCTGTTATACCGGGGTTTCCGTTCCTATCTACTCATAAAAGTGAGGTCCGTCCCTCTATCTGGTGAGGTCACCTACCAAAAAAAGCGCCTAGATACCCGATATTGGGGTCTAGAGCGCTTTTTGATTTGTATCTATGGTGTATCCTGATTGAAGTTCTTGTTTGAGCCAGTGGATCATGGTGTTGGTGTCCATGTTTCCTTGTTGACCTTTGTCGAACGCTTTTTGGATCACATTCAGAATATGCTGATCACCGTTCACATTTCTTTTCAAAATGACAACCTCCTACATCATTAAACAGTTTATATCACTTTATTACACTATTAGACGGCATTTCAAACATCAATTTTATGCTATATTACCAGAAAAAACCACTAAATGGAAGATGAAATTTATGAGAATTGTCTTAAAATATGACTATATAACTATTCAACTTCTCTACCTTTTTGTCGATATAATAGTGGTATGGCCATGAAAAGTGGCAAAATCATCGAAAGGTGATGACGCCAAAGCTAAAGGGGCTATCACAGTCAGCTACCAAACCAAGGAGGAATTATTTTGTCGTTTTTGACACCGGAAGAAATAGTAGTAAAGAAGAAAGCTCGAAAAATGTGGATGTACATAAGTTTATTTGTTTTTACTGTCGCGCTTATTGCGGGCACAACATTTTTAACGTACAACATGTAAAAGCGTCTTGAGGCGCTTTTTTAATTTTATAAATTTTCATTCTACAATTTATGGAAACTTTCGGGGTTTTTCGATAGAATAAGAGGAGTAATCTAAACTAGTTGGAGGCAACCATTTATGCATAAAGAAGTTAAACTCATCAGGGGATTAAGACAACCATCCTACTTCTTTTATCAATTAAAGGTAATGGAAGTATTAAGAGGATATAAACAAAAAATTCTCCTTATCTTTCTATTGTCAGCCCTTGTCTTTGGCCTCATTTCTTCCTTTGGAATCGGAATGGATCCTCTTTCAAAGGAACTGACGAAACTTTCGCCCTTCACATTTGAGATGGAAAAGTTCTTGTTTCTATTAGGAAGAATCATTTCTGGAATATTATATGCGGCTGTAATTCTGTTTGTACCAGCTCTGATATTCTGGACCATTTCAGACGAAGGTGAATATCGCAAGCTTGTTATCACGCAAAGCTTAGTTCTTATCATTTTATTAATTGAAAGACTAACGTACATTCCTTTATCCATTTTCCTTTCACTTGATTGGTTCTCATCGCCCCTATCACTCGGAGTAATCGCTCAATACTTAACCGATAAACCATGGGTCATCTATTTCCTGGGCTGTTTCTCCCTATTTAAGATATGGGTTTTCTATATTCAATACAAAGGTGTCAAAAAGCTCACCCAACAAAAAAACTGGCTCATCTGGCTCGTGATTTTGTTAACGAATCTACTATTCTGGGCTGCTACTGCATCTCTTGCATTCCTGAATTTATCCACTCTAATCTAACTATTTAAAGGCTGTGAACAATCATGAACAAACGAAGCATATTCTATACCACCCTCACTGTCTCGCTCCTTTTTATAGGTGCCAATACATATCTCATCGAAAAAGCGGACAGTAAAGTCGACCGGGAAGTCCGTGTCGCCGTATGGGAACCCGTTAACAAAGGGGCTCTCGCCAAAGAAATGCCGAAAGCAGGAGTCGTCGCTTCCGAAGAAGAAAATTACATCTATTTTAACGATGAATTCGGTTCCTTCAAAAAGTTCCTCGTCAAAGAAGGGGATCAGGTCAAATCCGGAACACCCCTCTATGAATATGAAGTAACCGATCAATCTCAGCAAAAAAGCGTATTGGAATCAGAAGCTGATCAACTCGAAGACGAAATCGACAGCATCGAAAACAATATTTCCGACCTGAAGCGACTTGAATCATCCCTCCCATCAGGGTCTACAGATGATAAAGAAATTCCCATCGACGCCAGTGCCCTTCAATCGGAATATGATTTAAAAAAAGAGATTGCCGCGAAAGAGCTGGAAATCGATCGCCTTGAAAGCCAAATCGACAATCTCGAGCGCCAAATCAAGGATATCGAATCATACGAAACGACCCTGACCGTCCAAAGCAGCGTGGACGGAACCATCAAGGACCTTTCCCATGCCATCGACAATCCATTGATCACGATTGCATCGCAGTCCACCATCGTCACAACCGACCTGACGGAAAAAGAAATCGTCAAAGTCGATGAAAACATGAGCGCAACCGTTCAATCTGATGTTGAGAAAAAGACCCAAAAAGGAATCGTTACCCGGGTAGCAACCTTGCCAAAGAATGATCCTCACATCCAAACCGACAGTCTGTACCCTGTAGAAATCAAACTGCAGGACACAAAAAACGAACTGCTTCCAGGACACCATGTCTTCCTATCCATCATCACGGATGAAGTAAAGGGCGCATTTGTGGTCCCAATGACGGCTGTTGAAAAAGATGGGGAATACAAATACATTTGGATTTTAACACCAAAAGGAACCGTCGAAAAACGAAAAGTCGAAACCGGACTTACAGTGGGCGGACAGCAGCAAATCAAATCCGGAGTAAAAGCAGGGGAATACTATATTGTCTATCCTGAAGAGATCCCGGCCTTACAAAAAGGTGCTGCATTCATCACGGCCCTTGATTGGGATAAAGTGAAACTCAGGGATTTGAAGAAATTCGATCGTCCGACGATTCTTGAGAATTTATTGTTGGGGATATTGGAACGGAAATAAAATGACAAAAAACCAAGAATGCCTCTGCATTCTTGGTTTTTTTCAACTTCCATCATCCATTCTCATTCTTTCATCCCAAAGAAAGAATATGACCGAACAGCATACTGCAGGCAATGAGATTCCAGGATAAATAAAGTAGGTCAACGCTCCAAATCCAATATGTATAAGTCCCGACACCCACCTGCGATTCCTCAAAACCTTCATGGAAATGCCCTCCGCCACCAAGGAAGCAGGCAAACCATACACAAAGTTACCGAGCAGACTAAGTAAAAGCACCACTATCAAAGATAGAAAATATTCACCCTCAACCATATAAGCATCCCCTCTAAAAAGAGACACGACGAAATAAAAAATGAATAATCCAATGGTAAAACAGATGGAGGTATAAATAGCCGCTTTGACTTTGCGAAAATTGTCTTTAACTATTATCCCCCTTAAGGTAGGAATCATAAAGATGACGAACACTACCCCCAGTAATGCTATTGCATCAAATGAAGTATGCGAGACCACTAAAATGGTCACAACCACTATCAGTGAAAAAATAAAGATACCATTCTTTTTCAACACGTCTTTCCACAAACCTTTTTATTTTCATTGTACAACAGATAAAAAGATCGCGAAAACCCCCTTTCCTATACATACTCCTCACCCACCAACAAATACTATCCCTACACTAAAGAAAAGGAGCCCGAATCCACCATGAAAACAATCAAACAGCTAACCATCCTTCTATCACTCCTTACCCTTACCCTAACCCTGCCCACCCCCTCCACAACCGCAGCCACACCACCCCACAAAAACGTCATCCTCATGATCATGGACGGCACCAACTCCGACATCCTCACCCTGTCCCGCTGGTATCGAGGGACGGACCTCAAGCTCGATACGATTCTGAGAGGCGGTGTCCGGACCTATTCCGCCCAGTCCGCCATCACCGATTCCGCTGCAGCAGGTTCCGCCATGGCGACAGGTGTGAAAACGAAAGCGGATTATATAGGAATGAACCCCGACAGGCGGCCCGTTCTGACCGTCCTGGAAGGCGCCAAGCTGTCCGGCTACAAGACCGGCATCGTCTCCACCTCCCCCATCCAGCACGCCACCCCTGCTGCGTTCACGTCCCATGTCTTGAACCGGGATGAATTCGGGGATATCGGTGAACAGCAGGTGTACCAAGGGCTGGATGTCGTACTGGGCGGAGGCGGAGCATGGCTAAAGCCTCAAACCAAGGAGCCCACCAAAGACGATGACGGCATGCTGAAAACAAAGCAGGTCAGCCGTGAAGACGGAGAAAACCTCTATAAAGAGATCCATTCTTCCGGATATGAGTTGGTTCAGAAGAGGGACGGACTTCTAAGGGGATCGGCCTCACCTAAGCTATGGGGCGTGTTTGCTGACGAGGATATCTCTTATGAATTGGACCGTTCTCAGCTGAATCCTGATGAACCTTCCCTTGCAGAGATGACCCGTGCAGCCATTGGCAGGCTTTCTCAAAGTGAAAAGGGATTCTTCCTCATGGTCGAAGGCAGCAAGGTGGACTGGGCCGCTCATAAGAACGACCCGGTCGGGATGATCAGTGAGGTATTGAGCTTTGACGATGCAGTCAGTGAAGCCCTTGATTTTGCCCGTAAGGACGGGAACACCATGGTGGTTGCCGTGACGGATCATGGAAACAGCGGACTGACAATTGGAAATCATGGGACAAACGGTGATTATAAAAGCCTGCCTGCCGATCGATTCATCAAACCGTTGAAGAAAGCCAGGCTTACCGTCAAGGGGGCCACCTCCCAGTTGAGGAAGGATCGATCGAATTTAAAAGAGGTTCTTTCAAGCTATGGGTTGGGTGACCTGAGCGAGAAGGAATTTGGCGCGATGGAAGCCGCAAAGGGCGTGGACGATCTTGAAACTGAGATGGTGAAACTGATGGCGAAGCGGGCACATCTCGGCTTCACCACCCACGGTCATACCGGTGAAGACGTTTTTTTATACTCATATGGACCAGATAAGCCGGTTGGACTGATCGAAAACACCGACATCCCACGGGTGATCTCTGATTATATGGGATTTTCACTGGATACCGGTCCGCTCGCCTCCTGGTATGTGGGTGGGATGACATACTATCGGGAACGAGGGTATGAGGTAACGGTGGAGGGACGGACCTCTAAAAACCCTGTGATGGTGGCGAAACGTGATGGCCAGGTGCTCCGTTTTCCGGAAAATAAGGATTTTTATTGGAGAAATGATGAAAAAGTGGGGTTGAAGAGCGTGAATGTGTTTGATGGGGAGCGGTTTTATGTGCATGTGGAGGAGTAGGGGGATTGGGAAGGTTTTGCAGGGGATCTTCATCCTACTAAAAATATTATAAACCGTCCCCTCCACTGCGGTGCCAGGCACCAAACCCACCTCCCCTCCCACACGATTCGACAAACCCCACAGCCCCTCCTCACCACTTCCCCCACCCCATGTTCCTTTTCCCCCTCCTTTTGCGTTATAATAAAAGAATGCGATTTTATAGATTGGAGAGGTTGGTTGATGTCGATTCGTATTCAGGAGTTGAAGGATAAGTTACTTCCCATGAGTCAGTCGATACAGGGTGAACTGGACCCGAATCAGGACGAGAGCAAGAATGTCGTGTCGAAGGGCCTTCTTTTGTTCCGTCAGAATCTGGTTTCGAACGTGAAGGTCCGGGATGATGAAGTGTCGGCGGAGGTGCAGGATGTGACGCCTGTAACCTTGGAGCTGAACTTATTGTTCCCCCTTTTAAGCAAGTGCTCATGTCCTAAAGGTAGTTGGTGCCGGCATCAAATGGCGACCTTTTTTATGCTCTATAACAAAGTGGGACGGGTCAGTGAGTGGATCCAGAATTGGCGGAGTCAGTCACAGCCTGCCACTCCGGAAGCACAATCACTGGATGCTTTAATGAAAAAGCACGGTGCCTTAAAGAAGGCGAGCGATCTATTGAACGAACGGAAAACACGCGGGAACACCCCTCTGGAATGGTGGCAGTTCTTTGACTCCCTTCTGAAAAAGGAAGACCTGGAGTTACTTGAAAGACAGCCCTATTTAATGGACGTCCTCGTGCAGAATATAACGAAGCGATTTATGAAGGAAGCTCCTTTCGAACGGGAATGGAAGCCTCTTTATCAGCTGTATGCGACTTTTTACCTCTCGATTAAAATCGACCTTTTTCTACAAAAACGGAATGTCGAGCTGAGTCGTGAGCAGTACAGCATGTATGATTTCCTGTTAGGTGAAATGGAAGATGCCGTGGAGAAGCTGTCGATCCATGCCATGCCGTTCAGCTTCGATCCGTATATTGCTTTTTTGAAAAAGCAGACGATCGAGATGAGCGATTCCACGGAGAACAGCACGATGATGAAGGCCGAGGTGTACCGCTTCCTATGGTACTACTTGTTCAAACAGAAATCGTGGCGCCGCGAAGAAGTGACGCGATTGGAAGAGCAGGATAAGCAGGATCCGACATTCTTCAACGTCGCCCTCCTTCATCAATACCTACTCCTTGAGGATTTGAATAAAGCAAGTGAAATCGTCGATGAACTTGGAACAGAACTTGTCGCTTACAGTGAGTTCTGGCTCCGTAAATTTTTCGTTGGGAAGCGTTACGAAGTCGGCTTTTTCCTGGTCCGGAATATCCTGTCCCGGATGCCGGATCATCTCGAGACCCTTGATTATTATGAAGCGACCCGGTTCGTCCGCTGGTTCGTGCGGATTTTGCCGATGGATTGGCTGATGGAAAAGGACAGCACGCTAGTGAACGAGCTGCTCCTCTCCATGCTTCCGTACAGCTTTTTCTCATACAACGAATATCTCATCACGGCGAAGGCTTACCGTGAATGGGTCGAGTTGCAGAAATATATGAACTACAGCATTGGTGAAATGGAAGGCATGGGGCTCCGTGATGTCACGAAGGAAGCACCCGAGCTTGCCCTGCCCATCTATTACGCCGGTGTCATCACAGCGATCGACCAGAAGAACCGCGACAGCTACAAGCTTGCGGTCCGTTATATGAAGAAGATCAGGACCATCTATAAAAAAACGAAGAAAACCGATAAGTGGGATGTGTATCTCACCTATATTCTGGAGAAATATAAGCGTTTGCGCGCGTTCCAAGAAGAGTGCAGAAAGGGTAAGTTAATCGATGCTTAAACTGTCTTCCGTCAAAATCAATGTCCATACAACTGAATATGAAGACCGTTTCTTCATTACTGCGGAAAACGACGAAGGCGAACTCCTTCCCCCGAAAGACTGGAAGGGTCAGCTGTTTCTTTGGCATGAAGAAAGCTACTACGGCACTCTGCTTGAGGAAGCGGATGGCGGGATCCCCGTCACCCAGTGGCAGTTCCTGACCCTTCTTGCCGGCGAGCACTTCAGCGGCATGATCCAGTGGGACTGGGATGAAGCAGGCCAGGCATGCATTGCGATTGCCCCGGTGATCTATGAGGCCGTCGAAGCCGGACGCTGGCTGCCGCGCTTTGAAGAATGGCAGGAAAAAGGACTGCAGTTTCACATCCCCGATGAAGTATGGTCGAACTTTAACGATGAATTCTGGGAAGAAGAGCTCCCCCATGGAGGTCCGTCCCTAAAACATTTAACGGAATCTTGGTTTCAGGGTGCGTTGAATGAGGCGATGGCGTCGGGTGGTTCGAGTGCGATGAAGCGGATCCAGAAGCTGAAGGAGAGTACGCTGACGTCTGAAGAGCTCGATGCTTATTTTGATGAAAGACGTTGGAGTGAATGGATCGCGGGCGGCGACGAAGAACTGCCGTTTTCAATCGGACTACGGATCACGGAACCCCTTGACGAGGATGAATCATGGGAGCTTGAAACGATTTTACGGGACCGCAAGAAACAGAACCGGATCATATCCCTTGCTGAAGACACGGTCCCTCCCTCCTGGAAAAAACACCTCCCGGACGTATCGGAAGAACAGGAACGCTGGATGAAGATGCTGCCGATCCTCCGCGACACGGATGGCTCACTCCGGACGGCTCTCGGTGAGCATGACGCCTGGGATTTCTTATCCGTGCTCAGTGAGAAATTGATCGATCTCGACATCGAGATCCTCCTCCCATCCTGGTGGGAAGCGATGAAGGATGCCCAGGTTCTCGTAAAAGCCAAGCTGAAAAATACGGATACGAGCTATCGTAAATCCTTTGTTGGACTGAATGCCATGCTCGATTTCGACTGGCGCCTATCCATGAACGGTGTCAATCTTTCTGAGGATGATTTCAATCAGCTCGTCGACGATCAGCGCCGGTTGGTCAAAATCCGTGGTCAGTGGATGAAGCTCGATCCTGCCATGATTCGCCGGATTCAACAGATGATGACGAAAGCCAAGCAGGAAGGAATTTCGATCCAGGATATGCTCGAACAGGAGCTTGTCCCCCGTGACGGCGATGAGTCGGAAGTGGATCCCGATGACGATGAGCATGATCCTTACAAATACGCCAGGATCCAGCTTGAGCTCAACCGTTCCATGAAAAAAATGGTTCATCAGCTGACGAATGTGTCGTCGATTCCGCTGACGGAAACGCCACAATCATTTATCGGCGAACTCCGCCCCTACCAGCAGCTGGGGATGAGTTGGATGCTCTTTTTACGGAAGTTTGGCTTTGGCGCCTGTCTTGCCGATGACATGGGACTCGGAAAAACGGTTCAGCTGATCACCTATCTGCAGCATGTGAAGGAAACCGAGAAACCGGAAACCCCTTCCCTGATCGTTGCCCCTACCTCCGTTCTCGGAAACTGGCAGCGTGAGTTGGAGAAGTTCGCACCGGACTTGAAGGTTCATCTTCATTACGGGCCGACTCGTGCGAAGGGTGAGCATTTTGCGGCTGCCATCAAGGACGTCGATGTTGTGCTCACCTCTTACGGTTTGTCCCATATCGATTATGACGAGCTATCACTCGTCGAATGGACATCGATTTCCCTTGATGAAGCCCAAAATATCAAAAACGCCAATACGAAGCAGTCCCGTGCGATCCGCAAGCTGAGAGGCAAGCATCATATTGCGCTCACCGGGACCCCGATGGAAAACCGTCTCTCGGAACTGTGGTCGATCTTTGATTTCCTGAACCACGGCTATCTCGGTGGGTTCACCCAGTACCAGAAACATTACATCGCTCCCATTGAAAAAGATGAGAACGAAGAAAAAGTCAAGGAGCTTCAGGCGAAAATCAAGCCATTCTTACTGCGCCGTACGAAGAAAGACCCTGAAGTCGAATTGAATCTGCCTGAAAAACTCGAGCAGAAAGAATATTGTCATCTCACTGCCGAGCAGGCTGCCCTGTATGAGCAGCTCGTGAAGGACACGCTCGCTAAAATCGAAACACTAAGCGGATTTGAGCGCAAAGGATTGATCCTGCAAATGCTCAACCAGCTGAAGCAGCTATGTAACCACCCTGCTCTTTATTTAAAAGAACCGGATCCAAAATCGATCCTCTCCCGCTCTGAAAAAATGCAGAAGCTGAAGGACATCGTGGAAACCGCTCTCGAATCCGGAGAAGCCTGCCTCATTTTCACCCAGTATATCTCTATGGGCGAGATGATCCAGGAAGTGATGAAGGAAGAATTCGATGTGAAGGTCCCATTTCTGAACGGAAGCACGGCCAAAGGGAAACGGGATGAACTCGTCGAGAAATTCCAGAACGGCGAATTCCCTGTCTTCCTTCTGTCACTGAAAGCCGGTGGTACCGGTCTGAACCTGACCGCTGCCAACCACGTCGTCCACTACGATCGCTGGTGGAACCCGGCCGTCGAAAACCAGGCCACCGACCGTGCCTACCGGATTGGGCAGAAACGCTTCGTGCACGTGCACAAGCTCGTATCATCCGGTACGTTAGAAGAAAAGATCGATGCTATGCTGATGAAGAAGCAGGCTCTGAACGACGAAATCATCCGCAGCGATCAGTGGGTGACGGAATTGTCAGATCAGGATTTGGAATCGTTGTTGGTGTTGGAATAGAATTGATGAGCCTCTTTCCTTTTTGAGGGAAAGGGGTTTTTTGTTGGCTATCCACTTTCAAATGGATTAATTTGGAAAAATACGCAATAAGTGAAATAATGACGCAATTACCATGGAAATGACGCAATTAAGTTGATAATGACGCAATCTCTCAAGAAAATGACGCAATTAATATCATAGCGAACCTCTCCACACTCATGCAGCTCAATTTTCTTATTAAATAAATGCCTAAAACCTGTTCAAATAAGGGATTCCCTCTCCCTGCTTCCTAGTTTCTCTCAAATCCTATCATTTCACGCCAAAAGCTGTACAAACCCACCTCCTCTATTAACCCAAAAGATATAATCCTTCTTTTTTACAAATATATTTGTAAAAATTAAAACAAAAAAACACCAGCCTCCCCTCAAGGAAACCGGCTCAATATGAAGACAAAAAGGGGAATAGTTCACTTTCACTTACCGCTACACATGTTTATGTCTAATGAGGCAAATCTGGGGCATCTTGCGGGTGACCATTGGACTTTGAGACATTGCTTATAGGTTGGTTGGATTGCTGCTTATGGAAAGAAATCTGGTTGAGGGTTAAACAAGATCAAGATGAGGTTTTTAAAACCGGGTTCGGATATTCATATCCTTGTTCAAGGGCGGTTACCCGCTGAGATAAGTAGAAGTTTTCGACATTGACTCTTGCTACTTTTTTAATGAGGTCTTCCGTCATTTTTTCCAGTCGATCGACTCTTTGTTCAAGTTCTTGCAGTGTGGCCACAACTCCATCTCCCTCCTGAAAATATTAGAACGGCAACTCGATTGGTTCCTTCTTGCTTGGTTCAGGTGTCACTGGGGACCCCTGCTTACTGTCCAGGAACCGGATGTTTTCAGCGACGACTTCTGTGATATACGTGCGCTTTCCTTGATCGTTTTCAAAGTAACGTGTCTGGATACGTCCCGTCACCCCGACGACGGAACCCTTCCTGCAGTATTTCTCCGTATTTTCCGCTGCACGGTTCCATATCGTACAGAGTACAAAGTCGGCATCGATCTGACCTTGCTGGTTTTTGTATGGCCGGTTCACGGCAATCGTCACGCTAAGTACTGATTTTCCTTCCATCGTTTTTCTCGCTTCAGGGTCTTTCGTCAGTCTTCCCACCAGGGTCACTTGGTTGATCACTTGGGTTCATTTCCTCCTTTCTGTTAAGGTGTACTCATCTTACCTCCGAACTGCAACTCTTGTAAAATCGTGAATTTCCGAAATTCGAGGCAAAATCGGCTTGAATTTCGGAAATTCACTTAGGGAGATTTTCCTCTTTTTCATCAAAATCATGCTTAAAAACACAAAATTGCATCTTTCGTCATTTTTTTCATCGGTAAATGTATTAGGGAAAACAAATCGGCCTGTGATATAATTTGATAAAACCTTTAAATGGGAGATGTTCGTTCATGAAAACCTTTAAAGTGATTTCCCTTCAAGTAGTGGAAGACGAGGAACTGCATGATTTTGAGCTTGTGGACGGTCTGATCATCAACAAAGAAGACGGTCAGAAAACATGGCTTGTCGAAACATATATGTCGAATGAATACATCGAATTTTTCCAAAAGGCTCAGCAAAGGAAAGACGATTTGGAAATCCAGGTCGTGATTTCCCATGCAGCCAATGATCCCGCTGCCTTCATGACATCCATCCGTTGCATTAAGGAAATGGATGAACATATAAGCATCATGTTTGAAGGAAAATTGAAAAAACAGCGGAATGAATATGCAGAGATCCTTCTTGATGACCTGGTGCAAAAAGGGTATTCCGGGGATGAACTGGTTCGTGAATTCCGCAAGAAGATGGTATCTAAGCCAAGAATCCCGGCAACGGCAAAGCCGAGCGTTTAATTATACGAGAATATGTAATTTCCTGTCGAAATATTTATGATATAATTATAGTTAATATTGTAGCTTCAAACATGAAGTTCTTAGGTAGGTGTCCATAATGATTGGAGAGAGAGTTAAGAAATACAGACAAGAAAAAAGGATGTCCATGACGGAGCTCGCCGAAAAAGCAGGCGTAGCGAAGTCTTATTTGAGTTCGATTGAACGTAACCTTCAACAAAACCCTTCCATTCAGTTTCTTGAAAAAGTATCCGCGGCTTTAGGAATTCCCATGGATGCTCTCCTATACGATCAGCCCGAGGATCAAAACATTGATCACGAGTGGATGAAGATTGCAGAAGAAGCGATGGACTCAGGAATTACCAAGGAACAGTTCCGGGAGTTCATTGAATTTAATAAATGGAAATTAGGCAATAAATAAAGTCTTGCGAAACGTTCGCAAGACTTTATTTATATTACATCACTTTGTATCCGGCCTTTACTTCCTGGGATTGCATTTGTAAATATTCCCTGATTTGTTGCTTAGATATTCCTGCTTCCAAGGCTTCTTTGACTAGCTCAACCCATTCTTGGTCCAATTCTCTATTCCCCAAATTGTTTCCCTCCTAAAATACAGTAAACGTATTCCAGGCAATCCAGCCGCCATCGTATTAATATGTATTTTCAGATCACGTATGTAGTCTTTCAATATGTAGCCTTATCGGAAAGTGATTTACTATTAATACTTTAGACCTGTGACTTTGCGTCCCCATTTTTCAATGAGTTTGCCTTTTTCTGCCCTCACTCTTCAATCTTTTGATTATATCAATAGTACCATCTTTTTTCGAAATTTTTTGTCTTTTTAAAGAAAAAATTTACACTTTTTTCCTACAAGTGAATGCTTTATTCGACAATATCCTCGCTTATTACTAAATATGTTGTTGAATACTTAGAAATTATAAAAGTATTTGTCGAATTTTAAAGATATTTCTTATTCATATTCTTTTCATAAGCTTCTAACTTTTTTCGAAGCGGGATGAGATCACTATGACTTAAGTTGGGCGTATAAAGTGGCGCTTCAGTTATGTCATGACCACATGAAGGGCAAATCCAATTACCTATTTCAGTGCTGCTAAATGAAGAGCGAGTGCATCGATTGCAAACTTTTTTATACATTTATACACCTCACTAGTTTTATGATGGCTTTGTTCTTATTAATACTCACATTACGTTCTATATAATGAACTTTATAAGTTAACTATATAATAATTTCCAAAAAAATGAAAGCCCTGGTATTAATTTAGTTAAAAAAACAGAGACAACCCATAGTCGCCTCTGTCTTAACATCTTACTCGTCCTTATTATCCTTATCCTTCATATCAATATCATCTTCTACAGCGTCTTCTTCCGGAGTGTTATTATCCTTCGCTGCATCCTTATCACCTTGCTTGTTCTTGTCCTCTGACTCAGGGTAGTGCTCTTGATTCATATCACCGTTGTCGTTCATGTCGTTATTCTCATCCATGTTGTCGTTTTCTTCCACTGGTGATTCGTCTTCCGGAGGAGGCTCCTGGTTGGCGTTACATCCTACAAGAAGGAAAGCGGCAAGTGCAGATCCACCAAGGACCGATAGTAACTTTTTGCTCATGATGTATGGCTCCTTTCGATGTTGGTTAATGTAAGACCGTTACTTTGGTCTTTTGTTAGCTTTCCCGGAAAATGAATTAACTTGCATATGGAAACTTTTTCGAGTTAAAAAAACCGGGTTTGACGTGAAATATTCACGCCTAACCCGGTTTTCTATAGGGATCACTATTGTTTATCTCCAAGAGCGAACATCATCTCTAACTCACAAGCCACTTCACCATCAACGGTCGCGACACCTTTTCCTTTACCTATCGGTCCTTTAAAGCGGATCATCTCCACTTCAAGTCGGAGCTGGTCCCCGGGCTTCACCTGACGCTTGAAACGGCATTTGTCGATGCCTGTGAAGAACGCCAGACGTCCACGGTTATCCTCCACCTTCAGCATCGCTACAGCCCCGACCTGAGCCAGCGCCTCGACAATCAGCACACCCGGCATGACAGGGTAACCCGGAAAGTGACCATTGAAAAACTCCTCATTCGCCGTCACATTCTTGATCCCGATTGCCTTCTTGCCTTCTTCCACCTCTAAAATCCGATCCACCAGCAAAAACGGATAACGATGGGGAATAATCTCTTTAATCTCATTAATATCAAGCATGTATAATTCCTCCTACCAATATGTATGTACACCTTATTGTACAGAAATCTGGGTTGTAATAGCAACAGGAGGGGAGGGACGGACCTTGAAAACCCGCTGGATTCCTCGAGGGAATCCCTTTATATCAACGTTCTTCCTCCAAAAAGGGAGCAAATTCGAGGTCCGTCCAGCTCCACATCACAACGATAACCACATCAAAAAAAGGGAAGGACCTCGAATCACAAGCTCCATCCGCAACGAAACCCCGTTATAACAAGGTTCACTGCCGCAGAAGCCAACGATTTCGAGGTCCGTCCCTCAGAAATTATTTCTTCACTACGATATCAATGATATGCTGCCAGGTTTCTGCTTTGAAGACGTCGGCGGCGTTGCCGTTGCCGATGCCTGCGAAGCCGATGACGGCACCGAGTACGAGGCTTCCTGCAAGAAGAAGTATGAACAGGAGGATTCTGAGCCAGATGGGAAGCATGCGAACACGCACCCAGCGTGATGGCTTGGTTTCGTCCTTTTGCTTTGCCTTTTTTTCTGCTTTTACCGATTCTCTTGTCACTTTTTCTTGCAGTAGCTCTTTTTCACTCATAGCATTTACTCCTTTTAGCGTATCCCATTTACAAGGCCCATCATTTGATCTGCAAGGGAGATCGATCGCGCCTGGAATTGATATGATCGTTGGACACTGAGCATGTCCGTCATTTCTTTGCTGATATCCACGTTAGATCCTTCTAACGAATTCTGAACCATGGAAATATCCGTTCGTGCTCCACCGGTTACGTTGGTCACGACTTCATCTTCCGTGACGCCCAGTTGATCAAGGTTGTCTGCAAAGCCTAACAGATTACCGCCATACTGCTGAAGAAATTGTGATTTCTCAATGGTCACAACGCCTAGATTAAAGCGTTCTTCCCCGCCATTTGAATCCCTGACGGTCAGTACGCCATTGTCACCCAATTCAAAAGCAGCCGCATCCTCAGAAAACGTAATATAGTTATCATTCTCATCCAATACAGGAAGCCCGCTTCCGTTCACAAGCATCATTTCCCCGTTCCCGGTAGGACTCGCAGAGAATGCTCCGTCCCTCGTGTAGCGCACGGCACTCGAGTCCTCATCAGCCTCCAGCACCTTGAAGAACTGACGATCGTTGGTCAAAGCAAAGTCCAGAGAGCGGCCTGTCGCTTTCAACGACCCCTGATTCAAGATCAGCTGCGCCTGTGAAAGCTTGGCACCGTTTCCTTCCCGGACTCCAAGAGGGGTAAGTCTGCCTGCTTCAAACTTGTCTACGCTCTGATTTTTCACCTGTTGCACAAGCATCTCGGAGAACGTTGCATCCCGGCGCTTGTACCCGTTTGTATCTGCGTTCGAAAGATTGTGACCAATCATATCCATTTGTTTCTGCAATTGGCCTAATGTGTTGGTTGCTGTAATCATCGTCCGATTCATGACACGTTCTCCCCTATTATAAGGTATTCAGTGACGAAATTCATTTACAATACTTGCTATCCGTTGACCCGGCCGATTTCGTTGGCTGCCTTTTCCATGCTCCGGTCATACGCCTGAAGCACTTTCTGATTGGCTTCAAATGCCCGGTACGCCGACATCATGTCAGTCATCGTACGGGAGGCATCCACATTGGACCGCTCCAGAAAGCCCTGCTTGGTGACAAAGGAAACATTGACCTCATCATAGGCATCAGCTAGAGCGACGTTGCCTTCCGTTGCCAACAGCCCATCTCCCTGCTTGACCAGCAGGTTCGGGTTATCCGAATATCCCACTCCCAGCGTAGCGACGGCGTTCCCATCCACAACAATCTGGCCGTTTTCCCCGACCGTGAACTGGTCGCTTTCCAGTTGAATCCGGTCCCCATTTTCATCCAGCATATAAAAACCGCTGTTTGTAGTAAGGAACCCGTTTCCGTTAACCGTCAGATTTCCATTTCGCGTATAGCGTGGTGAGCCGTCCGGTCCTTCCACCGTCAGGAACACCGATCCACGGATCCCCGTCTCTTCATCGACAGGCATGGAACCATCCAGAAGCGCCACATCCAAGCCGCGACCCGTTTCCTGAAGGTCACCCTGCACAAAGGAAGGAATCGTTTCCTGCATATACACACCAGTATTGAGAGTCCCCACTCTTTGATTAAAAGGAAGAGACAGCTTTTTTTCAGTCGGGATCGATGTGGAATCCATCCGGTCCATCAGCATCTCGGGAAATGCCCGCATTGAAGCTTGATCCGCTTTATATCCCGGTGTATTGGCATTCGACATATTGTTCGTCAGCATCTCGGTCTTCCGCTGCTGAGAAAGCATGCCGGATGCTACTGTATAAAATCCTCGAAACATTTACTTTCACCTCTTAACCGTTATATCGGATCAATGGTGCAGTGGCTTTACACGATTCTTCTTCTTGAAATCTTATCGATGTTCTCAAGCATCAATCCCGTTCCGATGGCTACACAATCCATCGGGTTCTCCGCGATCAATACCGGTACCTTCAATTCTTCTGCAAGAAGAGTATCCATTCCGTGAAGAAGGGCTCCCCCTCCAGTTAAAATAACTCCGCGATCAATGATGTCCGCTGACAATTCAGGCGGTGTCTTCTCTAGGACATTTTTCGCAGCCTGTACGATGACCGCCACTGACTCACGAAGAGCCCCTTCGATTTCTTTCGATGTCACGGTAATCGTACGTGGAAGACCTGATACCATGTCACGGCCGCGGATGCTCATTTCTTTTCGATCTTCATCAAGTGTTTCA
This sequence comes from Rossellomorea sp. DA94, assembly GCF_029834455.1. Lineage (NCBI taxonomy): Bacteria > Bacillati > Bacillota > Bacilli > Caryophanales > Bacillaceae > Rossellomorea > Rossellomorea sp. DA94. The sequence continues at coordinate 4,417,901 of NZ_CP122397.1, forward strand.
GAGAATACCGTCCCGATATTTACCTTGATATCTTCAGCCGTACGCTCCCCGATCAGAAGCTTGTACTCTTTTTTAATATAATTCAGAATTTCGTGATCAAATTTATCCCCGGCCATCTTGATGGACTGACTTGTCACGATGTCACCCATGGAAAGAACCGCTACATCCGTCGTTCCTCCACCGATGTCCACGACCATGTTACCAGTCGGATTGAAGATGTCCATACCCGCACCGATCGCCGCCACTTTAGGCTCTTCCTCAAGATAAATCTTCTTCCCGCCGCTCTTTTCAGCCGCTTCCCTGATCGCCTTCTGCTCAACGCTCGTGATGTTCGTCGGGCAGCAGATCAAGATGCGAGGTTTTGACAGGAATCCTTTTACATTCAATTTGTTAATGAAATGTTTCAGCATCGCTTCCGTCACATCAAAGTCTGCGATGACTCCGTCTTTCAGAGGGCGTGTCGCCACAATGTTCCCAGGAGTACGTCCGACCATACGGCGCGCTTCCTCCCCGACAGCCAGCACCTTACCTGTATTCTTATCCAGTGCCACGACCGAAGGCTCATTTAAGACAATCCCTTTTCCTTTAACATGAATCAATACATTAGCCGTACCAAGGTCAATCCCAATATCTTTCGCGAACATCTTGTGTTTCTCCCTTCTACTTTTACAAATTCATGAACTACATTCATCTATGGTTTCACTTGTATGTCATTACGTTTTAACGTTAAGGCAGAACTTTCACCTAATTAATTATTTTACCATAAATATGTCGAAGTGAGATGATATTTGTCAAAAAAATGTATTGATATTGTTATTATCTTGGGAAAAGGTGGGTTTTTTGGAGGGGTATGTTACAGGAGTGTTAAGGAGGGATGGTTGGTATGGGGTTTTTGAGTGTTCAGTTGCTGAATATGTACGGAATTTCAGCTGCTGATTTTTGCTTGTTTTTTGACAGGTGAATTTAATCGTGAATTCAGCTGTTAAAGTCTTCTGCATTGCTAAAGTTGTACCTGGTACATCCACATCTTTTTGTACCTGGTACACTCCTAACCATTTGTACCTGGTACAACAAAACACGCGGCACACCAAATAACCATTCCCCCAAAACGCAAAAACACACCAAGCACAACCCATCATTCTGGGGCTTGGCGTATTTTGGTTAGCTGTGGAGCTCTTCTTTTTTGTACTTTTGCTTGGTTGCCTCTCCACCTCGTAGGTGCCGGATTGATTTATGGTAATCAAGTATGGTTTTGACTTCATTTGCGAGATCCGGATTGATTTCTGGCAGTCGTTCTGTTAAATCTTTATGGACAGTACTTTTGGACACGCCAAACTCCTTCGCAATTACACGAACAGTTTTTTTCGTCTCCACGATATACTTACCAATCTTGATTGTTCTCTCTTTGATGTAATCGTGCACACCACTCGACCTCCCTAAATTGGATGTGAGAAGTGTGAAATGAGACTCGCTTTCGCATCATTGAAATAGTACAGACCCCTTGCACATGGGCAAGCGGCAGAAAGCCTTATTTAGGACGGCAGCTTCCTGATGTTACAACGTATAAACAACTTATTCAGCTAATGACCAATGGTATAATGACGATTCCTCACCTCAAACACTCTCTGTTTTGATAGGTTTGTTTCATTTTATTAGCTTGTGCCCACATATATGCACAAAAAACACAATAAGGACAAGGTTTCGCTTGAATTTTCTGAAAAATAAGTGTGAGGGACGGACCTTTACATGGATAAATGGACCCAAACGCCTGACATGACGAATGATCCGATGCCATTCGACATCATCTGTATCGTTTCCCCTCCCCTCACTATTTCCTGAGAAATGAGTCGATGTATCTGAGAAAATGTCTGATTTTCTCTTTACAAAGCAAAAGGCCGTACCGGGATTTCCCCTTGGTACGGCTGATATCCATCATCCTTTAAAATCAACCTCATCATCCACCCAGACTTCCCCGTCCTTAAAGGTCATCTGCTCCGGATATCGGAGATCCATTACTTCTTCCTGGATCTTCTGTGAAGGAGCTTTCGTCATGAGGGACACGACGATATTGGCAATGGCCGCTGATGCTGCCCCGAATACACCCGCTCCTGTATCAATGATTCCGAACAGTGTCACGCCTGATCGCGCCAGGAAGATGTAGGTGAGGGTCACGGCGAGCCCCACAAGCATCCCTGCGATCACCCCTTGGGCATTGGAGCGCTTCCACCAGACTCCGAGTAAGAGGGCCGGGAAGAACGTCCCTGACGCCAGGGCGAAGGCCCAGGCGACGATTTGCGTGATGACCCCTGGAGGATTCAACGCCACCACTCCGGCGAGGACAGTGGCCACCACGATCGACCAGCGTGCAACCGCCAGACGATTCCTCTCTGTCGCATTCGGCTTGAATACGCGGTAGTAAATATCATGTGCAAAAGAAGACGAAATAGCGATCATCAATCCGCCTGCCGTCGATAACGCCGCTGCCATAGCACCTGCCGCGACAAGCCCGATGACGAATACGCCAAGGTTCGCGATCTCTGGTGTCGCCATGACGACGATATCATTCGAAATGATGATTTCCTTCCATTGAAGGATCCCGTCCCCATTCGCATCGGCCACCTGCAGTTTCCCCGTATCGACCCATGAGGCCGTCCAGGCAGGCAGATCGCTGATTTTGCTTCCGGCTACTTTTGTCATCAAAATAAAACGGGAGAATGCCGCATAAGCTGGCGCTGATAGATAAAGAAGCCCGATGAAAAGGAGTGCCCACGCACCTGACCAGCGCGCCGCCTTCATCGTGGACACCGTATAGAACCTGACGATGACATGGGGAAGTCCGGCGGTACCGGCCATGAGGGTGAACATGAGGGCCATGAACTGCCACTTCGTCCCGTTTGTAAAAGGAGCGAAGTATTCAGACACACCGAGCTCACGGTCAAGTTCCCCGATCTTCCCGACAAGCTCCCCGTACGATATCCACGGGGCAGGGTTCCCCGTGATTTGCAGGGACATGAAGATGACCGGGATCAAGTACGCTATGATCAAGACGATATACTGAGCCACCTGGGTCCACGTGATCCCTTTCATCCCGCCGAACGCAGCGTAAAAGGCAATGAGGACGACCCCGATCATCGTACCGACCTTGGCATCAATTTCAAATAGACGCCCGATGACCACACCGGACCCCGACAGCTGACCGATGGAATATGTAAAGCTGATGATGATCGTACAGATCGCGGCGATTACCCGGGCCGTGTGACTGTTGTACCGGTCCCCGATGAATTCCGGCACCGTATACCGTCCATACTTCCTGAGTTGTGGTGCAAGCAGGAAGGTCAATAATAAATATCCTCCTGTCCACCCCATGATATAGGCAAGACCGTCATAACCGAGGATCATGACAGTACCAGCCAGTCCAATAAATGATGCCGCACTCATCCAGTCGGCCCCGATCGCCATCCCGTTAAAGATCGGCGGCACCCCGCGACCCGCTACATAGAAGTCCGATGTCGCTTTCGCTTTGTTATAAACTGCTATTCCGATATATAAGGCAAACGTCAACAGTATGATCGACGTCGATACGATAAACTGAGTATCCATTCATTCTTTCCCCCTCGTTCTTCTCTATTTTGATTAATGATCCAGCGTTTTCCCGTAGCTGATCTGCTCATTCCGGCTTTCATCCAGTCCATATTTCTTATCGATCCCGTCACTCACCTTCGCATTCACGTAAAGTAACACGATGAAAATGATGATTGAACCTTGAGCGCCCATGAAATAATGGAACGGAAATCCGTTAATGGTGAAGGTGGAGAAGCTTTCGGCAAACAGCACGACACCAAAGGAGGAAAGGAGCCAGATCACTAAGTACAGTGCCATGTATCGATTTTTTTCTTTAAAATACTGATCGGCTTTCGCTCTATCAATCTTCTTCATGTAGGTATCCCCTTTTCAAGCTCATTATTTTAAACTGAATATAAATTTCACTGTTTCAAAAAATGGCACCGGAACAATGGCGATCTGCACAATAAAATAGATAAATAAAGACAGAAATGGTATGGTCAGAAAGAATGCCCGCTTTTTCCTCAGGGCAAGGATGATGCATCCTCCTGTGATGAGTAAAAATAGCATGAAGTAGATCAACGTTTCACCTCCTGTTTTATAAAGACTTAATTTTCTGAAATTTTATTCATGCCATCATTATCTTTACTGTAAAAAGCCTGGTCAATAAAGAAAAAACGACAATCGTGCGACATAGTTTCACCATTCATTTTTCTAAAATAAGGATATTTTAAAAGATATGGATATTGAACTGTAAAATGACCATGGAAACGCTTTTCCAGTAAACCTTCCTCCCTGTCGAATTTCCAAGGAAATTTTTTTGGACAAGCAAAAAGACTGACCGGTATTCCGGTCAGTCTTCATTTATGTGTGTTACTCTTCGTCTTTTACGTCAGCGCTGTCTTTGCTTTCTTGTTTCGGCTTGGCCTGGTCCTGCTTTTCTTCAGTAGACTTGTTTTCTTCAGCTGCGTCTTTTTCTTCCGTAGCTTTGTCCTCAGTAGCTTTGTTTTCGCTAGCTTGGTCTTCTACGGCATTTTCTTCTGCAGCTGCAGCATCCGGCTGTTCACCTGAAACTTTCTTGTCTTCAAGCTGTGCTTCTTGAAGAGTGGCAAGAGACTTATTGAAGTATTCCATTGGATTCACGGCTACATCCGCTTTACGGATTTCAAAGTGTACGTGAACACCGGCTTCTTCATTGAATAAGCTCTTTCCTGCTTTCGCAATGGCTTGTCCTTGATCGACTACATCTCCAACCGCGACTTCAAAATCTTTCACTGATTGATAGCGAGTCACAATGCCTTTGCTGTGCTCGACTTCAATCGTGTTACCAAGTAAGGAATCTTCCTGAACCTTTGTGACTGTACCGCTCATGGCAGCCAGAACATCAAATTCTTTCCCATCTTTCGAGATGTCGACCCCTTGGTTCGGGTAGTACATGTTTCCATACACGACTAGGGCAGCTTCCTGTTCTTCAGCTGAAGCTTCAGTGTCGTAGAATTGTTTTTCGATCACTGTATCTTCAGGGCTTGAAACAGGCATTACAAAGTTTTCCAATGAACGATTGACTTCTTCTGCAGGCTGGTTGAACTCATTGTCAGTAGGAACTCCATCATAGCTGTAATCCTTGGCTTTCTCGTTTACATCATTTCCTGCCTGGTACCACAGAATCCCCGTGATAATGATTGCTGCACTTGCTAAATAGATTGCTGGGTATGCCCAACGTCTTTTCAAAAAGTTTTGAGAAGGTTGTTTCTTTTCTTCCTCTCTCATTTTCATCACCTCAGCAATCATTCTGAACAGAATTCAGAAAATATATACACATTGGCAAAAAAATTTTAATTTCTTATGTTTCGACAAAGTGGGGAGGATTATGTATGGTTGTTGAATTTTTCTCAAAAAAATGTGGCAAACTTCGAAACTATGGAGTGATGATAACGAAATCCCGGTCCCCCATGGTACAATACTATAAACTGAAAGGACGGGACCAATATGAAGAAATTACTTAAATATGTGCTGACGGCCGCGCCTTTTCTTTATATGATCCTGATCTGGGTCATGTCGAGCAATCCCGATGATGCCGTGCTTCGGTTCCCTGATGATGGGATGGACCGTTTCATCAAGGAATCCCTGCATTTGGTGGAATTCGGGATTTTATATGGATTGTTTGTCATCGCGCTGCTAGCACACGGAAGGCTTCGGTTTACATTGAACTTCACGGTTGCACTGATAGCCATCTTTTATGGGTTTGTGGATGAGATCCATCAGTCCTTCGTTCCGTATCGGTCTTCCACGATGATTGATGCCGCCAAGGATCTGATCGGGGTCACGGTCCTTTTCTGGATTGTGAACCGGACGTATTTCCGGAATCCGGATCACCGATTGACGAAGGCGATGAAAAGGTTTGAAGCTTATGTAAAAAAGGATTGAGTCCGGTCGCCACGACCATACTCAATCCTTTTTCTTATCTTTGTGCGGTCACCTTCTGCAGGAGTTTGCTGGATTCTGTTATTTTGACGTCTTTATAGTAATGGGTCACAATATCTTTATAATTCTTGCCTTCCTTTGCCATCCCGTTTGCCCCGTACTGGCTCATCCCGACTCCATGGCCGAATCCTTTTGTGGCAATGACGATGTGGTCATCCTTCAGGTACCAGGTGAAGTCCGACGACCTGAGGCCCAATTTATCCCTGATTTCCCGCCCGGTGAATTCCTTCCCGTTGATTTCCACCTTCGCCACCCTCTTGCCTTCGGTCCTTGATGTGATGGTTCCCACGGACCCGTCCTTAGGCAGGGTGACACCGAGCTTCTGTTTGAATTCATTGATCGGGATGATTTTCTGATCTTCAAATTTAGGGGATGCCTTATCCCACGGACTCTCCACGCTCCGTAAATACGGGATATCGTCTGCCCAATACGCCTCTGAATTCTCTGTATAGCCGTTGCTTGTCGAGAAGAAGGCGGCCGTAATAGGCTTATCATCATATGTGAGCACTTTCCCCTTGGTTTCAAGGACCGCTTCTGAAATCTTCTTGATTTTCCAGTCATAGTCAGAGCCCCATAAGGTGGCCAGTTCCTTTTGGTTTTTATATACCTGATGGGCTACCGTATCCGTCACATCGGCTCCCTTCGGCACAGAAGGATCATCTGACATAAGCTGATTCACCATATAGGTCCTTGCCGCAAGGGCCTGTGCCTTCAACGCTTCCTTTTCAAAATCCGCCGGCATTTCACCCGCCACCACCCCTACGACATACTGCTCAAGGGGAAGCTTCTCGATGAGATCCTGACTGGATCGATACACCGCCACCTCGACTGAGTCTGCCAATTCTTCAACGGATGGTTGATTTTTCAGCTTTTCGTCCAGGTTTGCCGTGTCCTTGTCTGATGAAAATGGGAGTACCAGCAGAGTGGGTACAAGAAAGATGATGCTGATAAAGATTGAGAAGATGATCACTACGGGTTTCAACTGCTTCATGTTCGCGGCCTCCAATGAAAGATTAAATAGGAGAATGTCCTAGCACACTTCTCCACTCTCTTTCATATGTATGGTAGTGGACAAGCAATTATGATTGTGAATTGGGAGAGTTTGAGGATAGGAAATGATAGCGTGCAGGGGGATGGGGTTTTTGAAAATAAAAAAGGCAAGCCCTCCAAAAAGAGCTCACCTTTCCCACTATCTATTTACGCATCCTTGATCATGTCTTGCTGCTCAGAAACAGGTGTTTCTTCGACTTCCTTCACACGCTCGATATCAGCTCCAAGGGCTGCAAGCTTCTGATGGAAGTTCACATATCCACGATCCAAATGCTTTAGTTCTGTTACGCGAGTATAACCGTCTGCCACTAGACCAGCGATGGAAAGTGCTGCTGCTGCACGAAGATCCGTTGCAGCCACTTCTGCCCCTTGAAGAGGTGTTGGTCCGTTCATGATCACAGAGCGGCCCTCGATCTTGATGTCAGCTCCCATACGACGGAATTCTTCTGCATGCATGAAACGATTTTCGAAAACCGTTTCCGTGATGACGCTGGTACCGTCAGCTGCAAGAAGCAAGGCCATCATTTGGGATTGCATATCTGTCGGGAAACCTGGATGAGGCATCGTCTTGATATCGACGGATTTCAGTTTCTCCGGTCCAATGACACGAAGACCTTCTTCTTCGTCGATGATCGTAACGCCCATCTCTTCCATCTTCGCCACTAGTGAAGATAAGTGTTCAGGAATCGCGCCTTTTACAAGGACATCACCTTGAGTGATCGCAGCAGCCACCATGAAGGTTCCCGCTTCGATACGGTCAGGTATGATGCTGTGCTCGACACCGTATAGACGGTCTACACCTTCGATACGGATCGTTCCGGTTCCTGCACCAACAACACTTCCACCCATTTTGTTCAGGAAGTTAGCTAAGTCGACAATTTCAGGCTCTTTTGCTACGTTCTCTAAGATAGTCGTTCCTTCTGCAAGAACTGCTGCCATCATGATGTTTTCTGTAGCCCCAACGCTTGGGAAGTCCAGATACACCTTGGCACCTTTCAGTCTTCCATCTACTTCCGCTTCGATGAAACCATTTCCTACCTTCACTTTGGCTCCCATTGCTTCAAAGCCTTTTAAGTGTTGGTCAATCGGTCTTGATCCAATTGCACAGCCACCAGGGAGAGCGACACGCGCTTTACCTGTACGGCCTAAGAGTGATCCCATTACAAGAACAGATGCACGCATTTTACGCACATATTCAAATGGTGCTTCAATAAACAACTCTCTTGATGCATTCACGATGACTTCACCATTGTTGAACTCTACATCTGTATTTAAATGACGTAATACTTCATTGATCGTATATACATCGGAGAGTGGTGGTACATTTGTAATTTTACTTTTTCCTTCACTTGCTAATAATGTAGCAGCGATGACTGGTAAAACGGCATTCTTTGCTCCTTCAACTTGCACTGTACCGCTTAAACGCTGACCGCCGCGGACGATAATTTTTTCCAAGAGTATTCCCCTCCGCGTCCAATTTCTCTATATTAATATTCAATAATTAGGATGGGTGTGCCAATCACAAAGGTTGTCTTAGCGCCCATTCCGCTTTTCCGTAGACCTAGTTGTATATTCATATCATCATTTTTTGTTGGTATAGTCCGTGACATTTGTTCCGAGTAAGCTGAAATGGAATAAAAGTCTTCTTCTTTAAGTGATTCCAGTTCTTTTGCGTCTAATTTCGACATTAGTTCGACAGCCTGATTCGACAAAACTTTCTCAAGCTTATCATTGAATTCGCCTTTTATACAAGAGAAAATCATAGGTTTAGAAGTAAAAATGATTTCCATATTTGGGATAAATTCAGACTTGATATACTGCTTCGTCTTTTCTCCCAACGCTTTCTGATTTCCGCGCATTTCATACATAATGTACGATACCGAATGCCCGTTTGTGGGGGTATGCTGGAGTTTAATGGTTTCTTCCCCGTGAGACGTCTGACGTTGTCCCACAACCACTACTCCTTCAGCCGACTTTTCTGTATCCCAGTCAAAATCAGAAAATGTTTCCTGCATAGTAGTACTATATTTGGCAAACCCTTTATTCGTGAAGCTTTTTTTGTTTTCTCTTGCATATAGAGACCATTCAGTTATCTGACCTTGAGAATGAACAATGGCTTGATCAAGCTTTTCAATGTCTAATAAATGTTTGGCTTCGATAGTGTTGTTCCCATTAATGACAGGAAGAAAACCTAATCCAACCAAAAAGATTAAAATAATGTAAAAATACCGACTCATTTTTCATTCCTCCCCTTACCTAAAGTCTGTCCGAATAGGGGGAGAACATACTTGAAAATTGTCGTCATCTTTTTACAATTATTGAGGCTTTCAAGCGAGTCTTGTGAAAAGGGTTTCACTTTGAAACTTTTTCACAAAGGGACGAACACAAAATTAATCTTACTCAAAACAGTGTCCCTTGAAAACATGCAGGAAGACCTATTTTTTGTCAGAACCTCTACTTATTCAAAGAAAACCGGCAAGCTCTGAGACCAAAGGTAATAATCCAGTAAAAAACGGCTGACGGCTGACCCGATTGCGACCGTTAGTAGGACATACAATAGTCTCCCTTGTGCGACCCGATTCTTCTTCAGGAGCTTGTCCAGCTGGATGGCTTGCAAAGCCCAAAACGTGATCGCGAATACAAATAAATGCACAATCATGCTGACAAGTGCCTGTTGACCAAAGCTTTCCACCACTCTTCTCACTCCCGCTTCTCAAATTTGACGCACATTGACCATTTTACCACATAATTCTGTAATAACACATCCATATTAATAAAATTTAAGTTGAGTTGGCTATGAAAATTTGTTGAAATTTAGCTGTTCAGCATTGATGGGAAATCGCTGGGGAATTTGGAGTTGTATTTTTTGCGTGAGATAGCCTTTAGTGGAGGTCCGTCCCTCAAAATGACGTTATTTTGATCCATTCCCGGAACGTCAACGTGATGAATACTGTGTTTCAATATTATTCATTCCTATTAAGATGAGGTCCGTCCCTCAAAAAAACCACCCCTTACAGAGGATTGTAAGGGGTGGTTTTCTTTTTGGGGTTTGTTTGGGGAGGTGTTGGAAGTGGATGTTGGATGGTGTTTTATGGTTGGTGGTTATTTGCCTTTGTTTTTGTTTTTATCTTTGTTTTTATTTTTGCCTCTTTGTCCTTTTTGCATGCATTCGTAGTAGTAGCCCTGGCATCGGCAGTTTTGTTGTTTGCCTTTGTCTTTGCCCTGGTCCTTTTGTTTGTCCTTGCCGCCTTTTGCGTCTTGCGGTCCCATTTCTCCCATCATCCATTGGTATTCTCCGTATAGCCTGCATTGTTTCTGATCTTTTCCTTGCCCTTTTTTCGAACTCATCATTTCATCCTCCTTTTGTTCTTGCTTTAGTTTACGTTCATGGGTGGTCAGGCGTATGGGTTGTCCCCCCTGTTTTTGAGCCCTTTTTTATCATGAATAAGGGTCGATAGAAGCTTTGTCTGTGATAAAGAACCCTTTTTCCCGACGACCAGTCCTACAAAAAGGGCTTCTGTAATAGTACGTTGTCACGGCCTGTCACATATACATAAAGTGAAAACGTTTAGATAACTGGAGGGAACAGGTATGAATAAAGAATTATTGTCTTCATTGGTCGGAAAGGTTGTCAAGGTTAATCGTGGCGGCCCTGAGTCGCGTACTGGAAAGGTGTTGTATGGAGGGGACGATCACTTTGCCCTGCTGTCGGAAAAAGATGGTGTGGTTTACTTCAACTCTTCTCATGTGAAGAGCATCTCTCAAAACATCAAGTCTGGGTTATCAGTTAAGGAAGAATTGTCAGAAGAAGGATTGGAGTTTATGAAAGAGGACACATTGGGTGATTTACTCACAAGCTTGAAATACCAATGGGTCAAGATCAACCGCGGGGGTCCTGAAAAGCTTGAGGGAATCCTTGATCATTCAAGTGATGAATTCGTCACACTTGTATTAAATGAAGAGGTTGTCCGCCTGGCTACGTACCATATCAAGAGCATCAGCTACGGCGTGAAACCGGAAAAAGAAGAGAAAACGGAAGAAGAGAAGTAATTCTCTAGAGGGTAAGGAGGAGTATAAATGAGTAATTTCAATGAATCATTAAAAGAATTAACAGGTCATCAAATTAACATTTTGCTGAACGACGGGACGAAGCTTTCCGGTCAGCTTGCTGAGGTCAGTACTGAGATTGTGACCGTCTATTCAAGTGAGAACGAAACGTCTTATTATCCGATTTCACAAATCCAGTCGGTGACGAAGAACTCTAAATATGTAAAAGCATTGCCGGTTTCCGGTGATCATCTAAAAGGCGAAAAGATTTCTGACGTATTATCTCAGAGCCTGCTTAACTGGGTGACGATCAACGGTACAGGAAAAGCTTCCTATTCCGGTATACTTTCAGCAGTGGAAGACGATCACCTCGTATTGACCCAAGGGAAGGACAGAGTTTACCTGAAGCATTCTTCTGTACTGAACGTTTATGATGCGTCCAAGAAGACGACTTCCACGAATACAGACAGCGGCTCGTCCGATTCGTCCGACAGTGCGTCCAACAAAGAAAATTCATCCGCTCAAGCAACCTCATCTCAGAAGCAATCCTCAAAAAAATCTTCAAGTAAAAATGCGAAGAAACGGAAGCCTGCCTTTTACCTTGATGAAATTGAAGGGGCCAATTCTGCCAAGTAATCATGCTCTATTTAACATAATGAAACCCGGGATTGGAAAAACACAATGAGCAGCATGTTTAATAAAAGAATAATTTCAGTATCCACTATGGGGTTTTCCAAGAGGATGCTGGGATTGTTCTTATCATCTTGTCAAAAACTTCATTTTATCAAGCCGATTGGGTCCAAAAATGTGGACAAAGTCTCTTGGGAAAGAATCAATGAAATGAATAGCTACCTTGTTCAGAAAGGAGTAACATGCACATGAAAAATGTTTATTCGAAATTCACCGGAGAAGCGGTCATCATTGAACTTACGGGTAAAAAGACCATCAACGGGCATTTGATCGAAGTGGGGAATGAAGTGCTGATCGTCTATAACGGAGACGATTATATTTATATTTCTACTTCTCATATTAAAAACATGTCGATCGTATCGAAAGAATCCATCGGCATCGATGAACCGACGGACAGGCCCCAGCTTGAGCAGGAGGACCAGTTGTCCCTGCGAAAGATTCTGACGACGGCCAAAGGAGTCTTCCTTGAAATCTATACAATGGGCAATCAGCCGATTCACGGCTATATTACAGGTATTATGAATAACTACTTCTCCTTCTATTCCCCTGTTTATAAAACGATGTATATCTCCCTGCAGCACTTAAAATGGCTGATTCCCTATTCCACGAATCTGTCCCCGTTCCGCCTTGCCAAAGAGAACCTTCCCGTCAATCCGACAACCTCCATCACCCTGGCGAGAAGCTTTGAGGTCCAGATTGAAAAACTCACCGGTCACCTCGTCGTATTGAACCTTGGTGTCAACGAAGAGTTGATCGGTAAGATTGAAAGAGTGGACGACAACATCATGGAGATGATTACAGCCAAAGGAGAATCCCTCTACTTAAATATGCAGCATATCCAGACCGTTCATTTACCATAAAAAAAACCACCTTTCAATGAGAAAGGTGGTTTCTTCTTTATTAGAAATTACGTTCGGAAACGTTAATTCTGTTCATGGCACGCTTCAGAGCTAGTTCGGCACGACGGAAGTCTACGTCATCCTGTTGTGCCTGCATGCGGTCTTCAGCACGGCCTTTTGCTTCTTTCGCGCGTTGTACATCGATAGCTTCTGCTGTTTCAGCAGACTGTGCTAGAATTGTCACCTGTTCAGGACGTACTTCTAAGAATCCGCCACTGACAGCTACAAGCTCAGTGTTGCCACCTTTTTTCAGGCGAACCGCACCGATTTGTAGTGGAGCAACCATCGGAATGTGTCCAGGTAAGATTCCAAGCTCACCGCTTTGAGCTTTTGTGCTCACCATTTCCACTTCTGAATCGTACACTGGGCCATCGGGAGTGACAATATTGACTTTTAATGTCTTCATTTTCTTCCCTCCTGGTCCCTAATTATACCTCTACGCCCATTTCTTTAGCTGCAGCCAGTACGTCCTCGATCGGACCTACAAGACGGAATGCATCTTCTGGAATGTGGTCGTATTTACCTGCAAGAATATCAACGAAGCCTTTAACTGTGTCCTTTACTTCTACGTAAGAACCTTTTTGGCCTGTGAACTGTTCTGCAACGTGGAAGTTTTGAGATAAGAAGAACTGTACGCGGCGTGCGCGTTGTACTGTCAGCTTATCATCATCAGAAAGCTCATCCATACCAAGGATCGCGATGATATCTTGAAGTTCTTTATAGCGCTGTAACGTTTGTTGAACGTTACGTGCAACATTGTAGTGTTCTTCTCCAACGATCTCTGGAGAAAGAGCACGGGAAGTCGATGCCAATGGATCTACCGCAGGATAGATACCCATTTCAGAAAGCTTACGCTCAAGGTTCGTTGTTGCGTCAAGGTGAGCGAAAGTTGTTGCAGGAGCCGGATCCGTGTAGTCATCCGCAGGTACATAGATCGCTTGGATCGATGTTACAGAACCTACGTTTGTTGACGTGATACGCTCTTGCAGTTGACCCATTTCAGTCGCAAGTGTCGGCTGGTAACCAACGGCAGATGGCATACGGCCAAGTAGTGCCGAAACCTCTGAACCTGCTTGCGTGAAACGGAAGATGTTATCGATGAACAGAAGTACGTCTTGACCTTGCTCATCACGGAAGTATTCTGCCATTGTCAGACCCGTCAAGGCAACACGCATACGTGCTCCTGGCGGCTCGTTCATTTGTCCGAATACCATCGCTGTTTTCTTGATAACGCCAGAATCGCTCATCTCGTGGTAAAGGTCATTTCCTTCACGCGTACGCTCTCCAACACCGGCGAATACAGAGATACCACCGTGCTCTTGAGCGATGTTATTGATAAGCTCCTGGATTAATACGGTTTTACCAACACCGGCACCACCGAATAGACCGATCTTACCACCCTTGATATATGGAGCAAGTAAGTCTACTACTTTGATACCTGTTTCAAGAATCTCAACTTCTGTAGAAAGTTGATCGAATGTAGGCGCCTGTCTGTGAATCGGATCACGACGGATACCTGCTGCTAGAGGCTCGTCTAAATCGATTGATTCACCCAGAACGTTGAATACACGACCTAACGTTACATCCCCTACTGGTACAGAGATTGGTGCTCCTGTATCGAGTACTTCGGCTCCACGTTGTAAACCATCCGTAGATGCCATTGCGATCGTACGTACAGAATCATCACCTAGGTGAAGGGCAACCTCTAATGTAAGTTCAGCTCTATCTGCAATTTGGACCTTTAAAGAGTTGTAGATATCAGGAAGTTGCCCGCTGGCGAACTTGACATCAACAACTGGACCCATTACTTGAAGAACGTGTCCTTTGTTCATCTCTTTCCCTCCTAACTAGCTTTTGACAAAAACTTTATAAAGTATAAACGGTTCTAAAAAACCGTCAGAGTTCTATTCGAGTGCCGCAGCCCCGCCGACGATCTCCGTGATTTCCTGAGTGATCGCTGCTTGACGCGCACGGTTAAATGATAGTGTAAGGTCACTGATGATTTCTTTTGCATTATCGGTTGCATTTCTCATCGCTGTCATACGGGCGGCGTGCTCACTTGCTTTACCGTCAAGGAGAGCCCCGAAAATCAGGCTTTCAGCGTATTGAGGAAGCAATACCTCAAGGATTTCCTCTGCAGAAGGCTCGAATTCATATGAAGCAAGCTTTCCTGAAGGAGTCAGATCCGTTAACGGTAACACTTTTTTCTCCGTAACATCCTGTTGAATCGCACTTACATAGTGGTTGTAGAACATATACAGTTCATCGTATGCCTCAGCTGAGAACATACCCACCGCTTTGTTTGCGATATCTTTAATGTCTGCGAAATTCGGTTGATCCGGAAGACCCGTTACCGATTCAAGGACATTAAAGCCTTTTTTACGGAAGAAATCAGCACCGACACGGCCCAGAGCAATAATGGCAAATTCATCATTCGAACTGTGACTTTCTTTAATTCGATTGCTAACAGCACGGATTACACTGCTGTTATATGCCCCCGCCAAACCACGGTCTGATGTAATGACCAGATACCCGGTTCTTTTAACGGGGCGGGAGACTAGCATCGGATTCCTCACACCTTGACTGCCCGCTGCAACGGATGTCACCACTTCAGAAATTTTATTCATGTAAGGCACGAATGACTTAGCATTCGTCTCCGCACGATTCAATTTAGAAGCCGATACCATTTCCATTGCTTTGGTGATTTGACTTGTCTTTTTGGTAGAAGTAATACGAGTTTGTATATCGCGTAACGATGCCACTGGTTCTCACCACCCTTTACATATTGTCAGACATAGGGAGCGGGGCTTTTTAGCCCTACTCCACTATGGTCATTGCCGTCAGACGGCAACCCTTATTCAGACTTGATGAACGTCTTCTTGAATTCGTTGATCGCGGTTTTCATTGCATCATCTTCAGGAAGACCTTTCGTCGTACGAATATGGTCTAACAGTTCAGTATGGTTGTGATCTAACCAGCTTAGAAGCTCAGACTCGAAACGACGGATATCTACAACTGGAATATCATCTAAATGACCTTTAATCAGTGCATAGAAGATCATGACTTGTTTTTCAACTTTAAGTGGTTTGTTAAGATCCTGCTTCAGTACTTCTACAGTACGAGCTCCACGATTCAGTTTCGCCTGAGTCGCTTTATCAAGATCCGATCCGAACTGAGCGAATGCTTCAAGCTCACGGTAAGCGGCTAAGTCAAGACGAAGCGTACCGGAAACCTTCTTCATTGCTTTGATTTGTGCAGATCCCCCAACACGTGATACGGAAAGACCCGCATTGATCGCCGGACGTACACCGGAGAAGAATAGGTCAGATTGTAAGAAAATCTGTCCGTCCGTAATGGAGATAACGTTTGTCGGGATATAAGCGGAGATATCTCCTGCTTGTGTTTCAACGAATGGTAATGCTGTGATGGAACCGCCACCTTTAGCATCACTTAACTTCGCCGCACGCTCAAGTAAACGAGAGTGCAAGTAGAATACGTCACCAGGGAATGCTTCACGGCCTGGAGGACGACGTAGTAATAGGGAAAGCTCACGGTAAGCAGAAGCCTGCTTAGAAAGATCATCATACACGACAAGAACGTGCTTGCCACTGTGCATGAATTCTTCAGCCATTGTGATACCAGCATATGGTGCTAAGAATAGCATTGGAGCCGGTGAAGCAGCTGATGCCGTTACAACGATTGTGTAATCAAGGGCACCGTGCTTACGCAATGTTTCTACCGCGTTACGTACAGTTGATTCTTTTTGACCGATGGCAACGTAGATACATACCATGTCCTGGTCTTTTTGGTTCAGAATCGCATCGATCGCAACAGATGTTTTACCTGTTTGACGGTCACCGATGATCAATTCACGTTGTCCACGACCGATCGGAACTAACGCATCGATCGCTTTGATACCCGTTTGAAGTGGTTCGTGTACGGATTTACGATCCATAACACCAGGTGCTCCACTTTCAATCGGACGTGTTTTCGTTGTTGCGATTGGACCCAATCCATCAACTGGTTGTCCAAGTGAGTTTACTACACGACCAACTAGTTCTTGTCCTACTGGTACTTCCATGATACGTCCAGTACGACGAACCTCATCGCCTTCACGAATGTCAGTATATGGTCCGAGAATGATGATACCAACGTTGTTTTCTTCTAAGTTCTGTGCCATACCCATGACACCGTTAGAAAATTCAACAAGCTCTCCAGCCATGACATTGTCGAGGCCATGAGCACGAGCGATACCGTCACCGATTTGGATAACTGTACCTACGTCGCTTACTTTCATCTCAGACTGATAGTTTTCAATTTGCTTTTTTATCAGCGCGCTGATTTCTTCCGCCTTGATGCTCATGAATTTCACCCCTCATTTATACGAAAGTTAACGAATTAGTTCACGCTCAAGACGAGTCAACTTACCTTGCAGGCTACCATCATAGATGCGTGTCCCGATTTGGACCTTGATGCCGCCCAGTAAATGTTCGTCTGTCACATTGGTAATTCTTAATGATTGTTTTCCGACTTTTTTTGCAAAAGAAGACGACAATGCTGTTTGCTCATCTTCTGTCAAAGGACGTACAGAGTACACTGTCGCATCTGCAATCCCGCGTGCTTCGTTTGTCAATTCGATGAATGCCTCAACCATTCCTGTGATCTCGCCCGTGCGGTGACGGTCTGTCATCAGCATCAATGTGTTCAGGACATATGGGGAAGCTGTGGAAAATGCTTCCTGAATCAATGTCTTCTTCTTATCTAACGTAAGCTTAGGATTTTCAAAAAGAACCGTTAACTCGGTGTTCTCAAGGAAAACCGCTCTCACTGTACGCAGCTCTTCTTCGATTCCTTCAAGCTGATTATGATCCTGGGCAATCTCGAAAAGAGCTAACGCATAGCGTTTTGCAACTGTAGAGTAGCTCATCGCTCTTCCCCTACCTCTTGAATATAATCGTTAATTAACTTCTGTTGATCATCGGCAGAAAGTTCTTTCTCAATGACCTTAGAAGCAATAAGTACTGATAAAGAAGCAACCTGTTTCTGAAGTGCTGCAACAGCTTGTTCTTTTTGCGTTTCGATTTCGCGCTTTGCAGATTCTTTCAATCTCTCTGCCTCTTGACGAGCAGTTGCGATAATCTCTTCACGTTGTTCAGAGCCTTGTTTCTTAGAGTTTTCAATCATCGTTTGAGCTTCAAGACGAGCTTCTTTCAGAAGTTTCTTTTGCTCTTCTAAAATATTGTTTGCCTCAGTGCGGCTCTTTTCGGCTGCCGTGATCTCACCGGCGATGTGGTCTTCACGCTGCTGCATGATTCCCATTAATGGACCCCAGGCGAATTTCTTAAGTAGCGCCATTAGGACCAGGAACATGATCAGCTGAAAGACGATATCCCCCGTGTTAAGGCCGCCGTGACCTGCTGCCTCACCTATAACGAATGCGTTAGTTAACATACTCGATTCACTCCCTTCAAGAATCGATTGGATCGTATTTTTTATAAATGAACCGTTCTTGCAAAGAATCTATTCTCTAGTACATAGGAATGGCGAAGATAATCGTCAAGACGAACTTCGCCATTCAACCTGTCCGTTTTATTAGCTTCCTAGTGCGATGAAAGCGATAACTACGCCGATGATAGGAAGTGCCTCAACTAGTGCGATACCGATGAACATTGTTGTTTGCAAAGTACCACGTAATTCCGGTTGACGTGCAATTCCTTCTACTGTACGACCTACGATAAGACCGTTACCAATACCTGCTCCTAGTGCTGCTAAACCAACTGCAATTGCTGCTGCGATAAGACTCATTCTAAAGTTCCTCCTTTAATGTATAAGAAAAATATTTTTTACATATATGTTTGTCCACCGTAATGAACAGGTATATATTAATGGTCGTGGCTTACTTTGTGAGCCATATAAACCATTGTTAACATACAGAAAATGAACGCCTGGATTGATCCGACAAACACCGAGAATCCTTGCCAAGCAAGCATTGGTGCGATCGCTCCGATCGTTCCGCCGATACCACCGTTAACGGCTAGACCCGCAAGTAGTGCAAGCAGGATTTCACCGGCATAGATGTTACCGTAAAGTCGAAGACCCAATGTAAGAGTGTTTGCAAACTCTTCAATGATTTTTAGCGGGAATAACCACCACATAGGTTTGAAAAAGTCTTTCCCATATTCGCCAAACCCCTTCAATCTGATTCCATAGAAATGGGATAGTACCACGACCATAACCGCCAGGGTCATCGTGATGGCAGGATCGGCTGTAGGTGATTTCCACCATAATTCGCCATCATATACAATTGAGAATGGTAGACCCAGCATATTAGATACAAAGATATACATGATAATCGTGAGACCTAAGATATGAAAACGGCCACCCGTCTTCCAGTCCATGTTGCTCTTAATGATCCCCTTAACGAAGTCCATCACCCACTCGAAAAAATTCTGCATTCCGGTCGGTTTCAGGGCTAAGCGACGTGTAGATAAGAGGGCTATAATAAACACTATGGCCGTTGCGACCGTGATCATCAAAACGTTCGCAAGGTTAAAAGTCAAACCCAGAAAATGGGCTGTAGGTGCTCCATGATTCAAAATACTTCACCTCTCTTCCCCGCTATTTATTAGTTTTGAAGCTGCTGAAAAAATAATCTATCATAATGACAATATAGGTCGTCATTAATCCAATAATAAGACTTAGGAGATGAAATGTTTCTGGAAATCGTGTGGCAATGATGACTCCAAGGGCGGCTGCGGCCATACGGGAAGTGGTTCCTAGTGATCTCACTTTTTGCCCGGCTACCACGGCGTCCCCGAACTTCGAGACCCGCTTGGTCATGCCCCAGTGCATATAAAGACTTAGAACTGTCCCTAAAATTAACCCTAAGAATACTGATTTGTGGGTGGTGAATCCCCAACCCAGGACGTAAATAGAAAGCACATAAATTATGTATTTCCGCTGTCTATTAAACATTTGATGGAGTTCCGGCATATCTTATTATTCTCCTAAGAAGAAATGTCGTACTGTACGAAGCATCGCATAAATCCCTGCGGCAAGGCCGAGGAGTAATCCGATGATTAAAAAGAGTGGTGCTGAATCAACCTGCTGATCGATCCATCTCCCCAGGAAAATCCCGACTAAGATAGACCCGACAAGCTGTGCTAAAATGGCCGAATAAATCGCCATCGCTTTATATGGGCTTTCGTTTTTTTGACCCATTTCAACCTCTCCCATTCAAACGAAATTTGAACATGAGGCAAGCATTTCAGACATGATGTAAAACCGATTGCATAAGGGTTTACGCATTGTGAAAACCTTATCATTTTACATCCTTTGTAAGCATACAATAGGGCTTAATCTATGTCAATGCGTTCAAGTTAAAAAGTTCACAACCTATCCACGTGTTCCCAGATTGTTCACATTTTCAACACATTTACTAAATAGAGAGGTTCAGACAATCATAGTTCCCCACTTCACATGCCCCTCCATTATATAGAAGATTCCCTTGCTGAGTAACCCTTGAATTTAATGTAAATACTTCCAGTCAAATAGGAAAAACCGGACTATCGTTTCCGATAATCCGGTTTTTGGCGTTCACTGATTATTTCGTTCCGTACAAACGATCTCCCGCGTCTCCAAGTCCAGGAACGATGTAGCCTTTTTCATTCAGCTTCTCATCAAGAGCCGCGATGAAAATATCCACATCAGGGTGTGCTTCCTTGATGGCGTCGACACCTTCAGGACAAGCAACCAGGCACATGAACTTGATGCTTACGGCACCGCGCTTTTTCAATGAGTTGATCGCTTCAACAGCAGACCCACCCGTTGCAAGCATCGGATCGACCAGGATGAAGTCACGCTCTTCCACATCACTTGGAAGCTTCACGTAATATTCGATCGGCTTAAGAGTCTCAGGGTCACGGTATAACCCGACATGTCCCACTTTTGCAGCCGGGATCAATTTAAGGATTCCATCAACCATTCCAAGGCCGGCACGCAAGATAGGAACGATTCCTAATTTTTTCCCTGCAAGGGTTTTCGCTTTCGCATTGCTTACCGGCGTTTCAACATCGATATCCTCCAGTGGCAGATCACGTGTAATTTCAAATGCCATCAGTGTGGCAACTTCGTCAACAAGCTCACGGAATTCCTTTGTTCCTGTTTCTTTATCACGGATAAACGTTAACTTATGTTGGATCAACGGATGATCAAATACATATACTTTGCCCATACGACTCTCTCCTTTAAATTCAGTTTTATGTAAAAATGGTTTGTCCACTTCATTTACACCTCAGACTATTGTACATAAAAGACAATTTAAGAGCAACATGAGATGGGAAGTGTAATGGAATCGTTAGAATTGAGAAAGTTGGAGGTGGAATTGATCTCCGCGATGGGATTTTGGTTTATTTTGACTGGGTGAGTGGGGACCAGGAGGCTTGGGACTGAGGTGATTGCGTCGTTTTCCCTTATGATTGCGTCATTTTCATTTTTATTGCGTCGTTTTATCGTTCATTGCGTCATTTCACTATGTTTTTGCGTATTTTAACAAATTATGGAACGAATACTTTCTATACCTATCAAAAAACCTCCCCACCAGGAACATCCGTCCCTAATGAAGAGGCCAACATCTATTATCTCTCAGGATATAATTCAAAATTGCTTGTTAGATCCAACACGCGTTTGCGTGCTTCTTCCAATTTCGCTTCATCTTCATGGTTCTTAAGAGTTAACGCCATGATCGAAGCAATTTCGTCCATGTCTTCAAGTCCAAATCCTCTTGAAGTTACCGCTGCCGTACCAATACGGACACCGCTTGTGACAAATGGACTTTCCGGATCGAATGGAATCGTGTTTTTGTTGACGGTGATACCGATTTCGTCAAGGACTTTCTCCGCCACTTTACCAGTCAATCCCAGTGAACGAGTGTCGATCAGTAATAAGTGGTTATCAGAACCTCCTGATACAAGATCGATTCCTTCCTTCACAAGACCTTCACCTAAGCGCTTCGCATTGTCGATGATGTTCTGTGCATATTCTTTGAAAGAATCCTGCAGTGCTTCACCGAAAGCCACGGCTTTAGCAGAAATCACGTGCATAAGAGGTCCGCCCTGAATTCCAGGGAAAATAGACTTGTCTATCTTCTTCGCAAACTCTTCTTTACAAAGGATCATACCGCCGCGTGGTCCACGCAATGTTTTATGAGTAGTAGTCGTCACGAAGTCTGCATACGGAACCGGGTTCTGGTGAAGACCAGCCGCTACCAGACCGGCGATGTGAGCCATATCCACCATCAGGTAAGCTCCCACTTCGTCAGCGATTTCACGGAATTTCGCAAAATCGATCGCTCTTGGATACGCACTTGCTCCCGCTACGATCAGCTTAGGCTTATGCTCTAACGCTTTTTGTCTAACATCTTCATAATTGATCAGGTGCTTTTCTTCATCCACACCGTACTCTACGAAATTATATTGAATACCGCTGAAGTTGACCGCACTTCCGTGAGTCAGATGTCCCCCATGAGATAAGTTCATTCCAAGAACCGTGTCGCCCTGTTCAAGGATGGTGAAGTAGACTGCCATATTGGCTTGTGCTCCTGAGTGAGGCTGAACGTTGACGTGTTCCGCTCCAAAAAGTTCTTTCGCACGGTCGCGGGCCAGATTTTCGGCTACGTCCACATGCTCACAGCCACCATAATAGCGACGACCTGGGTACCCCTCTGCATACTTATTTGTCAGAACGGAGCCTTGTGCTTCCATAACGGCTTCACTGACAAAGTTTTCAGATGCAATTAACTCGATCTTTGTTCGTTGACGCTCTAATTCATCTTGAATCGCTGCATAAATTTCCGGATCTTGCTTGGCAATCTTACTCATACATATCCCCCTTTAATTCATAGGCCCAACTTTGGCGCCTCCTTGATTCATTCAATCCCATTCTAACACGATTCACCAAAAGGCGAAATAAAAACCTATAGTCAAAACGTAACGTTCGTGTTTAGAAGCCATTTGGAGGGACGGACCTCATGTGACACTGATCACAAACACATTCCAATCGCACACCGCTCATCTTAAAGTAGCGTTATGACTGTATTTGCAACTCTAGAAGAATCCGCCTGCTCCTTCCCTCTGTATGCCTCAATACTTCAATTCACCGACAACAGAATCATCTCCCCCCTTGTCCCCATTATTCGTTCGGGTTTGACACCCCAATTAGAGATCAATCCAAAATAAAGGTCCGTCCCTCAAACAAGAGGAACGAACCTTCACCCATATTTTATTCGTATACAGCCCTGGTTCCGCCGATGAGTTTTGGTCTGGTTTTGGCGAGGGTGACGTGGGCTTCTCCGAGGCTTTTGTGTGATACTCGGATCGGGACGGCAACGTGTTTCAGGTGCATGCCGATGAAGGTATCCCCGATGTCGATGCCGGCGTCGGCTTTGATGTGCTCGACCATTACCGGGTCGTCGAAGGAATGATAGGCTTTCGTCGCCATGGCTCCTCCTGCTTTTCGTACAGGAACGACGGTGACTTCATCGAGCCCTCTCTTTTCCGCTGCTTCCCTTTCAAGGACAAGGGCACGATTTAAATGCTCACAGCATTGAAATGCCAGGGAAACCCCTGTAGAATCCGCCCATCCCTTCAGTTCGTCATAAATCATTTCCGCGACTTCAATGGTTCCCGACGTTCCGATCCGCTCCCCCATTACTTCAGAGGTGGAACAGCCGACGACAAAGACTTGTCCTTTTTTCAGCGGAACCTGACTGCTGAAATCACGCAGGATCGTTTGCAGTTCATCTTTCAATTGAGCGATTTCCATGAAACCCACTCCTTATTGTTTGTCTTCGTATGCCGTGATCTTTCCGACTCTATTTGCATGGCGGCCGCCTTCGAATTCGGTTCCAAGCCACGTTTTAGCGATTTCACGTGCCAGTCCCGGCCCGATGACGCGCTCACCCATGGCTAGCATGTTGCTGTCATTATGTTCGCGGGTCGCTTTTGCACTGAATACATCATGCACAAGGGCGCAGCGGATCCCCTTCACTTTATTGGCAGAGATGCTCATGCCGATTCCCGTCCCGCAGATCAGAATCCCGCGGTCGAATTCACCGCTTGCCACTTTTTCTGCAACAGGAACAGCGTAGTCAGGATAGTCGACGGATGTGCCGCATTCACAGCCGAAATCCTCATATTCAAGACCCATTTCTTCCATTAATGACTTGATTTCTTCTCTAATATTTACTCCGCCGTGATCCGACGCAATCGCAATTCTCATCTTCTCCCACTCCCCATAACCTTTGATACGTTTATTTTGCCACATCCTCTTCATTATATAAAGCTTTTCAGCATGAAAAAACGGGTGTGAGATCCGTCCCTCACACCCGCTCATTTTTAAAGATGAAAACGTGTAATCGTGCTTTTCAGTGCTTCTGCCTGTTCTTTCAGGTTAAGGGCCAGCTTCTCGACGTCATTCATGACGACGGCTTGCTCTTTTGTGGAAGCTGATACTTCCATGGCACCCGCTGATGTTTCTTCAGCGATGGCGGCGACTTCCTGGGATTGCTGGGAAGTAAGCTGGATGCTGTCCATCTGCTGATCGACGAGGACCGAGATATTCTGAACGGCGTCTGCCACTTCATGAATGGTTGTCGTCATGGTTTCAATCATTTCATTCGTCTGCGTTCCTTTTTGCGCTTCTGTGTTGGCAGAATCGACCTGGGTCGTGATCTGCCCGACAACGTTCCCGACTTCCGTCTGGATATTTTTGATCAGTTCCGAAATGCCTTGAACCGCTTTTCCGCTTTCATCGGCCAGTTTGCGGACTTCCTCTGCGACCACTGCGAATCCTTTTCCATGCTCCCCGGCACGCGCCGCTTCTATGGAAGCATTCAAGGCAAGAAGATTGGTTTGGTTCGCGATGTCCCCGACTAATTGGATGATTTGCTCCACTTTTTTCGCATTGTCTTCAAGTCGGCGCACGGCGTCCAACGAATCTTCATTCCCTTTTGCCAACCGGCTGATGCCTTCGACGAGGGAATGGATCACTTCTTTACTTCCCTGAAGCTCCGTCACCATGTTTTTCGACATATGCTCGGATGATTTCGAATGATCCTGTACTTCCCGGGCGATCCGGATGACATCCTCCACGGATTCAGCCGTCGTTTGAATCGCCGTCGCCGAGCTTTCGGCACCCGCTGAAATTTCGCTGATCGTTTTGGAAATCGAATATGCCTGTGTAGAAGCGATTTCCGATGCTTTGGAAAGCTCGATGACATTCGTATTGGTTTTGTTAAAATTGTCATCGATGCTTGAGACCATGTCACGCAAGTTATGCAGCATGCGGTTGAACGCCAGTGCCAGTGAACGGATTTCGTCATCGGATTTCGGTACATCCACTTCGATGGCGATGTCCCCTTCAGCGGCTTTCAGTGCAACCTGTTCCAAGCGTTGCAGCGGTTTGACGATGAATCCCGCTGCAAAGAAGGCCAGAACCGCCGACCAGAATACCCCCATGCCAAGGGTCATGATCGTGAACCAGAGTTCATTCATATCCGGCGCAAAAGCAGGTTTGATCACATAAATAAAAAAGGCACTTGTGGTATACGTCACCAACGCCAGAAGCGTGATAAAGAAGACCAATTTCTTTCTAAGACCCGACTTGTAGCTCTTCACTTTCCCCATCTTTCTCTCTCCCTGTCTCTAGCCAAGCTTTTTCATTAACTCCTCGATCAATGAATTCAATTCCCTGTATGTATGTCTATAGATGTCCACGCTTCCTCCATACGGATCCGATACATCCACGTCAGATGGGTCTTCAAGGACAAACTCCTTCAATGTAAAAACCTTGTCCGCCACTTGTGGATACTGATCCACAATCGCCCGCTTATGATTCGATGTCATCGTGAAAATATAGGAAGCCCAATCCAGGTTCTCTTTTGAGAGCGAACTCGATTGATGTCTATGTATTATATCGTTCTCTTTCAGCACTTCTTTAGTCTGAAATGACGCATCATTTCCGTCCATGGCAAAAACACCGGCAGATTTCACGTCGAACTTATCTTTTCCCTTATGTTTCAAAACCGCCTCCGCCATAGGACTCCGGCAAGTATTCCCTGTACAAACAAACAAAATATTCATCACGTCATCCTCCTTACCACCTATTATAAAATATTTTCCAATCTCCCAATAGTCCATTCACAAAGAATACAAAAAGAAAGGCGCGGCTCAGCCCCGGAACCTAACAAAAAAAGCCCACCCCGAGGGACGGACCTTCACCAGCCAATTCAGATCGGCAACAGTAGCTTCACACCAAACGCAAACAGGATACTCCCCCCAAGTGCCTCGCTGTACGTTCCAAGCACCCCCTGGAATTTCCGGCCGATCAATAATCCTGCCCACGTCAACACGGTGGCCGCAATCCCGAAGCAGAAGAGGGCGACGGCTGTCCTTGCACCGAAGATCCCGAGGGTCAGTCCCACCGAAAAACTGTCCAGGCTTACACTCAACGCAAAAAGGATCAATCCAAAGCCCACCGGCGATATGAGAGTTGTGTCCTCCTCCTTAAAGCTCGACATGAACATCTGGATTCCAAGGACGATGAGCAGGACACCACCCGCATAAGCCGCAAAGGACCCGAACGTTTCCGATAAAAACTTCCCCGTCATCATCCCGAGGAGCGGCATCCATACATGAAAGACCCCGACAACCAACCCTATATAAAAGACCTGCTTTAATCTCAGTTGGAACATACCCATCCCTATCCCGATCGAAAAGGCATCCATCCCAAGAGCAAATGCCATTAACATCAAGGTCATCAGTTCGCCGATAATTGTTGTCATTTTGTTTTTCCCCCTCCGGACATGCCTACAAAACAACTTATGCACGTCCAAAGGGATTTAGAATACAAAACCAAAACCCCTATGAAAGATCATAGGGGAGGATAATCATCCTTTTATTACCCGGTAACCGGCCGCTTTCTGAAGACGGTTCATGATCGCAAGCCCGACTCCTTCTTCCGGAAACATCTCCGCAAAAATAATATCCACATTACTTCTATTAAAAGCACGCAGAGTGTCGTAGAGATGCTGGGCGACTGTTTTCAGGTCATTCCGGCGTCCGGCTGACAGGATGAGATCAGCCTGATACCAATCCATTCGCTCCTCCGTCGTCAAGACTCCAACCTTGAGCCCCTCTCCCTTTTTTTCATCCACCAATCGCTGCACATCTTCCTTCGTTCCGTCCACAAGATAAACAGGGGCATCCGGGGCGTAGTGGGTGTATTTCATCCCTGGCGATTTCGGGGCACCCTTGCCTTCTTTCAAGGAAGGGTCCACTTCCACTTTCCCGACGACTTCTTCCAGTTGCTCTTTCGTGATACCGCCTGGACGTAAAATGACCGGGATTTCTCCCGTACAATCCACCACCGTCGACTCGACACCGACTCCCGTTTCGCCACCGTCCACCACTCCGGCGATCCGGCCTTCCAGGTCATCGATGACATGCTGAGCCGTTGTCGGACTCGGTTTACCCGAACGATTCGCACTCGGAGCGGCAATCGGCAGTCCCGTTGCCTCGATAATGGATAGCGCCACGGGATGGTCCGGCATCCGGATTCCTACAGTATCGAGTCCAGCCGTCACCCTTTCAGAAAAGACATTTTTCTTATTTTTAAAAATGATCGTCAGGGGCCCTGGCCAATACGCGTCAATGAGTTTCGACGCATCAACCGGGATGTCTTCGACCAAACCCTCTAACTGCTCTTTATTTGATATGTGGACAATCAGTGGATTATCCGACGGCCTGCCCTTCGCTTTGAAGATTTTTTCCACCGCAGTATCCGATGTGGCATTCGCCCCCAGTCCATAAACCGTCTCTGTCGGGAACGCCACTACCTCATCCTGTTGAAGAACCTTCGCCGCATCCACAATTTGTGGATAACTTTTGTTTTTATCCACATCACTTTCCACAATCCAATGTTTCATCATCTATGTCATCCACCTTTATGTTACTAAGCTATATCTGATCGATTTTTATCTACAAATACTGAATTTACAAGTTCCTATACTTTTGAAAGTATAAAAGAAACACCTTGAATTCTCAAGTATTATCCACAAACTGCGTATAACTTGTTGAAAATTGTGGATAAACCTGTGGATGGTGTGAATAATTCTGAAAAAAGAAATAGTTACCGCTTTCTCACATTTTGTCGAATGGCAAACGAAAAAAACTGAACCATTTTTATGAGAATGGTTCAGTCCTGAATTCTCCGATAAAATCCTTGTCGAAAAATCTATAAATCCAATTTCATGGTGATACAGTTATCCACAGTGGATAACTTTTTTGCATGAATGAAGTTCTCCAGCTCATCCACAACAGGATCAGCTTCTTGTTGAAAACCCAGCAGGTCAAAGAACGTGAGGGATGCTTTCCGATTGGAAATCAAATAGAGACGCTTCAGATCCTTTTCTTTCGCAAGCTTTAAAATCTCCTGAAAGAGAGCAAATAACTCTTCACTTTCAAATGAAGAAGTGACTACGAGTGATCGAAGAAGGCCGATCTTCCCCTGCACCTCGATTCCAAGCGTCCCGATCAAACGATTTTCTTCATCCTCCACTACTAAAAAACAATCAATGCTATGTTTAATGCCTTCCGTGCTCAATCCTGCTTTCGTCAAGAAGGCCACGACTTCATGAATGTCCTCATTCGTTGCCTGGCGGATCACTTTCAACATCCTTTCATCCTCCCTTTTCTATCATCCTCTAGTATCAATGTATGAAGGAGGGAAGAGATTAGAACAAGGAATGCTAGAAAGATAGATTTTTTGCCAAGAAAAAAGCTCCATCCACACGGGATGCAGCTTTCTTAATTGAATAACCCTTTGAATAAATCTACCACGAAGAAGCGAACTTCTACTTCTTCCTCTTCGGAGTCTTCTACAAAGACCGGTTCTTCTTTTTCTACGGAAGCTTCCTCCTCTTTTTTAGTCGGTGCCTTTACTTCCTCTTTTACAGCCTCATCGATTACACCGGCTTCTACTGCTTCCACTTCGACTTGCTTATAGGCAATCATGTCATCTTCCGAGTCATCTTCACTCACCTGAGTTGCATCTTCGGGAGCTACTTCCGTCACTTCATTCCCGCTAGCCTCCACTTTCGTTTCAAAACCTGTGCTTCTTACGGCATTTCCAGTAGAGAAATCCAGGAAGCATAGTGGCGGATAAAGGACGCACCACCAATTCGCGCCTTCCCCTTTACCAAGTGTGATCAATACCGCTTCATACTCACCAGCCGGATAAAGGTACTGACCATATAGTTTCGTAGGAAAGTCGACTTTACCAAACTCTACTTTCACTGATTGATCCATTCCTTCTGCGGCGACGACGTCCTCCGCAATTTTCTGAAGCTGCGGCAAGCCTTCCTTGATGACTGCTTTCGCCTCATCCTGTGAAGTCAGATTCGATACCCATTTCGTAATCTCTTTGTTGACTTCATCCCGGACAAGTCTCTTTACGTTCTGATCCGCATCCAGATCACTATTGGCGAGGATCCGCAGGCGAATCGCCTCATCCGGAATCACCATCGTCTCCTGAGCCGCCATTTCCTGCTTTGGTATATATAAACTTAGAATCGTTCCTAATGATAGAATTAAGATATACAATAGTACTGTGTGTTTTGTTTTCATGTTCTCTCCCCCTTGGTAAACAGTGTGGTCAAATTGGGGGAATCTTAAACTAGTAAAATAACATTTTTGTTTGGGAAAATTAGTTGGGTGGCTTATTGAAGATAATCGTAACTGTAATGATTAGATCAGTAGCGAGTGGTGGTTGATTTCCGCTGCAGGTGCTCGCTTTCCGCGGGGCGTGAGTTGAGCCTCCTCGGGCTTCGCCCTGTGGGGTCTCAACTTTCCCGCTGTTCCCGTCGGAGTCGAGCACCTTCCGCTTCAATCAACTTTATGAGATTACATATTGTAATAGTATTGAACGGTTTTAACACAAAAAAAACACCCCCGATCACTATAATCGAGGGCCTAACACTAATTTTTCCTCACACAAAACACCATACGATCTTTCCCATTGATATCATGGACGACTTCTGTTTCTGCATCCGGGAAGGTGGCGCGCAGGAGATCCGCAACGGTCTCTCCCTGGCCGACGCCGACTTCGAAGCCGATCAGGCATTTTTTTTTCATGACAAGAGGCAGTTCCTCCATAAAGCGTTTATAGAGATCATAGCCATCTTCTCCGCCAAACAATGCGAGTTCAGGCTCATGCGCGATGACGACATCTGATAGCGTTTCACGATCCGTAAGGGGGATGTATGGAGGGTTGGATAAAAGAATATCCAGCTTCACTCCTGCTTCGATCAATGGCTTCAACAAATCACCTTCAAAAAAACGGACATCTGCGTCGAGTCTCCTGCTATTCTGCCTGGCAACCGCCAATGCTTCCCTCGATATATCAACAGCCATCATCTCAAGAGGCAATCGCTTTGATTCAAGCTTCAACGTAACGGCAATCGCCCCGCTGCCTGTCCCGACATCGGCGGCCTTAAGAGGAGCAGCCGCATCACGGAACAAATCCTTTATCTTCTCCAGACCATAATAAATGAGCTCTTCCGTTTCCGGTCTCGGAATCAGCACATGCTCATTCACCACAAACTCACGGCCATAAAACTCCTCAGTCCCGATAATATGTTGAATCGGCACCCCGCCAGCATGCGAGCGGATCCCCTCCTGGAATTCGTCCCATTTTTCTGGAGGGACGGACCTACGTTGTTCTGCCAGCAGCTGCGATCGTGACATCCCCAGTAAATGCCGCAAGTAGATTTCTCCCACATTCTCATCGCGGTCATTCTCGACTAAAAAAGAAGAAGCCCATTTTAGGGCTTCAAATACCGTCACCATGACTATTCTTCCAGTCTTTCAAGAAGTTTGGACTGATCTTCGATGATCAATGCATCGATGACTTCATCCATCTTTCCTTCAAGGATTTGGTCAAGCTTCTGGATCGTCAGGCCGATACGGTGATCCGTTACGCGGTTTTGTGGGAAATTGTACGTACGGATACGCTCCGAACGGTCACCGGTACCAACGGCCGATTTACGATTGGCATCGTATTCCGCTTGAACCTCGCGCTGGAATTTATCGTACACGCGGGCACGCAATACTTTCATCGCTTTTTCTTTGTTCTTGATTTGGGACTTTTCATCCTGACACGACACGACGACACCTGTCGGGATGTGCGTAAGACGCACGGCAGACATGGTCGTGTTAACACTTTGTCCTCCCGGGCCGCTTGATGCGAATGTATCGACACGGATATCTTTATCGTGGATATCGACCTCGACTTCTTCCGCTTCAGGAAGGCAGGCTACCGTTGCCGTCGACGTATGGATCCGTCCGCCGGATTCCGTTTCAGGTACACGCTGTACGCGGTGCGCTCCGTTTTCGTACTTCATTTTGGAGAATGCACCATTTCCGTTGATCATGAAGATGATCTCTTTGTATCCACCGACACCAGTGGAGTTCGCTTCCATGACTTCGATCTTCCAGCCTTGGGATTCAGCGAAGCGGCTGTACATGCGATATAAGTCACCGGCAAACAGGGCGGCTTCATCTCCACCTGCCGCACCACGGACCTCCATGATGACGTTCTTATCATCATTCGGATCTTTCGGGATCAATAATATTTTCAGACGGGCTTCCAACGCTTCGATTTGCTCTTCAAGCTCGGAAACTTCTTCCTTCACCATTTCACGCATATCAGCATCAAGCTTATCATCCAGCATCGCCTTCGCGTCTTTATACTGCCCGGTCAATTCTTTATATTCTCGATATGCTTCTACCGTTGCTTGGATGTCTGATTGTTCTTTTGAATAATCTCTTAGCTTCTTTGGGTCATTCACAATTTCTGGATCACTCAACAGTTCATTTAACTTATCATAGCGATCTTCCACTGCTTGTAAACGATCGAACACAGCTATTCACCTCAATTTTAATCCATAACAGTACAATTATATTATATGGTGTATGTAAACACAAGGAGGAGCGGGAATGGAGAGGGGAGGATTTTACGTAAAAAGGGGCAGCCGATTGAGCTCCCCCTTTTCATTATCTTTCGGTGATTTTCACATTAATATCGTACCGGGGAATCGCTCTTTGCAGTTTGTCTTTGAGCATGGCTTCCTCTTTATCGGTTTCGGCCATATTCATTTCTTTCTTCGTATGAGCGGTCACCCACATTTGATTTCCATTGATCCACACCTCATCAGGCTGGAATTTCGAATAATCCCTTACGACTTCACGGGCTTTGTCTTCATACACACCGGTAGTCGTGGAAGTTGTACCTTGAGAATTGGTCAGGTTCGGGAAATTGGGATTTTGATCGGTGACATCCCGCACGCTTTTATCCTGGCGCTTATCCATTTCCGCCTTTCGGTTATCTATGAAACGGGTTCCGCCACTGTCATTATGCACGCCGTATTCCGACTCCTGATTCACGCCGCATGCTGTAATCAAAAGAAAGAAAACGGTAAATGATAAAGCTAACAGTAATTTTTTCATGGTTTCACACCTCCTGCTGTTAGGTTTTCCTGCAGGGTGGTGGTTATGCATGTAAAAGAAGAGGCGTTTCCAGGAAAAGTTATCAACCTAACATGGCGGTTTTCGGAGGAATCATGCCAGTTTTGACTGCAATCGAGCAGAAAATCGAGCATTCATGCGGGAATTTAAAAATTCAAGCTGAATTCCAATTAATCATGCGACTTTTCACATATTCAAGCAGCCGTGTCGAAATATCTTTAACGTCAAAAAAAAAACAAAGTCACACCCACATGACTTTGTTTTCACTCATCATTTATACTTCCTTCACCATATCCGGAGTGACGCTCATCCCGGTCGGCACTTCATGATGATGGCGGCATCTTGGCTCGTACGCTTCAGACGCACCGACAAGGATGACGGGATCATCGTAACATGCCGGTTCACCGTTGATCAGACGTTGAGTCCGGCTTGCCGGAGAGCCGCAGACGGCGCAAACGGCTTGAAGCTTCGTCACTTGTTCGGCGATGGACATCAAATCCGGCATCGGTCCGAATGGTTCACCGCGGAAATCCTGGTCAAGACCTGCGAGGATGACACGGTATCCGCTGTTTGCTAATTTCTGGACGACGTCGACGATGCCTTCGTCAAAAAATTGAACCTCATCAATGGCAACGACGTCCACCTCTGGATTCAGATCATCAAGGATCATGCTTGACTCCTCGACTGCTTTGGCAATGACAGAGGTACCATTATGAGATACAACCGATTCATCGCTATAGCGATTATCTAGTTTTGGCTTATACACAGCAATTTCTTGTTTAGCAAATTGAGTGCGTCGTACCCGGCGGATCAGTTCCTCGGATTTACCTGAGAACATGCTGCCGCAAATGACTTCTACCCAACCCGTTTGTTTCATGACATACACGAAAGCGCCTCTCCTTCCTTACACGTTGTTCTATAGAAAAACAGCCTGGCTGTTAGTAAAAACGGACTACACTTGTAGTTAAAGCATTCCTTTATGTACGGGAATCATGCTTAGAATTCAGTAATTTGGCAGAAAAAAAGAGGCACAGCTCAATTGGAACTGCCTCTATTTCTCTCACCATTTGCTTTAAACGTAATAAAAAACAGGCAAGCATGAAGATCCTTGCCTGTTTTTCTAATAGAAGAGAAGGATGAGCACCTACGCACAAAGACGTCGGGTGCGTCCTTCTGGCTCTTCATTATTGTTGTTGATTTTTAAGACCGTATTTTTTGTTGAAACGGTCAACACGTCCACCAGCGTCAGCGAATTTCTGACGTCCTGTGTAGAATGGATGGCATTCAGAACATACCTCAACGCGCATTTCTTCCGCTACAGAACCAGTTTCAAATTCGTTACCGCAAGCACAGCTAACTTTGATCGTGTTGTACTTAGGATGAATTCCTGATTTCATTTCTTTCATCTCCTTCCGCCCTGAATCATCTGAGACAGAGTAATTTATTACGAAGATATATGTGATATGAGCATAAGCATGAGAGTAATAGCCAGCCCCTTACCACATCCAGTTTTTAAAAACACATTGATATCATTATAACAAGGACAAGGTATTTTTGCAACCTGCAAAACTGGAAATTCCAGTCACCCTTTTCCTTGAAAAATCATTCGATTAATAGATTAACGCTTCTTGGACTCTTCTGTCAACACATTGAAAAATTCTTCATTCGTCTTCGATTGCTTCAGCTTACGCATAAGCTTCTCGGCGAAATCAGGCTGATCGGACATGGCTTTTCGGATCGCCCACAGTTTTTCAAGATGATCCGGTTTGATAAGAAGTTCCTCACGACGCGTTCCGGAACGACGGATGTCGATGGCCGGGAAGATACGGCGTTCTGCAAGGGAACGGTCCAAGTGAAGTTCAAGATTTCCTGTTCCTTTGAACTCTTCATAAATGACGTCATCCATACGGGAACCTGTGTCAACAAGCGCCGTTGCAAGGACCGTCAAGCTTCCGCCCTCTTCAATGTTACGTGCCGCACCGAAGAATCGTTTCGGACGGTGGAACGCAGCAGGGTCGATACCACCGGATAAAGTCCGTCCACTTGGTGGGATGACGAGATTGTACGCACGTGCAAGACGTGTGATACTATCCATCAGGATGATGACGTCACGCTTGTGCTCCACTAAACGCATGGCGCGCTCAAGTACGAGCTCGGCCACTTTGATATGGTTTTCCGGAACCTCATCAAATGTCGAACTGACGACTTCTGCTTCAACTGAACGTTCGATGTCCGTTACTTCCTCTGGACGCTCATCGATAAGAAGAATGATGAGTTCTGCTTCCGGATGATTCGTTGTGATCGAATTGGCGATTTCTTTGATCAGCATCGTCTTACCGGCTTTAGGCGGAGCCACGACTAATCCACGTTGTCCGAATCCGACTGGTGCAATCAGATCCATGATACGCGTAGAAATTTTATTCGGTGTTGTTTCAAGCTTCATTTGACGGTCAGGGTATAAAGGCGTCAATCCTGGGAAATGTACACGCTCTTTCGCAGAATCAGGCTCTTCCCCGTTCACCATTTCAACATGAAGCAGTCCGAAATAACGTTCGTTTTCTTTCGGAGGACGTACTTTCCCCGATACTTTATCCCCGTTTCGAAGGTCGAAGCGACGGATTTGCGATGCAGAAATATAAATATCCTCGGAGCTCGGAGAATAGTTGATCGGTCGTAAGAAACCGAAGCCTTCTGATTGGATGATCTCCAGGACACCTTCCATGAAGAAGAAGCCTTCTTGTTCTGCACGAACTTTAAGGATGGCAAAAATCAGTTCTTTTTTTGTTAATTTACTATAATAAGAAACTTTGTATTGTTTGGCTAGCTCATAAAGCTCTTTCAGCTTCATATTTTCTAAGCTAGAGATTGTTAACTCTTCCATTATGACACCACGCTTTATTAATTTGTCCTACCTGAAAATAAAAATGAAGGGTAGATTTTCTTAAAAATGAAGAAATAGTTGAAGCATATATAAAGAAAAAACGCTGAAGGTAAAAACCTTATCTATTGTAACCATACTTTTCGTTAAGAATCAATGACTGGGTAAAAAAAGGAAGGTAGATTTGGTAGATAGGCAGCATTTTTTCACCTAGGAAGAAAAAAAGTGAGTGATAAGAGTGTGGATGGGCAGGTGTTCTGCCCATCCGTTACTCTCATTTAAGAGGAGTTGGTTTCTCTCTCTGTATGGCTTGTTTCTATTATCTCATGACCAGGTTCGGCTTTTTCTGGAGACTGTGGCGTCCGTCGATGAATCGGACGGTACCGGACTTCGCACGCATAACGACTGAATGAGTCAGGCCGTATGTCCCTTTGAGCTGAACACCTCTTAACAATTCCCCGTCTGTTACACCTGTTGCTGCAAAGATGGCATCGTCACCGCATACGAGGTCTTCCATTCGAAGGATCTTGTCCACATCCAGCCCCATGCTGATACAGCGCTGAAGTTCCGCATCGTTTTGAGGAAGAAGCTTTCCTTGGATTTCTCCTCCAAGGCATTTCAACGCGACGGCCGCAAGAACTCCCTCTGGAGCACCGCCGGATCCGAACAGGATATCGACACCCGTATGATCGAATGCCGTGTTCATGGCGCCTGCCACGTCTCCATCATTGATCAGTTTGATGCGGGCGCCCGCTTCTCTCAACTGCTGGATGATATGTTCATGACGTGGGCGATTCAAGACTGTCGCCACCACGTCTTCTATATCTTTATTCTTCGCTTTCGCAACGGCTTTCAGGTTATCGATGACAGAAGCGTTGATGTCGATTTCCCCGACCGCTTCCGGACCGACTGCGATTTTATCCATATACATATCTGGTGCATTCAGTAGGTTTCCATGGTCCGCCACCGCAAGTACCGCCAGTGCATTCCAGCCTCCGGAAGCCACGATATTCGTTCCTTCCAACGGATCGACGGCTACATCGACGCGTGGACCGTAGCCTGTCCCTAATTTTTCACCAATATAAAGCATTGGAGCTTCATCCATTTCCCCTTCACCGATGACGACCGTTCCTTTCATCGGTACGGTATCGAATACATCGCGCATGGCAGAAGTTGCAGCGTCATCCGCTTCATCCTTCTTTCCGCGACCCATCCACCGTGCCGATGCAAGGGCAGCCCCCTCTGTTACTCGAACTAGCTCCATTGATAAACTTCTTTCCATGTATATAGCCTCCCGTAATCCCTTTTGTTTACAATAATCTTTAATTGTATAACATATTGACAGATTTATTGTAACACATTAAAGGGATCAGAGAGACCTTTTTTCGAAAAAAGTAGGACATAATGGTTTGTTTGAGTAGAAAAGTGCTAACAGAATCTTCAAAAAAGCGAGTAGTTGTTGATTTCCGCTGCAGGTGCTCGCTTTCCGCGGGGCTGGCGGTGAGCCTCCTCGGGCTAAAGCCCTGTGGGGTCTCACCTGTCCAGCGTTTCCCGCAGGAGTCGAGCACCTTCCGCTTCAATCAACTTAGATTTTTTACTTAATCTAAAGACATGTTGAACAAACATCTTTACCATATTCTCAAGAATCTACGACTTCATCTGCTCCATTTCCTCAACGGACATCTTCTCACGCCAGATGGTGGCGCCGAGGCCTTCGAGTTTGGCGACGAGGTCGCTGTAGCCGCGGTCGATGTGTTCGAGGCCGGTGACTTCGGTGATTCCTTCCGCCATTAAGCCTGCGATGACGAGGGCGGCTCCTGCCCGGAGGTCGCTTGCCTTCACTTTGGCTCCCTGCAGTTGGACGGGACCGTTGACGATGGCGGAACGTCCTTCGACTTTGATTGTAGCATTCATTCTTCTCAGCTCATCGATATGCTTGAAGCGGGCTGAGTAGATGGTATCCGTTACGACGGCAGAGCCTTCTGCACGATTCAGCAGTGTGGTGAACGGCTGCTGAAGATCCGTCGGGAATCCAGGGTACACCAGTGTTTTCACATCTACGGATTTAAGCTTGTCCGCCCTGCCGATGAAGATCTGATCGTCATTCGTTTCGACCGGCACTCCCATTTCACGGAGCTTGGCGATGACCGATTCCATATGTAACGGGATGACATTGTCGACGAGTACCCCTTTACCGACTGCAGCGGCAAGGATCATGAATGTACCCGCTTCGATACGGTCAGGGATGATGGTGTGACGGCAGCCGTGAAGCTCGTCCACTCCATCGATGCGGATCACGTCTGTTCCTGCTCCTTTGATCTTCGCACCCATAT
This sequence comes from Rossellomorea sp. DA94, assembly GCF_029834455.1. Taxonomy (NCBI): domain Bacteria; kingdom Bacillati; phylum Bacillota; class Bacilli; order Caryophanales; family Bacillaceae; genus Rossellomorea; species Rossellomorea sp. DA94. The sequence continues at coordinate 4,455,423 of NZ_CP122397.1, forward strand.
TGCTCAGTAAGGTGGCGACGTCGATGATTTCAGGTTCTTTTGCCGCATTTTCAATGATCGTTCTGCCTTTCGCGCGAACCGCTGCAAGCATAATGTTGATCGTTGCACCGACACTCACGACATCAAGGTAGATGCGGGCACCTTTTAGTTCATCAGCACGGAGATAGATCGCACCCTGTTCGTTGGTGACTTCCGCTCCAAGTGCCTCGAACCCTTTAATATGTTGATCGATCGGACGCGGACCAAGATGGCATCCACCCGGTAATCCGATGACCGCTTTTTTGAATCGTCCGAGCATAGCCCCCATTAAATAATAGGAAGCACGAAGCTTCTTCACCTTTCCACTTGGTAAAGGCATGGACACCATTTGACTTGGATCTACACTCATATCCCCATCTTCCAATGTGACTGAACCACCGATCTCTTCTAAGAGATCTTTCAGCGTTCTTACATCTGAGATGTCTGGTAACCCTTCGATTGTGACTGGAGAATCAGCAAGAATGGTTGCCGGGATCAAGGCTACCGCACTATTTTTGGCCCCACTGACTTTAATGGTTCCTTCAAGGGGATAACCTCCTGCAATTTTTAGCTTTTCCATATTAAACTCCCTTCCACTGTTCATCGATTTAGGGCATGTTACCCTATACCTAAAACAAAAAGGATTATTTTTCCAATAGAAGACGTTCTAAGAAGTATTGTCTACTAGTGTATACATAATTCGTCAAAACATGTATAGGATAATCGGATTTTTTTCCTTTAGACCGATTGACCTAAAATCAGCGATTATTCCAGTCATTCAAGAAGGCATCGATTCCTTTATCCGTCAGGGGATGTTGGAATAATTGCTTCAATACTTTAAGAGGTACGGTTGCGATATGGGCCCCTCTGAGCGCCGCTTCCGTAATATGCTGCGGATGGCGGGTGGAAGCCGCGATGATTTCCGTTTCCAGTCCGTGAATCGCAAAGATTTCGGCAATCTGGGAAACCAGCTCCAGACCGTCATGTCCGATATCATCCAATCTTCCTAAAAAAGGCGAAACATACGTCGCTCCAGCACGGGCGGCTAAAAGCGCCTGATTCGCACTGAAAATCAGCGTGACATTTGTCTTGATCCCTTCTTTAGCAAAAGTGGATGCAGCCGTCAGACCGTCCGGCGTCATTGGAAGCTTCACCGTAATATTAGGCGCAATCTTTGCAAGCTCCCTTCCCTCTTTAATCATGCCTTCAGCATCCAATGCGATGACTTCAGCGCTTACAGAACCAGGGACAAGATCCGTGATTTCTTTTAGTCTGTCCTCGAATGTGACGCCCTTCTCTTTTGCTACAAGGGACGGATTCGTCGTCACTCCTGAAATAATACCCCAGTTAAATGCTTCCTTGATTTCACTCATGTTTGCTGTGTCTATGAAAAATTTCATTTCCTATACCCCATTTTCGACAAAATTTTCAATCATCTTTTAATGAACGGAAGGGACTGACCCAAAAGGTATCAAACCTCTCCCGGTGCCAGTCCCATCCTACAGCTTCATTCTTTTTCTACCACATAAGGAAAGCCCGTAATCTATCACGGAGAACTTTCCAAACATTACCTGTCTTCTATTACGCCTGGTTAGAAGAACCGAATTCGCGCATTTTGCCAGCGACTGTTGCTTTGATCGCTTCGCGTGCAGGTCCCATGTATTTACGTGGATCATATACTTCTGTATCTGCTGCAAGTACTTCACGTACCGCTTTAGCAGAAGCAATTTGGTTTTCAGTGTTTACGTTGATTTTAGCTGTTCCGAAAGAAATCGCTTTTTGGATATCTTTTGTAGGGATTCCAGTACCACCGTGAAGGACTAGAGGTACTCCAGTCGCTGCACCGATTTCTTCCATTTCTTTGAATCCTAGGTTTGGTTCACCTTTGTAAGGACCGTGAACAGAACCTAGAGCTGGTGCAAGAGTATCGATACCCGTACGTTCAACCATCTCTTGACACTCTTTAGGATCTGCATAGATAACGCCGTCTGCTACTACGTCATCTTCCTGTCCACCGACAGTTCCAAGCTCGGCTTCAACAGAAACACCTTTAGAGTGAGCATATTCAACTACTTTAGAAGTCGTTTCAATGTTCTCTTCGAAAGGACCGTGAGAAGCATCGATCATAACAGAAGTGAATCCTGCATCGATCGCTTCTTTACATTTGTCAAAGCTTGAACCGTGATCTAAGTGGATCGCAACAGGAACTGTGATGTTCAAGTCTTCCATAAGACCTTCAACCATTTTCACAACTGTTTTGAAGCCGCTCATGTAACGGGCAGCACCTTCAGATACACCAAGGATGACAGGTGATTTTTCTTCTTCTGCCGCTTGCAGGATCGCTTGAGTGAACTCAAGGTTATTCAGGTTGAATTGACCTACCGCATAGCTTTTTTCTTTTGCTTGAATAAGCATGTCTTTCATTGAAACTAAAGGCATAGTTATTTCCTCCTTTTATTCAGTCAGTCGACCATTTTGGTATAAATGGCGGTGTTATGTATAACACCTTGTGACATAGTTAACAAATTCACTTGTATCATACCAAAACAGAATTGATTTTACCAACTGCAGAGGCAAAATGTAAAAAATACTACTATTTTCACTATTCAAATAAATTCCTTATACTGGAATATACTGTCTGACGGCCTGTCTGATATCGTCAATATCAAACGGCTTCGCAAAATGAGTAAGCGCTCCCAAGTCCTTTGCCTCCTGAATCATGTCGAGTTCTCCGTAAGCAGTCATGATAATGACACGGATATCCGCATCTTTCTGCTTCATCCGCTTCAGGATTTCAATTCCATCCATTCCAGGAATTTTCATATCGAGCAAAACCAGATCAGGGGAATGCTTATCTACGATTTCAAGAGCCTGAATGCCGTTCGCAGCTTGAAATGTTTGGTAGCCTTCCTTTTGCAACACTTCATTTAATAGAATCCTAATACCAAATTGATCGTCCACAATCAGAATCTTCTCATTCATATACCCCAATCCCCTTTACATTTTAGTAAATTATGTATTCCGACGTTAAATAATTGTATATTTATTACTTATTCTCTTTTTCTGTAAAAAAATCCTGCTTGTTCTCAAGATTTTGCTAGAGACCTTTTTCCCCTTTATAATAAGGGTTATGATGAGAAATGTCGAAGATGAATATGGAAGGAGCTTGAACTTTATGATCAAAATGTTCACCACACAGTTATCGGGACTGTTCAAACGGATTTATGATAAACAGGAATTCGAAATCGAGGACGGCGCACGCCTCCTTGCCCAGGCCGCCATCGGACAAGGAAGCATCTATATAAAAGGCTACCGGGAAATGGAAGCCGTCACCGCTGAAGCCCTGTCCGGTGCCGAGCCGCTCCCTTCTGCCAGACGATATGATCCTTCCGCCCAACTGACTGAAGCGGATCGTGTGCTGATCGTCACCCGTTATTCGACGGATGAAGAGGCCGTTGCGTTCGCGAAGAAGCTTTCTGCCGACGGTGTGCCATTTGTAGCGGTGTCCGGCATGGTGGAAGGGGAAGAGAGTCTTGTGGACCTTGCCGACATTCATCTGGATACAAAAGTGATCAAAGGGATGCTCCCCGGCGATGAAATCGGTGAGCGCGTGAGCTTCCCGTCAAGCATGGCTGCCCTTTATCTCTATTTCGCCTTGGGGTTTGTAATCCGTGAGATGTTGGAAGAGTATGAGGACTAATTCCTGAAAGTAATCGAGAGGCATCCGACCGGGATGCCTCTCTTATTTTTTTCAACCCTTGCGCTTTTTCGCATGAATATACGTCACGGCCAATGCCAATACCAGTACACTTCCTTTGATGATTTCGAATGCATAGTATGGGAGGTTCATCATGGTCAATCCATTCAGCAGGACCCCGATCAGGGCTGCCCCGAAGAAGGTTCCGAGTATGTTAGGTTTTCCCGCACCCAGTACGGAAAAGCCGACAAATACAGCTGCCACGGCTTCCATCAGCAGCGGGGCACCGGCGTCCATTTGACCGGATCCGACCCGGGCCGTGAACAGGATCCCGCCAATCGATGCGAATATGCCTGACAAAACGTAGGCAATCAGCTTCACCCGCTTCACGCGGACCCCTGATAATCGTGAGGCTTCTTCATTTCCCCCTGTCATATACAGGATGCGGCCCCACGTGGTGAAATGCATGATCACATACACAATCGCGACCAGTACGAGCATGATCCATACCGGTACCGGCAGGCCAAGCCATTTCCCCTGACCGATCCACAGGAACGTGTCGGAGAATTCCCCCGGCGCCGTGCCTCCGGTTGTCATGGGCATGTGATTGTAAATCGAATAACCTTCTGTATATGTACGGTGAACACCTGAAATGATGTACATGGCCCCTAATGTTGCGAGGAGATCGGGAATACCGAATTTCACGATCAGTAAGGAGTTGAACAACCCCACCCCTGCCCCCACCAGTAATGGAGCGAGAAGGACGATCCACAGCGGGGCTTCATACCAGACCATCAACGATGCCGTCACGACCGTGGATAAGGAAACCGTCGATCCGACAGACAAATCGAAGCCGTCGACAATGAGGGTGAAGGTGACCCCGATGGCCACCAGTGTGACGATGGAAATCGACCGCAGGATATCTGACAGATTCCCGTATGTAAAGAAAAAGGGATTGTAGAAGCTGAAAAAGAGGAGGATCACCACCATCAGTACAATGGCACCGTATTTAAATAGTAAGTCGAGTATCTTGCCTTTCATGCACATCCGTCCCTCCTGAAGCATAAAACAATATGATTTCCTGCGTCGCTTCTTCTTTTGTTAGTTCTTTGACGATCCGGCCATCATACATGACGAGAATCCGGTCCGAGATCGCCAGGATTTCTTGTAACTCACAGGAAAAGTAGAGAATCGCCTTCCTTTTTTCGGCGAGGGATTGAATGAGGGAGAAGATTTCCTTTTTCGCTCCCACATCCACCCCTTTGGTTGGTTCATCAAATAAGAATACCGAAGCCTCATCCGTGAGCCACTTTCCGATGGACACCTTCTGCTGATTTCCCCCACTTAAAAAGTTCGCCTGAACATTCTCATGGGCGGTCTTGATTCCAAGGGAGCGGATTTTTTCCTTAGCAAGCTTTCGCTCCTTCTTCTTATTGATCCATAACCCGTTGGATACTTTCTTCAAGGAAGGAAAGCTGAGATTGTGCTGAACCGATTCATGAATGAAGAGCCCCTCTTTCCGCCTCTCTTCGGGAACGAGTGCCAATCCATTTTGAACCGCGTCCTTGGGAGAGTGAATCTTGAGCTTTCTCCCTTTGAGGAAGAACTCTCCTCCTTCAAGGCGTGAGGTTCCGAATAAAGCTTTGGCAAGCTCCGTTTTTCCAGCTCCGACAAGGCCCGCCACCCCGACTATTTCTCCTTCTTTGACCGATAAGTGAATATCCTTCACTTTCCGACCATCGTCGAGCCCCTTCACCTCAAACAGTGTTTCACCCGCGACAAGGGAGCCCTTCTGGAAATCTGCCTGGAATGCCCCACCCAGCATGGCCTCTATGATTTCGTGGGAGTTCGTTTGATGTGTTTCATACGTTCCAACTGTCTCCCCGTCTCTCATCACTGTGATGCGGTCGGAAACTTGAAACACTTCAGGCAGCCGGTGGGAGATGAAGATGATCCCCACTCCCTCTTCTTTCAAATCGTCTATCACCTGGAATAACCTTTCTGTTTCTGAAGAACTAAGTGGTGCCGTCGGTTCATCCAGGATCAGTACTTTTGCTTTGTGGAGAAGGCTACGGGCAATAAGGACCAACTGCTTTTCAGCCAGACTTAACGAAGCGGCGGGCTGATGCAGGGGGATCGATTCGGCCCCGATCTTAATGAGTGCCGCCTCTGCTTCTTTTTTCAGCTTTTTTTGGGTGATGAAGAGGGAACCTTTTTGCGAGAAATGATCCAGGCAGATATTTTCCGCCACCGAGAGCTCGGGAACGATGGCGGTATCCACTTCCTGGTAGACACAGTGAATGCCGTTTTCCTTGGCTTCCTTCGGAGATTCATAGACTCTTTTTTCAGAGAGAAGAGTGATATCTCCGCTGTCCCCGACATAAGCTCCTGATAAAATTTTCATCAGGGTGCTTTTCCCTGCGCCGTTCGCTCCCAGCAGGGCATGAACTTCTCCCTCCCGGACATCGAATCTAGCATTTTTCAAGGCTTTCACGCCAGAAAAGCTCTTGTTGATACCCGACATAGTCAATAGTGGAGACGTCATCGATCCCAGCTCCTTTCTAGTTTGTGAACGAAGATTCGAGCTCTTTCAGCTCATCTGTATACCCCTGCTCACTCGCTCCCCATCCTTCAATATGCTCGTTCAATTGATCCGTTGTAATCGATTCTTTCGGTAAAGCAGTTTTTTCAATGAACACGGGGTCCAATTTCACTTTTTCAGGCGTTTCTTTCCCGTTCAGCTTTTGATAAAGGAAGCGGACCTGGACCCTGCCGATATCTTTCGGATCTACCGCTGCCGATGCCACCCATGGGCTGCCGTCTTTTTGAATGATCTGAAGATCCTCGTCACTCATGTCGATTCCGTATACTTTGATTTCATCTCTTCCTGCCGCTTCAATTGCCCGGACGGCCCCTTTCGCAAATTCATCCCACGCTGCCCAGACAGCATCGATGTCCCCTTTGTTTGGGTATTGTTTCAAGATCGCCTCCATCTGAGCCTGTGTATCAAGCGCTGTATTCTGACTCGCTGCTCCAAATGCCGCGACTTCTTTAATATCCGGATTCCCCTTTAAAAATTCTTCGTATGCCGCCTGACGTCTTTCCATGGGTGCAAAGCCTGCGACCCAAATTTTTACGATTTCACCTTTGCCGCCAAGCTCATCTGAAAGCTTCGTCAAGGTTTGTTCAGCCATTTGTTTGTCCCCCTGCTCGAGGACCGTCACTCCTTTTGATGCCACGTCCGCATCGAAGACGACAACCGGAATATTTTGGTCTTTCGCCTTTTCCACCCCTGATTGCAGTGCTTCTTTCGTTCCATGGTCGATCAGGATCCCATCAAACTTCTGGTTGATGGCCGCGTCCAGGTTAGAGGACATTTTGGCGAGATCGCCTTCCGAAGTGAACACTTGAACCTTCCCCCCGAACTTTTCCACCTGTTCCTTGACCCCTTCAATGTATTGAGCGGAAAATGTCCCGAGATTGATTTGCATGATAAGGGCGATTTTTTTATTGGCTAACGGATGATCGGAAGTCGCTTCCCCGCCGTCTGCTTCCGCCTCCTGTGATACCTTTGGCTGACAAGCCGCCAAACTGAAAAGTAGTGCGATTAATACGAGTAATGATGCCGCTTTTTTCATCTTTCTTTTCTCCTCCCGAGGGTATCCCCCTCTATTTTTTCAAATAAAAAAACCCCTTTTCCCAAGAGAAAAGAGGTTTATGTATAAATAAACGTGCTCTTATCACTCAGGAAATGCTTCCTGCAGGTCTTAGCACCTTTCCGTCATAAACGGTAGGTTGCCGGGCGTCATCGGGCCAGTCCCTCTGCCAACTCTTTATAAGAGAATATGAAATTTGGTTGTGTTCGCTTTTGCTATAATCGCTATATTAACGATATGTGGAAATATTGTCAATATTCTTTTTAAAAAAATTCTGTGGCGGGTCTCCGGAAATGATCACCCAACACTACAAAAAAGCCCTCCCAAACCGGGAGGGCTCTATCAATCAAATCTTATTTCTCACCATACGCAAGGGACGCTTCCACGAAGTCTCTGAATAGAGGCTGCGGGCGTGTCGGGCGTGATGTGAATTCCGGGTGGAATTGAGATGCGACGAACCATGGGTGGTCGCTCAGCTCGATGATTTCCACAAGGCGGCCATCCGGGCTTGTGCCTGAGAAGATGAATCCGGCTTTTTCCATTTGCTCACGGTAGTGATTGTTGAATTCGAAACGGTGACGGTGACGTTCGTATACGACTTCTCCATCGTAGGCTGCATAGGCTTTTGAACCTTTTGTCAGCTTACATGGATATAGTCCGAGACGAAGGGTCCCGCCAAGGTCTTCGATATCCTTTTGTTCCGGTAAAAGGTCGATGACCGGATATGGCGTTTCAGGATTCAGCTCAGCAGAGTGTGCTCCTTCAAGTCCAAGGACATTACGCGCATATTCAACGGATGCGAGCTGCATGCCAAGGCAGATTCCAAGGAAAGGAATCTTGTTTTCGCGTGCATATTGCGTCGCAGCGATCTTTCCTTCGACACCGCGGTCACCGAAGCCGCCTGGTACAAGGATTCCATCCACGTCAGCAAGCTTCTCTGCCACATTTTCGTTGTCGACAAGCTCAGAGTTCAACCATCTCACTTCAATATCGCTGTCGAAATGGTAACCTGCATGACGAAGGGCTTCCACTACAGAAATATAAGCATCCTGTAATTCAACATATTTCCCGACAAGGGCGATCCTTGTTTTGCGGGAAAGGTTTTTCACCCGGTCAACCAGTTCATTCCACTCGGTCATGTCTGCTTCATGGCAGTTCAGCTTCAAGTGCTGACACGTGATTTCATCAAGTTTTTGATCCTGAAGGGCAAGTGGTACAGAGTAAAGCGTATCTGCATCCATTGCTTCGATGACTGCATGTTTATCGATATCACAGAATAACGCGATCTTGTCTTTCATATCCTGGGTCATCGGCATTTCGGTACGCACGACGATGACATTTGGCTGAATACCGAGACTACGCAGCTCTTTTACACTGTGCTGGGTCGGTTTCGTCTTCATTTCACCCGCCGCTTTAATATATGGAATCAGCGTACAGTGAATATACATCACGTTGTCACGACCGACATCACTCTTGATCTGGCGGATCGCTTCAAGGAATGGAAGGGATTCGATATCCCCGACCGTTCCACCGATTTCCGTGATCACGACATCAGAATTCGTTTCGCGGCCGGCACGGTACACGCGTTCTTTGATTTCATTTGTGATATGCGGGATGACTTGTACAGTCCCGCCAAGATAATCCCCGCGGCGCTCTTTTTTCAGAACAGTAGAATAGATTTTACCCGTTGTCACAGAGCTGTATTTCGTCAGGTTGATGTCAACGAAACGCTCGTAGTGACCAAGGTCAAGATCCGTCTCGGCACCATCATCGGTTACGAATACTTCACCGTGCTGATAAGGACTCATCGTTCCCGGATCCACGTTGATGTATGGATCGAACTTCTGGATGGTGACGCTCACTCCACGGTTTTTCAATAGTCTTCCAAGGGACGCTGCTGTGATCCCTTTCCCTAGTGACGACACTACGCCGCCTGTTACGAAAATATACTTAGTCATGTATATGTCCCCCTTATAAAGTAAGTTTGGTTCAAAAAAAGTAGAGGGTGTCTCTTATGTAGTCATGTCATGAATTTATCTTGTTCAAAGAAGGACAAGTCCATTCTCCCAAAATAAAACCAAGTGCATAAACCAGCTAAAAGACAGCCTCTTATTATCAAGATACGTAAAGATGTAAGGGGTCTTAAAAGAATCGATCCTTCACACTTAAAACCTTGTCATGTCAAAGCATTCTTCTGTATAAAAACAAAAAACGCCCCGCTTACAATCTTGTAAGGGGAGCGTGATATACGTGATCTGTCCCTTTTTAGGGAGCCCAAATAAAATACTACCTTCCTAAGAGGTAGAAGTCAAGCATAGAATAAGGGATAGAATTTTCACTCATTTCACGCAAATCAAAAGGCCCCCGGAAGGCCCAAAAGCCTGGCGGGAGCCATACTGATTCGGGAGAGATTATTTCTCTTCCTCTTCTTCCAATTCGTCTTCTTCGTCTTCATCTTCATCGTCGACATCGTCGAATTCATCGATTTCGAGCTCTTCCTCGTCCTCATCAAGATCCAGATCCTCGTCTGCATCATCAACATCGACATCGTCGTCGTCATCCGTCAAATCATCATCGTCGTCTGCCTCATCAAGATCATCATAATCAAGATCTTCATCATCCAGATCATCGAAATCATCCAGATCCAGATCTTCGTCTTTCTTCTTCGCTTTTTTCTTTTTGCTGGATTTCATCGTTGGAACGGTCTCTTCCTCGATTTGATCAACCGGGTACCATTCTCTTAATCCCCAACGGTTATCACCCATGGCAATGTATCGTCCGTCGATATTTAAATCCGTGTAGAATTGAAGTAAACGGCTCTTTACCTCTTTATCAGAGATTTCAAGCAAACCTTTGATTTCGCTTACGATCTCTTCAAATGCCATCGCTTGCTTTTTCTCTACTAAAATTTCATGTGCCAATTCAATGAATGACGTTTGACGCAATTCTTCTTTGGATAATTGCTTAAGACTCACTTTACGCACTTCCTTTCTCTATTTCACACTCTACTAAGTAGAGTAAAAAAGGGCAAAAATTCTCCATTATCAATTTTAACCATATTCAACATTATAAACAATATAAATCACTTTATGCCAGACATATCTCGATTTTCCCGCATTTTTTTCGCATCTGATTTCAGGATGGTCTGCCATTTCCTAACTTCTCTTCTTTTTGACCGTTTTTGATCACCCTGAACGCTTCATAAAATAGATAAAAAGAGAGCAGGAAAAATGGGATGGCACCCAGTTGAAATTGGTATAAAAGGATGGCGGCGTATATGGTGATGATGAATAGTATGCAGCGTAAAATGGTCTTCACATTCTCACATCCAAACGTATGTATCGTACTTCCCCTGTCTACTTATCTGATAATTCTTATTATATAGGATATCTTACCCTATAAGTATTAAGTTCATGTTAAAAATTGGTTGATTTCGTATAAAGGATAGACGGTTTGGCGGGATTTTAAACTTGTTGGGCTTTCTTTTTCATTTTTTATGAGAGAGACGTGGTTGATTTCCGCTTCAGGCACTCGCTTTCCTCGGGGCGTGAGATGAGCCTCCTCGGCTTCGCCTGCGGGGTCTCAACTTTCCCGCTGTTCCCGAAGGAGTCGAGTGCCTTCCGCTTCAATCAACTTAGTATCAAGTCTTTTTATAAGCAACCGTAAACAACCTATCTACTTGAAACGCTACCAAAAAAGCTTCATACCACCATCATTCATACTATGCATACTGATCATCAAATATAAGCCTACTTTAAAAAAGAGACCACTGCACGTGTACAGTAGTCTCATTTTCCTTTTCGTTGTTACATGTTGCGTCGGTATTGGCCGCCTACTTCGTAGAGGGCGCGAGTGATTTGGCCGAGGCTGGCGACTTTTACGGTTTCCATGAGTTGTTCGAAGATGTTTCCTCCGCCCACGGCTGCCTGTTTCAGGCGGGTGAGGGCTTCTTCGGTTTTGTCTTTGTGCTGTGATTGGAAATCCCGCAGATTATGGATTTGTGTTTCTTTTTCTTCTTTTGTGGCACGTGCCAGTTCCATGCTGTCCATGTCTTCTTCAGAAGGCGGGTTCGGATTCAGGTACGTGTTCACTCCCACGATCGGCAGCTCACCTGAATGCTTCTTCATTTCGTAGAACATGGATTCCTCCTGGATCTTGCCGCGCTGATACTGGGTTTCCATCGATCCGAGTACGCCGCCGCGGTCATTTAAGCGGTCGAATTCTGTGAGGACCATTTCTTCCACGAGATCCGTCAGCTCTTCTACGATGAACGATCCTTGAAGCGGATTTTCATTTTTCGATAGTCCGTGTTCTTTGGTGATGATCATCTGGATCGCCATGGCACGGCGCACGGATTCTTCCGTCGGTGTCGTGATCGCTTCATCATAGGCGTTCGTATGCAGGGAATTACAGTTATCCTGCAGGGCCATCAACGCCTGGAGCGTCGTACGGATATCATTGAAGTCGATTTCCTGGGCATGCAGGGATCGACCTGATGTCTGGATGTGGTACTTCAGCTTCTGACTGCGTTGGTTGGCACCGTATTTATCCCTCATCACCGTCGACCAGATGCGTCGTGCGACACGTCCGATCACCGTATACTCGGGGTCAAGGCCGTTCGAGAAGAAGAACGATAAGTTTGGTGCAAAGGCATTGATATCCATTCCACGGCTTAAATAGTATTCCACGTACGTGAAACCGTTCGCCAATGTGAAGGCAAGCTGGGAAATCGGATTCGCTCCCGCTTCTGCAATGTGATAGCCGGAAATCGATACAGAGTAATAGTTCCGTACTTTGTGATCGATGAAATATTGCTGGATATCCCCCATCATGCGGAGGGCGAATTCAGTTGAGAAGATACAGGTATTCTGACCCTGATCTTCTTTTAAAATATCTGCCTGAACCGTTCCACGGACGACTTGAAGGGTCTGTTCCTTCACTTCCACATACTCTTCGACTGTGAGTACGCGGCTAAGCTCTTCTTCCTTCATGCGGATCTGCTGATCGATCGCCGTGTTCATATACATGGCAAGGATGATTGGTGCAGGACCATTGATCGTCATGGACACGGATGTGGAAGGAGCACACAAGTCAAACCCGGCATACAGCTTCTTCATATCTTCCAGCGTACAGATGCTCACACCGCTCTCCCCGACTTTTCCGTAGATGTCAGGACGGTGATCCGGATCTTCCCCATATAGGGTGACGGAATCAAATGCTGTACTCAAACGTTTCGCATCATCATCTTTCGACAGGTAGTGGAAACGGCGGTTCGTCCGCTCAGGCGTTCCTTCACCGGCGAACTGACGCTTCGGATCCTCTCCTTTACGCTTGAACGGGAATACTCCTGCTGTATAAGGGAACGAGCCTGGAACATTCTCTTTGTACACCCAATCCAGAATTTGACCGTAGTCCTTATATTTCGGAAGGGACACTTTCGGGATATCGAGTCCGGATAAGCTCTTTGTCTTTAATTCTGTGACAATCTCCTTATCACGGATCTTTGTGATGAATTGATCCTTGCTGTACGTTTCTTTAAGGTCATCCCATTTTTGTAAAATCTGTTTCGATTCTGATGTTAATTTGTTTTCGACTTCTTCTTTCAATGTTTGAAGGGATGTTACGACCCCATCATTCGTTTCTTTTTCATTGACCGCTTCGATTGCCCCTTCAAGCTGGAACAAACGGCGTGCCAGGTTTACCTGCTCTTCTGCTTTTTTGTGATAATTGCGGACCGTTTCCGCAATCTCACGGAGATAATAACGGCGATTGTTTGGAATGATGACGTTTTGCTTTTCAACGTCCACGTCTTTGGAGAAGCCCGTTTTCCAATCCAGCTCCATTTTCTTATTCACCGTTTCAATGATGGCTGCAAATAAAGCATTTGTGCCGGGATCGTTAAACTGGCTGGCAATCGTTCCGTATACCGGCATGTCATCCAGATCTTTATCAAACAGCATATGACTGCGCTGGTACTGCTTCTGAACCTGGCGTCTCGCATCCTCCGAGCCTTTGCGCTCGAACTTATTGATGACGATCAGATCGGCATAGTCGATCATATCGATTTTTTCCAGCTGGGAAGGTGCACCGAACTCACTCGTCATGACGTACATGGACATATCACAGATCTCGGCGATTTCCGCATCCCCCTGCCCGATCCCGCTCGTTTCCACGACGATCAGGTCATATCCTGCCGCTTTCACGACATTGATTGCGTCCTTGATCGCCAGTGAAAGTTCCGTCTTGGACCCACGTGTGGCAAGGCTTCGCATGTAAACACGGGGATTGAAGATCGCATTCATACGGATCCGGTCCCCAAGTAGGGCTCCACCCGTTTTTTGTTTCGTTGGATCGATGGATAGAATCGCAATCTTCTTTTCAGGGAGTTCGTTGATGAAACGACGGATCAGTTCATCCGTCAAGGAACTCTTCCCTGCTCCACCGGTTCCAGTGATCCCAAGGACAGGCGCTTTTTTCGCCAAGCTCTTGATTTCAGAAAAAACGGTCTGGGCTGTCGCTGCCACTTCTTCATTGGCCCCGACTTGATACTCGGCCAGTGAGATCAGCTTTGACACTGTGTTCACATTTCCCGTTGAAAGTTTTTCAACTTCTTGATTGACGCTTCCTTTGATGGTCGGGAAATCACATTCCTCGATCATCTTATTGATCATCCCTTGAAGACCCTGCGTACGGCCGTCTTCAGGAGAGAAGATGCGGGCAATCCCGTATTCGTGAAGTTCTTTGATTTCACGCGGGATGATCACTCCGCCGCCTCCGCCATAAATGCGGATGTGGGAAGCCCCTCTTTCGTTTAAAAGATCGTACATATATTTAAAATATTCCACGTGTCCACCCTGATAGGATGAAATCGCAATCCCCTGAACATCTTCCTGAATAGCGGCATTGACGACTTCCTCTACAGAACGGTTATGGCCTAAGTGGATGACTTCTGCCCCACTTGCCTGGATAATCCGACGCATTATGTTGATCGACGCGTCATGTCCGTCAAACAGGCTCGATGCCGTGACAAAACGAACATGGTGCTTTGGTTTATAAATCTCAACCGTGCTCATATTACTCCCCCTGTTCTCCCTTGTTTTTCAAATCCGATGATCCCTGCAAAAAGCAATTCGATTTGAAGATCAATGTATTCCTCGAGTGTAAAACGTTTCTGCATGGCCCAGCGACGGAATCCCCACATCTGTCCCTGGACGAATACATTTTGAGCCAGCATATGGCACTGATTTTCATCAAGCTCAAGCTTTCCGCTTTCTACGCAACCTTTGATCAGGTCTTCCACCATCCCGACCATTTCAAGTTCCTTGCGAAGGACATAGGGTAAAGCATCCTTAGACAGGGACTTCGCTTCCTGATACATGACAAGCACTTCATCCTGCATCCGGTCCATCACCTTGAAATAATGGGCGATGCCGAGCCTCAAGCTCTCAATCGTTCCTTTACCGACATCCAGCTCCTCAAGCTCCAATCGAACCTGCTCATAAATGCTGTCACACACTAAATACAGGACATCTTCCTTTGTTCGTATATATTCATACAGCGTTCCGATACTGAATCCGGCGGCCTTTGCGATCTCTCTGGTCGTGGTGCGATGAAACCCCTTTTGTTTAAACAGAGAGACGGCCCCACGAATCATCTGATCACGCCGCTTTTCCACCAAACGCTCATCCTTAACCGAAGCATGAACTTCCCTCTTCTTATTCAAAACAACCGACCGCCTTTATATTCCGATTCTCCCATTGACCCCTAATTCCTATTCTGACTACTTCATCCCCCAACAAAGCAGACATCTATCTCTCTAAACCCAGTCATCCCACATACCGGGTCTGGCACCCTGGAGCAGCAAGCAATGACACAAACCCCTTTTACGTCAAGCAACATGCGACAACCCCTCGGGTGCCTGACACGTGTCAGGAAGAACCAGGTGATCTCCTTGCAAAAAAAACTCCCATTCAGCCTTACTTCGTCACCATCCGCGAAATAACCAATCTCTGAATCTCCTGCGTCCCCTCATAAATCTGAGTGATCTTCGCATCACGCATATAACGCTCCACCGGATAGTCCTTCGTATAGCCATACCCACCGAAGATCTGAACCGCTTCCGTCGTCACCTTCATCGCTGTATCACCGGCCATCAGCTTCGACATCGCCGATTCTTTTCCGTATGGAAGACCTTCAGACTCAAGCCACGCAGCTTGATAGGTTAATAGACGGGAAGCTTCGATGGATGTCGCCATATCCGCAATCTTGAATGAAATCCCCTGGTTTGCAGCAATCGGCTTACCGAACTGCTCACGCTCTTTTGCGTAATCAACGGAGGCATCAAGAGCTCCCTGGGCAATCCCGACTGCTTGAGCGGCAATCCCGTTACGGCCGCCATCAAGTGTCATCATGGCAATCTTGAATCCGTCGCCTTCGTTGCCAAGCATGTTCTCTTTCGGTACCTTGCAATCTTCGAATACGATTTCAGTCGTAGGTGATGAACGAATCCCAAGCTTCTTCTCTTTCTTCCCTACAGAGAAACCTTCGAAGTCGGCCTCTACGATGAACGCACTCGTTCCACGCTGACGCTGGGAAGGATCTGTCAAAGCAAACACGATATACGTATCCGCGATTCCACCGTTTGTGATGAAAATTTTAGAGCCGTTCAGTACGTAGTGATCCCCTTCCAGGCGAGCTGTCGTCTTCATGCCACCTGCGTCAGATCCCGAACCCGGCTCAGTCAAGCCGTAAGCCCCGATCTTTTCACCCTGCGCCATTGGACGAAGGTATTTCTGTTTCTGCTCTTCCGTACCAAATTTATAAACAGGCCAACCGGCTAACGAAGTATGAGCCGACAGGGTAACGCCTGTAGACGCACACACTCTTGATAGTTCTTCAACAGCGATACAATACGCCAGATAGTCACTGCCGATCCCGCCGTACTCCTCCGGCCAAGGAATCCCCGTCAACCCAAGCTCAGCCATCTTCTTGAACAGATCCATATCAAAGCGCTCTTCCTCATCACGCTCAGCGGCAGTAGGAGCCACCTCATTCCGCGCAAAATCACGCACCATCTTACGTATCATTTCATGCTCTTCCGACAATTTAAAATTCATCTCATTTTCCTCCTATCATCTACATACCGGGTCTGGCACCCTCAAGAGACAAGCTATGCTACAAACCCATTTACGCCACAAAACATCAAATTATATATCGGGTGCCTGACACGCTAAGAATATGTGCCCCAAGACACTCTTCCAAGAGTTCAAACTCACCCATCCTATTACACCAACAAATGCTTCCCAATCACCATCCGCTGAATCTCACTCGTACCCTCATAAATCTCCGTCACCTTCGCATCACGGAACAAGCGCTCCACCGGATATTCCTTCGTGTAGCCATATCCGCCATAAACCTGAATCGCTTCCGTCGACACTTCGACGGCTGTTTTCGATGCAAACAACTTCGCCATACTGGCTTCTTTTCCACAGGAAATATTGTTCGAACGGAGATTCGCTGCCCGGTACACAAGAAGCTTGGAGCCTTCAACGGCCGTCGCCATATCGGCAAGCTTAAAGCCGATTCCCTGCTGTGCGGCGATCGGTTTGCCGAATTGCACCCGTTCTTTTGCATAAGCCGTTGAGTAATCGAAAGCCGCTTCCGCAATTCCGAGTGCCTGCGCGGCAATCCCGATCCTGCCGACGTCCAGGTTCGCCATGGCGATTTTAAAGCCTTCCCCTTCTTCACCGAGAAGGTTTTCAGCCGGGACTTTCATATCTTCAAATGTCAGCTGGACGGTCCGGGAACCGTGCAGCCCCATTTTATGTTCATCTTTCCCGATCACAAGACCAGGTGTATCCTTCTCAACGATGAAGGCCGATACCCCGCGGCTCCCCTTCGTTGAATCCGTCGTCGCAAATACGATATACGTATCGGCTTCGCCACCATTGGTGATAAAGACCTTTGAACCGTTCACCACATAGTGGTCACCACGCTTTTCGGCGCGGGATTTTAGACTCTTCGCATCGGATCCTGCACTCGGCTCCGTCAGGCAGAAGGCCCCTAAATACTCACCCGTTGCAAGCTTCGGAAGATACTTTTGTTTTTGTTCTTCGTTTCCAAAGTAAAGGATCGGATTGGTTCCTACAGAAGTATGAACCGATAGGATGACCCCGATGGTGGCGCTTACTTTAGACAGCTCGTGGATTGCAATGATATAAGAAGTGAAATCCATCTCAGATCCGCCGTACTTCTCAGGGATCGTAATCCCCATCAAACCAAGCTCAGCCATCTTTTTTAAAATATCTCTCGGAAACTCTCCCGCTTCCATCTTCTCGATGAACGGCTGGATTTCTGTTTCAGCAAAATCCCGGACCATCTTTCTCATCATCTGCTGCTCTTCTGTGAATCGTAACTCCATGACTGTTTCCTCCCTGATGTTCGTTGTGATCACTCGTACGAATAGAAGCCGCTGCGCGTTTTGCGCCCCAGCCAGCCTGCTTTCACATACTTCCTGAGCAGCGGGCATGGACGGTATTTATCGTCACCGAAACCTTCGTGCAGGGTTTCCATGATGTAGAGGCATGTATCGAGTCCGATGAAGTCAGCCAAAGTCAGAGGTCCCATCGGGTGATTCATACCGAGCTTCATCACTTCATCGATCGCCTCTTTACTCGCCACTCCTTCATAAAGGGTGTAGATCGCTTCATTGATCATTGGCATCAGGATCCGGTTGGAAACGAATCCCGGGAAATCCTCTACCTCTACCGGCACTTTATTAAGAGACTTCGTCATATCTTCAATCACTTGGTATACTTCATCCGTCGTCGCAAGTCCACGGATGATTTCCACCAATTTCATCACTGGTACCGGATTCATGAAGTGCATACCGATCACTTGCTGGGGACGCTTCGTCGCTGCCGCAATTTCCGTGATCGGAAGAGAAGATGTGTTCGAAGCCAGGATGGTATGCTCTGGTGTGATCTTATCCAGCTGAGCAAAGATCTTCGTTTTGATATCCATATTTTCCACTGCCGCTTCGATAACAAGATCTACCTTCTTGGCGTCCCCGATATCCGTTGAAGCCGTCAAACGATTCACCGTCGCTGTTTTATCTTCTTCAGACATTCTTCCTTTTTCAACGGAACGCGTCAGATTCTTCGCGATGACTCCCATTCCCTTTTGGACAAACTCTTCTTTCAAATCGTTCAGGTATACGTTGAATCCTGCCTGTGCACAGACCTGGGCGATCCCCGATCCCATCTGCCCCGCGCCGATGACCATTACGTTTTTTATGTTCATTATGTTCTCCCCTTTGTTATATGAGACTAGTTATCTAGTTGATTTGGTTGGTTTGGTTGATTCAGCAGCTTAACCCATGGGTGTACCAGGTACAGTTCACTCTCTTTGTACCTGGTACAACTACTCACCCTACTGCTTCGCCACCTCAATCATAATCGCATCCCCTTGACCGCCCCCGCTGCAGATCGAGGCTATCCCGATTCCGCCTCCGCGGCGTTTCAATTCGTAAGCAAGTGTCAGGATGATGCGTGCCCCGCTTGCTCCAATCGGATGGCCGAGGGCAACGGCTCCACCGTTCACATTGACTTTCTCATGATCAAGACCGGCGATTTTCCCGCTCGTTAATGCCACGGCGGCAAACGCTTCGTTAATTTCAAACAGATCGATCTCTTCAAGGGATTTCCCTGTTTTCTTGAGAAGCTCGTTGATGACAAGCCCAGGTGTTTGCGGGAAATCTTTTGCCTCAACGGCGATCGCTGTATGGCCAAGGATCGTCGCTAATGGTTGTTTGCCTTCCTTCTCGGCTCTTTCCTCGCTCATGAGGACCATGGCCGCCGCTCCGTCGTTGACCCCTGGAGCGTTCCCGGCTGTGATCGTTCCTTCTGATCCGAACACCGGTCCTAATTTAGCCAGCGCCTCGATGGATGTTTCTTTACGTGGCGCTTCATCCTTTGCAACGACGATCGGATCTCCTTTGCGTTGAGGAACTTCAACAGCAACGATTTCTTCACCGAGCACGCCTTCTTCCGTTGCTTTCACTGCCCGTTGATGGCTTCTGAGTGCCCATTCGTCCTGCTCTTCTCTTGATAGTTCAAATTCCTTCGCTGTTTCATTTCCGTACGTTCCCATGTGGACGTTGTTGAAGCTGCACGTCAATCCGTCGTGAACCATCAGGTCTTTCACCTGTGAATCGCCCATCTTGAATCCCCAGCGCGCTTTCGGCAGGATGTAAGGGGCGTTCGACATGGATTCCATCCCACCGGCCACGATCACTTCACCGTCGCCTGCACGGATGATCTGGTCTCCAAGCGTGACGCTGCGCATTCCGGATGCACAGACCTTATTGATCGTTTCCGTTTTGACATTCCACGGCAATCCCGCATGGCGTGAGGCTTGACGTGAAGGGATTTGCCCCTGTCCCCCTTGTAAAACAGATCCGAGGATGACTTCTTCGACTTCTTCCCCGTTTACACCGGCCCGTTTCAAGGCTTCCTTCACCGCGAAACCACCAAGCTCTGAAGCAGTAAAGCTGCTGAGGCTTCCCCCGAATTTACCAAAAGGCGTTCTTGCTCCGTCTAGAATAACCGTTTTCCCCATCTTCATCGCTCTCCTTTATATGGATTTATCCGTATGTTTGTATCCGCTTTCAATTTACCTTAAAAAAATTTGATCGACTTTCGACTGAACGCTCGCTCAACTAATCCCCATAAGAGAAGGGACAAATTTTGTCCCCAATATACCTTTATTGTACTTCATTTCGAGTGCAAACGCATTGATTTTTTAGAAAGTTTTTATTTTTCCATCAAATTTATTATTGTAGAAAAACAATAGGAGCGAAACGCAATAGAGACTATTTTGTTTCACTCCTGTTTGTTTCATGAACTCGTGTTTCATTCATTATCTAATGGATAATATTCTTTTTAAGATGCAGCCGGTTCGTCCTTCAGATCCCCACATACGGCTTTTTCAAGGATTTCGGCTACGTCGAGAGTAGATACCGTTTCTTCCACTTCCTTCGCTTTCGTACCATCCGACAGCATCGTCAGGCAGTATGGACAGCCAGAGCTGATGACCGATGGACTAACAGCCAGTGCCTGCTCGGTACGGGAGACGTTGACGCGGTGACCTGCGTCTTCCTCCATCCACATGAGTCCTCCACCCGCTCCACAGCACATTCCCTTTTCACGGTTACGTTCGATCTCGACCAATTTCACACCGGAAATGGATTTCAGGATTTCACGAGGTGGATCATACACTTCGTTGTACCGACCAAGATAACAAGAGTCATGGAAAGTAATCGTTTCGTTCACTTCATATTGCGGCTTCAAGCGGCCTTCTTGTACGAGCTGATGCAGAAGTTCTGTATGGTGGTAGACCTCTGCTTCCAGACCGAAGTCCGGATACTCATTTTTGAAAATGTTGTAAGCATGCGGATCGATCGTGACAATTTTCTTGATTTCATGCTTTTCAAATTCGGCGATATTTTGACCGGCAAGCTCCTGGAATAAGAATTCATTTCCAAGGCGGCGCGGTGTGTCACCGGAGTTCTTTTCTTTATTCCCAAGGATTGCGAACTTCACGCCCGCTTCATTCATCAGCTTGGCGAAGGATAAGGCAATCTTTTGGCTACGGTTATCAAATGAACCCATGGATCCGACCCAGAATAGGAATTCGAAGTCTTCTCCTGCTTTTTTCATTTCTTTTACCGTAGGGATCGTGACGTCTTCTCTTGCTTCACGCCAGTTTTCACGCTCTTTACGGTTCAGACCCCAAGGATTTCCCTGGCGCTCGATGTTTTGCATGGCGCGCTGTGCGTCAGCATCCATCTTTCCTTCCGTCAGAACGAGGTAACGGCGAAGGTCGATGATTTTATCTACGTGTTCGTTCATGACCGGACATTGGTCTTCACAGTTACGGCACGTTGTACATGCCCAAATCTCTTCTTCTGTGATGACATCCCCGATCAGGCTAGGGCTGTACGTAGCTCCTGCAGCCGCTTCTTCAGCCGCTTGAGTGGCACTTGCCATAGCTAATTGGTTCCCTTTTGTGCCGTTGAATGCGAATGTAGGCACCCAAGGCTTCTTCTGTGTCACGACAGCACCGTGATTCGTCAGGTTATCACGTAATTTTACGATCAGGTCCATCGGGGAAAGCATTTTCCCTGTCCCGGTTGCCGGACACATATTCGTACAACGACCACATTCCACACATGCGTAGAAATCGATCATTTGGTGCTGAGTGAATTCTTCTATTTTTCCTACCCCGAAGCTTTCAGCTGATTCATCTTCAAAGTCGATGGGCTTAAGCTTTCCAGGGTTGTCTAAACGATTGAAATAAACATTGGCAGGTCCTGCGATTAAATGCGCGTGCTTGGATTGCGGCACATACACAAGGAATGCCAGTAAGAATAGTAAGTGAATCCACCAGGCTACATAGAAAATCGCGATGGAAGCCGTTTCCCCTATGCCTCCAAGTGCCCCTGCAATCAGAGACGCTATAGGCTCAGTCCAGGCAAGTTCTTCCCCATGCCAGATGATACCCATTCCATTCCCGACCAGGACGGAAAGCATTAAACCACCAATGAATAGTAAAACCAGTCCTGATTTAAATCCTCTCTTGAGGCGGACCAGTTTTTCCACATAGCGGCGGTGGAATGCCCAGACAACCGCGACAAGGATCGTCAGTGTGACAATTTCCTGGAAGAACGTGAAGCCAGGATATAAAGGTCCAAGCGGCAGGTGACTCCCCGGTGCCAGTCCTTTCCATATGAAGTCGATGGCCCCGAATTGTACGAGGATGAAGCCGTAGAAGAACATGACGTGGATGGCTCCACTTTTCTTATCCTTCAAGAGCTTCTTCTGTCCGAAGACATTGACCAGGATTTTCTGGAATCGTTCTTTGAATCGTTTGTCGAACTCCACTTTTTTCCCGAGCTTAATATATTCAATTCTCGTCTTTACTACATACACAAACAGACTCAGTGCATAAACGGTCACAAGGATAAATGCGACCCAATTGAGAATGAGTAACCCATTCATAGACAAACACTCCCCCTTCTTTGGTCCGATGAACTTCCCCTTTGTTCAAACTTTTACAAACCAAATTAATATTCTGAATAGTCCTTATATCCATTATATTATGAATGAGCATTCAGTCAATGGTTTTTCCGAATAAAAATGAAAACCTTTTCATTATTGCCGATTCCCTTTCAATAAGAAACGTGACTTTCTGTACCCCCTACAGGTTTCAAAAGGACTCCTTAATGGGAAAAGAAGAAAGAATGCAATCTACATAAAATTCAGGACATACTAAAGACAATGCAAATGAGAGAGTGATTCTATGTGGTGGTTAATCCTATTGGTGATCCTTGCCGCAATCATCGGATGGCTGATGCTTGATTTCAGATTGGGAAGAAGTCATTTCATCCGGACGCGGACAAGAAGAGATTATGAGACTCGAATGAGTGATATTCAATTGTTTTCAAGGGGACCCGAGCTTTTCGATCAAATGTTTAAAGAGATGAGAGAAGCAAGGGCCTCCATTCATGTATTATTTTATATCGTCCAGGATGACCACTTTGCCCTCCGGTTCCTGGAATTGCTGAAGGGTAAGGCACAGGAAGGGATTGAAGTCCGTCTTCTGATGGATCAGATCGGCAGCCATAACGTCCCTAAGTCGAAAGTGAAGGAGCTTCGGGATGCAGGTGTGGAAGTCGATTTCTGCCGGAGGGTCAAGTTTCCCTATCTGTTTTTCTCTTCCCAGCAGCGTAATCACCGGAAGATCACCGTCATCGATGGGGTGATCGGTTATTTGGGTGGTTACAATATCGGGAAGGAATATATCGATGAAAATGATAAGCCTGAGCTTTCTCCCTGGAGGGATTATCATCTCCGGTTGGAAGGGGAAGGTGTCCACGATCTTCAGACTGAATTCTGCATTGACTGGTACCGTGCCACACAGAAGGATTTGAAGAACGAAGCAACGTATTTCCCTCCAGCTGAAAAAGGAAGCATCCAGCATCAAATTTTTCCGACCGAGGGGGTTAATATTGAAGACTTCTTTGGGAAATTCATTGACGAAGCGCAAAGCGAAATCATTATCGGCACACCTTACTTCATTGCTACTCCGATCTTGATGGACGCGCTTCTGGGAGCACTGGACAGAGGGGTCATCGTCAAGATCATCATCCCGAACAATGCCGATCATATGCTTGTGAAGGAAGCGGCCTTCCCTTATTTCAGACCGCTGCTCGCTAGTGGTGCCAAAGTGTATCAATTCATGGACGGCTTTTATCATGCGAAGGTGATGGTCGTGGATGACCATTTCTGTGATATCGGCACGGCCAATTTTGATAAGCGGAGCTTCTTTATCAATTTTGAGATCAATAACCTGATCTACGATAAAGGATTTATCCAGACGTTGAAAAAGGAAATGGAAAAAGACATGGCGGCATCCGACATGTTAAGCGAAAGCGACCTCTCTTCCGTTTCCATGCTCACCCGGTTAAAGGAGCGCATCGCTTCAGCCATTTCAATCTTACTTTAGGGGGATGACACATGAAAGTCCGACTGGGATTCGTGGCGAACTCCCTCTCTTTATGGGATGCAAGCCCGGCAAAAACCATGACATACAAGCGATACACAGAGTTACCTAAAGCCGAGCGAATAGACCGCCTGAAGGAAGTGACGAGATTAAACCTGGAGCATACGAAACGCATCCTGTATCTATGTGCCGCTCACGAAATCAAGGTGTACAGATTATCCAGCTCCCTCGTTCCCCTTGCCACCCATCCTGAGGTGGAATGGGATTTCCATTCCCCTTTTCGGCACGAATGGAAAGAACTTGGCGATCTAATCAAAACATTCGGAATCAGGGCGAGCTTTCACCCGAACCAGTTCACCTTATTCACGAGTCCCAAGCAGCATGTGACGGACAATGCCGTGAAGGATATGGTGTATCACTACCGGATGCTTGAATATATGGGGATCGAGAAGGATGCCGTCATCAATATCCATATCGGTGGGAGCTACGGGGATAAGGAAGAAACCCTGGTCCGTTTTCATGAAAACCTGAAGGATCTCCCTCCGGATGTTAAAGACATCATGACCCTTGAGAATGACGACAAGACCTATACCGTCGAGGAAACGCTCACCGCTTGTCGAAAAGAGAATATCCCAATGGTCCTGGACATTCATCACCATGAGGCAAATCCGGGTGAGAAACCTCTAGACGGGTATCTTGAAGATATTTTTTCCACTTGGGACAGAAGAGATTTAGTGCCGAAAATACATATTTCTTCCCCAAAATCCGATAAAGCTTTTCGCTCCCATGCCGACCTCGTCGATCCGGGATTTGTGGAAGGTTTCTTCAAAACCCTGAAAACGTTGGATCAGGATGTGGATTTTATGATTGAAGCCAAACATAAAGATCTTGCCATGCTGAAGCTGATTGAAGATTTGTCCTCTATTCGAAGGGTGAAAAGGATCGATGGCGGGACCCTTGAATGGTAAAGAAGAAAAGATGGACACTCCGGTGTTCATCTTTTTTATGTACATATTATTTAAATACAGACTCAATCCAGGGCTGGATCGCCATGAAGGCTTTGAACCCAAGATAGATACCCACGATTCCTGCAATTCCTGCCAGTGCCGGCGGGGCAGGTATCGGTAACTTAAATAAAGCAAAGATAAATCCGACTAAAAATCCGGTTACGATAGCCAATACGACCGTTTTCATACCCTTCTCCTCCTTCATCCATCTCTCATTATTATACGTTAAAGCGGCCGAAATATAAGAAAAAGGTCCATCCTGATGAGGGACGGACCTTTGGTATGCTCCTATTTACATTTTTTCTGGAGCTGCTACACCGATCAAGGCAAGAGCGTTTTGTAACGTGACACGTACCACTTTCACTAAAGCCAGACGTGCTGTCGTCAATTCACGATTTTCTTCATCAAGGACCTTATTGGCATTGTAGAAGCTGTGGAAAGCAGAAGCCAGGTCGTTGATATAATTCGCTACACGGTGAGGCGTGCGTTTCTCAGCCGCATCCGCGATCATTTGCGGGAATTCACCCAGCTTTTTCAGTAAGTCCACTTCTTTTTCCGTACCGATCAGCTTTAGGTCGATCTTGTCTTCAGAAGCCAGCCCCTGTTCTTCAGCCTGACGAAGGATACTGCAAATACGCGCGTGGGCATATTGAGCATAGTAGACAGGGTTTTCGTTGGACTGTGATACGGCTAAGTCCAGGTCGAAGTCCATATGTGTATCGGCACTTCTCATGGCGAAGAAATAGCGGACTGCATCAAGGCCGACCTCTTCGACAAGCTCACGTAACGTGACGGCTTTTCCTGTACGCTTACTCATCTTCATCTTTTCCCCATCTTTATAAAGGTGAACGAGTTGGATGACTTCCACTTCCAGTTTGTCACGGTCAAAGCCGAGTGCTTCGATGGCCGCTTTCATGCGGGGGATGTAGCCGTGATGATCCGCTCCCCAAATGTTGATGAGCACATCATGCCCACGCTCGAATTTGTCCTGATGGTAGGAAATATCCGGAGTCAGGTATGTGTACGTGCCGTCGTTCTTGATAAGGACACGGTTTTTGTCATCGCCAAGTTCAGTCGAGCGGAACCATGTCGCGCCGTCCTCTTCGTATACGTGACCGTTGTCTCTCAGCGTCTTCAATGCCGCATCGATTTTCCCATTTTCATAAAGGGATGTCTCAGAGTACCACACGTTGAATGGTACGCGGAACATTTCTAGGTCCTTTTGAAGCTTGGCCATTTCAATTTTCAGGCCGTACTCACGGAAAAACTTGTAGCGTTCTTCATCGCTTACTTCTGCATATTTCGAGCCGTATTCTTCAGCCAGTTTCTTTCCGATTTCGATGATGTCCTGACCGTGATATCCGTCTTCAGGCATCGCCTTGTCTTGTCCAAGGGCCTGGAAATAACGTGCTTCAACGGAGATTGCAAGGTTATGGATCTGGTTTCCGGCGTCGTTGATGTAGTATTCACGGGTTACTTTATAGCCCGCTTTTTCAAGGACGTTACATAGGGAATCGCCGACGGCCGCTCCACGGGCATGGCCAAGATGGAGGTCGCCTGTAGGGTTGGCAGAAACGAACTCGACGTTGACTCTTTCGCCATTCCCCGCATCTGATTGACCATATTCCTGATCTTGATCGAGAATCAACGGAATCAAGTCTGTTAAGTATTCGTTGTTCATATAGAAATTAATGAATCCAGGTCCTGCGATCTCCATTTTTTCAATGGACGCTTTGGACTGGTCGAAGTTAGCGACGATGTCGTCTGCGATCATGCGCGGCGCTTTTTTTGCGACTCTTGCAAGCTGCATGGCCATATTCGTTGAATAATCCCCGTGTGACTTTTCTTTCGGGATCTCAAGGATGACATCCGGGATTTGATCCTCTGTTGCAAGTCCCGCTTTCAGGACCGCTGCTTTGATTTCGGATTTCAGGTTTTCTTGTACTTTTTCGACGATATTCATATCCCTATGCTTCCTCCTTATAGTGAATGGACATAACATAATCCCCAACCGGGCTGTCCTGCATCTTTAACTCGTATGAAAGGTTGAAGTTCCCTTCAAGCACCGAGTCACTCTGTGTATGTGAAAGTGTTTTGGTTTTCGTTGTCAATAAGAGGGTACCGAGCTGGCTCTCGTAAGAACCGTTCTGTTCCTCGAGTTCGTTGAAGGCCATTCTCATTTTGACTGCTCCGCTGCGTAGAATGAGGGCCTGTCGATCTGTGACTTTGACGATCGTATGAGTGGTCCCTTCCTCTTGTACTTCATCGTACTTTAGAAAAAAGGCATCTCCTTTTTCATAGTATCGACCAAATGATACCAATTCAAAAGAGTCACTTTCCTCTCCTATTGTGATTTTGGTTTTCAAGTGAACTTTGACAGGTGTAGAATCCGCTTTTGCCGTCAAACCACTCACATCCTTTTCTTTTTAGGGTCCGATCAAGTGATGGGTCCGTCCCTCAAATGGACGTCCCTTCCTTCTAACTAATTAAGTATAAGAAGTATTGTGGGAAATTGCAATGGAACACGGTGAGTTTTCATTTATTGGAGGTATGTAAGCGGATTATCGGCAGAAGAAAAGCCTCTTCTGACGATGAGAAGAGGCTTTGATGGTTTATTTTACCCAGCCAAGAAGCATTTCACGGATCAGCTTGCTTGCCGTATTCGCTGTCTGCTCGGATGGATCATAGATTGGCGCCACTTCCACAAGATCCGCTCCCACGACGTTCACGTCAGAGTGAGCGATGGCATGGATGGATGCGAGTAATTCCTTGGATGTGATTCCGCCGCAGTCCACGGTTCCGGTGCCAGGAGCGTGGGCAGGGTCTAAGACGTCAATATCGATCGTCACATACACAGGACGTCCTGCAAGCTGTGGAAGGATTTCCTTCAATGGCTCGAGCACTTCGAATTTGGAAATGTGCATGCCATTTTCCTTCGCCCATTGGAATTCTTCCTTCATACCGGAACGGATCCCGAATGAATAGACGTTCTTCGGTCCGATATGCTCGGCGATCTTGCGGATCGGAGTCGAGTGGGATAGCGGCTCCCCTTCATACTCTTCACGAAGATCAGTGTGAGCGTCCATATGGATGATGGCAAGATCCGGGTATTTCTTCGCGATGGCTTTCATCACCGGCCATGAGACCAGATGCTCTCCACCCATTCCGAATGGGATCTTCCCGTCACCAAGGAGCCCGTCGATATAGTCTTCAATCATATCGATGCTTCGCTGCGGGTTACCAAATGGTAGCGGGATATCACCGGCATCATAGTATTTCACTTCTTCAAGTTCCCGGTCAAGATACGCACTATACTCTTCCAGACCGATCGACACCTCGCGGATACGGGCAGGGCCGAAACGGGAACCCGGACGATAACTCACCGTCCAATCCATCGGCATCCCATAAAGGACCACCTGGCTGTCCTCATAAGAAGGATGGCTCTTAATAAACACATTACCTGAATAAGCCTCATCAAAACGCATATTCTTCAACCTCTCTTTTAGAGAGGGACGGACCTTGGTTTTGGTCCGTCCCTCCTTGATATTATAGGATTTCACCTTGAAATTTGAGGTCCGTCCCTCACATTTATTTGGTCAGGTCTTTTACGAATTTCGGAAGGGCGAATGCTGCGTTGTGCAGTTCCGGTGTGTAGTATTTGGTTTCGATGTCGTGGAAACGCTCTTCCGGTACTCCGATTGGGTCGTGCTTTTTGGAACCGATGGTGAATGCCCACAGTCCGCTTGGGTACGTTGGGATGTTCGCTGTGTACAGGCGGGTGATCGGGAAGATTTCCTTTACGTCGCTCTGTACCTGGCGGATAAGGTCTGCTTTGAACCATGGGTTATCACATTGAGCAACGAAGATTCCGTCTTCTTTCAATGCTTTCGAGATCCCTGCGTAGAATCCTTTTGTGAACAGGTTAACAGCTGGTCCTACAGGCTCAGTGGAATCAACCATGATCACGTCATATTCGTTCTCACTCTTCGCGATGTGCATGAAGCCGTCGTCGACTTGTACGTCCACGCGCTCATTCTCTAACTCTCCCGCAATCTCCGGAAGATATTTCTTGGAGTACTCGATCACTTTTCCATCGATTTCAACAAGAACCGCTTTTTTCACGCTTGGGTGCTTTAACACTTCACGGATGACGCCGCCGTCTCCGCCACCTACAACCAATACTGTCTCTGGATTCGGGTGCGTGAATAATGGAACATGAGCAACCATTTCATGATAAACGAACTCATCCTTCTGACTCGTCATGACCATGCCGTCAAGGAACAGCATATTGCCCCATTCTTCTGTTTCTGCCATTTCAAGATATTGAAAATCCGTTTGCTCTGTATGTAAAGTCTTCTTGATTTTCATCGTGATCCCGAAGTTTTCTGTTTGTTTCTCTGTGTACCAAAGTCCACTCATTGTTTCAACTTCCCTTCTTGTTTTAATGGTTTATTGCTGTTTCTGTCAAAATCATATACCACTAGTTTGATCCTTCACACGTTCATCTTTAGGACAAAGTGAAGCGAAACCCTGACATAACGGGCTTAACTCCTATTTATAAAAACATCCGCATCGGACGTCATTTTTATCCTTCCCTATCATGATAAATACAAACATGAGGAAAAGTATAGTGGAATCTAGCAAAATTTCAAGTGAAATTTTTTCTAAACCTTTGACGTTTAAAATCTCGTAAAACTTTTCATACTGATACTACACAGTAATCAGTATAAACGAGATGACCAATATAAAAAATCCAAGGTCCGTCCCTCTTAAACTGCGGGCCTGTGCAGGGAAAGTAGGGAGAGGTATGGAAGTGATGGCTCGAATGGAGAAGACAAAGAAATATGCGAGATTTGCAGTGGTCGGGGCTCTCGCGGGCTTGGTCCTCTTTTTGGTAGGGATCATGGGGGTTTTGATTTATGCCAAGGTTCAGGGACCGCCACCCCTTGCTGTCCCCCAATCCACTTTGATCTACGGTGAGGATGGTTCGGTCATAGGAGAAACGAATACCGGCGAGAAGCGCTACTGGGTGGGTCTGAAGGAAATTTCCCCAGCCCTCATTGAAGCGACGATCTCCATTGAAGACAAAAGCTTCTACCAACATTACGGGTTTGACCTGAAGCGAATGGCAGGGGCAGCCCTTGCCGACGTCAAAGCGATGTCAAAGGTGCAGGGGGCAAGCACCATTTCACAGCAGTACGCTCGCAATCTATTTCTTTCTCATGATAAAACATGGAAGAGAAAGATCTCAGAGGCCCTCTACACGATCAGGATCGAAATGAACTACTCCAAGAAGGACATTCTAGAAGGCTATCTAAATACCATCTACTACGGCCACGGCGCATACGGTGTCCAGGCAGCGAGTCAATATTACTTCGGCAAGGATGCCAATCAATTGACCGTCGCAGAAGCCGCCATGCTCGCCGGAATACCGAAAGCACCATCCTACTATTCGCCTGTCACCCATATGGAAAATAGCAAGAAGCGACAGGAGCTCATTCTTCAGTCCATGACCGATGACGGTTTTATCACAAAAGAGCAAGAGGCTGTTTCCAAGGCGGCACCCATCCGCATCACAGGGGAGCACGCCCATCAAAAGGCGGAAACCGCCCCCTATTTTCAAGATGTGGTGAAAAGCATCCTCCGCT
The DNA here is from genome assembly GCF_029834455.1 of Rossellomorea sp. DA94. Lineage (NCBI taxonomy): Bacteria > Bacillati > Bacillota > Bacilli > Caryophanales > Bacillaceae > Rossellomorea > Rossellomorea sp. DA94. The sequence goes on from NZ_CP122397.1 coordinate 4,486,012, forward strand.
CTGACTTGGGAATTGAGGAACGTACCATCGAGATGGGTGGCTTGAAAGTCTATACGACACTCAACCCCGATCATCAAAAGGTGGCCGAGAAAGTCGTGAAGGAACAGATCCCCGATGAATCGGAAATCCAATTGGGGTTTGTGTCCATGAATCCGAAAAATGGTTATGTCACAGCTTTAGTCGGGGGACGGGATTATGAAGAAAGTCCGTTTAACCGTGCCGTGCAGGCAATCCGCCAGCCGGGGTCAACGATCAAACCGCTACTCTACTACTCTGCTTTAAAACAGGGGTTTACGCCATCTACGACGATGAAGAGCGAAATGACGTCCTTCACATTCGATGATGGAAAAAAATACACCCCTCATAATTACAACAACAAATATGCAGATGGAGATATCACCCTGGCCCAGGCCATCGCTCTATCTGATAACGTGTACGCCGTGAAGACCCATCTCTTCATCGGTCAGGACACCTTGACGAAAACGGCAAGAGAGAAGTTCGGATTGACGACAAAGGTGAAAAAATACCCTTCCTCGGCACTCGGTACATCAGGGGCACGGGTCATCGATATGGTCAACGCCTACAGCATCTTTGCCAACGGCGGGTATAAAGTGAAGCCTGTTTTCATTACAAAAGTGGAAGACTGGTCGGGTAAGGTCATCTATGAAAGCGAATCGAAAAAAGAGCAGGTGCTCGACCCGGATCTCACATACGTCATGACCCATATGCTCACCGGGATATTCGACCCTAAGCTCAATGATTACTCAACGGTAACGGGGATCCAGATCAAGAGAGACGCGACCCGTCCCTACGCAGGGAAATCCGGGACGACCAACACAGACAACTGGATGATCGGCTACTCCCCTCAATTAACGGCAGGAGTGTGGACCGGATACGACAAAGGAAAAGAGGTCTCCCTGGTCGATGATAAATACTTTGCCAAGAAAATCTGGGTCCACTTCATGGAAGAAGCCCTGAAGGACGAACCCGTCAAAAACTTCAAACCGACCAAGGGCGTCGTAGGCGTGGCCGTAAATCCCCATAACGGACTGCTCGCCACGGAAGACTGCCCCGTGCAGCGCTTCACCTACTTTGTAAAAGGTACCGAACCGACCGAATACTGCCATGAACACTTAGGTGAAAAAGAAGCACCGAAAGAAAAGGCACCAGAAAAAGGGAAGAAGCCTTGGTATGAGAAAGTGAAGGATTGGATCTTTTAGTTTTTATTGTTATATAGCTGGAAAAGGGGTTTTCGAGATGTCCAGCTCCGGCGGCTAGAGGCTCGAGGTCATAAGTCAAGCCAACCAAAAGGCAAAGGGCGCCTTTCCGGTTGGCTCGCCTTATGCTTGTCGCCTCTGAACGAGCCGCCTCCGCTTTTCGGTACAACAAAAAACCCCGGGTTTGTGCGAACCCGGGGTTTTTCATGTCCTAGTTTATGTGCAAACTGTGATTTAAGTGTACTTTTTTTCTCTCCATAGAGCAAGATGTGAACGACATATTCAAAGAACTGTCACAGTTTGTTCACAAATCGATTTATTTTATTTTGAGGGCTTCCTTTAATTCATCCTTTGAGCGTTCCCACATGCCTTCATCATGATTCTTCAAAAAGTCAGTGAGGATGCCTTTGGATTTGTCGTCCAGTTGGTCAAGGACGACCTTCCGCTTGATGGATTTATCCATATTGTTCACATGTTCCGGCATGGACTTGTAGCCCCTGCGCTTTTCGCGGTTCACGACGAGCTCACATGCCGTCACCCCTGCATAGTACGGTCCGTCTTCCATCCGGTCGATAGTCACCCAGATGAGCCAGTACGGCTTACCGCCTGCCGAGTCCTCACGGTTATTCGTGAATTTGATCCCTTTTTCGATCGGGCTCCTTGCGTGCATGGCTCCGATTTCAATCGTCGCTTCCCCTTCTTCGACATCAATCATGACAGGCGAAACATTATCAAGGCTCAATGATCCTACCCCGTAACCGCCATGACCGTCAGTGGGGTCACTTTTGATGATATTGAATCCAATGTTTTTTTTCTTTTCCATGAAACGTCACTCCCTAGCTAAAGATTGAAAAAATCGTTGTGAATATCGCACTGAATGCCTGATTGGTCGCCGTCATGCCACCCTGTAGTAACGGCCAGATCGTATATTCGTCCAGAGGCGTGATGACAATGATTAAAAACAGCAGAACGCCATATTGCTCATACTGGGATAATTTTGCCCTGACATGATTCGGTGACAGCTCCTCGATGATCCGGTACCCGTCCAGTGGAGGGAACGGCAGTATGTTGAAGACAAACAGCAATACGTTCAAGTAAACGATCATCTGCAGAAGGTCGATGATGAACGGTGGAACCCCGACGCCACCCGTCACCCCTACAAAAAAGTAAAAGATCCCGAATGCAATAAAGGCAAGCAGGAAGTTACTCAATGGGCCGGCAACGGATACCAGCACACCTGCCAAACGTGGATTCTTAAAACGGGATCTCATGACAGGCACGGGCCGCGCCCAGCCAAATCCCACAATTAATATTAAAAGGGTCCCAAACGGGTCCAGATGTTGAATCGGATTCAATGTGAGTCTTCCTTGATCCTTCGCCGTCGTATCCCCGAACTTGTATGCCACATAGGCGTGGGCGAACTCATGAACCGTAAAGGCCATGACGAGGGCGATCACGACAAACGGAAGCTCTTCCAACCGAAAGACGGAAATCGACTCAAAAAGTGAGCTAATGGTATCCAAAGTATGTACTCCTTTAAAAAATGTTTTACTTTCTTATTCCATAGTATACAGAAAAATTCCTGCATTCATGACATATCATATCAAACTTGCTCTCTCATCCCCCAGCCATTACATTTATAGAGTAAGAGCCTACCACAGATTGTACCAAATCCGAAAGCAAGGAGCGAATCATTATGCCTTATATCACCGTAAAAATGCTCGAAGGCCGTTCAGAAGAGCAAAAGCGTGCCCTCGTCGAAAAAGTGACCGAAGCCGTCAGCGAAACCACCGGTGCCCCTGAAGAAAAAATCGTCGTCTTCATTGAAGAAATGACGAAAGGCCACTATGCCGTCGGCGGCAAAAGACTCAGTGACCAATAAAAGCAAGTCATAAGACAAGCCCGCTGCGAAGGCATTCCTTTCAGCGGGCTTGTCTTATGATTCCGACTTTTTTCAAATCCGGAATTCCACACGGGCAACATTTGCATCTGACGAATACGATATACCATACACTCGACGGAAAGGGTGAAATGAATGGACATGACGATTGGCGATGTGTTCTTACAATTGTTCATGATGGCTTTTCCACTAGCCATTGTCGTTGTCGCTTTTATGGTGGCGAAAGGTCTTAGAAACAGAAGGATCCAGCAGCGGAAGCAAGACAAACAGGTTGAAGAAAAGCTTGATCAAATCATCGAAAAAATGAATCAATCACCTAAATCATAGCGATGTAAAAGGGGATCACTCACAAGAGTGATCCCCCTTCCAATCCTATAAGAACGTTCTCTACTGAACGATTTTTTTCGATTTTAGTCCATCAATGTAAGCGAAGGCTTCGTCGATTTCTTCTTCGGTATATTTCTGCTTGCTCTTGAGTGTATGCACTTTTTCCACGACTTCTTCTTTTGAAAGGTTGTCAAAATATAAGACGGTCGAAACAAGCTCCAAAAAGCGTGCTGATTGAACGTTCATATCCGTAAGGCAATCCTTCAAGTGAGGCATATCCTTTTCATAGATCTCCAGGAAGTCCTCCCCTTCCTTCGTGACCGTATAGCGGTATTGATAGTAGCCGCCCTTTTTCTCTTTCACCTCGGAGATGAACCCCATATTGCATAGCTCCTCCACCCGAAGCGTCAATTCTTCCGAATACGGACCATAAAAATGAAATTGAAATTTTTCCTGAAACGGGAATTCAAGCTTCTTGGCGATGAATATCATCTTTTGAAGCTTCTTCCTACCCACCACTTCACCCGAGGCTAAGAAGGCACTCATCAGTTTGGCATGATCTTTCAACAATGTACGTCATCTCCTACTCCTAGTATTGCATGTGTCGTTTACAGCTCCAAAATCTTCCGTATCTGTCTCTTAATATTCTTCTTTGTTGATTCGTCATATAGTAAATCCACTGGATAGTATAATTTATGGTCGGTCCGGCGCTTTCCGGAAATGGAATCCACGATGTCCGACTGCCTGGATAATTCGCGCAGCTCCTCATTTTTCATTAACAGGTGAATCGGCAGCCGTTCCTCTTCCTCGCCCGGCCTGTAGAAATCGTATGGAAGGTCTGAAGATGAGTCCACCACCAAGTAATAATCGGGATCGATTCCCGCCTTTTTAAAGAGGGCTTCAAGCTCACTGTGCTTCTTATATTCCTTCGCAGGGTCAAACTCCACGTACTTGAATAAATTCCGGTTCATGAACCGCTCGCACAGGTCCCGCAAAATCGGGTCTTCTTCTTCCTGCCAGATCTGAAAATAGTACATGATGACTGCTTCATCGAGCTTAAGATAATCCTCAAGGGCCACTTCCCCCTCAAACAGGGAATAAAAATGGATCGGGCTTTGCTTAAAGGAATAGAACTCTTCATGAAGCTCCTTCGCCCTATGTAAAATCTTCGTCAGGATCACTTCGGCACTTCTCGTCACCGGATGGAAATACACCTGCCAGTACATCTGATAGCGGCTCATGATGTAATCTTCGACGGCATGCATCCCGCTCTGCTTGATGACAACCTGATCTTCTCGGGGCCTCATCACACGGAGGATCCGCTCCATGTCGAAATGCCCGTAGCTCACCCCTGTAAAATAGGCGTCACGCTGCAAATAATCCATGCGATCGGCATCAATCTGGCTTGAAATGAGGCTGACGACCAGCTTATTGCTGTACGTCTTCGCTATCACTTCTGCCACATGCTTCGGAAAATCCGGTGCCACTTTACCGAGAACCGCGTTCACCTCGGTATCGCCTAAGATGATGGCTTGGGTAAAATGCTCATGATCGAGGTGAAACACCTTTTCAAAGGAATGGGAAAACGGTCCGTGCCCAAGATCATGCAGTAACGCAGCGCACAATGACAGTAATCGCTCATCCTGGTTCCACTCCGGTCTTCCAACGAAGACATCATCGACGATGCGGCGGATGATCTCATACACGCCAAGAGAATGATTGAACCGACTGTGTTCCGCTCCGTGAAAGGTCAAGTAGGTGGTTCCGAGCTGTCTGATTCTGCGGAGTCGCTGGAACTCTTTTGTCCCAATCAAATCCCAGATCACGCGATCCCTTACATGAACATAGCGATGAACAGGGTCTTTAAATACTTTTTCTTCATGTAATTTCTGCTTGGCATACTCCATCTTCTACCCTCTTCCTAAACTAGCATATTTCTATTATAGCGACTTGCTCCATCGCATTCATCTCGAATTTTGTCGAAAAAAATAGGTATTTGTCCTTTGATTGTTCCACCGCAAGCGTTCCAAATCCTTCAAAAAAATTTGGACGCTTGACAAAAAATCTCTCCTATTATTTCTCTACCCCTTATGTAGTTTCCTTTTCCAAAGAGGCGCAAACCTTTATTTATTTTTATCAGTAGAAAAGAAAAAACTCCCTCAGGAGGAAGTTTCCCTTTATTTCTTTATTTTCTTGATCACTTTTTCCATCAATTCTTCTTCAGTCAACGCCGCTACAGGACGATTATTCACAAAAGCGAATGTCTTTTTGCGTCCTGGACCACAATAGGATTGGCACGCAATATCAATCGGTGCGTCCGGATCAATATCCTTTAATTTTGGAATCAAGGTCTTTAAGTTAACGGCCTGACAATCATCGCAAACACGGAATTCGTTTGCCATCTGTCAACAACCCTTTCTATCTATTGAAATGGATTTTATACGTCGTAAACATCGATTTATAGAATACAGTTTTCAGTCATGTTTTGCAAGTGAACATCGTTTCCATTCCGCAAGCGTTCATCACTGATACAACGAAACTAGCAGACAGAAAATAATTTTAACATATTCGTATAAAAACCTGATAAATGGTCCATCCTTTTATCAACGAATACTTTAAGAAAACTTTGGGAGTTGAGATGAAAATGATGATGAAAACAAGACAGGATGCCTGGACGGAAGAAAATGATCTATTATTGGCCGAAACGGTCTTACGCCATGTGCGTGAAGGCAGTACACAACTGAATGCCTTCGAGGAAGTCGGGGACAAACTGAACCGCACTTCCGCCGCATGTGGATTCCGCTGGAACGCCGTTGTGCGCCACCAATACGAGAAAGCTCTTTCACTAGCAAAAAAACAACGCAAACAGCGCCACCGCATCCTCGGGAAAGACCAGGGCGGCAAGAAAAAGCTATTATACCAGCCACCGACACCTTCATTCGAAGATTTAGACGCTATGTCTCTATCAATGTCTGAAGCGGAAGAAGAAATGGAATTTGCCGAGTATGAGAACTACGTACCGGAAACGGAGCAACTGGGGAAAGAAACCGAAGAAGCAGCACAGGACTTTAAAGTGGAAGCAAGTGAAGAACAAGCTTACGTGGCGCAACAGGCACCTGCTGCCAACCACGTGGTAAAGCCTTCGGGACTAAAAGGGGAAGTCACACTTGAAAAGGTAATCGCGTACCTCCAGAACCTGGCCCAAACCAATATGAACTCCGATTATGTAAAAATTGAGAATCAGAGATTGAAGCAGGAGATTTCCGACCTCAGAAGAGAAAACGCGGAGCTTGAAAAGAAAGTCAAAGCCCTTGAAAACAACTCCGTCACGATGCAGGAAGACTACGAAACACTCATGCAAATCATGAACCGGGCCAGAAAGCTTGTCGTATTCGATGAAGACGAATCGAAAGCACCCCGTTTCAAGATGGATCGAAACGGAAATCTCGAAAAAGTAGCTGAATGATCGTATTCCCAACCAGTGCGCCTGTGGGCGTGCTGGTTTTTTGCGTGGGGTTTGTGATATTCAAAAGAATCTCTTTCCACAAAACGTAAAGGGTGTCCAGTTTGGTTCCAAACTAGTTACTTAAAACCTATTTTAGCTAAAAATGCGACGATTAAGAGTGGAAGTTCAGTCCAAGACAGGGGATATCCCCTCGATTGCGTCATTTCACCATTTATTGCGTCGAAATCGGGGATGATTGCGTCATTTTTATTTTTATTGCGTCGAAATCAGCCTTGATTGCGTCAATATTTTATTTAATGCGTCTTTTTCCAATTCCATACAAAAAAAGCCGGACCCTATTCCATATAGAAATCCGACTCTCTTCCTTATCCCAACACCTTCTCATTCCGATCTACGACCCGCTGATAATACATCTCGTACATCCCATACTCTTCCCCCTGGAGGGCGCTGCTGTAAAATTCGCCGCTGAATCCTTTCACCGACTGCAGGAAGCGGAGCATCACATCCTGAATCGATAATTCGACTCCTAAGAGCTCCGATAAAGAAGCCATCACATTAGGGTCAATCGTCGGGAACGTAAACTTCGACGTTCCACCCTTCAGTCCGGTCTCATAAAAACGCTGGATCAGTCCAGCTCGCTCAGAACCGCTTCCACTGACGCAAAGATACACCTGAACGGCTACCCCGTTCCGGATCCTACGCTGGGAGATCCCTGCGAACTTCTGATCATTTATGCTGAGATCATAACTGCCGGGACAATACGATTGTGTGATCTCCTTCGCTTCAATTTCCACTTCAAACTCCTTGAACATATCCTTAACCAGCAGCCACATAGCGTCGTAGCCACGGTTAATGTCGATGCCTTTTTCAGAATCCGGGAAAACCAATGAGAGATTCAATACCCCTTCATCCAACACGACCGCAAGGCCCCCGGAATTTCGTACAATATATCGGTAGCCTTCCTCTTCCAGCACCTCTAAGGCGTCCGAAAGAAACGGCAGCTTTGTATCTTGAATACCTAATACAACCGTTTGATGATGGACCCATGAGCGAGCCGTCGGATCAGACTGACCTGCTCCGATCGCGGTGCACAATGTATCATCCATGGCAAACGACTGCAGGGCTCCGAACATCGGTCCCAAACTTGATTGATCAATCACTCTCCATCGATCTTGACGAAGCAGTGCATATGCTTTTTCCTTATCCATAACGCTTCTCCTTCACTTACAACATGCGAGCTCATTATATCACATAATGATGGGGTTTCTAAAAAGGGGTTGGACAATCTTTATCGAATTGTCTGTTAAAACTTGAGGTTCGTTTGACAGGTGAATTCCCCTCAATTTTTGCCTGTCAAAAAAATGGCGTTATTTAACAGGCGACCATCGCAAAAAAACCGAACCCCCTAAAGGATCCGGCTTCCCGATACATCTATCTCCTTACAGCGCCTGAGCTGCCGTAATCAATGCAAGCTTATACACATCTTCTTCGTTACAGCCACGGGAAAGGTCGTTCACAGGGGCGTTCAGTCCTTGAAGGATCGGGCCTACTGCTTCGAAGTTCCCTAAACGTTGAGCGATTTTGTACCCGATGTTTCCTGCTTCAAGACTTGGGAATACGAATACGTTGGCATTCCCTTGGATGTCGGCACCCGGTGCTTTCTTTGCCGCTACGGATGGAACGAAGGCAGCGTCGAATTGGAATTCACCGTCGACAGTCAGTTCCGGTGCTTTTTCTTTAGCAAGAGATACGGCTTCTACCACTTTTTCCGTTTCAGGGGATTTAGCCGATCCTTTTGTCGAGAAGCTCAGCATCGCAACGCGTGGATCGATGTCGAACATATCAGCTGTCTTCGCACTTTCAATGGCGATTTCAGCCAGATCCTGGCTGTCAGGTGTGATATTGATCGCACAGTCAGCGAATACATACTTCTCGTCTTCACGTACCATGATGAAGACACCGGATGTCTTACGGACACCTTCTTTTGTTTTGATGATTTGCAGGGCCGGGCGAACCGTATCAGCCGTTGAGTGGGCTGCGCCGCTTACAAGTCCGTGAGCCTGGCCGGTGTAAACCAGCATCGTACCGAAGTAGTTACCGTCCAAGAGGATCTTCTTCGCATCTTCTTCAGTCGCTTTCCCTTTACGACGTTCCACGAATGCTTTCACAAGCTCGTCCATGCCAGCAAATGATGCCGGGTCGACGACGTCACAGCCGTCAAGCTTCACACCAAGCTGATCCGCTTTGGCGTTCACTTCATCCACGTTTCCGACTACGATCGGTGTCAGGATGCCGTCAGCAGAGAGACGAGATGCTGCTGTCAGAATGCGTTCGTCCGTCCCCTCAGGGAAAACGATCTTTAACTCTTTGCCTTTTACTTTATCCGTTAATGTTGTAAATAAGTTGCTCAATAGAGGAACCTCCTTGATTTATACATATCCAATCTTAGAATACTCTTCTCATTGAGGAATTCAAGGAAAAGGAGAAATGATATCGGTTTCAACTTAAAAGTCTTTGTTTTCTAATAATTTTTACCCAATCCGGGAGTATCCTAAGCCTGTATGACAATCTACGAGGATAGTGTGTTCCAGAAATCCACCGTCTATCCGCTATTTGTGCCATTTTAGCGACATTGGGTTTTGTATTCTTACTCAAGGGTGAAACTATGATATAGTAAAGTTGGAAAAAGTACTTTAAGGAGTGATTACGTTGGCAGAACCGGCACAAACATTAGATGGTTGGTATTCCCTGCATGATTTTCGCGCAATGGACTGGACTTCATGGAAGATGCTTCCGAGTGAAGAAAGAGTCTCGGCGATTTCAGAATTCCACCGTTTCTTAGATCGATTGAACAGCACTCAGGATGCAAAAGAAGGAAGTCACGCCCTTTACACGATCGTTGGGCAGAAAGCGGACTTCATGCTGATGATCCTTCGTCCGACAATGGAAGAATTAAATGAGTTGGAAAATGAATTCAACAAGCTGAAAATCGCTGAGTTCACCATCCCGACATTCTCATATGTTTCTGTAGTGGAACTTGGTAACTACATGCCTTCAGAAGGCGACCCTTACGAGAATCCATACGTACAGGAACGCATTTACCCGATCCTTCCGAAAGCGAAGCATGTCTGCTTCTATCCGATGGACAAGCGTCGCCAGGGGAATGATAACTGGTACATGCTGCCGATGGAAGAGCGTCGTGACATGATGAGAAGCCATGGTATGATCGGCCGCCAATACGCAGGCAAAGTAAAACAGATCATTACGGGTTCTGTCGGTTTCGATGATTACGAATGGGGTGTCACACTGTTCGCCGATGATGTGCTTCAGTTCAAAAAGCTTGTATACGAAATGCGTTTTGACGAAGTAAGCGCCCGCTTCGGTGAATTCGGTGCCTTCTACGTAGGAAACCTATTAAAAGAAGAAGCTATCTCAAAATTCCTTCACGTCAACTAAATACACAACAAACGACAAGTCCCTGGGGCTTGTCGTTTTTTTATGAGGTCAGTCAATAAAACAAATGAATAAATATTTCTCCCCCCACATAGACATGAAATAGTGAGACATAGCATCTCCTAAAGTGAGGTGGGAAGATGGCTGTTATTCCTTATAACGAGAAGGAAGTAAAGCTCCTGGCTCGATTGATGAGGGCTGAGGCCGAGGGTGAAGGACAACAAGGAATGCTGATGGTAGGGAACGTCGGGGTGAACCGGGTCCGATCCGATTGCCTTGACTTCAAGAAACTAGCGAATCTTCAGGACATGGTGTTTCAAAGCCCTGGTGGATTCGAGGCCACCCAGAAAAGCTATTTTTATCAACGGGCCCGGCAGAAAGAGATCGATTTGGCGCGGAAGACCATTAAAGGCGGCAGATATCACCCTGCATCTTACTCCCTTTGGTTCTTTAAGCCCGCCGGGAATTGCCCTGCCGAGTGGTATAACCAGTCCAATGCGGGACGATTCAAATCCCACTGTTTCTATCAACCCACTCAAGGTGATTGTCCGAAAGTATATTAATCTTACTTAAAGGAGGTATTCGGTTTGGCGAACCAACAATCAAACCCGTATCAAGGGTATAATCAGTCTGCTTATAATCCTTATGGTCAGTATTACGGTGGTGGGCAAGGTCAGGGACAATACTATCCCCAGCAGCAAGGTCAAGGTGGTGGAGGGTTTCAAATTCCTTCCCCTACGAATGCCCCGGCGCCTTCTCAAAATGTTCCGGGAATGCTTCCGATTGAAGAGTCGTATATCGAGAATATTCTCAGGTTGAATAAAGGAAAAGTCGCGACGGTTTATACGACATTTGAAAACAATAAGGAATGGAATGCGAAGGTGTTCAAGGGGATCATTGAAGCCGCCGGCCGGGATCACCTTATCCTGAGCGACCCGCAAACCGGCACACGGTACCTCATCCCGATGATTTATCTTGATTACATCACATTTGATGAAGAAATCGAGTATGAATATCCATACGGTGCGGGAGGCTCCATGCAAAGCTATTCCCAACGCTAAAAAAATACCCTGTCAGGAAATCGCTTCCTGACAGGGTATCTTTTTTGTTTATAACGTTTTCGCTGCGAATACGATCAGGAGTACCCAGGCGACGAGGAAGCTGACGCCTCCAAGCGGGGTGATCGCCCCAAGGATCTTCACTCCTGAGATGCTCAGTACATAAAGGCTTCCAGAGAAAAGAATTGTCCCAATCAGCATCAGCCAGCCTGAACAGGAAAGCAGCGATGTCGGCGTGACATTCCCCATCAGCACTCCAACGATGATGATCCCGATCGCATGGAACATTTGATAAAGGACCCCTGTATTCCACGTATCGATGTACTTCTGCGAAATCTTCCCTTCCAATGCGTGGGCACCGAAAGCTCCAAGTGCCACGGATAAAAAGGCGTTGATGGCACCGATAATGATAAATGTTTTCATGTTGATCCTCCTAGGTTAAAAGTCAAATAAAGAATTGCCATTTGCTCCGTCATCCGTTTCGAGAGGCTCTTCCTTCTGAATGGAAACGGGCTTCTGAACCGGCTGTGATTCCTGGAAATACGGCATGGTTTGCTGAGGTTGGGAAAACGTGCTGTGAGCGGATGCCCCGTTGTTCTCCTCCAGCAATACTTCACATAGTGCTTTTATTGAATAAACATGCTCACGGATCTGCTGGGATTTTTCAGCAGACTTCGCTTTACCGAGTTCATGTTCGATTTTCTTGATTAATGATTGATGTGGGATATTCACAATGATTGACTCCTTCCACAAGGTCTACAGTATGTACGTCTTTATCCTAATTCTTATTGAAGGATTTCGCAAATATCATCTTTGTTTTGCCTTGAATTTCATGCATGGACTCCCGGAGGATTGAAAAACCACAAGGGAAGGCATCGCCTTTGTTTTAAATCCGTAGCCCTTACATCCCCGTGGATGGGCCTGCTCCCACGTGGTATAAAAATACTGACATTGAAAACAGTTGATCCTTTCTTCCTTTTTCAAAAAGCTTCCTCCCTCACTGTTTCACGTGAAACATTGCTACTCTATACACCAGTCGATCGCATCCATTCCCTGTTCACGAAGATATCTATTCGTTTTTGAATACGGTCTGCTTCCAAAGAAACCCCGGTGGGCCGATAACGGGCTTGGATGGGGAGCCGTGACGATGTAGTGCCTGGATGAATCAATCAACGACTGCTTTGCCTGAGCAGGCTTCCCCCATAGCAAAAACACCACCGGCTTCTCCCGTTCATTCAATAAGGAAATGACTCGATCAGTGAATCGTTCCCACCCCTTCCCTCGATGGGAGTGAGCTTTGCCGTCCCCGACGGTCAGCACTGTATTTAAAAGGAGGACACCCTGTTCAGCCCACTTCACCAATGAGCCATGTTCGGGAATCGGACATCCCACGTCATCGTGAAGCTCTTTGTACATATTTCGCAGGGAGGGAGGGATTTTCACCCCTTTTTTCACAGAAAAGCTAAGACCTTCCGCCTGATTTGCTCCGTGATACGGATCCTGCCCCAATAAGACAACTTTTACGTCCTTATAGGCTGTATAGTGAAAAGCGTTGAAAATATCGTGCATGGGTGGATGAGTGAGGTTCGTTTGATACTCGCCTTTCAGCCATTCCCGTAAATCTCGGTAGTACTCCTTCTGAAGTTCATCTTCCAGAACGCGTGCCCAATCATTTTGAAAAATCGCCGACACTTGAAGACACCCTTTCTAGTTTTGAAATTCAATCGCCACATCGTATCCTAATTGCTCAAAGAAACCCTTCAATGACTTTTCAGCATTTTTTTCAGCAGCTGAAAGAATCCCCTGTTCGATCGCTTCCTGACTGATTTGATCCTTCGCCACTTCCGCAAGGGCAAACCCTTCATTCCAATCCACATCATTCCGGAAGATCCCTTCTACTGAGAAAGTTTTGATATTGTCCGTATCAATCGACGGCTCCTGAAGGATTTCAGCACGGGGCAGTGTTAATTGAATTTCTTTCTTCTCTTCATCTACTACTATATCCTTCTCATCAATTCCTTGTAAATCGACCCCTGCAAGAACAGTCCCGGGCACCACCATCAGAAGCTTCCGTTTCGTACCTGGGAGGTCCACATTGATTTCTTTCCCGAATAATTGATTATCTTCCTGCTCGATCACAGCTTTCACAAATCCTTGAGCCGTAGCCAGTGAACTCATCTCTTGAATCCGTTCTACAAATGAACCCTTTTCTTCTGTAAAAGTAGAGCCTGATAACAAGTAATAGCCCCCTATCGCTGCTCCTCCCAACACTAGCAAGAACACCAATAGAAAGAGTACGACTTTCCTTTTCCAAAAAGTCAGGAGTGTGTTGGTCCATCCCCGACGCCTGCTGCTTCTATCTTCAATGGCCAAAGAGGCACCGGTTTGTCTTTCAGTCGCCTTCAAATCCGCCAGAATCGCTTCCATTTCTTGTATTTTCTTGTATTGACTTGTCAAATCCTTCACCTTCCTCTCTTCTATTATAGGAAATAATGTAGAATCTTGGAAACAATTATTCTACTTCTATATTTTGGAAAGTTTGAAGTTGATCCTACCGGGAAAAGAAGGGACAAGACATAAAAACACGGAGGTAATGATCATGTACAAGGTTCAAACAGTTGAAAATGCAGTAGAAGCTAAAAAGGAAATTGACATGTTCACCAGTGAAGGCTATACGAAAGATGATATTTACGTATTCGCTCATGACAAGCATCGCTCTAAGCACATCACCGAGGCAACAAATACGGAATCAACCGGTATAAAGGAGCAGGGAATTCTGGAATCCATGGGGAATATGTTCAACAGCCGCGGAGATGAACTGCGTTCGAAAATGAAGTCCGTAGGGATGAATCAGGCAGAAGCCGATGCCTATGAGGAAGAACTTGATAAAGGCAAGCTTGTCATCGTGGCTTCCAAGGAAGCAACGAATAATAATGCGAAACCTTTCTAAGTTTGCCTAACTACCGTAAAGACGTCGATGGATTTTCATCCGGCGTCTTTTTTGTCGTCATCCATAGTCAAAAGGATTTGTATTTAACCGTCCGATATTATATTCTTTAGTCAGACTTTTACAATGATACGAAATCACAGGAGGAATGCAGCCATGAAAAAAACACTCACGATCGCCGGATCCGACACAAGCGGAGGCGCGGGGATCCAAGCCGACCTTAAAACATTCCAGGAGCACGGCGTATATGGTATGACAGCTCTCACGACCGTAGTGACCATGGACCCGAACAATCACTGGCACCACAACGTCCATCCATTGTCCATCGATACACTTGAAGCACAATTGGAAACGGTACTGTCTGTCGGAGTGGATGCCATGAAGACAGGTATGCTTGGCACCGTTGAAATCATCGAGCTTGCAGCAAAAAAAATCGATGCATTCGGATTAAATAAAGTGGTCATTGACCCCGTCATGGTATGTAAAGGCGAGGATGAAGTCCTTCACCCTGAAACCACTGACGCCATGAGGGAACATCTCTTGCAGCGTGCGACCGTTGTAACGCCTAACCTGTTTGAAGCTGGTCAGCTTGCTCAAACGGGTCCGATCAAAACGATTGATGAAATGAAAGAAGCAGCCAAGAAGATTCACGACCTGGGAGCGAAAAACGTTGTCATCAAAGGCGGAAAGCAATTAAAGCACGATAAAGCACTTGATCTATTCTTTGACGGAAACGAATTCACCCTGCTTGAAGAAGAAAAAGTGGACACGACGTATAACCACGGGGCTGGATGCACGTTCGCAGCAGCCATCACCGCAAACCTTGCCAATGGACAAGACGTGAAGGAAGCCGTCACAAACGCCAAATCCTTCGTCACAGCCGCCATCAAACACGGCTTCAAACTGAACGAATATGTGGGACCCGTCATGCACGGAGCTTACAACCGCTTCAATAAATAGTTCTTTCCCGGCCAAGTGCCAGGCACAAATCAACTCTTTCGTGCCTGGCACTTTTTTTGAAGGACGGACCTCTCCACTCGCGCATCTCCTGCCTCCTCAATCATACTTTTCGCATTCATTCATGAATTTTAGTAAGATAGTACATAATGGTTAAGAGTCTTTTCTGTATTTAAGGAGGAAAAAGAATGGAACCAATCAAGATTGCCGATGTGCAGGGAATCATCACCCAGCTTGCCCGTCAGGACGTTTATATACATTTAGAAACCACCAATGGAGCCTACGCTTCACACTTCAATGAAGGCTTCTTCTCCGCGGGAGCCTATATACGCAACGCGAAAGTGAACTATGAGCACGGAAAAATCATCGGGGACGGACCTTACCGTGTCGGCCTGAAAATCGAACTCGGTTGGATCTATGCCGAGGGCCTGACTCATTATGAATTCGATGAACAGGGACGCCTGCTGCTCGCTGGACATGGCGGGGACGGGAAACTCGCCGTTGCCCTTGAAATCAGTCCGACACCTTTCAATTAAACTACTTGAACTTTATATATAAAGGAGAGGTCAAAATGGAAAAAGAAAGACAGGTACTGGTCATCTTCCCTCACCCGGATGATGAAGCATTTGGTGTATCAGGGACCATTTCCACCCACGTGAACAATGGAACGCCCGTCACCTATGCATGCCTCACATTAGGGGAAATGGGAAGGAACTTAGGGAACCCGCCATTCGCGACCCGGGAATCCCTTCCTTTAATCCGGAAAAAAGAGCTGCAAAAAGCCGCCGATGTGATGGGGATACAGGACCTTCGCATGATGGGTTACCGTGATAAGACCCTTGAGTTTGAAAATGATGAAAAGCTTTCAAATATGGTGACGGAGCTGATCGAGGAATTAAATCCGTCCCTGATCATCACGTTCTACCCGGACTACTCCGTCCACCCGGATCATGAAGCAACGGCAAGAGCCGTCGTCCGTTCAGTCAGACGCCTTCCGAAAGCGTCAAGACCGAAGCTTCACTGCCTGGCATTCTCTAAGAATTGCGAAGAAGAATTGGGCAAACCCGATATCTTTGTTGATATCACACCGGTCAAAGACCAAAAAATCGGTGCCATGAAGGCCCACATCTCCCAAACGGCCTGGATGCTGAAGGATCTTGAAAAAGGGATCCAGCAGAATGACCCTGAATCATTAAAATGGGTCACCGTTGAACGATTCTGGAGCTACCAATGGGAAAATGATAACGTGAAATAATCTTTTGAAAAGAGTTTGGGCCAATGGCTCAAACTCTTTTTTATTGTCCTCTTCTATAAATAAATTTGGAGAATATATTTGTAATGAGTGATTACTCACTTTACAAAAGAACGTACATAGATTATATTATAAGTGAGTAATCACTCATTATTTTGAAAGGTGTGATGCATATGGATTCTATCCTCCAACTAAAGAATCTGTCAAAGTCATTCGGCTCTCAGGAGGTACTCAAAAATGTTTCCCTCGACATCCCAAAAGGGAAGATCTATGGTTTATTAGGCCCTTCCGGTTCTGGGAAAACGACGTTAATCAAGCTGATGATTGGTCTTGAAACGCCGTCATCCGGCAGTGTCAGCTATAAAGGAAACAAACTGAAAGCAAGAGACCTGTACCCGAACATCGGTTATATGGCTCAATCCGATGCACTGTACGATGAGCTGACGGCCAGAGAAAACCTCTCATTCATGGCCTCCCTGTATGGATTAAAGAAAAATGAACGAAAAGCGCAAATCGAAAAAGTGATGAACACCGTTGATCTTTTGGAACACCTGAACAAGCCGGTCCATCAGTATTCAGGCGGGATGAAACGAAGACTCTCCCTCGCCATCGCCCTCCTTCATGACCCTGAAGTCCTTTTTCTTGATGAACCGACCGTCGGGATCGATCCCGTCCTTCGAAAAGAAATCTGGGACAGCTTTCACCGCCTGAAAGAAGAAGGCAGGACGCTGATCATCACGACCCATGTCATGGATGAAGCCGAAAGATGCGATGTACTCGGTCTCCTTCAGCATGGGGAAATCATTTCAAGCGACACGCCTGCCGGGATTAAAGAAACGTACGGAGTCACTTCAATTGAAGATGTCTTTTTGAAAAATGGAGGTGTTTCCGTTGAGAATTAGAGGGTTTGTCATCCGTATCCTTCAGCAGCTACTCAGGGATAAACGCACATTGGCCTTGATGTTCCTGGCCCCACTCCTGATCCTCAGCATGCTGTCGCTTGTTTTTAACTCTAAGGAGTATGACGCAAAGGTCGCCATCGTGGATCTGCCTCAACAGCTGGAGGCGAAGGTTAATACAGAGGATTTTCAAGACTATCCAAGTCCCGATAAAGCATTGAAGGACATTAAAAGTGGTGAACTGGATGGCTATATTTCATTTGAAGATCCCACTTCTCCATCGATCGTCATCGAAGGAAGCGATCCCACTGTCAATGGGGCCGTCATGAAAAAGATCCAGACCTTGTTCCCATCTCCTTCACAAAACCTGACCGATGAAGTGAAGTATGTGCACGGGAGTAAGGATATGGAGATGTTTGACTCCTTTGGGCCCGTCCTCCTTGGATTTTTCGTCTTCTTCTTCGTCTTTTTAATAAGTGGAGTCTCCTTTTTAAGAGAGAGAACGACGGGGACACTTGAGCGGTTGCTTGCTTCTCCCATTAAAATCTGGGAAATGGTCGTCAGTTACGTCATCGGCTTCGGGATCGTGACGCTCCTTCAGGCATCCTTGATTTCGTGGTACTCGATTTATATCCTGGACATGATGATGAAAGGGAGTTTTTTCAACGTATTGATCATCATCGTCTCGCTATCGTTCACCGCTCTTACTCTCGGAATATTGCTGTCCGCTTTTGCTAAAAATGAATTACAGATGATGCAGTTCATTCCGATCGTCGTGGTTCCTCAGATTTTCTTCTCGGGATTATTCAATTTAGATACCATTTCCGAGTGGCTGAGCTGGATCGGGCCCATCACCCCGCTTTATTATGCAGCTGATGCATTAAGGGACGTCATGATCCGCGGCTATTCATTCGGGGACCTGCTCTTCGATCTATCCGTGCTGATCGGTTTTTCTCTACTCTTTATCGTCCTTAATGTTGCAGCCCTCCGAAAATACCGTAAAATATAGGGTAGGAATGAACGACAAGTTAGGGGTTTAAAAATGTCTGAAGAAAAAAATATATTCAAACAGTTATTCGACCAGGAAGAAACACTGACGGATAAACAGCAGAAAATTGTGGAGGCAGCCATTGAGATGTTCTCCGAAAAGGGCTATGCCTCTACTTCTACCAGTCAAATCGCCAAAAAGGCGGGCGTCGCAGAGGGAACCATCTTCCGCCATTATAAAACGAAGAAGGACCTGCTTCTTTCGATTGTATCGCCGACGATGGCTAAACTGATCGCACCTTTTGTGATCCGGGATCTCAATAAGGTCCTCGATGCGAAATATGAGCGCTATGAAGATTTCTTGAAAGCGATGATTCTGAACCGGCAGGAATTTTTGAAAGAGAACATGGCCGCTTTTAAAATTCTGATACAAGAAATCCCCTTTCATCCCGAGCTGAAAGAACAGTTTCGGGAGCATATCGGCGAAAAGGTATTCGAGAAATTCGTGAAGCTCGTTGATCATTATAAAGAAAAAGGACAGATCATCGACATGCCTTCACACGCAGTCGTACGATTTTCAGCCTCAAGCATCTTCGGACTGCTCTTGGTCAGGTACCTCTTCCTGCCTGAAGCCGAATGGAATGATGAAAAAGAGATTGAAATGACCGTGCAAATGATCGTAAACGGAATCGGGAAGAAATAAAGCTTGCTGAAAGGACTCCAAATCGGGGTCCTTTTTCTTTTGAAAGTGGATTTCTGGAGCATTTATTTTCAAAACGGCCCCCTTCCGTTTCCCGCCTCCCCCCATCGGGTAAAAACGTACTATACATCACAAGGAGGTAATAGAATGAGTTTCCTTTTTCATGAAAGCACGTTGAAAGATCAGCATATCCTCATCACCGGTGCCACTGGCGGCATTGGATATGAAACGGCGAAAGTAGCCGTTCAAGCGGGCGCCAGGGTGACGATTACAGGGAGGAAGGAAGAAAAGCTGAGTGAGCTGAAAGCAGACTGTCAGGATCCGGACAGGGTCTTCCTCTATAAAGCGGATCTGACAAGTACGGAAGACCGCGAACAGCTTCTAACTGCGGCAAGAGAGCAGAATGGCCCCATCACTGGTCTCGTGAATTCAGCCGGGATAGGCGGCGGTGATATGGTGGAGAAATTATCCGAAGACGATTTGCGAAAAATCATGGAGCTGAACTATTTCTCGCTTGTCCAGCTTTCACAGGCCGTCTATAACCAAATGAAGGGCGTAGAAAAAGGAGCGATCGTCAACATCTCTTCCCTTTCCGGACTGAGGGGCACCCACGGAAACAGTGCGTACAGTGCATCCAAGTTTGCAGTTACAGGGTTCACACAGGCCTTTGCTCATGAAGCGATCGAGCACCGTATCAGAGTGAACGCCATTTGCCCCGGATATGTCGATACAGAAATGGGGCGAAACGCTATTCAGTCAAAAGGAAAGCGGGAAGGCAGAAGCTATGAGGAACAACTGGAGATTGCGAAGGACGGCATTCCTTCAGGAAGATTAACCTCACCTGTTGAAGTCGCAAACACCATCGTTTATCTATTAAGTGATGCTGCCGAAAACATTGTCGGGGAGTCAGTCAAAATTTCAGGGGGCAGCGTCATGCGCTAATCTCATGAAGAAACGGGCAGGGGTTTGTTCACCCTTGCCCGTTTCCCGTTTCTAGCTGCCCTCTTGAATCTTCTTTTTGATTTCATCAATATATTTTTTCTTTTCTTTTTCATTGGTAAGCTGGTCATTGTTTTTATCCTGGAGATATTTCTGAAGTGCCTTCTCAATCTCTTCATGTGTAGCGTCTTCCGCTATGACCCCGGTCTTCTTTAGCATCTCTATGATCTTTTCATCGTTGGCGAGAACATCGATCTTGCTCGCAGGCTGGTCCGTTTCGGCAGCAGGGACATCCGAATTGACTTCAGTAGAATCCTGGTCGTTCTTCCCATCGTCTGCAGCACATCCACCCAGCAACAAACCTCCCAACAGTAAGGCGAACACCCATTTACCACTCATCCCATCACTTCCCTTTCATAGAGAATGAACCTTGTATACTATATTATATAAACTACCCTTCAACACCTTTAATTAAAGCTTAATCTTTTAGTTTGTTACTGCTTTAAAATTAATATAGCAATTGTTCCACTCACTTCCTGTTTACCCTTTGGACGAGCCATGGAGTGAAATATGGACCGTTCCTTTTCGCTGCAGGCACCTTCTTTCCTCTATTTCCCGCAGGAGTAAGGTGCCTTCCGCTTCAATCCACTCTGTAATTCTATATTCTGACAGACTTATGACGATCAATAAAAATCTTAATGACTATCCACCGGGAATTTAATTATTTGGTATTGTACAATGCGGGGTATAAAAGAAGGCAAGGGGAAATAAAATAATTACCCACCAATTATATAAGATTATGGTACAGATAAATATTAATATTCTTTTTAAGAAAGTTAGCTTAGAAGTTGATTGTAGCGGAAGGTGCTCGACTCCGACGGGAATAGCGGGAAAGTTGAGACCCCGCAGGGCAAGAGCCCGAGGAGGCTCAACTCACGCCCCGCGGAAAGCGAGCACCTGCAGCGGAAATCAACCAACCACTCGCCTTTTCAAAAGCAACAAACTCTCTTTAAGATACTTCTATAAACTAAACCCATCTAATATGTGGATAATAAGGGAAAATTAGTGCATTCATCACTTACTTGATTCTGTAATATATGATTTAATAGATAGTACTATGGATCGATTAAAGAGAAGAAGGTTGTGGAAATGGGTCCCTTCCGCTTCTTTATAGAGTAAAAGCAGAGAGAATTTTTCTCCTCTTTTTTTTACTCAAAAATCGAACATATGTTCTATTGGTGGTGAAAAAAAATGGATCCATTAGTGAGTGAATTTTATCGTCATTATCCTCATCTCAAATACAATAAAGCCGTTGAGTCCTTTATTCGTCAAACGGAAAACCGGAAGTTAGTCGAAGATTTTTTACGTCACCCCAGTGCAAGCAAGGAAGATCATTTAAACGAAGCGTTTAAAGCCTATTATTTTGATATCCGATTTACCTCTTACGTCAGTTCATCCCTTTATTTTCACAGTGTGAACTTTGACAAACAGATAAGAAAATATAGCGAACGGCATCCTCTTACCCTGGATGACCGTGTGGGTCAAGACGGTGGATCGTATGTGGACCTTGTTCCGGATCCTGCCTCGGATATTGCGCCTTTCACCAATTATTCGACTCTAATGGAATGCCTGGAGAACGAGGAACTCCTGCAGGCCTATAAAACGTTGACCGACAAACAGAAGCATATCCTGGATTTAGCCTATGTGCAGGAACGATCTGATACGGAGATTGCAAGGATGAAGGGCGTATCCCAACAGACAATCTCGAAAACCCATCGAAAAGCGTTACGCAAATTAAAATCCATTTTAGAAAAAGGAGAATCATAAATTATGGGAATTTTATACGATTTAGTCAAAGAAGCGAAGGGCAACACGGAATATGAAACGAAGATCATCCGGAGGTTCGAACCGAAAATCAGGAAGTCACTGTATCTGACCCGACTCGAAAACAGGGACGACCTGGAGCAGGAGTTGAAAATCAAATTGATCCGGTATGTCAGGGACTACTCACTGGAGAATGTACCGGGATTATTTGACGAAAAGAAGCGGTAAGGTCAGATGAAATATATTCCATTTATTTCAAGCGTATAGGACAATCTTGAATCCGGGAAGCCTTAGAATAAGGAGGCGATGTATAATGAATACATTCGAAGTATTATCTCTGATGCTTAGTTTTGGGATGTTCGTGATTGCGATTCTGAAAGCCAATGATGAAAATAAACATTCATGAACACGCTTTTGAGCGTGTTTTTTTTTGCAAAAAAAAACCTCCCCAAAACGAGAGAGAGGTTTCCGTCATTCTATTCTTCATTCATCACTGACTTCAGGTCCACCTCATACAACTTATCGTCATTCTCACGGGGGATTCCCCGCCCATCTGTGTTGTTTGAGACAAAATAAAGGGTGTCCCCTTCCACCAGTACATCCCTGACACGACCAAATCCTCTGAGAAGATCGGTTACTTCCCCCGTTTCTGTATCAAATCGTTTTACGCTTTGACCAGCCAGGGCTGCGAACACGAAATATTTCTTCCAGAAATCCGCTCCTGATGGGGCCCATGAAGGCTCACCGGAGTTTGACAGCGGGGACACCATGCCCTCGGCCTTATCATCTCCCGTGATCTTCGGCCATCCGTAGTTGTTTCCTGCCTTGATCAGGTTGACTTCATCATATCCATTCGGACCATGTTCGGTTTCATAAAGTTCACCATCCCGATTCCAGGCAAGGCCTTGGGGATTCCGGTGGCCGTAGCTGTAAACGTATGAATGGTCAAATGGATTATCCGACGGGATCCCGCCATCTAATTCCATGCGAAGAATTTTCCCACCAAGGAAAGAGGGATCCTGAGCATGATCCTGCCTGGTGGCATCCCCTGTGGTGATATAGAGCTTGTGGTCAGGACCGATTTTAAGCCTGCCACCTTGATGAAACTGCCCGCTTGGAATCCGGTCCAACAGGACTTTTTCCTCGGTCCACTCGTTTGCAGTCCGCTTCAGGGCTACGACCCGGTTGTAATGGTCCCCGGAATCATCGTACGAATAATAGGCAAATGCCTGTTGGTTAGTTTTGAATTCGGGATGAAGCACAAATCCTAACAGTCCGGCTTCAGGTCGATCCGATAATGGCTTGGAAAGACTGGTTTTGACGACGGATTTTTCCCCATCCTTTATCTCCACAATTCCGCCTGTCCGCTGTGTGATATAGAATACATCGTCCTGCTTCTGGATGGACCAGGGAATGGAGAGATCCTGCGCCACTATCTTACTCTCGACACTCGGCCTCGTGACCGATTCACTATCTTCCTGCTGCACATCTGACTGTCCGAACGAACATGCACTAAGTAGTATGCTTTGACTAATGATCAATACGAGCCAACCCATTTTGATTTTCATCCTACCAGCTCCCCTTATTCACTCTTTATAACCAGTATGGACAACAGAAGAGGTTCTCATTACTTTGCCGGTTGTTGGATGACTTCCTGGATGGCTTTGGCCACACCATCTTCCTTATTGGTTGCCGTGATGAATGGACAGAAGTCCTTGATCTGATCCAGGGCGTTCCCCATGGCTACGGGTCTTCCGACTACTTTCATCATGGACAAGTCGTTAAGATTATCCCCCATGGCCATGGCATTCTCAGCTGACAGTCCTTTGTCTTTCAGCAGTTTCTCAAGAGCAACACCTTTTTGTGCCTCAAGACTGTTCACTTCAATATTTTCTTTACCCGATGAGCTGATGGCGATGCCTGTAAGGGCACTTAATTTCTCGTTCGCTTCCTGTAGCTGCTTCTCATCAAAGGAGAATACAAGGAATTTGTAAACGAGCTGGCTGTCATCTGAGAATAGGACCCCGTAATCTTCCACCAATTTGATATGCCCTTTTTCAAAGCGTTCCCTGGCAGCTTGTCTCACTTGTTCTTCAGAAACGCCGGGATTGGCCGTTGTGAAAATGTTGACGATTAATTCGACTCCCATTTCATAGTTTTCCGTATACGTTCCCTCGTCTGTGTAGATTTCAAAGTAAATGCCGGTTTCATTTAAGACAGCGGCAATCTCTCTTGCACGTGCTGATTCAATCCCTGCCTGATAGATGATTTCGCCTTGTTTATTCCGAACTTCTGCTCCATTGGCACAGACGATATCGCACGAGATGCCTGCCTCCTGTATGACATAGCGGGCCTCCTCATATGACCTTCCTGTGGCAACCACTACTTCAATCCCCTGCTCCTGTGCATCTAGGATAGCCTGCTTATTCGCTTCACTGATTTCCTGTTTTTCATTTAATAACGTTCCGTCCATATCTGTAGCAATGAATGTAATCATTTGTAAACACCTTCCTGTTGTTGAGTATTCTTAATTTAGCCATTGTATCATGAAATATTTATACACTTATAGTAATGGACGTTCAAAATCAAGATTCTGGCAATTATCTGAAATTGAAAGGGTTTTCATTGATCACTATAGAAGAATAGTATGGAGGTATATTTTTATAAGGGGGATGAAGATGAAAGGACTTATTTCATTATCTAACAAAATCATGCAGCGATATTTGCCTGATCCATTTTTATTTGTGGTCATTTTAACGTTGGCCGTGTTCGGTCTTGGGCTCATTTTCACTGAAAGTTCGAGCCTTGAGATGGTTCAGTATTGGGGGGATGGGTTCTGGAGCCTGCTCGCCTTTTCCATGCAGATGGTACTTGTCCTTGTGACAGGGTATGTCCTTGCGAGCAGTCCATTGTTTAAACGTTTCCTCGGATTTCTTGCTTCGTTCGCCAAATCTCCCGGCTCTGCCATAGTAATCGTGACCGTCGTGTCCATGATTGCAAGCTGGATCAACTGGGGGTTCGGACTGGTCATCGGGGCATTGTTTGCGAAAGAACTGGCCAAACGGGTGAAGGGCGTCGATTACCGCTTGCTCATTGCCAGTGCCTACTCAGGATTTGTGGTCTGGCATGCAGGATTCTCCGGGTCGATCCCGTTATCGATTGCGACTGACGGTCATCCGTTCCAGGATTTGATCGGGGTCATCTCGACCAATGAAACCATCTTTGCAACATCCACTCTCATCATCGTGGCCGCATTATTCATCGTCCTGCCCATTACCAACAGGATGTTAATGCCAGCGAAAGATGAGACGATTACGGTTGATCCTGAGCTCTTCAATGAGACAGCTGCCACTCTTGAAAAAGAAGCGATGACCCCTGCCGACAAGCTTGAGAACAGTATGATCTTATCGATCATTGTCGCGGTACTCGGAATTGTGTTCTTATTCTCGTATTTTGTTAAAAATGGTTTCGCACTCAATTTAGATATCGTCAACTTTCTGTTCCTGTTCCTCGGCATCCTGTTTCATGGTACGCCGAAGCGCTTCCTTACGGCTGTACAAGAGGCCATTAAGGGGGCAAGCGGAATTGTCATCCAGTTCCCTTTCTACGCGGGAATCATGGGGATGATGACGGCATCCGGACTCGCTGTCGTCATGAGTGAAGCTTTCGTATCGATCTCAAATGATGTGACGTTCTACTTCTTTGCCTTCCTGAGCGCAGGGATTGTCAACTTCTTCGTTCCTTCCGGTGGAGGACAGTGGGCCGTTCAGGCTCCGATCATGCTCGATGCCGCTCAAACCCTCGATGCATCGGTCGCCAAGACCGCCATGGCCGTTGCATGGGGTGATGCATGGACCAATTTGATCCAGCCATTCTGGGCTTTACCGGCTCTAGCCATCGCGGGACTGAAGGCAAAGGATATTATGGGCTACTGTGTGATTATCCTTGTCATCAGTGGAGTCGTCATTTCACTGGGTTTACTATTTTTATAACAGAAAAAGCGAAAGCACCATTCTCGTTGATGGTGCTTTTTTCTTGGATCAATAAAAAGGCCAGCCTCCCTGAGAGACCAGCCGTTATGTATGGACGTTCATTATCTATTATATTCGCATGTCTTCTAGCGTACACTTTCCCTTCTTTCCATCTCCCCTTCTAGCATCTCAATAAACTCTTCTTCCAACCCTTCTTCTTGTGCCAGTTGATACACATTGGTCAATTGCTCTTCAGTAAGTTTTGTTAAAGATGTCATCTATTACAACTCCTGACTATCTAAGGTATGAATTCTTTATACCCACTTAAAAAGAGGATAAACCTCTATTTTTCAAAATATAATATCTTTTATTGGTTCTATACTCACCTATACCGGAGTTATTATTGAAATTTTTAAAAATTTTAGTAAAATGAAAGGTATACATAAAGATAGCGCTTTCTTTTTTGTATCATTATTTATTTTGATTTATCTATCACTCTATGTTTGACCTATCCCTTCTTTGGGAAAACCATCTGAGGGATACATACATGCCTTTCCGGGAATTTTCTATAGACAAATTTATATGTATGCATTAGAATGAATAATGTTTCATTTTTCCGTTACTGTTACTACTACTTCTGAGGTGAATTTATGAATCAGCAACATCGTTTTACACCAACCAGTCATTTACGCTTTATCATCCCTTCCTTATTGGGAGTTTTCTTATTTATGATACCGATTCCGGGGAAAGACGGAATTACGATACCGATCGCGGTCTTATCCGGACTTCTGCAGGACTGGATCGGCAGCTATGTACCGGCCATAATGACGGGGTTGATCATCCTGACAGTCATCGGGACGTTAGTCACCAAGCTCGCACAGCCGGATTTCATTAAAAAATCACCGTTTTTCACTAGTCTATTCGATGTTCGACCTGTATGGGCCGTTGTCAGAGTAGTCGGAGCCATCTTTGCCGTGATGACTCTGTTTAAATTAGGTCCTGAGTGGGTCTGGTCTGATGCAACAGGGGGACTTCTATTAAACGCGGACGGACTTCTAACCATTCTTTTTTCTGTATTTCTTTTTGCAGGGCTCTTCCTGCCGCTATTATTGAATTTCGGACTACTGGAATTATTCGGGGCACTCTTAACGAAAATTATGCGCCCTGTATTTGGCCTTCCGGGTCGTTCTTCCATTGACTGCTTAGCCTCATGGCTGGGGGACGGTACGATCGGCGTGCTATTGACAAGTAAACAATATGAAGATGGTTATTATACGAAGAAGGAAGCAGCGGTCATTGGGACAACCTTCTCAGTCGTATCCATCACTTTCTGCCTTGTTGTCATTTCACAGGTGAATCTTGGGGAATACTTCATTCCATTTTACCTGACTGTATCTGCCTCCGGACTCCTTGCAGCGATTATCCTGCCGAGGATCCCGCCTCTATCCCGAAAGCCTGACACGTATTTCAATGGTCAGGAAGGGAAGAACACGATGGAAGAGATCCCTGAAGGTTACAGCCGGATCGGTTATGGCTACGAGCAGGCTCTTGTACAAGCAAAGAACAACAACAGTGCATCGAAGTTCTTCTCAGATGGAATGAAAAACGTGTTGGATATGTGGATGGGGGTAGCTCCCATCGTCATGGCAATCGGGACGACGGCCCTGATTGTTGCCGAGAATACGAAGTTCTTCGAATACATCGGTATGCCGCTCATCCCGATCCTGGAGCTTCTGCAAATCCCGGAAGCAACGGAAGCATCACGTTCCATCCTTGTCGGGTTTGCTGATATGTTCCTGCCGGCCATCTTCGGATCCGGAATTGAAAGTGAGCTGACGCGCTTTGTCATCGCCTGCTTATCTGTCACTCAATTAATCTACATGTCTGAAGTTGGCGGACTGCTCCTTGGTTCCAAGATCCCGGTCGATTTCAAGGACTTGGTCATCATCTTCCTGCAGCGTACATTCTTGACATTACTTGTGATTGTAGCGATTGCTCATATGATCTTTTAAGAATAGGAAAACCCAGGTTCGGATTCGAACCTGGGTTTTTTGTTTTACTAATCCACTCTTCTTTCAACGTTCATGAACATTCCGCCTTTTGGCCGCAGGGTAATCAATGGGTGGCATTCCACCTTATGGTCACTCGAAATTGTAAAGTTGAACCTTTGAACATATAAGGCCGCAATCACCAATGCCTCCTGAAGGGCAAAGTGATTGCCGATACACACTCTCGATCCCCCTCCAAAAGGGAAATAAGCATACGGTGGAATGCTTTCTGGCATGGCTTTATGAAAGCGTTCCGGATCAAAGCTCAATGGGTCCTGGAAGTACTGTGGATTCCGATGCATGATATATGGAGAAATGAGGACATTTTCTCCTTTCTTTATGAAGTGGCAACCGACCTTCACGTCCCTTACAGAAGTCCTTCCAAACATCCATACTGGTGGGTATAGACGTAAGGTTTCCTCCAAGGCTTGGCGTGTATAAGGAAGCTTGGGGAGGTGCTCACTGCATAGTTCTTCTTTCCCCACTACCCGATCTACTTCTTCATAGACACGTTCTTTCACCTTTTCGTTGTTTTCTAACGCATAGAAGAACCAGGAAAGAAGATTGGCCGTTGTCTCATGTCCCGCCACAAAAATGGTCATCACTTCATCGATCAATTGATCTCTCTTCATATGATTGCCTTCATCATCACGGGAATGGAGCAGGGCATGAAGGAGGTCCTCTTTTTCTTCAGACAGAATCTCTCTATGCTGGATGATTTCCTCTACGACTCTCTTAAGTTCTTCAATGGAGGCCTTATATTGCTTCAGCTCAGGAAGAGGCCATGAGACAGGGGGCTTAAGGAAAGAGCGAATCCGCTTTGTCGCCATTTCCAGGATCTTTTCCAGATGAACCCCTACTTTCTCATGTCCTTCGTGATCATTCATATTAAACATAGTCTTTGTTATGACCGCCAATGTCACTTGCATCATGTCCTTGGATATATCCCTTAAGGTCGTCCCCGCCTCCCAGCCTTCCATCGTGCCAGAGGCTGAACCTATCATTTCACTCACATACTTTTGGATATGACGGGGGGTGAAATAAGGCTGCATAATTTTCCTCTGCTTTGTATGTAAGGGACACTCACTTGTAACAAGTCCTTCACCGATCAGGAGAGACAACTCTTTGAATTGGTTTGATTTTTGAAAGCTTTTAGATTGAGTGACAAGCACTTCTTTTACCAATGCAGGGTTCAACAGTAAATGAACAGTACGATTTGCAAAGCGGAATTGTACCCTTTCATCATTCTTGGTTGCCTGTGATTCTAAAAATAAGAGTGGATCTTTTCTGAACTTATCTAACATACCCAGTGGATGGAGGGAATGAAGGACGGTTCCATTGGTCATCCTTTTCAGGCTCCTTTCAGTGTTTACGTTTGGAAACTCCTTTTATCTTATTCATCCGTTCTCTTCATTAATCCATTTTTCATGCATGCAAAAAATCCGAACGATTTAGATTCAAATCAAACCGTTCGGATTTTCTTTTGGCTGAAACCCTTTGGTCGCAGCCTCTATATGATTATTGATCCTCTAAGGGAAAGGTGACTTCCACCCTCGTTCCCTTGTTCACCTCAGAATCAATCTGAAGGGATCCTTTATGGTCTTCGATGATCTTTTGACTGATCGTTAGACCCAGTCCCATGCCCTTTTCTTTCAGTGTGAAGAACGGCTCTCCCAGTCGTTTCAAACGATCTGGAGGGATACCGGTCCCCTCATCCTCGATGATGATATGAATGGACTCATTCCTTATTTTCCAATCGACATCAATTTCCCCTTCATCCATGGATTCAATGGCGTTTTTGATGATGTTGATAAACACCTGGATGCATTGATTCTTGTCACCAAATACAAGTATCGGGGATGTAGGGAGCTTGATGTTCAACGTGATTCCCTTCAGAAGGGCTTCATGTCCCATGACTTTGACCACATATCGCAACACTTCACTCATATCAAAAGACTGGAATTCCCTCATTTGGGGTTTCGATAAGATAAGCAGTTCTCCGACAATCTGGTTGATCCTGTCCATTTCGGATGACATGACCTTAAGATAGTGACCTGACACATGCTCATTTTCTTCCAATAATTGAATGAAGCCTTTGATACTTGTTAGGGGATTCCTGATTTCATGCGCGATCCCCGCTGCCAGCTCTCCCACTACGGAAAGCTTTTCTTTCCGTAACAGCATTTCTTCGGCGATCTTCTGCTGGGAAATATCCCTGCCGATGATGACAAGGCCCTTTCTTTCATGGTTCGAGTGGAATAGTGGGACTTTAATGACATCAAAGGTCTTAAACTCCCCGTTCGGCAGAAAGAACCCTTCTTCACAGCGTGTCACCTGTTCCGCCTTCCATGACTCTTCATCGGAATCGATGCAATAGTCGAAAGCGTCTTTGAAGAAAGGCACAAGTTCCCCAAGATCCTGGTCCGTCTTGCCGACATAATCGATGTCTTCCAAATTGTACAGCCTGCGACCAAATTGATTGACCTTCAACCAGCGCCCGTCTCCATCCTTGAAGCACACAAAGTCCGGGAGGGAATGAAGGAGGGTGGATAGCTGATTTTCTTCTTCCAAGAGCTTTTGGTGCCGCATCATGAACCGGTTCCCCCTTTTCAACAGGATGAGGAGAACCGCCACTATGGCGCACATGAGAAGGAGTGAAGCGATGAAGTCCCATGGTGAATCAAGGATGAGTAGGGCGATGACCTGTAATACGGATAGAGCCATGAGTATTATGATTAACTTGTGGAATGTCGGTTCCTTACCATTCACTTTTTCTGCCATCTAAGTCACCAGCCTCACTCTTACTTTCAATGATTTATAGGTTGTATCGGTGCAATTCAACGTCTGTAAAATCTAAAGGTTGGTAGCCTGCATGTTATATAGTTCATATGTACCACCATCCCATTTATAAGAAACCTTTTATTATTGACATTTCATACTGTTTCTGTTGAATTTCTTTTTTCTGTTAATTGAAGTATATCATGTCCCCGTCAATAAATGTCATTTTTTGTCGCATATTAAACTCTGTGGAACATAAAAAAAGGGTCCCTCTGACCTGCAGAGGGATCCTTAAACTTACTTCGTTTTTAATTTATTCAGCATATCTGCCGTCATCTTGGCTAAATCGTATTCCGCTTTAAAGCCCCATTCGTTCATGGCTGCACTGGAATCGATGGCGTTTGGCCAGCTCTCTGCAATGCTT
This sequence comes from Rossellomorea sp. DA94, assembly GCF_029834455.1. Taxonomy (NCBI): domain Bacteria; kingdom Bacillati; phylum Bacillota; class Bacilli; order Caryophanales; family Bacillaceae; genus Rossellomorea; species Rossellomorea sp. DA94. The sequence continues at coordinate 4,517,159 of NZ_CP122397.1, forward strand.
TGGCGAACGGGATCAACGTTATAATCCAGTTTGAAGTCCGGCTGGTGAACGCGGATCGCCCCGGCGATGTCTTCAGGCGCCACGCTCATGGCTGACACGTTGAAGGAATTACGGTGCTTAAGCTTTGAACCGTCCGCTTCCATCAGGTCGATGATCGCATTAAGGGCATCGGGCATATACATCATATCCATGTAAGTACCCTCACCAATATAGGAAGTATACTCATTATTTTTGATCGCTTCGTAGTAGATTTCTACCGCATAGTCCGTCGTTCCACCACCTGGGAGGGTTTCATATGAAATCAGTCCAGGGAAACGCAATCCTCTTGTATCCACTCCGAATTTCGTGAAGTAGTAATCTGAAAGAAGCTCACCTGATACTTTGTTCACTCCGTACATGGTCGTAGGGCGCATGATCGTATCCTGAGGCGTTGAATCCTTCGGTGTAGATGGACCGAATGCTCCGATGGAACTCGGTGTGAAGAATTGGCAGCCTAATTCTCTTGATGTCTCAAGGGCATTCACAAGTCCGCCCATGTTCAGGTTCCATGCAAGCAGCGGCTTCGCTTCTGCAGTCGCGGATAAGAGAGCGGCCAGGTGAATGACCGTATCCACTTTATGTGTTTTAGCAATATCAAACATTTTTTCGCCATTGGTGACGTCAAGTTGTTCAAACGGTCCATTTTTCACGACCGGACTATCGGTTTCACGGATATCCGTTGCAATGACGTTATCCGAACCGTATACTTCGCGCATTCTATTGGTGAGCTCGGAGCCGATTTGTCCAAGTGCACCCGTTACTAAAATCTTTTTCATCGTCTTTCCTCCTGCATTTACCTTTGGTGATATCGTAAACATAGAGGGCCGGCTATGTAAGTCGCACCCTATACGATTTGTACTGTTTGATTAGATAATACCCATTTCTTTTCCGACTTTCTCATACGCTGCAATCGCCTGATCAAGCATTTCCTTCGTATGTGCAGCGGAAGGCATGTTTCTAACACGGCCTGTTCCCCTTGGTACAGTCGGGAACACGATGGATTTAGCATAAACCCCTTCTTCATACAGACGCTTACTGAAGTTCTGCGTTGCCTGCTCCTCACCGATGATGACAGGTGTGATAGGTGTTTCACTGTTTCCGATATCGAATCCAAGCTTCGTCAGCTCTTCTTTCAAATAACGGCTGTTTTCCCACATATTATCCTGTAGTTCTGTGGAATTCATGATCAGATCAAGTGCTTCCGTACAAGCGGTCACATCTGCAGGTGTCAAGGATGTAGAGAATAGGAATGGACGGGAACGGACCTTTAACCAATCGATCAGGTTTTGTGTTCCGGCCACATATCCGCCGACTACCCCGATCGCTTTCGATAACGTACCCATTTGGAAGTCGACTTTATCAGACAGACCAAAGTGCTTGACTGTCCCTGCACCTTTTCCAAGGACACCGGAACCGTGGGCATCGTCTACATACGTCATGATATCGAACTCTTCAGCGATCTCAACGATTTCAGGAAGCTTACATACATCCCCGTCCATGGAAAATACGCCGTCTGTGATGATCATGATTTTGTTGTATTGACCGGATTCCTTCGCTTCTTTCGCTTTTGCACGAAGATCTTCCATATCGGAATGACCAAAACGGATGATCTTGGCTTTTGATAGACGGCATCCGTCAATGATGGATGCGTGATTCAGTTCATCTGAAAGGATGGCATCATTTTTGTCCATTACCGCTGAAATAGCCGCCATATTACAGTTGAAACCGGATTGATACGCAATCGCCGCTTCTGTTCCTTTGAATTTCGCAAGCTTTTCCTCAAGCTTCACGTGAAGATCCAGCGTACCGTTGATCGTACGGACCGCTCCTGCTCCCACACCATATTCTTTCACCGCTTCAATCGCTACCTTTTTCAGACGTTCATCTGTAGCGAGTCCAAGATAGTTATTAGAAGAAAGGTTCACGAGCTTTTTCCCGTTAATGGTGATCACCGGTCCATTTGCACCTTGCAATGGATCGATTTCATTATACAAACCGCGTGATTTTAAATCTTCAAGATTTTCTTGTAGAAAGTGATCTAATGTCTTGCTTGTCATATACTCGTCCTCCTGTTATGTAAGCGTTTTAAAAACAAATGTCCACTCCAAAAATACATTATTTATCAGTTGATTCTTTGTGTTTTCTAAGGATTGTTCTATTTTATAGTTTAACATGTTTTTTTGTGATGGACAAAAAATATCTTCAGATTTCGGTTTAATAGTAGTGTTCCCTTAATGGTTTAAGTTAGTTGATTTTATTTGGGGAAAAAATAAAAGATGAACAAAAGCCGTCACTTCTGTTCATCCACGTTTGTTATTTACTTATCCTGCTTTTTACCCGGTGTTCGAGTATGGCTTCGTGCATTCTTCTCAGGGCAAGGTCGACCCGTTCTTTAGGGCAGGCGATGTTCATCCGGACGAAGGATTGGCCGCTTTCTCCGAATTTGAAGCCTTCGTCAAATTTGACCCGTGCTTTTTCCAGGAAGAATCTGCAAAGCTCATCCCCCTGCATGTCGAGATCTGAGCAGTCGATCCAGATCAGATGGGTGGCCTGTGGCTGGATGGCCCGGAGTTCCGGCAGATGCTGATCCAGATAGTTATGAACATACTGTTTATTCTCTTCCAACACCATCAGGAGCTCATTCAGCCATGGTTCCCCTTCCTCATATGCCGCGATGGTGCCTTCGATCCCGAACACATTCGGGCGCATCAGTCCAAAGCCGGTGAGCTTGTCCTGATACCTTTCCCTTACCTCTTCATTCGGGATAAGGAGGATGGAGGTTTGCAGCCCCGCTATGTTAAATGTTTTACTTGGAGCGGCACATACTATGCTTCTCTTAAGCAGACTCTCATCCACTTTAAAGAGAGGAATATGTTCAAATCCTTCATACACTAAATCACCGTGCATTTCGTCAGAGATGATCCATAAATCATGACGTTTGGCGATATCACCGATTTTCAACAGTTCCTCATCCGTCCACACCCGACCGACAGGATTATGCGGGCTGCAAAGGATAAGGATCTTGGTTCTTGACCGGCTCGCTTTCTCTTCCAGATCGTCGAAATCGATGGAATACACGCCATCTTTGTAGAGTAACGTATTCTTCACCACCGAACAGCCGTGATTCTCAATCGTGCTATAGAAAGGATAATAAACCGGATCCTGAATGATGACACCGTCTCCAGGCTCAGTCAGAACGGACAACAGTACATTGATTCCGGGAATGATCCCGGGACTGAAGCTGATCCATTCTTTCTTAATATCCATCTGGAAACGCCTTTTCCACCATGACATAATGGACTCAAAGTATCGATCGCTAAATGTCGTATAGCCGTAAATGCCGTGCCGGGCCTTCTTGTTCATTGCTTCCACAATGGCAGAAGAAACCTGGAAGTCCATATCTGCTATACACATAGGGATCACATCCCCTTTTGGAAACGACCATTTAACGGAGTGTGTATTCGTTCTTTCGATGCAATCATTCCAGTTCATATCCCAATGCCCCTCTCAAATCTATCTTTCTTTACTTTATACTAGATTGGGGCCTGGGTGAATACCTGAAAAATAAATAGGAAATTCCCCTTATCTCTTTTCATGACCCCTTGCTACTTTCCCGTTTTCTCCACCTTAGCTTTTCGATTCACATGCTTCAATCCTTCCCGAATGCTGAGTGGAGCCAGCTCCTCTGAAGCGATGAAACGTTTCACCGATTCGGGATTCGTTTTTGAATACTCCCTCAGGGCCCAGCCAATGGCCTTTTGGATAAAGAATTCATTGGATTGACGGTGCATGTTGATATATCTGAAAAGGCGCGCCTCATCGGTTTTTTCTTTATATTTCAATTGATGGAGTATGGCGATGCGATTCAACCACATATTATCTGATTGAATCCATTTCTCTAAGTATGTGTCATCTTCTTCTTTTTGATAGATTTTCCCTACATGATTAGGTGCGATATGATCAATCGTATCCCACCAGGATTTCGTTACAATCATTTCTTCCAAAAGGGGAAGATGCTCTTTTGTTAAGTATCTTGCTTGTTTATCGATCAGGCCGAGAGCGGCGTATTGACATTCCCGCTGAGGGCAGGACCAGAGAGAACGGACAATATCAGGCAATTCTTCAATAGGCGGCTTACCGTTCTCCTTCAGAAAATCACGGAGCAAGACAGTGCGTTCCGGACTCCTGATGCCAAAGAACTCAAATTGATTTCTCATATACGCTTCCATGGCTTCCCTGTTTTCACTGTTTTGATGATCGTTCAATAGGGTAATCAGTTTATTAGCATACTCATGACTCATGTAACGTCTCCTCCCTTTGACTCCGTTCCTCACATTCAAAACAACAACTCTTTCCATCCCCCATTTGAACACCGTTAAAGAAACCGTCCAAACAATAGAGGGGCTTTTGACAGAGATAACAATAGTCTACAAGCTCTTTCATACTCCCACCCATTCCTTCTCACATAATAGATCCCGAATACCAGAACTCTATTCATACTTCTGGATGATCGTTTGAAATCCCTTTTAGGCTGTAAAAAAAGACAACCCTTAGCTTGCTAAAGGATTGTCTCGTTTAGTCATCTGTCTTGCAATGAGAAAGTGTAACAGCTTTTTGCTTTGAGGCAATGAAAATCCAACGATGGAACCGAGTCCCAAGGCGATGATAACTGTACCGATCCCGACAGGACCACCCAATAACCAACCAAAGAAGAACACGATGATTTCCATTCCATTCCGGACCCATTGAACTTTCCAACCCGTTTTCTCAACGACCAGCAGCATGAGACTATCCCGCGGTCCCGCTCCGAGGTCCGCTGATACGTACAGACCGATTCCATACCCGATCACTACGATCCCAATGGCAAACACGATGGTCTGCGCTAGGAAAGAATGCGGGTCAGGCAGTATAAAATTGAATACATCTATGAAAATGCCAATTAACAGCATATTGATAAAAGCACCGGCTTTAGGAAATGACCTGGTCCCAAGACCTGTCACAAACAGGATGATGAAGCCCACAATGATGGACCACGTCCCGATCGTCAGACCAAGCTGCTTGAATAACCCATAATGGAATACATCCCAAGGTCCGATTCCAAGGTCTTTCCCTTTGATCGTCAAGCTGATGCCAAACGACAGCACGAGCAGTCCCACAAAGAAAAATGACCAGCGTAAACTCTTTTCTTTATTCATGAAAATCCCTTCCTACACCATAGTCAGTTCATTTATTACCCGGATAACTGTATCACAGATTTCCGGACAAAAAAATTTCATAAAGCCTATGGGTTTGGTGGGGATAAATCACCTTCTACTCTTCAATCAACTCAATGATTTCTCCATCGGGACCAAAGAAAAAAGCCACTTTCCATCCATTTTCAAGAAGAAGAGGGCCTTCCACAGGCACCAGCCCCTTCTCTTTTACGGATTCAACTTCCTTTTCAAGGTCGTCGGCTTCCAATGCGATATGAAGGAATGCACAGGTTGAGCCACCCTCTACGGATTCCTCTATGAGCTCCAACCGGCAATCCCATTTTTTCAGAAACATGATGTTCTCACTTCCCCACTTAAAAACCATTTCTTCCTTAAAGCCAAAGTGGGATTGATAAAATTCCTTTGACCTCTCCAGGCTCTTTACATTCATCCCAATGTGATGAAGTCTCATATCTATTCTCCTTACAATATGATATTCATATCCCCGAATTCATGCCATTTATAGTTCTTTGCCAGGGCCGTTTGATAGGCATGACGCAATTTGTCCTCGGACATGAACGCCTTTAATAGATTCAAATGACTCGCTTCCGGTTCGTGTAGCCCTGTAATGAGGCCGTCTACGATTTGGAGGGATGTATCGCCGGTTATATACAGATTGGTAACACCTTCAGTAGGCTGCAGCTGCCCGTGCTGCGTCATGATCGTCTCAAGTGCCCGTACCACCGTCGTGCCCACTGCAATGACCCTTTTCCCCCGATTCTTTGCGTGGAGGATCTCGTTAACCGCTTCAGGAGTCACCCGATAGTCTTCGGGGTGGTGCTTTGGCATCGGCCAACGATCATTCCCATAATAACTTAAACCTGCGTGGAGCTGGATGAACACAATGCCCACCCCTTTTTCCTTTAAGGCTTGTAATAACCTCCACGTAAAAGCCCTTCCGGCGGAGGCAATTTCAACCGATCCCGGTACCGATCCATAAACATTCTGGTAATAATCCAGGGGCCAGGGCTCCGAGATGTATTCATAACGGATGGGCTCGCCGTATTTGAAAATGAAGTCCATCAGTTCACTGTCACCCTTGTTGAACTCAAGCTGTACAAGTGGGCTTTCACTTCCTGGACCCTTTATGCGCCCAGATGCCCCTCCTGGAAAATCAATCGGTTCCCCCGCTTGATGGACGTCCCCAAGGATGAGGGCATCCCACGTGTTACCACTTCGTTTCCTCGAAAGGCGAACGAGGACATTCCGGTTTCCCTGCTTCCCTTTGAGTGAAGCGGGAAGGGTTCTGCTATTATTAAAAACAAGCACATCCCCCTCATGTAAAAAATCAGGCAGCTTTTTAAATACAGTATGTTCACACTTACCGTACTCACGGTCCAGCACCATCAGCTTTACGTCATCCCTTTCAAGCCCCTGAAGCTCGATGGGTGTCGTCGCGTTTAAACGGGAAGGGATTTGAAAGGAACGTTCATTCATGCCTCCTCCCTCGCTTTCCCTTGATATTCCTGTGCTTCAAATCTCTGACCATTTTCCTTGGTCGAAGCATCAGATGCGAGGTAAAGAAAAACATCAAGGTGATCGTGTGGATTCGCAAGGGGATAATCACATTCGGGTACCGCCTTGTCGTGCATTTCCGTGTCCATCTCACCCGGATCCACCATATTCACCCGCACACCCGTCCCGTCAAGCTCATCAGCCCACGTTTGAGTCAGTCCCTCCACCGCGAATTTCGAAATCCCATACGCTCCCCATTCCCCGAAGCCTGTTCGGCCCGCTTCTGACGTTATATTTATGATGGACCCCGTCCCCCTGCTGATCATACCGGGGAGAACCCGTTTCGTTACTAAAAATGGGTTCAACGTATTGATCCTGAGCACCTCCATAAACTCTTCCTTGGGATAATCCGCCAACAGGCGTGGTCCCGGCCCAAACACAGAAGCATTATTTATCAGGACATCCACACTCCCCCACACTTCCTCTGTTACCGACACGAAGCGATCAACATCCCGTGCATTCGAAACATCTGCCTCACAAGCCACCACTTCAGCCCCCAATGCCCTCAGTTCTTCTTCAACTTCCTTTAGTGGACCGACGTTTCTTGCACAGATGGCCACCTTTGCCCCTTCTTCTGCAAACTTCAAAGCCAAAGCCTTCCCAAGTCCCTTTGAAGCACCCGTTATCATGACGATTTTTTGTTTGAACATACTCCATACCCCTTTCATTTCTCTTGTTATTCAAATTGTATGAAATAATCAAAGGCAAAAAATCGTCTATTTGGGGTTGAACCTTATAGAAAATTAGATGTAGCACATTCTCAGCCTTTTGATGTATCCCAGCAAAAAACACGAACATTAACACTGGAAATATACTTTATATTCGTGTTACAATGAATTTGAAGATAATTAGAGCAGTGACTGGCGAAAATGTGGAATCAACCACGAGGGAGCTGCGAATTTTACAAAACATGAGCCATTAGCCGTTCGCCTGGGCAGAAGGCAAGGGGATACCCTTGCCTTTTTTTACTACTATCAGGAGGGATTGCAGTGGAACCACTAGTATTAGACGGGAAACTTGTTGCATCTGAAATTAAGGAAAGCCTGAAATCAAGAGTAGCTGCACTAAAGGAGAAGGGAATCACTCCGTGTCTTGCAACGGTGCTCGTGGGAGATGATCCATCTTCTGCCACGTACGTCAAGATGAAGGGTAATGCCTGTGCGAAGATCGGCATGGAATCAAGACGCATCCACCTTTCAAGAGAAACGACAACAGAAGAACTGCTTGACGTGATCGGGGAGCTGAATGACGACTCTTCCGTACATGGGATTCTCTTACAGCACCCGGTACCTCATCATATCGACGAACGTGCTGCCTTTGAAGCCATTTCCATTGAAAAGGATGTGGACGGGGTCACGAGCCTCGGGTTCGGTCAAAATTCATTGGGGTTCGGTGAATATCCATCCTGCACCCCGGCAGCCATCATGAGCATCATCGATTACTACGGAGTCTCCCTTGAAGGGAAACACGCCGTCGTGGTTGGAAGGAGTCCGATCCTTGGTAAACCCGTTTCCATGATGTTATTGAATCGGAATGCGACCGTAACGACATGTCATTCCTATACGGAAAATCTCCCTGACCTTTTGAGTACTGCCGACATTGTCGTGGCAGCTGTAGGCAAACCGAACTTCATTCAAGGGGAATGGGTAAAAGAAGGTGCTGTTGTCCTTGATGCCGGCTACAACAAGGGGAACGTCGGGGACATCGATTATGATGCGTGCTATGAAAAGGCAAGTGCTATCACACCCGTTCCAGGCGGAGTCGGTCCTGTCACGATTTCCATGCTACTAAAACAAACCGTTGAATCTGCAGAGAAAGATGCCCGTATTCTGCAGAATTCATAAAAACGCTCCATGAGAGACTGGCTTTAGCCGGTCTCTTTTTTTCTTTGTTCTTACTTATTTTTTCTTCAAATCGGGAGAGAATGGTAAGGAATAGAAAGCTAAAGGAGCGTTCATATGGATACACATCAACAAAATGCATTTTCCCACACACCGGAGCCTTACTGGAGAGAAACGACTAAACTCCCTGTATTTAAAAAGCTGGATCAAAATCTGAAAGTGGACGTAACCGTTGTCGGAGGTGGGATAGCAGGGATCACCACTGCTTACCTGTTGGCAAAAGGCGGGAAGAAGGTTGCCCTCATAGACGCCGATCACGTATTGAACGGCACGACAGGTCATACAACCGCCAAAATTTCGGCACAGCACGGATTGATTTATGATGAACTCATCCAACACTTTGGGGAAGAGTTCGCAAGGAAATATTATCTGTCCCAATCAAAGGCTATCCAGTTCATCAAGGACACCATTCACAACGAAAACATCGACTGTCATTTTTCAGAAGAAGACGCCTATGTGTATGCAACGACCGACCAATATGCTGAGAAGATCGAAAAGGAATATGAAGCGTATCAGAAGTTGGATATTTCAGGTGAGCTGACAGAAACTATCCCCTTCGACCTGGACATCAAAAAAGCGGTGATGATGAAAAAACAGGCTCAATTTCATCCCTTGAAGTATTTAAAAGCCTTAATCGATTCTTATACGGGATTGGGAGGCCAAATCTATGAAGGAACGGCTGCCAAGACGATCAATGAAGGAGATAGCACGCAGGTTGTGACCTCTGATGGTTATCATCTCGATAGTGAATATGTGGTCATCTGCTCCCACTTCCCCTTTTATGATGGCATGGGATTCTATTTTACGAAAATGCATGCAGAACGCTCGTACATCATCGGTGTGAAAGCCAAGAAGGATTATCCGGGAGGCATGTATATCAGCGCAGACGAACCAACTCGTTCCCTCCGTTATGAAGTGGATGAAAACGGTGAAAAACTCATCCTGATCGGCGGGGATAAGCATAAGACGGGGCAAGGAAAAGATACGATGGACCACTACAGGGCACTCGAGGCATTCGGGGAAGAGGTTGTCGGTGTAGAGGAAATAAAGTATCGCTGGTCCGCTCAGGACTTGATCACCCTTGATAAAGTGCCCTATATCGGAAAGCTGACAGAAAAGCACGCATCGATTTTTGTCGCAACTGGCTTTAATAAGTGGGGAATGACTTCCGGTACTCTAGCCGGCCAGATTCTCTCTGACCAGATCTTAGGAAATCATCACATTTATGCAGACATCTACTCACCTTCGAGATTTGTGGCTGACCCAAGTATCAAGCATTTTTTCAAGGAGAATCTCAATGTAGCCGGCGAGCTCATGAAAGGAAAACTCCAAATTCCATCTAAAAAGCCCGAGGACCTTGAGAAAGGGGAAGGCGATGTCGTCAATTTGAACGGGCGCCGATGTGGAGGATTCCGGGATGAAAACGGAAACCTGCATGTCGTGGACACTACATGTACCCATCTCGGATGCGAAACCGAGTGGAATCACGGAGACCACACCTGGGACTGCCCTTGTCACGGCTCACGCTTCTCCATTGACGGAGACGTCATCGAAGGCCCTGCCAAGAAACCCCTCACAAGGTTTGACGTGAACGATGGAGGGACGGACCTCTAGAGTATATGTGGTTTTTTGTCGAATATAGCCTGGGAAATAAACTGAAAAACCAAGGTATCTGACATATTTTGTCGCATGAGACAGAAGAATATTTCCTGCGTAACTCCTTAAACTATAGATGCTTGACTATTTAGGGAGGGATTCTGAATGGGACGCACGAAAAAAGGAAACCGCAATGCTCAAAGCAACACGAATGCTAAAAGAGGAAATCGCACGAGTTCCGAATTAGTCGAATTTACAACCGGGCAGGAAAACGCCAAGAAAAACCGACCACAAGAATAGGAACATCCGTCATAAATACAACACAACCGGAAGCAACGGGACATCGTCTGCTTCCGGTTGTGCTTTGTACAATGAGGATCCTCTTAAGCTAACCTGGGAGGCAGGCATGTCTTTATTTACGTTGAAACAATAACAGAAAATCGCCATATCCTTCCTCTTCAAGCTTTTCTTTAGGAATAAACCGCAAAGAGGCAGAGTTGATACAGTAACGAAGTTCTTTGGGACCCGGTCCGTCCGGAAAGACATGGCCAAGATGGGAATCCGCTTCCCTGCTCCTGACTTCCACCCGGGTAGTCCGATGGGAGAGATCGTATCGTTCGCTGACGCTTGCGTCCATGACCGGCTTTGTAAAGCTGGGCCATCCACAGCCGCTGTCATACTGGTCTTTCGACGTGAAGAGGGGTTCCCCTGACACAATATCCACGTATATTCCTTCTCTCGTGTTATTCCAGAACTCGTTTTCATATGGTGGCTCAGTCCCATTTTCCTGGGTGACGAAATATTGCATCTCTGTCAGCTGTTCTTTTAAATATGATCGATCCTTAGGCCAATATTTCTTCAGGAAATCCTCCCTGCTGCGTTTGTATAGCGTATATCGGAAAGCGTTTTTCTTGTGGAAATCCTGATGATAGTCTTCCGCAGGATAAAATTCCTTTGCGGGGAGGATTTCGGTCACAATAGGGTCTGCAAACCGTCCACTCTTCTCCAATTCACTTTTAGAGTCTACGGCAAGCCTTTTTTGATGATCATTGTGATAAAAGATCGCTGTCCGGTATGAGCTTCCCCGATCTTTGAATTGGCCTTCAGGATCGGTTGGGTCGATTTGTCTCCAGTAAAAGTCCAGGAGTTTCTCATACGGAAATAAGGCAGGATCAAATAGGATCTGCACTGCTTCATAATGACCCGTTTCGCCTGAGATCACTTCTTTATAGGTAGGATCGGGAGTCCGCCCTCCTGTATAGCCTGAAATGATCTCTTCGATTCCTTCCTGATTCTCAAAGGGTTCCACCATACACCAGAAACAGCCTCCTGCAAACGTGGCTTTCTCCATTTCAAAACACCTCCTTCGTTTCACGTGAAACATTGCTGTCGATCACCCTTCAAAGTACAGGTGGTAATGGGTCTGACATCCGGGATTAAAAGCGGACTGACAATGGGGGCAGACCGATTGGCAATTCATGTATTGTAAAATCGTTAACTCGTTATGGCATTCTCCGCACAGAATCGCTTTCGTATTCCACTCTTCCGGTGACCAGAGGATGGGATCATGATCCGCCACTTCTTTGTGACATGAGTGGCAAGGATAATAGGTGTTACAGCATTTGAATTTAATGGCGATGATATCCTTTGACGTTCGATAATGCTTACATTTTGTTTTAGAATCCACTTCTACGCCGGATACCGGGATCAGCTTTTCAGTCATGATCATTTCCTCCCCACTGTTATTCTTTGTTTATATTCCTATAAAAATCAAAACAGTTTACCTATTCATGCTAGTCTATTATTCTAACTGTACTATACAATGAATAGTAACAGAAAGGGAGGGGAAGATTCTTGAAGTTAATCGTGTTTGGAGCAACCGGCGGTACAGGTAAAGAAATTGTCAAGCAAGCTTTGGCTGAAGGCCATAAAGTCACAGCTTTTGTAAGAAACCCATCTAAACTAAATGGTGACGATCCACTATTGACCATTATTCAGGGAGATGCTTTAAACGCTAAAGCAGTGGAAGACGCATTAGCGGGACAGGAAGCCGTCATATCCTGTCTTGGTTCGGATGGATTGAAGGAAACCACCGTTCTTTCAGACATGACAAAAAATATCCTGACGGGAATGAACACCCACCACATTGAGCGTATCGCTTACGTAGCATCAGCCGGCATCCACAAAGAAATACCCGGCCTTCAAGGGAAACTGGCACAATTCATCCTACGTAATGTGCTGAAAGATCATAAGAATGCCGTAGAAGAAATAAAGAAACATGACGTTCGCTACACGATTGCAAGACCTATGCAATTGACCACCCAGCCCCTGTCAAAGACGTATCGTCAAGATGAAAATTCAATCCCGGACAAGGGACGTAAAATAGGCCGGGCAGATGTCGCTCACTTTCTATTACAAAGTGTCATTCAAGGGAAGCACATCAATGAATCTATTGGCTTAGCTTACTAAATAAGTAAAAAAGGGGCTCGGCATCCATCCATATGCCAGCCCCTTTCATCATGTATGCTCAAGTATTCCATTCAGATCACTATAGACAAAATCAGGCTTTACCCCAAGTTCATCCATTACCTTATCCTGACGGTTGATCCATGCCGTATTGAACCCAAAGTTGGCCGCTCCAGCAATATCCCACGGGTTTGAAGACATAAACAAAACCTCTTCCCTTTTGACGCCAAGCTTCTTAAGGACAAGCTGATAAGACATCGGAGTGGGTTTGAATTGTTTGATTTCATCCACTGTCAATACCTCATCCAGCAGGTGCCCGAATGAAGACTGCTCCACCAGTGGTGAGAGCATATCAAGGGAGCCATTTGAGAAGATGGCGGTTTGATAAGATTTCAGTTCCCCGAGTACACTCTCTACTTCCTCATAATGAGTCAATTCCAGATAAGCCTCCAACAACTCCTTCTCTTTGTCATCAGATAGATCGACTCCCACATGGACACATGCGTAATGCAGGGCATCCCTCGTGATGGAGTAAAATGTGGTATATGTTCCCATCAGCTGACGGAGAAAGCTATATTCCAATTGTTTCTGACGCCACACCTGACTGATTTCCTCCCCTTTATCCGGAAAGAGTTCATTACATTTTTCAATAACGGAATGGACATCGAATAAGGTACCATATGCATCGAACACAAACGCTTTTATCGTAAGATTTGACATACTTATCCTCCTAACAGATTCTCCTTATATAATAGACCATTTCCAACATCTTAAACTTCCACAAGCCCACCCGGACGAAGGCACATTCATTTTCAGTACGTCTTTGTTTGTGGTATAGTACTTCGAGCATCAATATCTATCATGGAGGTGGTCAAAAATGACTGGTGAACAACATGCTCAAGCATCTCCTTCACATACAAAGACGATTCTTTTTTTAAGTTTGACCATTTGGCTCGTGGTCATGAATACGACCATGTTCAATGTAGCCCTTCCGAATGTATTGAACGATTTCTCTTTGGCTCCTTCTGAAGGAGCATGGATCGTATCGGGGTATTCAATTGTACTTGCCATTTGTACCATTACGTATACCCGTTTAGCTGATTACATCCCTATCAAACGATTGCTCATCATTGGGATTACCATCTTCGGCATAGCCTCATTGACTGGCTTCTTTGCCAATACATTCGCATGGCTATTGCTTTCACGATTGTTTCAAGCGGCAGGGGCAGCAGCCATCCCTGGTCTATCCATGGTATTTGCCGGACGGTTTGTCCCCTTACAAAGGCGTGGAAGGGCCCTTGCGATGATCGCTTCCGCTTCTTCCCTTGGGTTTGGATTGGGTCCCGTTGTAGGTGGCGTTATCACGGATTACCTGAGTTGGAATTATTTATTCCTGATAACATTATGCGTACTTGGAATGATCCCCGTACTGTACCGCTTTCTACCAAATGAGACGACAAGAAAGGGATACTTTGATGTTTGGGGAGGATTTCTGACAGGAATTGGCATCACCTTCTTCCTGCTATTCATCTCAACGTTTCATTGGTACTACTTCGCAGGTGCCGTCGTTTTCTTCGGTGGATTATGGATCCGGATTCATAAGATTGAGATTCCCTTTATTCAGCCCAGCTTGATTCGGGATAAAGGCTACAGGCAAATTCTATATATGAGTTTCCTTGGGTTTGTCACTCATTTCGCCATCCTGATCGTCATGCCCCTGATGCTTCAGCATGTATTCGGCAAAAACCCGACGGCTGTCGGATTCATCATTTTCCCTGGAGCGATGCTGTCTGCAGTCGCAGCCATATTTGTAGGAAGACTAATCGACCGATACGGGAATATCAGAGTGATGTTTCTTGCTCATATTCTTCTGATCGTTTCGACTGTCCTTTTTTATCTCTTATCACCGCACAGTGAGTATATGATCATGTTAGCCTATATGTTTACAAGCTTCGGATTTTCCAGTCTTTCTTCAAGTTCGACAAACGAAGTGTCCCGTGTCATGAGCAAGGAATTGACTGCCTCAGGTATCGGGATGAAGCAGCTGATCCACTATGTCGGGAGCGCATCCGGTTCCGTCCTTGGCGGAATAATCGTGGAGATGGGAGGAGCAGATTTCCCGGTAAGCTCCTTTCAGAACACTTTCCTGGTTCTGATCGGACTCATGACGCTGTCTCTCTTACTCTTGCTTTTATATCGCAGACATGTTCATTCATCATAGGTAAGGAGTCCAGGCAGATTTTTCTGCCTGGATTTTTTTTGGACTTTTCCACCAGATCTTCATCTATGTGGATTCCCCTCATGCCATTAAGGGTATAGTAAGAAAAAACACAATAGAACAGGGGAATTCATTTGAAGACCAAGAAGAAGTGGTATAAAAAGAGAAGCTGGTGGATCGGCGGTGTTATCATTTTAATCCTGACGGTGGTCATGATATATAACCGCGTAAAGCCTTTGCCGAAAGGAATCTCCTACGCCAGCGACACCTATGCCATACCGGAAGAGGACGTGGAATTCTTATACGACCTCACCTATCAGAAGGATGGGAAAGAACGATATGATCAATCGATCTTTGATGAAGTCTATCAAACCATTGAAGAGGCAGACGATTTTCTTATTTTGGACTTATTCTTAGTTAATGGCTATACAAAGGGTGACCGTGATTATCCCAAGATCAGTGAAACATTATCCAGAAAGATTCAAGAACAGATGAAAAAGAAGCCCGACCTGAAAGTGGTCTTTATCAGTGATGTCGTTAACACGACTTACGGCTCCCATACAGCCAAACAAATTGAACCTTTAGAAAAACTCGGTGCTGAAGTGGTCTTTACCGACTTAAATCGTCTTAGAGATCCCAACCTCTTATATTCCGGTGTGTGGAGGACCGCCTTTGGCTGGTTTGGGCAGGAAGGTACCGGCTGGCTGCCCAATCCCATGGCACCCTCCGCACCTAAGGTAACAATGAGGTCATATTTGAAACTATTGAATGTCAAAGCGAATCACCGGAAAATCGTCATAACGGAAAAAGCCGGACTCATCCTGTCCGCCAATCCCCATGACGCCAGTGGTTTCCACTCGAATATCGCATTCAAGGTAAAAGGAGACATCCTGAAGGATATGGTAAAAGCCGAAAAAGCGGTTGCGGCTTTTTCAGACGGAAATGTGGATGCCTTCCCTACTGAAGAAGAGGTCAATGATTCCGTCAAAGCCCTTCCACCCGGCGAGTCGACTGTCAACGCTCAGATCCTGACGGAAAGAGAAATTCAAAAAGGGGTGGTAAAGGCATTAGATGACGCGGAAAAAGGAGACGAAGCCTGGATCGGCATGTTTTATCTGGCGGACCGGGATATCATCGACGCCATTGAAGATGCGGCAGAACGCGAAGTGGATATTCGTTTAGTCCTGGATCCGAACCAGAACGCCTTTGGACAAGAAAAAATCGGACTTCCTAACCTGCCCATCGCAGCCGAGCTTCACAAACTGGAGAACGAACATATCACCATCAGATGGTATAACACAAATAAAGAGCAATATCACACGAAATTCATTTATGTAAAAGGGGAAAAGCAAAGTACGGTAATTGGAGGATCGGGCAATTATACGTCCCGAAATCTGGATGATTATAACCTGGAAGAAAACGTGAAACTGACGGCCCCGACAGACAGTAAAACTATAAAGGAAGTCGATGACTATTTCGACCGGATTTGGAACAACAAGAACGGGACATACACTGTGGACTATGAAAAATACCAGGATAAGCTGCCGGCTGTAAAGTATGTTATGTATATCCTCCAGAAAATTTTTCAAGTGACAACATATTAGGTTTTGACATTTGAAAAAAGGGGAAATTACCTTATAACAACACAAAAACATTACATGGAGGTAAGAAAAAATGGGTATTATCTTGTACTTAATTGTTGGTGGAATCATCGGTTGGTTAGCTGGTCTCATTTTAGGTAAAAACGTCCCTGGTGGAATCATCGGAAACATCATTGCAGGTATCATCGGTGCCTGGATCGGTGGGGAACTTCTTGGAAGCTTCGGACCGTCCCTTGCAGGAATCGCTATCATCCCGGCATTACTGGGAGCGATCATCTTCGTATTCCTATTAAGCTTACTTCTAAGAGGAATGAGAAGAACGTCTCATTAAGAATACTAAAAACCCCTGGATTCCCAGGGGTTTTTTATTTGTGCCAAAATGACATAAAAAAACAGCCCATGCAGGCTGTCCTCTTAATACGTCATTGATTTCTTATGTCTCCTCTTATTCCGATACTTCTTGTAAATCGGGTAAATGATAGGTCCCCATTTGATCAGTCTTCCGATTAATCGTTTCATAAAGGTAACCTCCTTTGTATACGTATCTATACCCGAATAGGCAGAAAGAAAACATGTGCTAGAATGAAGGCATGACGAATAACGGGGTGTTCCACATGCATATTACAGAAGAACTAGCTTATCCAATCATAGCGAAATTGAAGACGATCGTACATTACAATATCAATATCATGAACGAGTCCGGCGTCATAGTTGCCAGTACAGATTCAACGCGCATGAATCAAGTTCACGAAGGGGCTCTTTATGTCCTTAAGCAGAAAAGTTCATTGATCATTTTTGAAAATGACCTGGATAAGTATCATGGTTCTAAAGAAGGCATTAACTTACCTATTGAGTTCATGGGAGAAATCATCGGGGTCGTTGGGGTGACCGGCTCCCCCCTGGAACTGGATCAGTTTGTGAAAATGTTGAAGGTCACCGTAGAAGTAATGCTTCAGCAGGTTCATTTCCACAATCAATTGCAGCACCAAAAAACATTGATGGATAATTGGCTGCTTGATTTAGTACACCCCCATTATTTTGATGAAAGAAAAAATGAAGCGTTCGCTCATCACTACATACATCTTGAAACCAGCCAACCTGTTCAAGTACTATTGGTACAGTTCACCAACTTATTCACCCACTCTACCACCAACATGCCTTTATCCATGGTCAAAGAAGATCTTCTGAAGAGAATAAAGCTTCAACTACCAAAGCTTCACTTTCAATCTTTTATCAACGACTCCCACTGCGTCGTCGGGATCCCTGCAAGCGTCTGCCCCACTAAGGGTGAAGTCATCACTTTGGCCAAGCGTTTGCAGCGGCATTTACAGGAGAAGGCTTTCATTGTAAAAACAGCAATCGGTCATGTCTACCCAGGCGTCGTCGGGTATAGAAAATCGTATTTGGAAGCACACAGTTCCCTGGAATTACAAGAAAGCTTCCCTCAGTTTTCCGATCATATTCATATACAGGATTGGGGCATCATGGATTTTATCAAGCGCATCCCCCTCGAGATTCGCCAAGAGTTTATGAATCGCTATCGTGAGCAGACTTTTCAGCTAAGCGACACCTTGCGACATACCCTTCAACGTTTGTTTGACTGCCAATTGAACATGAAAGAAACGGCGAACGCTTTACATATTCACCGGAATACCCTTCTTTACCGGCTTGAGAGTGTCGAAGAACTGACGGGTCTTAGCCCCAGAACATTTGATGACGCAATGATACTGCGTTTTATCTTATTGATTGATGACATGAATAAAGAATAATAGAAAAATGATTGTGCACATGCACAATCATTTTTATTTTCGCCCGGAAATGTTTAGGAGAATTCACATTGTAACCGCTTTCTTCACTTGGTTAAATAGAGTAATAGATTATATTTTCTGAAAAAGGAGCCGCTATGAATATTCTTATTGCCCCCGATTCATTTAAAGGTAGTTTAAGCTCTTTAAAGGTTGGAGCCATTATGGAGAAAGCCTTTCTGGATGAATCAACAAGCTTTCAAACGAACGTCATCCCCATGGCTGATGGAGGGGAAGGGACTTTGGATACCCTCTTTTACGCAACTGGAGGGGAGAAAGTACCTGTAACAGCCACCGGTCCTTTAGGGGAAAAGGTCTCTACTGTATATGGTGTTTTAGGAGATAAGAAAACAGCTGTCATTGAAATAGCTTCCATCGCCGGGTTACCTATGGTGCCTGGTGAAAAACGCAATCCATACCATACCACTTCCTTTGGCATCGGAGAAGTCATTACAACAGCGATGGATGACGGGTTCCGAACGTTCATTATTGCCCTGGGCGGCAGTTCGACGAATGATGGTGGATTCGGCATGCTTCAAGCACTCGGCGTTACCTTTCAGGATGAAGGCGGAAACGCTGTCGGGCCATTTGGAAAGGATCTTGAGTCCATTGCAAAGGTGGACTGGAGCACCCTCCATCCCCTAGTAAAAGAATGTACCTTTCACATTGCTTCCGATGTTGAAAATCCTTTGTGTGGAAAGACAGGGGCATCTCATGTATTCGGCCCACAAAAAGGGGCCACCGAGGAACAGGTGAAGGAGCTTGATCAACAACTATATCACTATAGTCTATTGCTTCAAGAAGAAAAAGGAGTTGATTTTCAACACACGAGCGGTGCCGGAGCAGCCGGAGGACTCGGTTTTGCCTTCTTGCATCTGGATGGAAAGATTGAATCAGGAGCAAAGCTGGTTGCTGAAGCGACGAAGCTTCCAGATGCCATTCGTCAGGCTGATTGGGTCCTCACCGGGGAAGGTCAGAGCGATTATCAAACATTGTTTGGAAAACTCCCTTCTTATATCGCAGCCATCGCAAAACAACTCCATACTCCCGTATCTCTTATCGCAGGGAGTTTAGGAGAGGGGTATCAACAATTATACGACAATTTCTCCAGCTGTCATTCCATTAGTATCGGTCCGATGGCTTTAGAGGAGAGCATCAGTCGAGCAGAAGAACTGCTTTACCATGAAACAAGGAATATCGCACGAATTTTACATTTAACAAAGGGATAAACATAAAGGGGGAAATTCTCATGTCAGGAATTTGGTTATTTACGGTCATTGTCCTAGGGGTAGGATTTATCATTTTCACAACGGCAAAATTAAAGCTTCAGCCCTTTCTATCATTATTGTTTGCCGCTTTCTTAGTCGGTATCTTTGCAGGCTTGCCACTGGATACGGTTGTAGAGGCTGTCAACGGCGGGTTCGGAGGATTAATGGGGTATATCGGGATCGTCATCGTAGCAGGTACCATTATCGGGACGATTTTAGAGAAATCCGGTGCCGCTCTCAGGATGGCAGAAGTGGTTCTTCGATTAGTAGGGGAAAAAAGACCACAGCTGGCTATGTCCTTGATTGGGGCCATCGTCAGTATCCCCGTCTTCTGTGACTCCGGATACGTGATTCTCTCAAGCCTCAAAAAAGCATTGGCCAAACGGGCAAAAGTGGCTCTTGCCTCCATGTCTGTTGCACTTGCCACTGGGCTTTATGCCACCCATACCCTCGTGCCGCCGACTCCGGGTCCCATTGCCGCAGCCGGGAACATCGGTGCAAGTGACTATTTGGGAACCATTATTTTAATCGGGATGATTGTAGCCATCCCTACGATTCTGGCAGGTTACCTGTGGGCTGTTAAGGTCGCAAATAAAATTGAGATCGAGGGAGAAGATGAGCTCGATCTGGATTATGACGAGATCGTCAAATCCTTTGGGGAGCTTCCTTCAACGTTTAAATCTTTTGCCCCGATTGTCCTTCCGATACTCTTGATCGGTACAGGATCCGTCGTCAGCTTCTTCCAGTGGAAAGGCGGAGCCGCAGATGTTCTCTTATTCATCGGTTCACCCGTCGTTGCTTTACTGATTGGTGTCCTTGCTGCATTTGCCCTTCTGCCAAAATGGGATGAAGAAACCCTTAATGGCTGGGTGAGTCAGGGAATGAAGGATGCTACCAATATCTTATTGATCACAGGTGCGGGAGGAGCATTCGGTTCCGTCATTAAGGCGACTCCCGTTGCAGAGTTGATTCAAGGGATTGCAGACGGAGGATTACTTTCCGGTGCCCTCGTCCTCTTGATTCCATTTATTGTGGCAGCTCTATTGAAATCAGCTCAGGGATCTTCAACCGCTGCCCTTGTCATTACCTCTTCCCTGATTGCTCCTCTCCTCCCACAAATGGGGATTGACGGTGCCGTACCCCTCGCGTTAGTTGTCATGGCCATCGGTGCAGGAGCCATGACGGTCAGCCATGTCAATGACAGCTACTTCTGGGTTGTCACGCAATTCAGCGGCATGAAGGTCACAGATGCCTATAAGGCACAGACTGCCGCCACGCTGGTTCAAGGTTTAACGGCTCTTGTTTTCACTTTACTTCTTTGGGTCATCCTTGTGTAACTACCATCATAAAAAAATCTCCTTTCCTTCAATAACCGGAAAGGAGATTTTTGTCGAATCCGGTAAATCCTCCCCGGGAAATAATTCCTTGTCGAGGGTTAAACAGACAAAAAAGCAGCCTGGTACTGTACCTGGCTGCTTTTTTGTACTATTTACTACTTTTCGATTCTGATATCTTTCCTAAAAAGAATCCATCGATTTCATTTAGTTTCCCACGCCACATGATCTTCCCTTTTGAAGGGGTCGGTTTGCTGTCACCACAATACACCTTTGCGTTCTTCAGGTGAATAAAGTGGGCTTCAGGACTTTGGTTTTCTTGTACAGATTCCCCGGCTTTGGCAAGCTCCTCACTCAGCTTCTGAGCTATATCACTGCCATCCTCAAAGGTTTCACTCAATGAATCGAAGTATTCCTTTGCGGAGACGAGGGTGCCTGTTACGACAGCTCCCTTGACGTTTAACGTGATGTCTAATGAAAAATCATGCTTATTTGATGCCTGTACAAAAAATTCTAAGATGCTATCCTTCCCTGTACCTGATTCTACACTCATTTTCACATCTCCTTTATCGTTAAGCTACAGTATCATCTTCGGTAGAGAGTGTTGTATCTTCGTCTTGATCTTCTTTATCATCATCTTTTTTTGCAGATTTTTTACTTTTAGCTGAAGACTTGCGAGTAGAACGCTTCTTTCCTTTTGAACCGGATTTGCCGTTTGTTTTCTTCTTGCCTGAAGCTTCTTCCTCATCTTCGCCATCTTCATCGTCGTCTGCGTTTTCATCTTCATCGGTATCTTCGTCTTCCTCGTCGTCTTCCTCGTCATCAGACGCTTCTTCTTTAGACTTTTTAGACGATTTCTTATTTGAAGAAGTTTCTTCTTTTTCTTCTTCATCTTCCTCTTCGTCGCTATCGTCTTCACGTGCTGCGGCAATTTGATTCATTTTTTCTTCTAATTGCTGCAGGCGGTTCTGAAGCTCTTCATTTTCCTGTTTAAGAGCTTCATAGTCTTGGTTCGACTCTTCTTCCTGGGTGTTCGTTTCTGTTGAATTTACGGCCGTTTCTGTGTCTTCTGAAGCTTCTTCCTCTTTATCACGTTTAAACAGGTTGGCTGTTGACGATTTTAACGTGACAGCGGCTTTTCTGGATCTTTCCTTTGCCGCTTTCCCGAAGTCCAGGCTTTTGCTTTTGATTTTCTCCTGATCAATACGGTCCAGAAGTTTTTTTCCGTTTTCGGGTGTTGCCAGATATCCTACCGTTGCTCCCAATAGACTCCCAGCTACAGTTCTCTTGATTGGGCCACTTCTTCTTGTTTTGTTCTCATTTGTTGAATTCTTTTCTGTTGAATTTTTTTCCTGTCCTTGATTCTCAATTGTTGTGTTTTGCGTATTATTTTTTTCTGCCATCGGTAAAACCTCCAATTAGTTTGTTGTTTCCGCCGTATTAAGACGGTTTGTATCCAGTTTCTTTTCAAGTGATTCCAGTCGTTCCTGTAATTTCTTATTTTCCTCTTCCAGTGCTCTCGTGTTGTTATCTGCGGCTTTGGAACTTAAGTAAGGATCATTTTCCCACCAGTCCATACCTATTTCTTTTGCTTTATCTACAGAAGCAACGATTAAGCGGATCTTTATCGTAAGCAGCTCGACATCGGCGATTCCCACCGTAATATCTCCTGCTACGACAACTCCTTTATCTAAAATCTTTTCTAATACATCCACGATTGTGTTGGATTGTACTGGATGCTCCATTCCCATCATGTAACCTCCCTAATCGGCATTACATTAAACTCCCTAAAGGACCAAGATCTATATTCAAGTCTTCTGCATCAAGACCAAATACCTCTTTCAACTCTTCCATTTTTTCTTCTAAGTTCATTAGGGCAATGCCCAGATTCTCCACTTGTTCATCCGTTAATGTACCGCCTTCGACACGCCGCATGGCATGCCTTTCGACGATTTGCCTTAATAGTTCTACAACGGTCAATACAAGCTGTGCCAGTCCTTGTTCTGCTTTTTCCGGGTCGAAATTAATTCGCCCATTTGTCCCGCTGGCCTGTTGCATGAATCAATCCCTCCCTTTCTTGATCGAATTGATCGGACGTTACCGTTTTGCGCGTTCCCTGTTTATGCTGAACCAATGTTTCAACAGAGGAAATCAGCACTCGCAAATCCAGATACACGAGGTCGACCCCGGCAATGGATATAATCAAATCTCCCTTGATTGCCACACCTTTATCGAGAATGACATCTAAAATATCAATTAGGGCTATATCTTTGTTCTCGATCGATTCTCTGACTGTCATATTTCTCATTCCTTATTTTGTGATTAAGAAAAACTAGAAAAATGATAAGGTGGCCAAGGACCGGATGCTTCAATTTTCCAACCTGCGTGTCCCAGTTCTTCTTCGTATTGCTTTATTTCATCGACAAATTCATCTACTTTGGCTCCTCGAAGGAGAAATACACTATTCCACGCCATATGTTCCTGTCGGCCTGTTACATCTTTACTCCAATTCTTTTTGACATTCCCATGTAGAGAATGTTCTTTCAGCTTTTCATGGACCTCTTCACAAAGCCGGTTCTTTTCGTTTTCAAGTTCCCGATCAATCAGCTGATCGATTTTTTTCTTTTCAAAGAACTGCCTGCCCTTTGGTAATTCGCTGATTTCTTTCCTTTTGGCTTCGATGGATGGATTGTTCTCACTAACCTGTTCTTTCAGCAGCTTATCGTCACAGTAGATCTTGACGTTCCACTCTTCGTTTCCATCCAGCTGTTCAAAAGTCGTCTCCAGCTTATTTCGATTACCTTCTATTGTGGACTTGAGGCTATCTTCGTTTTTATATAATGTACAGAACTTCAAGGGGACGATGGTATACAACCTTGAAACCATCAATACCGTTTCGTGATGATGAAACGCCTTTTCCTGAAGCCAGTCCATGTCGTTATCAACTTTGTCCTTTATGGTCTCTTCAGAGTATTCATTTGATGGTAAATCACAAACAATGGCTGTCACGTCACCGATTTCTATCGTGTACAGCTCACTTTCTCCATCGAATCCTTTCATGGAGGGCAGGTTTTCTTTATTTGCTTCGTTTGTCGGTATTAAGCCGTATAAATAAAGTAAATCGCTCATTTGATCACCCTTGTTTCTTTTTCGTTAGTTCTTCCCATTGTTCCATTTCCATCTGTTTCGCGATTTCATACCTTGTTAAGAGTTCATCTTCTTTTTCCTGGAATGCTTCCTCAGGAATTTCTCCTAATTCATACATCATTTGAAGCTGAATCAATTTTTGCTGAATGGTAGGAAGGTCGTACAATTCTTTGTCTGCTTCTTCTTTGATTTTTTCAGCGACTTTTATGACCATATTAATTGGTGCACTCACCAATTTATGAATCATCAGCCTTCCTCAACCTTCAGGCGTATGTTGACAAAGTTGTAAGCCGGCCAAGGACCGCTGTAATTAAATTCGACCTTATCCTTCCATTTTTCGTGTGCTTCATTTACCTTTTGATCGAATGACTCTTCCTGATCCCGGTCAATTAAGAAAGAAGCGTTAAGAAGCATTTTCTCACTTGATGGATCGTTAGCTTTTGCCGATACTGCCTCTTCCTCAAGAGGTGCAAACACTTCTTCCTTAATCTCACTTTGCAGGGAGGCAAATAACTTCTGAGCCATTCCGCCAAGCTGAATCCGGTCATAATACGCTGCGGATTCAGATTTCCCTTTAACGGCTGTGGCCATTTTTTCTACTTGAGGGTTATCTTTTACCATGGCTTCTAGCCATTCCTTTTTACCGATAACCTTTAAGCCCAGCTCGATTTTCCCTTTAATTGCCGGGAAAAGAGTTTCGAACTGCGGATAAAGGTTTTCAAGCAGGGCTTCTACATCGTCCCTTGTTTTAAAAACATTTCCGAAGCTGATCGGGATGACGGTATCCTTTTGTTCCATGACACGGGATACAGCTCCCTGATGCATCAGTAAATTCTGCTTCTTAGGATGATAAATTTTCATAGGCACTTCTGCTGCTACCATCGCTGCGTCCTTATATCTGATCGTGAACGTCTCACGTTCTTCGCCTTCTATTTCAATCGAACCAAATTGATCATCATCATTGGTTTGTATGGCACAAAAAATATAAATTCCCATTTCTTCCTGACTCATCATAAAATTCTCCTTTATTCCTCAGATACCTTCATTCGTTTACATGCATCTATAATGAATTGTTCTGCTTTTTCTTGTGGGTTTTCTTCGTCGATACATCGACTTATACTATGTGCTGCTATATCAATACATAGACGTTGAAAATCTTTATCCTTACCGTCTATGGGAATGTCTGATTCAATGGCGAGTCTTGCAATCATCAAGGAAGCACGCAAGCTCGGTCCGTTCATTTCATTTGTACATTGATCGCGTAATGTGGAGATGAGTGTCGTGATTGCTCTTGCTTCACTCATAACCAGGTTAGCTTTTTCTGATACTATCTTCGCCTCTTGTTCCGGTCCCTTGTAATCTACGTTTATTGTGATTAACCGATCCAACAGAGCATCCTGTGTTTGATAAACCCCTGCATACTCTGCAGGATTACTAGTAAATATGATGGCAAATTCCGGATGTACTCTAATAAAAGGCTCTGTCTGCTTCGAACCGTACAAAGGAATGATTCCTTCTTCCAAAATGGATAGGAAGATATTATTGGTCGTCGGCTGTGATCGTGTGAATTCGTCATATACAAGGGTATAACCATTCTTAACGGCTTCCAGTAAACGTCCATCTCTCCATGTCTCTGTGACGCTTTCGTCCTTTTTATAAACGGATCGTACATATTGATCAACGACCTTTTTACTTGTATAACCGGTAAAATCACCGATTAAGTCTTTATTATTCAATTCGTGATTACCGTGCATGAGCATCACCGGTCTTTTTCTCTTTTTCGCCAATGCGAGTGCAAGAGATGTTTTCCCGGCACCGGAAGGACCCGTGAAATGCACAGGATATCCAGCTTTAAGGTATTGCAATGAGCGCGAAAGCAATTCTTTCGTTTCATCATCTTGTATTAATGCCCTGCTATCCTTTTTGATCCGTTTTGTTAAGACCGTCACGTACAATTCCCTCCTACTCGCTCAGGACCCTACATTTCCTGTCCAATGGCACTTCTGTAACGGATATCCCGCCGTTTAAATGACGTGACTTCCTTTTCTTTATTAAGGAGAACATCATATGTTCCAAGCATTTCGTCTTTCGCATATTTCTTCATATATTCCTTTTCTTCGATTACTTCGACTTGCAGTTTCCAGCCTTCGTCTTCTGTCAGTTCCACTGACGTGATCTTATGGACCGGAGCTACATGTTCATTGAAGAAATCCGTGACACTATTCATGATTTCTTTGATTACCATAGTCGCCTCCTACTGTAGATGAAGGGGAGGGTGCCGATAACGGCCCCCTTCATACACATTTCTTTTTACCGACACTCCATTTAGATGCTGAACTGGGAGCTTCTTTCGTTCTGCTGCGTAGCAAGACCGTTTTCTTCGACGTCATCCCGTAAGAGGCCTACTGCCTCTGCATAACGCAACCATGTATCGACGCTGGCGATGACGACCCTTGCTTCAACGGTCAATATTTCGATTCCAACGACAGATACCCTTGCAAATGCATCGATGACGATCCCTTTGTCTAGAATTCGGTCGATGACTTCTGCTAAACTTGAACTGTTATTACTCTTTTGAATAGCCAATTGTTATTCTCCTTCCGGTGTCTAAGAACAAATCGTCTTAATATCTTTTGAAGATTTAATATTTTCTGAACTTTTTATTTCGGTGGAACTCTTAATATTAAAGGAGCTCTTAATATCACTTGCTCCCTTGATCTTTCCTACGCCTTTGATTTTTGTTCCGTTGTCATTCGATGCAGAGATCTTCTCTTGAAACTCTTCTCCTGCTTCTTTTGCCTTTCCTAACTTTTCCCGTACGGAAAGCAGGACATCCTGGACTTTTTCCTTTGCTTCTTCTGCTTTGGTATGAACATTATCGGCGTTTTTCTCTTTTGCGTTCTCTAATTTTTGTGATGCTTCGTTAGCTTTTGATTGGAGGCCGTCCTCCACACCATTTACAAAGGTTTCTTTCGCTTTCTCTTTCAACTTATCTTTCACGGGTTCCGGAGCATGGTCGTATGCTTTTTTAGCCATCTTGCCGACTACTTTTTTTACAGGCTTACTCATGTAATGCCCCCTTCAGGGATGCGATTATTTCTTAGAATCAACCAGGCTGTTTAACATTTCCTCGATGCGTTCTAAACGCTCATTCAGATTCTTGTTCTCTTCTTTGATCTCTTCTAATTCTTCTGATTGATTGGAAGAACTTTTACTTTTTTCAGCTTTAGCATCTGAGTTTTCCGATACCTCTTCTTTTTTCTTTTTTGGTGACAGCAAGCCACCTTCCAGTTTGCTCATATATCCGGTAGCGGATTGTCTTAGGGTAATGATGGCCTGCTCTGTCAAAAATTCCTGTGCTGATCTTCGAAGTTCTTTACTTGCGGCTTTCATCACTTCTGACTTCCCTAAACTGTCTACCATTTTCTTACCTGTACCTGGATTCGAAAGTAATCCGATACCCGCTCCGACTACCCCACCGATAATCGCGTAATTCATGGATTGTCTGTTTTCAGCTGACTGCTCTTCATTCTCTTCCGTATTTTTCGTTTCTTCTGCTTGTTGACTGCTTTTCACTTCTGACATATTCATCCTCTTTTCTATTAAATAGTAAAACTATATTTTATTTACTTGTTTATATGCTGAATGCTGTCCCTCTTTCATTCTCCTGCTTGGCGAGACCTTCTTCCTGGACCTCGTCTCTTAATAGTCCAACTGCTTCTGCATATCGTAACCATGTATCCACACTTGCGATTACGACCCGCGCTTCTATAGTAAGAATCTCTATCCCTACTAAGGAAACCCTTGCAAACGCATCAATGACGATTCCTTTATCCAGGATTCTATCAATTACTTCTGCGAGACTTGAGCTATCATTACTTTTTTGAATACTCATCGAATCTCTCCTCTTTAGTGGTGTAGCCAACGACTGACGTGCCATGTTTTATTCTGTTTAACCGGTGTTTACCTCGATTTCCACCTCCCCTAAACTAGGTCATGGGAATCATTTGAAATAAACTGCCATTTTTTATACATGTTTTATTCCTCATATGACACCTTGTAACATTTCTCCCTTAGAGAAACATACCTTGTCGGGTTTCGAGTAGAAAATATAATTCAAATAAGACAAATTGATTACAGTTTTCAACTATTATAGGTGGTTGTATATAGAAGGGGAGTATGCTTTAAAATGAACTTTCAAAGAATTTCTCTTTCCTGCAGTCTGAGTAGGTAAAAAAAAGAACCTGAAGCATCAGGCTCTATGCCTTCCTTCAGGTTCTACCTTCATTTATTCATTTGGGCGAGGAAGTCGCCTAACAGGTCTTCCATTGACTCCTCTTCAGGCTCTTCACTGACGGTTTCATTCGGTTTCATTGCACTGTCCCAGTCGAAGTTGTCCAGTTCCTCATCTGTTGAGTGCGAACGCTCGTCCGTTACTTCTTCAAGGGTATCATCCATCACTTGATCAAGGGACCACTCTCGTCCCGTATCATGACTTGCTGCCGTTTCTTCCTGAAGATACAGTGCTTCATCGATATCCAATGAATTACTGCTTAAAGAAGCAAGAAGGGAGGCCGTTCGAACCGGGTTTGAAAGCAGCTGGTACACGATGCTGCCGAGCAGGGCTTCTGAGTGTTCATGCTTCAGCCAGTCACGCTGGGACTTGTCCAGTCCCTTCGGAAGGGGGATCGTAATCGCTTCCCGCCTCTTTGCAATCGAATCATTTACCCCGTTCAGGACAAGCTCTGCAATCTTACTGGAAAAATTCCGTTTTTCTTTTTCTTTGAGCTTTTGTAAATGTTTTAAAACATGGTCAGGTGTATCTGAGGGAAGCCGAAATGTGATCGGCTGTCCCCTCGACATCCCTTTTTCAGTCATACCATCACCCTATTTGGTTTTCGCTAATTTTTGATCTTCTTTCGGGGCTTGCTGCTTTTGCGTTTTTCTTGTGAAGTCGGCAATCAGCTTGTAGTAAGCGTTGGCCATCATCCAGATACTTTCCTTCTCATCTTCAAAGAAGTCGATGTTGTACCCATCAAGGTTATTGTTAAGCGTCTTGATGTACTCTTTAAGAACGCTTGAGCCGCCTCCGATGAAGTAACAAATTTCCGTCTGGGAGTTCTTTTGCCACATATTACGCAGGTGACGGTATTGCTTTTTAGCCAGTTCAAGCATGATTCGGTCCACGATATCATGGACGCTTGTGCGACTACCTTTTACCATAATATGATTGCGGTCATTTTTCTTCGTGATGATTTCGACCACATCACGGCGGCTGTCAAGCTCAATACCATGTTTTGAACGGATTTCCTCACGGATCAATTCCAGTGATTCAGATACACCCAGATTAAACCCTTGAGCTTTATCGTCGTCTACTTTACGATCTTTGATGACCGCGATATCTGTGGATAATCCACCGATATCCTGAATCAAGATACGCTTATCAATCAAATCTTTGTTGATAATATTTGAATTATTATCCATCACAAGGTTGATAAAAGCAGCGAATCCTTCTGGATAAACCTTTACTTCATCAAATTTAATATTTACTTTCATACCTTGATAGCGTGGAGTGACAAGGAATTCGACCTGATGAACCGAACCTAATAATCTTGAACGGTATCCAACGTCTTTTCCTTCCTTTACCTCACGTAGGGGAAGTCCTGTTCCAAGCGTATAGTTTGCTTCGACTACATTATTATTCTTTTTAAAATCCGATCCATTACGTGCTGCATCCAGAGCAATAGAAGCAAACAGCATGACCAATGTTTGATCCTCTTCTGATTTACTGCTTCCCGGATCCAATTCAGTCGAGTTATTGCTCTTTGTCGCAAGATTACCAACCCGGTAGATTGCATTATTGTCTTTCAGGGCAGGGGAGTGGACACGGATATGTATGCCGTCTAGTGGGTCTTGTGTATCCAGCTCCTCAATACCGATGATAGGACGGTCTTCAACATCCCTTGCGATGACGTTCGGAATATTTACCTCAGCGTCCAGTTTCCCAAAAATACCTTTTAAAGAATCATTTCCAACATCAATGGCTGCAATGCGAGAGTTCGTCATTAAAATCATCCTTTCATTCATGAGTAAGAATTTGTCAAAACATTTCAACTCTTACTCTCAGAGTATACAATTTCCTGTCTCCGGTCAATCCTACTTTTCTATCGATTATAGTAAGGGAGAGTCCGTTGACTTGTATACATTTTTGTATCGTTGTATACACTAATTGTACACATCCTTTAACAACAATATGTATACTTGTTTGTGTACATGTATACTTTTTTGTATACAATTGTGTACGTTTTTGTTTACATGTATACAAATTTGTAAACTTAATGTTTTTTACATATTTTTACTTGTAATTATGCTCTTTCTACTACGTTTTGAATCTAGGAAACTACCTTTTTATTACATTTTAAACAGATAAAAATTGAGGAGTGAAAATGAAGACATGTAAAAAATTGATCGGAAGATGGAGAGGAAGAAAAATGTGGATGAAAGAATGTATATATTTATAATGATTCAGTCGTTTAACGACTCGATAGAAAGATAAAAAAAGACATCGGCATTTTACACGCCGATGTCTTATCAGAAATAAAACGATTTATTGGGCCGTATACCCTCCGTCGATGACAACCGCTTGTCCTGTTACACTCTTTGCTTGATCACTGGACAGGAACATTGCGTAATCGGCAATTTCACTGACATCGAGCAAGCGTTTTTGAGGGACTAACGGGTAGATGACTTCTTCCAGTACTTTTTCTAAAGGAACGTTGCGCGTAGTGGCAATATCCTTCAATTGTCCTCTTACGAGTGGTGTATCAACATAACCTGGGCAAATGGAATTCACCGTGATGCCGTAAGGAGCCGACTCCAGAGCCGCCACTTTCGTCAATCCGATCACGCCGTGTTTTGCACTGTTGTAGGCAGCTTTTCCAGCAAAGCCCACTAAACCATTGATGGAAGAGACATTAATGATACGGCCAAACTTCTGTTCTTTCATGATTGGCAGAACGTGCTTGATCGCGATGAAAGGCGCGGTAAGCATGATTTTGATCATGAGCTCGAACTTACCTGTCGGAAATTCTTCAATCGGAGAGACATGTTGTAATCCGGCATTATTCACCAATACATCGATGCGTCCATATTGTTTATGGGCTGTGTCAATCATATTCTTGATATCTTCTTCACTAGTTACGTCAGCTTTAAGACCAATGGCTTCATACCCGAGACCTTTAAGTTTATCAGCAGCAGCTTTAACTCCCTCTTCGTTCAAATCTGTCAGTACCACTTTACTTCCTTTTTCAGCATAGGATTTACCTAATTCAAAGCCGATGCCGCTTGCTGAACCCGTAATTAAAACTACTTTATTTTCTACCATGTCAAAACACTCCTTTAATTTTAAATTAGTCCTATACTTGCCATGATGATTCCGGCTATGACGGCGATGGTAGGGATCACAAGACCCACAATAAACACATCTTTATAACAATCTTTATGCGTTACATTCGTAACCGCCAAGAGTGTCAATAATGCCCCGTTGTGAGGCAGGATCGATGCCCCGGAAGCAATGGAAGCCATGCGATGGAATGCTTCCGGACTGACTCCCGTTGATTGAGACAGTTGGTAATAGGTATCGCCCAGTGCCTGCATGGCAATCCCCATCCCCCCTGAAGCAGAACCGGTGATCATTGCAAGGATCTGTACAATCAAGGATTCCGAGATCAGTGGATTTGATGAGATCCCCAGCAGAAGGTCAGTGATGCGTTCGAAGTCCGGTACACTCGTTACGACTGCCCCGAACCCTACGGCCGCACTGGTGTTGATGATGGCCATCACAGAGCCCTTTGCCCCTTCATTGATGGAAGGGATGAATTTCTTATACCTGCTCACATTCATAAGGAGAATCAGAACAATCCCTGCCAGTAAAGAAGGGATGGCGTCCAATTTGATACCGTTCAATAACACGACAACCAAAAGTAATGGCAGCAAGGAGAAAATCCAATTGGGTAAAGCTTGTTGCTCTTCATTGGACCCTGCCCCTTGGCTGATTTCTTTAAATGTATCCCCGTTAGCAGCCATCTTCTTCTGCCTGCCTACGAGCCACAAGTATCCCCCGACAGCCATGATGAGTGACGAGACGACGCCCATCCATGAACCTGCCATCGGTGACGTATGGAACGTCTTCATCGGGATCAAGTTCTGTATTTGCGGTGTTCCCGGGACAGCCGTCATGGTGAACGTAAATGCCCCCAGCACGATCGTCGGTGCAATCAACTTCCTTGAGATATCCGCATTTCTGAATAATGCCAGAGCGATGGGATAGATGGCGAACACCACGACGAAGAGACTCACGCCACCATAAGTCAGTACGGCCGAAGCAACCAGCACCCCCAGAATGGCCCGCTTTTCCCCGATCATTTTCGTGATTTGATAAGCGACAGATTTTGCTGCCCCTGTATCTTCCATCAACTTTCCAAAAACGGCTCCCAGTAAGAAAATCGGAAACCACTGCTTGGCGAAATTCACGAATCCTGACATATACGTATCGGTATACGTATCCATCAGATCCATACCGCTCATGAGTGCCACAACGCCTGCGACAATCGGTGCAATCCATATAATGGACCATCCAAGATAAGCAAAGACCATCAACAAAATCAGGCCTATTAAAATACTAAACAACTTCTTTCCACCCTTCTAAAGAAAACAAAAAGAGAGGACACAATTTTGCACCACTCTTCCAACGTTTAAACAGTAAATTTTTTTGACGTAAGAAATTTTACTCTTCTCCTATAAATAAGTAAAATGAATTAAAACTATACTTATCATGCAATAAAGTTATAGATTGAAAAGGAGAGAAACCATTGGATATCCGACAGCTTACCTACTTCAATGAAGTGGCCAAATTCAAAAGTTTTACAAAGGCTTCAAATGTTCTTCACCTATCCCAGCCCACCCTCAGTAAGATGGTACGGAGCCTGGAAGATGAACTGGAGATGGAGCTGATTGACCGGTCCTCCCGTCAAATCGAACTGACTGAAGCGGGCGAAATCGTTTATGAACAGGGACAGGTCATCCTGGAATCCCTTGATCACTTATCGACTCATCTGTATGACTTAATGAACTTAAAGAAAGGAAAGATTAAAATCGGGATCCCACCGTTGATTGGATTTTTATTTTTCCCAAGCATCATAAAGGAATTTAAAACATTATATCCGGACATCCACATACAGCTAAACGAATATGGTGCCAATAAAGTGGAGGAAGAAGTGAGGGATGGGATGCTGGACCTTGGTGTGGTCGTCTTACCGATGGATGAAGAGCAATTTGATGTCGTCCCCTTCATTTCCGAGAAACATATGCTATTTGTCCACCACTCTCACCCACTGGCGGAAAAAGATTCGGTGGAAATGAACGAATTACATGATGAGGACTTCATCCTCTTCAGTGAAGACTTTGCCCTGCATGACAAAATCATTGAGGAATGCAGAAAAGCGGGATTTTATCCAAAGGTCGCCTATGAGAGTTCACAGTGGGATTTCATAGGGGAAATGATCGGGCAAAATCTTGGCATTTCCATTTTCCCACAATCCATTTCTAAGAAAGTGGACCAGGGAGTCGTCAAATCCATTCCCATCGTAAACCCGGTTGTTCCCTGGAACTTAGGGATCATCACGAAAAAAGGGCGATACGAATCGTTTGCGGTTCGTGAATTCAAGAAAATGCTGCATGATCGATAAAACCCATAACTATTTTGCATACATTCTATAAAATATATGTATTTTACGCATATATACTTACAGCGTTATAGTATTCCTGTAGCAACTTAGACAGGAGGAATGGAACATGAATCAAGACAGATATCAAAACGGGTTGGATAAACTGATGGAATATACACTGACTGATAATAAAGAAATCTCCACTCATCTCAAAATCTCTGAAGCACTGGAGGATATCGCTCCCGATGTGGGAAAATACATCATCGAATTTGCCTATGGTGAAATATATTCCAGGAAAGGATTGACGAATAAGCAGCGCGCCCTCGTCACCATTTCCTCCCTCGTGACACAAGGAACGGAGCCTCAGCTCGAGCTCCATATCAACACGGGGTTGACTGCTGGTTTAACAGAGGAAGAAATCGTTGAGAGCATGACACATTTAATTCCTTATACCGGTTTCCCTCGCGTCCTTAATGCCCTGACTGTTGCGAAAAAGGTATTCGCTATGCGCCGAGAAGAAAAACACTGATCAAAAAAAGAGACCTGAATGAATTATCAGTTCTCTTTATGTTTAGATTGCTCAATTTAGGCTTTTTACCTCTATACTAACTTTACCCTTAGCATGGACGAATGGACGTAATTAAGGGGCTTCTGAGCCTTTTGAAAGATTGTTGGATGAGAAGGATAACTAATTAAAGAAGAGGTGCCCAAATTTTGCTGGGCCCCTCTTCATTTTATTTCAATCTATGCTTTTTTTGAGTCGTCCTATTCCAGATGATAATAACCGCTATTAGAAGCAATACACAAATCCCTACAAATACAGCAATCAAAAGTGAAAGGGAAGAAGAGGATTGACTATCTTCTTCCAATCCCCCCAATCGGGCAGATTCGGATTGACTAAAAAGTTTCAGATTTACAGCTTTTGCTTTTATTGTATTGGTATCCTTCTCTTCACTGTAAAAAATTTTATCTTTCAGCTCGTTCAACCCGTTGCTTGGACGCCCTTCAAAGGTCAAGCTCTTCTGTTCATCGGGAATTTTTATCTTCTGGTTTGTTGACGACTGATCATGGATGAGGTCACTATTCTTTTTGAACTTATTTTCCTGATATTCGTTCGGTATCAATTCGTTTATGTCTGTACCTGCCAATATAGGTGAACCAAGCATCATCATGACACTGACGATTGATGTCAGGAGAAAAAGGACTTTACCCCTCATAAGCTTCTGCACTCTCATCGGTTTGTTTGTTGGATCGTTTATTCATCAGTAGCTGTAAGACAGCAAGGCCGATCACAATCAATCCCAAAACGATGACCGCTTGATTGAAAAGTGACTCCGTGCCGTATTGAATCGACATATACACAGTAGACATCGGATCTTTAAAATTGAAATTCGGCGTAGTCAAGGCTAATAGTGGTGTCACAAACAGGGTAATGAGCCCTACAGAAACAAACCAGCCCACTAAACGATGTGCAACAAAAGCCACTCTGACCAGTCCTGACGCAGCCAATAAAAGAAGAATCGTAAAGACCGTCCACTCGACAGAACGGGATTCCACCAACGGATAAATGTCCAGACCATACAGGCTGATCACAAATCCGACAATCAGATTCAGGAGGAGAAAGATGACTCCTTGGATCCAAAGAGGTGCATTTTGGAAGTAATAGCTTGTATATCCGATAAGCAAGCTGGATAACAAGACGATAAACAAAATGACGACCGGTGGAAGGACGCTCGCACTCTTCTCTTCTGGAACATCACCCTTTACGTTTAAAGGATTGGTTAAGAAATCATATACATATCCATTGGATTGCCCGTCAACGAATGCATTTCCCAGTACGCTGAATACATCATCACGGATCAATTGAGTGGAAGCTACATTCGTTGCCCACTTATTATTCAAGGTATCCGCGTCACTCTGTACATTGGATACATTTGATTGAAGCTCGTTCGTATAGGAAACGATTGTGCTTTGGCTTTCACTCACCGTATCCAGGAAGGAATGGATCGACTTGATTTCACTACCGATTTGCTTTTGGTTTCCTACTAAATCAGGACCTGCCGCTCCTTGAACTGGCGTTGGAGCCGCTTGTTCCGGCTGCTGGATTCGATTTAATACATTTGTTGATTCCTGATTAATGGCATTCAGGCTCTCTGTAAGCTGCGATTGCTGGTCATCAATCGTTTGATTGTATTCTGCCGCAAATACGGTGTATGAGTCTTGCAGTGTGATAAGAGCATCTTCAGTAGTCGGCATCCCTGTACTTAATTGTTCCCACTCGGTTTGTTCAGCCTGACTCACTTTCAATATCTCATTGACCTCATTTTTGAGCTCTTCATCCTGAAGAACGGCCGCTTTTACCCCATTCTCCGTTAACATTCCATTTAGAGTCGCTTCATACCGATCGAGGTAAGAGTAGTACTGTAGAAGATCCATAAGCTTATAGTTATTAATCCCACGGGAAAAATAGCCATATAAGGTGTTTCTCCTGTTTTCTGATAAAGCGGCTGAGTTCAGGATAGAACTCTCCTTATCCTCGATTTCGGCAACGATATTCGAAATGTTATCTGAGAACATCTCCAATTGGTTTATGAGAGCTTCATTTGTCTCAGTCAATGTCTTGACTTGATCTTTGAGCTCTTCATTTTCGGTTGTAAGAGTTTCAACCTGTTTGGTCAGCTCATCGATTTTATCAATCAATGTCTGATTATCTTCCAGAAGTCTTGATACTTCTCCCAACAGTCTATCCACTTCAGCCTGAAGAGGGTTCACAGAACTATTATTTTTACCTTGCAGCTTCGTCCGGACCTGTAGGATGCGATCATTGATTGTTTGAATATTGGTCACAGCTGCCGTTATGTCTTCGGGTGTTGGTACGGTTAATTTAGTCAGTGTTTCTT
The DNA here is from genome assembly GCF_029834455.1 of Rossellomorea sp. DA94. NCBI lineage: Bacteria > Bacillati > Bacillota > Bacilli > Caryophanales > Bacillaceae > Rossellomorea > Rossellomorea sp. DA94. Next base: position 4,553,926 of record NZ_CP122397.1, read on the forward strand.
TCAGCGTGTCAATTTCTGTAGAAATAGCTGTCAGCTCAGTTATTTCCGGGTCTAAATTCGGTGGTGCAGGAGGAGGATCAGTTGGTTCCCCTGGCTCTGGCTCACCTTCCTGTGAGGAAATCACGACCTGTTGAGGGGCGGGATCCTCTCCGTCTTTTGGCGGGTCTGGAATCTCAGGAGGGGCAGGTGGATTGAAGATCTCCCCATCTCCTTCGGCCAACTTATTGTTTAGTTCAAAAATATTTCCCTGCAGGTTATTCAGCGTAGTAGTGTCCTGTAGCTGCTGATAGAAATTCAACACTCTTTCCTGAAAGGAATAGAAATCTTCCACTTGTCTACCTACTTCTTCAAATCTGCGCTGCTGCAGGTCAGTAAATACCTCCTGGTTTGTATCCATATTGCTATTCAACTGAGTCAAACCTGCCGTTAAAGCCTCACTTTGCTCTGAGAATAAAGATTTGGACTTTAAATAGCGCGGCTGCTGATTTTCAGTCGATTCGTTGATCATCTGTACGGATTGTGCCTGAATATCCGCTAATAATTTCTTTTGATTATCCTGATAGTCTCTATACTGATTTACATATTCTACAAAGCTTGAGAGACTTTGTTCAAAGGATTCCAGCGTATTTTGCTGTTCCGGTGTCCGGCTGTCAGCCTGCTGGATCGAGTTTTGAAGGGTTGATAGCATCGATGTCTGCTGTTCGATCTGGCCAGCGAGATCCTTTGAACTAGGTTTATAGAATGCAAGCATCGTTTCTTGGAATGTCTGTTCTTTTTGTAAAATTTCATCGAATTCTGCACGGATATTCTCCATATCCGCTGATACGTAGTTCCAATAAAGGGAAGACATTTTATGATTGACCCTTTTGGTGGCCTTTTCGATTTCCAACTGGACCTTTTCCTTATTTACAGCATTCAGTTGGGGTTGTACTTTAAAATTCAGGTTTGTCTTTTCCGGTCTTTCTTCATCATATGTCATGACTTTGTCAGAGAAGTCCGAAGGGATATAGACCACTGCATCATATTTTGAACTTTGAAGACCGTTTTCTCCTGCACTTCTGCCAACGACTGTCCATTCAAAGGAAGACTGATCCTCCAATATGGACGTGACATCCCCACCAAAGGACAAGGGCTCCCCATCTACTTCTGTCCCTGCATCTTCATTCACAATGGCAATGGCTTTAGTGGCATTTTCTTTTACTTTCAGCGGGTTTTCACCTACTGAACGGAAGAATAGAAGAGGAGTTGCAAGAATCATCATGACCGCTAATAAAAGTTTGAACAGGCTTACCTTCTCTGTCATGCGTGTACTTTCCTTTCCGTTACCATAAGTGGTACTTGAATTTTTATTTCTTTTCCATTCTCAATATAATAGCCAAAACCAGGCTGGATCTCCGGCTCTCTCCGGTCATAGCTGAGAGTGAATAGAGTTTGTTCAGATTTCTTCATTAACACAAGGGCTTGTCGAATTTGCTTCATTTCAACCGTCAATGTATCGTAGCCTTTCGTTAACTCACTGTTGTTTCCGGAAACGATCACACAGAAGCCTAAGTGACTATAATTTTTCATGCACTTTACAATTTTGTCCTGGAGAAGGGGATCCAGATTTTGCAGGAATCTTGCATACCCATCCACGATCAACATCACAGGAGAGAAGGATGGGAGAGTGCTTCCTTTTTGAATGGATAAGTTATATTGCTCTTCTCTTGAACTGAATAGCTCCTCCACTCTGTTAATCCACATGGAAATATGCTCTTTATTTTCCAAATATACAACCTTGTCTTCCCTCATCAAATTCGATAATCCCCTGTCTATGGAGTCGAAGATCGCTATATGTTCACTATCCTGGAGGAGTGCTGTGTTGGCTAATACTTTCAACACATTCGTTTTCCCTTTTTGTGCCTGTCCTAATACGAGGCAATGCTTTGTTTTCTTGAAGTTCACATATACTGGTTCAACCGTCTCTTCATCCAGCCCGATCGGCAGCAGGCCTGTTTTTATCCGTGAATCTGTATATTGGGTGAAGTTAACCATGGTCAGTTCTGTCGGCAGCATCGGCACCGGTTTAGGTGTAGACAAGCCTTTATATTTCTCTTTCAATAACTGAATATCTTCTTTCAACAGATTCAGCTGTTCATAATCATCCTTCCCTTCAGTAGGGAGGAAGACTTGAGAGAAGTAAGCCGTATCTTTCTTAACGATCGCTCTTCCTGGAATGGCTTCCGGGGAAAAAGGTAATCTCCCTAACATCGTATACGCTTCTGAACTGTCCATTAAATAGTGGACGATCTTCGTTTTGAGATTATTCATCAACGACTGACGTACAGAATTTACACGTGTAGCTGTAAAATACATATAGACTCCAAGCGATTGGCCATCCCGCGCAAACTGGTTGATCTCTGTTTCAAGCTCCTGCATTTCTTCTTTGACCAGATCAAAATTATCAATGGTCACGAATAAAAGAGGAAGTTTATCTTCACTTACCGTGTTATACATTTTAATAGAACTGACCTCTTGTTTCTGGAACAGTTGTTTTCTTCGTGCCAGTTCATCGTCTAAAATGCCAATGAACTTCTCTATTTTCCTCTCTTCGTCAATCAGGAAGTAATCTGCCGTATGAGGCAGCTGCTTCAGTGGCAGCAACCCGCCATTCCCGAAGTCGAGAAGATAATAATGGATCTCTTCCGGGGTAAACTGTGTAGCCATACCCATTAATAACGTAATCAGCGTTTGTGTCTTCCCGTACCCGGATGAACCGAAGATACCCACATTCCCATCCTCAATCACCTCATAATGATAAGGGGTCTGGCTCTGTTTCTCCGGCTCGTCCACCATGGAGAGGAGGATTTTATTTTCCTCAGTCTGGGCAAATCCTGTTCTGTAAATCCGATTGGATAAAGGAGGGAGCCAGGGACTGGATAACTTCTTCAAGTCCATTTGATTCTGTAACCCTTCTATCCGATCGACTACGGCGTCTATTTCACTGGTCATTTCTTTTTGACTGCCGGGATTCGTCGATACTTCTGATAAAGGAATGAGACCGAGGTCCGTGACGATCGCCACTTCATCCTCTGCTTCAAAGGATTCCTCCTGGTAAGGGGCACCGCTCCAGGCTGATTGGAATAAGTCATATACTTCATTGTTTCCAACCTGTAGGTATCCCCTTCCTGTCACCGTAAGGGAAGCTGCATCTCCATTTTTGAGGATTTCACGGCTGTCCTCTGTGTTCTGGACTTTCAATGCTACTCTAAAACGGGCATTACTCCAGATTTGATTGTCTATGACACCGCCCGGCTTCTGGGTGGCAAGAATAAGATGAACCCCCAGGCTACGGCCGATACGGGCTGCACTGACCAATTCTTTGATAAACTCAGGCTCTTCACTCTTTAATTCCGCAAACTCATCCGAGATGAGGAACAAATGGGGAAGGGGCTCTTCCGTTTTTCCTTGTTTGTAGAGGCGCGTGTAGTCGTTAATATGATTCACTTCATAGCGGTCGAATAAGCGCTGTCTACGTTTCAGCTCACTCTTAATGGAGGCAAGCGCCCTGGTACTGAAGTTCTTACTTCCCTCGATATTGGTGATCGTCCCTAATAAGTGAGGGATGTTCTTGAACGGTTGAGCCATTCCTCCGCCCTTATAATCGATTAACAGGAACGCTACTTCATGGGGGTGGAAGTGAACCGCTAACGATAGGATATACGTCTGCAGGAATTCACTCTTACCTGATCCGGTCGTCCCTGCAAGTAGTCCGTGAGGCCCGTGTGCCTTTTCATGCAAGTTAAGCTCGACGATATCTTCCTTCCCTTTTAACCCGACAGGTACAGCCAACGACTTAGCTGATTCTCTCGATAGCCAATTTTCTTCAATCGGCAGTTGATCCACATCCCTCACTCTGAGCATGTCGAGGAAAGACACGCTTGTAGGGATCGAGTTGGTCATCCCGATCTGATGGTTAAGGGTTCGGAGGGTTCTTGCATATTTCTCATTTCCCTCATGCTCATACCCATCCATAGTGAAAGGGATCTTTACAGCTTTCTTATCTTGTATCAGGATGTCCCCTTCGTTGTCATTAATGTAACGGACAAGGGTGTGCACATTATCTGAAAGGCTTTCTTTCGCCTCTGCCGCGAATATGACAGACATCCCCAGGTGTCCATACTCCCCTTCCAGGTATTCCAGGATCACATGGTCAGAAATAAGCTGATGATTCGTGATGACAAAGACGAAATGAGGAGCATATCTTACCTTTTCGGATTCTTCATCAATATCTCTTTCACGCAGGATTTCATAAATGGAGGAGAGGATTTGATCCCTCGTTTTCTCGTTATAAATGAACCCTTTTGCAAAGGACTGCGGTAATTGAAAATGGGGTAACCATTTCATCCACTCCCAATCCTTATACTCTTCTTCATGAAAGATCGAGACGAATCTTACATCATGGTAACTATGAAAGAACGTCAATTGGCCGATAAGCTGGTGAATCTCGTTTTTGTAGACGGATTCTTTCCCTACCAAACCGATTGCCCCTTTATGTAGATCGGCTGTTACCGGTAACTGTTCGATTTCCCGATAGGCCTCTTCCAGCTTCTGTGACTCCTCCAATAGCTCATCCATTTCACGATTGGACATATCGGAAGAATTCACCGAAATACTGTAACTGGCAGGTAGTTTCCCCCTGCCCAACCGGAACTGCAGGAAGTCGGGACTCTCAATCGTCCTCTCCCAAAGCCTGTCGGAAAGCTGATCTGTCAGGTACTTCATTCTTTCAAATGAAGGAAAATGAAATTGAAGGACATCGGACTGTCTCTCTGCAAGAGACTGAAGCTCTTCCCTTTTATTCTCCAAGTATTGAGTATAGATGCGTTTTCTGCGCTCCTGAGATTTCTTCTTGCTGCTTTTATCTTTGAAGAACTGGACGGTCGATGTGACAAGGGTGGTGGTGAACATGACCATCGAGATAATAATGAATATCCCCCTAGGGATCACAATGGCTACAATTCCCATGACGATCAGCATCATGAGTGGAGGGAGGATGATTAACCACAGACTCCGGTTTGTATCACTTGATTCTTGACTCGGAAAGGACAATTGAACCTTTTCATCCGGCAAATCGTAAACCATCCTCGGGGTACGGCGGTAATTGGGATATTTCTTTTGCATCTCGGACATCGGTCTCACAGTTTCCACTAACGAAGTCTGATAGTCTTCGATACTATGTATCTCGATTAAATCATCCTCTAATAGGGTAACGGATAAGAAAGCAGTAAATAGAATGTCACCTGTTTGGAGCTTCTGTTTTCCTGTAACCAAATGACCATTTAAATATAGAGAAGAAGAATCACCTGTTTCCACTATCCATCCACCATCGGAATCTTTGTACCAGAAGCAGCTTGCTTCCCTGTTCCCATATGGATGATAGATCGTTGCTTCAGGTTCCACAGTCGACATACTGATTTCTTCTTTATGTCCTATATAATAGATTTCCGCATTTGGATGGAATGAAGTGATGATGATATGCAGCTCCTTATCCCCGATCTGCAGGCGCTGATCACTGCCTGGTTCAAGGATGCTTCCTTCCTCCCCTTCGCGATGAATACGGAAGGTTGATCCTGAATACTCTATTTCTATAGCTGAAGGCAAGGACAGGATCGTGATCGTATCTTCAATTTTGGGACCCAGAGTGATATTTTTGGTTTCATCCTTCAAAAGGATCGTTTGATAATAATGGTCGTGAAAAACCCATAGGGCATACATGTGCTCACCCCCCTGTTAGTTTGTTTTTTTCTTATCATCTTTTGGTTTTGAATCTGCAGGTGGAGATTCCGCTCCGTCCTTAGCCGGATCTGCTTTTTCTTCCGTCTGCTGCGGCTGCTCTATCGACTCTGTCGCCTGTGATGATTGTTCCTCTTCCAGAGCCTTCATTTCTTCTTCATATTCAGCAATTTCACTTTCAATTTCGTTTAATTCCTGTTGTCTTTCTTCACTATCAAGGTCTCCGTCCGCCTTCACTTGTTCCCTGTATTTTAAAAGTCCAAATAGGATCAAGTCGCGGTCCTCTAAGAAACGGGCGGTTTCCAAGGCTTCTTTTGCCTTTCCTCTCCCGATATTGATCCAATACTCATAATAAAGAGGATCTGATTGAAGGGAGACCGTGTTGCGCACATTTTCCTTTTGATCCTCGGTCAAGGATTCATTAATGATATAGGAAAGGGCAAGCTGGTATTGAGTGACCTTGGGTATTTCATCGATTTCATATGGTTGGAGCTCCGTCACAACGTCACTATATTTTTCAAGCAGGAAACTCTCCTGTGCCGCCACAACCCTGTCCTGCTTTGGATTCATAAAGAAAAGAGAATAAATGGAGTAAAGGATGGCAGGGACTAAGCAGATAGAGACCCCAAGGAGAACATACCTATTGACCTTCCATTTCTTCTTGCTGACCTTTACATACAAACGTTCCGATTTTTTGGCCTCTGTGATGGAATGGTTCAACACTTCACTTAATTCCTGCAAGCTCCCCGCTTCCAGAATAGCCTTTGTAAGGGAGGATAACTTCAATGTTCCATTGAATTTTAAGTAGTCCTCGAAACGATGCTGTGAATCTACAATGGCTGCTACCGTGGCTTTCGTTTCTTTAAGCAGGAGCTCCTGGTCTCTTTCGTATGGGGGAAGACTCTCTTTCACACCGTAGTGAATGAAATGAGGTGTCATTCCCTGGTCATATACAATGTTTTCGGGACAAATTATGAGGTGTAGGCGTGACAGCGTATGTCTTTGAATTTTCTGCACCAGCTGATAAGCAGTCATCAAACGTTCTTTCTCATTTTCCTTTAATTGAGGATGAAACGAGAAGGACTCCGGTACGGTATTCATGATGGACAATTCATCATTTTCCATGGTGATTTCTCTTTGAATGAAAGGGGATAACTCCTTCAGGAAGCCGATCTCCGTTACGTCATCCAATTTAATCTTTTCTTTTTGAAAAATAAGCGTGATACGATTTTCTTTCCTATGTATTACGGCTTCCAGCTTTTCTTGTAAGTAAGATCCACTTTTTTGTGCCATTCTATTGGTCTCCTTTATAAAATTTCAATTCGATCTCCCGTATGAATCCCTGCATCAACCAGCCGTATATTGCCGGGAACCACTTTATGCTTGTTGGCAATCCGGATCCAATAGCCATCCCTGGTTTCAGCCGTAAGTTTTTGGGACTGCCATACAAGATCAATCAGTTTTTTCACAGTATGATAATTTGATAGTCTGAGATCGAAAGAATTCTCATCATAACGATTAAGATCAATGGTGATTTCTATATACATGTCCGGGTTCACCTCATAAGGAAGGAGCGCCCCACATAATGATAAGCGCTCCTTCATGTTTAAAATGGTTTGGGATAAACTTATCCGCGAATTTGATTAGCGATTTGAGCATCTGCATCTTCAAGAGACTTGGCTGTGCTTGTCAACTGCATAGAGATGTCTTCAAGAAGTTGTTGCATTTGCAGGAATGAAGGACGAAGTGTTTGATATTGCTCACCAAACGCACGGCTTGATTCACCTTCCCACATACCTTCCAACTCAGAAATCATATTGTCAAGGCGTGAAATCTGTTCACCTACTTGGCTGCTTTCGCTTGTGTATCGGTTTGACATACTAATCAATTCTGCTGGGGTAACACGAATAATTCCTGACATGTAATTCCTCTCCCTTAATTAATATTGGTGGTAATCATCTATTTCAAATCAGAATACCCAAATAAGAAACATGAAATCAACTAAACTATGTAACCCGTTTTCGCTTAATATCCTTATAATTACAATTGTTTCCACACTTCCAATATCATACTATTATAAACATACATATAAACACAATTTTTACAGGGAAAAGGAAACTTTATAACTACAGGAATATTCATTTTCAGGTCATTTGATATAAAACCCACTATCGTTTATTAGGTAAATAGTATGAAAATGACTACTATAGTCTCCCGAGTACTCACGAATCAGAAGAATAAAGATTGGATAATTCTATTAATTAGTTACAAGTACTTACTATATATCCTTATTTTTACTTTTATAAACCGCATTTTTGTAAAATCTTCTTATATAGTAATTTTTTGAAAAATTCACTTAGCACCAAAAAAACCTTACTCCTATCATTCTGGAGTAAGGTTTTAATTATTTCTTCATAATTCTTCTACATTCTGTTTCGGTTCATTCAGGTCGTACGTCACATTATACTCTTCCGCAAGGAGTTTCATGTCCGAATGATACGCATCCACCAGTTTGTAATACTCCTCCATCTTGGCATTGGATTCATTGATCAAGCCTTCATCCTGGTCTTCAATCGCTTTCTTCTCAAGAATAAGGGCATCATAAAAGGTCTGGGTTGCCGTCACGACCCGGTTCGCCATTTCTTCAAGCTCAGGGATCCCCGCCTCAATGCCCTGGGCTTCATTCAGGGCTTTCTCGTAGGCTGGTATGGTGATGGTGGTCAACTCCTTGTAGACGGTTTGATCATCCGTATAGTTGACTCCTGATACGGAAGCCAGTGACTGAAAGGCGACGACTTCATACTCTGCCACCTTATAGATCTCCTCGTTGATGAATTGAAGGATTGCCTTTTGCTTATCCGCTTCCTTCATTTTTTCACTTTTCGATTCATCACTGATCAGATCCACTTTTTCCTTCTTAGCGCTGCCAGTCTCGGCCTCCACTTCCTGATCCTTATTAATCGAAATCTGCACTTCACCACATCCACTTAACAGAACGGCTGTTATCAATGCTAACCCGAGAAGTTTCTTCATGATTTAGTTCCTTTCTTATGCAATTTGGTCAATTGCTTTTAGAAGTTAAATACCCATCTTATGTAAAAATAATCTAAATATTTCTAAATAAAACAGTTCCTATCTTCAGGCATATGGAAAACGCATGCAATTTCCTATACAATTTATGTAAACAGCAAGATTGAGTGGTGAAAGAGTTGAAATTATTATTAATCGAAGATGATACAACCCTATTCAATGAAATCAAGGAACGGCTTTCCCAGTGGTCCTATGAAGTATATGGAATCAACGATTTCAATCATGTCATGCAGGAGTTCACAGAGGTAAAGCCGGACCTTGTAATCATTGATATTCAATTGCCTAAATTCGACGGCTTCCACTGGTGCCGGATGATCCGCACACATTCCAATGTGCCGATCCTATTCCTGTCTTCGCGAGATCACCCGATGGACATGGTCATGTCCATGCAGCTCGGTGCAGATGATTTCATCCAGAAACCTTTTCATTTCGATGTCCTCATCGCAAAGGTCCAGGCCACTCTCAGAAGGGTGTATAACTATAACACCGAACAGGTGAGTATCAAGACCTGGTGCGGGGCGACCGTTGACTTTGAACGGAATATGATATCCAATGAAATCGGTTCGATCGAGTTGACAAAGAATGAAATGTACATATTAAAACTTCTAATCGAACAGAAGAATAAGATTGTCAGCAGAGATACGCTAATGAACAAGCTTTGGGACGACAAGCGATTCATCAGCGATAACACTTTGACCGTCAATGTGAATCGTCTCAGGAAGCGCCTTGAAGAGATAGGACTTGGCCGCTTCATTGAAACGAAGGTCGGGCAGGGGTATCTGGCCATTGAAGAGGATTCGCCATGATTCGTACATACTTATGGGAACGGAAAAGCTGGATATCGTTCGTGCTTGGACTTCATCTGTTATGGATCTTTATCGCCTCTATCGATACGGCCATCCCGTTACAACCGATCATGTATATGGTGTTTCTGTCGCTGCTCTTTTTCGCCGTTTTTGTGTTCATCCGCTATCAGAAGGAAACCCGATTCTTCAAACGGCTGAAAGAATGGGATCATAATCTCAACATGACAGGGGTGGATTCCCCGGATACTCCATTCCAGGAAATCGTTTCGGATAGTCTATCGGAGCAGGCGAACCTTCTGAGAAAGACAGCATATGAGAATCGAATGATGATTGAACAGGAAAAGGACGACCTTCTGTCCTGGATCCATGAAGTGAAAACACCGCTGACGGCGATGCATTTGATGATTGAACGTTTGGAAGACGACCCTTTGAAGTCTCATTTAAAATATGAGTGGCTGCGCATCCACCTTTTGTTGGATCAGCAGTTGCACCAGAAGCGCATGTCTTTCATGGAGAATGATCTATACATTGAGGACACCGATCTCGAATCTGTTATTTTTCAGGAAATAAAGACCTTGCAATCATGGTGTATTCAGAAGGGGATCGGATTTGATATTCAACTTGAGGTCACAAATGTGCTGAGCGATGCAAAGTGGCTCTCTTTTATGATCAGGCAGCTTTTAACCAACGCAGTTAAATATAGCTATAAAACGGATATTGCCATAGTAAGCGAAAAAAGAGATGGAAAAGTGACTCTCACCATTCAGGATTTCGGCAGGGGAATCGACTCCAGGGACCTGCCTAGGATCTTTGAAAAAGGATTCACCTCAACCACCGACCACAATGATCATGCTTCTACGGGAATGGGCTTATATTTAACCAAAAGAGTTTCAGAGCCTCTGCTGATTAACATAGACATTGAATCCAAACGGGGAGAAGGGACCCGGGTCACCCTCACCTTTCCTGAGAAAAATGATTTCGTTCAACTTACCGGCGTGTGACAAAAATGTCACATGCTTTTCTGTTTTGTTCGAACAATAAAAGGAAAACAAATTTCCTGCTTTTTATAATAAAGGTATCAAATCAAAGGAGTTTTATATGATGACCATACTGGAAGCAAGCAAACTTCATAAAAGTTACGGAAATAAATTCAATAAACAGGAAGTGTTAAAGGGAATCGACCTGTCGATCCAAAAGGGTGAATTTGTCAGTATCATGGGGGCTTCGGGTTCCGGGAAGACGACTCTCCTAAATGTCCTATCCTCCATCGACAAAGTGAGTGAGGGCTCGATTAAGATTGAAAGCAATGAAATGACGATGATGAAAGAAAAGCAGCTCGCACAGTTTCGAAAGAATCACCTCGGCTTTATCTTTCAGGATTACAACCTGCTCGACACGTTGACGGTGAAAGAAAATATCCTTCTCCCATTATCCATTACCAAGACCCCTAAGAAAGAAGCAGACCAGAAGTTCAATGACCTTGCATCGGAGCTTGGAATCCTTGAACTGAAAGATAAATATCCGAACGAAATCTCAGGCGGGCAGAAACAGCGGACATCAGCCGCCCGGGCCTTCATCCATGAACCAAGCATCATTTTCGCAGATGAACCGACGGGTGCCCTGGACTCGAAATCAGCATCAGATCTTTTGAAAAAGCTGAGCGAACTCAATCAAAAGCTGAAGGCGACAATCGTCATGGTCACACATGATCCCGTTGCGGCAAGCTACTGCAGTCGGGTCGTTTTCATCAAGGACGGGCAAATTTATACGCAATTAAATAAAGGTGAACAAGAAAGACAGCATTTCTTCAGTGACATTATGAAAACCCAGGGAGTGCTTGGCGGGGTGCAGAATGAACATTAATACCCTTATATTCAGAAATCTGAAAAAGAACCTGAAGAATTATTACCTCTACGTATTCGCCCTGGTATTTAGTGTCGCCCTATATTTCGCATTCGTGACCCTGCAGTACGATCCATCCATGGATGCAACGAAGGGAACCATTAAAGGCGGGGCAGCGGTAAAGGCTGCTTCTGTCTTGTTAGTCGCCATTGTCTCGATATTTCTTTTATACGCCAATACCCTCTTCATTAAGAGAAGAAGTAAAGAAATTGGGTTATTTCAGCTAATCGGAATGACGAAGAATAAGATCTTTCGCATTTTAAGTGTAGAAAATTTCATCCTATATTTTGGAGCTTTGATACTTGGTATCTTGATCGGGTTTTCCTTCTCCAAGTTGATTATCATGATTTTATTCAATATAACCGGCGTCGATGCGATTGCCACACTGCATTTCTCGACCAAGGCACTCATTCAGACCATTATCGTGTTCTGCGCGATTTATCTATTGATCATGCTGATGAACGTTGTCTTCATCAAAAGACAAAGCATCTTATCACTCTTCAGAGTCCGATCTTCAACGGAAACGAAAGTGAAAAAGATGTCCAAGTTTGAAATTGTAATCGGAATCTTTGGCATGATCCTGATTTCCTCCGGGTATTATGTATCTTCTAAATTGTTTGGCGGGGACTTCACGACCATGCCAGAACTTTATGGAGCCATGCTATTTATTCTCGGCTCGGTGATTCTGGGTACCTATCTTTTTTACAAAGGGTCTGTCAGCTTTATTTTCAACGTCATCCGAAAGAAGAAAGATGGCTACTTGAACATTAACGAGGTCCTGTCCCTTTCATCCATCATGTTCAGGATGAAATCAAATGCCTTACTGTTGACGATCATCACGACGGTTTCGGCTCTGGCTATCGCGCTACTGTCATTGAGTTATATCGGGTATTACTCAGCTGAAAAAACGGCTGAAAACAATGTCCCGGCGGATTTTTCATTAATAAACAAACAAGACTTCAATGATTTTAAAGAAGCCCTTCTGAATGATGGTATTGAATTCAAAAAAGAAGAAATTGAAGTCATCAGAGCTCTCATTAACCTGGAAGACATTGCTGACTCTGAATTCAGTGAACTGAACGGATCACAAGATGCCATGCCTACTGCTGTCATCAGTGAAAAAAGTGTAGAAGGTGTTGACGTAAAAAAAGACGAAACGGTCTTTACAGGCTATAGCGACTTACTTCAAAAGCTGATGCCACTACACGATTCCGGCAAGACAGAGCTGAAAGGAAAGACGAAGGACATAAAGCTCAAATACTTGGGAATGCGGGATGAATACCCGATCTCTGGGTGGTTTACAGGGTTCGGTTCACCTGCGGTCATTGTGGATGATGATGTTTTTCAGCAGCTAAAAAAGGATCTGGATCCAGAAATTCAGAGAGCATCCTCCCTTTATATCGGTGTGAACATCGAGAAGGAAAAAGACGTAAAGAAAGCAAACGACCTCTTTCATGAATTAAATCTAGTTGAAAGATGGGGGAACGCTTCACAGTACGACATGAAAGCCGAACAAAAACAAAGCATGGGCCTCACTATGTTCATCGTCGGGTTTCTTGGCCTCACCTTCCTGATCACATCGGGCTGTATCCTCTACTTCAAACAAATGGACGAGAGTGAAGATGAGAAACCGAACTATACGATTCTGCGAAAATTAGGATTCACCCAAGGTGACTTATTGAGAGGCATTCAAGGTAAGCAGCTATTCAGCTTTGGAATCCCTCTCCTCATCGGACTTCTGCACAGTTACTTTGCGGTTCAATCTGGATGGTTCCTATTCGGGGCCGAAGTCTGGACGCCGATGATTATCGTGATGGTATTATATACAGTGTTGTATTCGATCTTTGGTGTATTATCGGTTTTGTATTATAAAAAGGTGATTAAAGCGTCGTTATAATGGAGAGAGCCATCCCGTCTAAAAGTTGGGATGGCTCTTTTATGTAGTACGGGTGATCGGTTCAATACCTTTATTCTTGTTCATACCTTTTCTTTTTTTTGTTTGACCTCAAGCAGATTTCTTTCTTTTTTCGGTAACCCGAATTGGGGATGAACCTGTTTTACCTTCTCAAGGTTTCTTCTAATGTAAATATATTTATGGATGCTTGTAGAAAAATAGACCGTCGCCACAGAGAGTATAGATAACACCCCAATTATCATAAGGATCTTTACTGATTCTACAAAAAAGGAGGATAAGACTACCTGTGCCATTACGTAGCCAAAGCTTGTGGCCGAAGCAATCGGAGTAAGGTTGACAGTCATTTCCCCTTTTTGAAGACGTGAGTACGTTCCGGAATACAATAAGCGGATGTTCATCCAATTCATGATGAAAAGGAGGAATACAAATAAAATAGAGCCTAAAATTAAAGTGACTACTCCGATTATGTGAAAATAAGAATATATCAATTTTTGTATCACCAAAAAGTACACGAAGGTATTGATAACCCCATACACTCCGAAAAATAGATAATAGGATCTTTCAAATGTATAAGGGGCAATCACATATAGCGCAGCCCATAGGTGAATGAGGATTACCGGAATGAAACCTGCCCAAAAAAGGAAAGGAATTCTCGGCTCTCCAAACAGAAAAAGCACACCAATGGTATCAAGAAAAATCAAAAAGAACACGAGTATATTACTCCTGTTTTCACGGGGTGATTGAAACCCTAAATAAGACAGAGTAATGTCATCTAACCTTTCTTTCTTCAACTAAACACCCCTCTTGGCAATACCATTCAATTATTTTGTTTTTGAGGTTCCAGAAAGGTAACTACTTCCTGAGCGTCCTTAGTAAAAAGAAGGGCATATTGAAAATCAAACATGGTTTTAGTTTCAACAATAAGATATTCATCATTAGGGATTGAATTAAAAATCTTTTTCCACTTATATTTTCGCTCCATTTTCTTTGTTTCTTCTTTTATCCGATCCATATCCAACTTAAGTACTGCAAATCCAGGAGAAGAAATATCTTCTCCTGGGAATCTTTTTGAGAGAATTTTTCTATTATTTTCTGATAGATTTACCTCAGAAACCACCTCAATGTTCCCAGCCTCTTCAAACCTGTCGCTAAACTCGTCTAACTCCTCAAACGTTAATTCTTTTTCTGAGAAAACAGCTATACAAAAGATATCCTTTTTATCCTTCGTTTTAAAAAGCATGGCGTTCCACCCTTCTAATTCACTGCTAGTTTCCCTTTAACTCTTTCAAAAACTCCTGCTATTTCTTGCACTAATAGTTCTCCTGTTGCCTGACGGGCATTCAACCATTCAATACCATCTTCGTTAACCATTCTTAAAGTCCAATTATAAGAAGGAGATGATAGGACATGAACTCCTTCTATATTCCATTTAAGTTCACTTCTATAGAAAACCATTAATCTATTCGTATAAATCTTTCTTTGTATTGATCTACTAAACTGTTTGACAAGCAAACTATCAGAATCAATATCATTATTTATCGCTATTTGGTTTACATTGTGAATGGACCGATGTACACAATAATTATCATAATCACTCGGGATTAAGTAGAGTGGATCATTCAATCGAACAAATCGATCCTCAATCCCCATCAACATCCGGGGTAAGATGATTTGCTTCATTGTGTAGTCGGGCGCAGGATGCTGAATAACCTTATAGCTCATTTCATTTTCTTTCAGACACTCGATGACCCGGTCATCACTAAAATAAAAAATACTTTGTTCATTGTGATCGGTTACAATTTCTGCAACCAAGTTGCTTCTTGCCAAAACCCACATGGCTTGAATAAATTCATCTTCAAACTTTAATTCTCCTTTAATATAATCCACTAGGCGCATCGTATTGAGCTTTTTAAACATAATTCCCCATTCTTCTTCCAGTTCATCTTCTTGGTAAAAAGGGAATGGGTTTGTTATTCCTATCAGTACTTTACTGCCTAACATCTTTACCAGTAAGTACAAATCTTTGCTGGTCATTTCCCAACTAGCCAATTGTAACCCCCCTTTGTTCACTTATGCATTAATCAAATTCCCTCGATATCTTCGGTTTTCCGAAATCAGGATAACTGTCTATCACTTTTTCGTAATTGTTTCTAATGAAAATATAGCGATGGATAAAAGCCAAAACTTGAAGAGGCTACTATTAAAGATACATTAAATTTTGATTCTCCATTTTGAAGTTTAGTATAAGTACCTGCATACAACATTTTTATATTCATAATTTGAACCGAAATCAACAGTAAAATCATCAATAACAACCCTATAACATAGTAAACGTTACCTTCAACGCCAATATGTATATATATAAATTTTTGTATAACCAGGTAATACACAAACGTATTAACGATACCAAAGACACCAAGATACAAGTAATAAGACATTTCGAATTTATAAGGGGCTATTATATAAAAAAGAGCCCAAAGATGGATACATATTATTGGAAAAAGACCTGCCCAAAATACTGCAGGTTCTGAAGATAAAAGGTTGATACATCCATATTCTTTTTCAATTGTGTTCTTCTCAGCCTGTTTTATTATTTTCATGAATATAAGATATAACCTTGTTTATATCCTTCGTATAAAACACACTTTGTTCGATGTCATACATGACTTTATGTTCAATGACAAGGTACTCATCAGGATGGATGTTGTTAAAGAATTTTTTCCACTTGTGCCTTTTCTCCATCTTTTTTGTTTCTTCATCTAATTTTTCAGAATCAAACTTATAGACGGCATAACTTGGTACCTCTATTTTCGCTTCGGGGAATTTATTCTGTAACTCCTCTATCATCTCTTTTTGAGGTTCAATTTCTGTTACAACCACTACATTATCTTCTACTGCATCCAATATTTTGTTTGATTGATCATCATATTCTTCTTCGCTCATTTCTTTTTCTGGGAAAATAGCGATGCAATAACGGTTTCCTTTTGTTTTGTTTTTATTAATGAGCATATTTTTGACCCTCCAAATTTAACTGATTAACCACTTTTTCTCTTATTTCTTGGCAGCCCAAATTGAGGATATACTTTTTTTACTAGATGTTCATTTTTACGGATAAAGTAGTATCGGTGCAAGGATGTTGAAAAGAAAGCAGTCAATATAGACAATATGGATACTCCTGTAATGATGATTATGGTAAACACAGACTCCGTCATGAAAAAAGTAATTAGAACTTGGGCTACTACATATCCAATGCTTGAAGCGGTTAGGAATGGTGAAATGTTCAACTTGCTCCCACTCTTTTGTAATTTCGCATAAGAACCGGAATAAAGCATTCTGTGATTAAATATTTGAAACAATATTAACAAAGCAAGCAACAGGACCAGCCCCGATATAAAGGGGACCTTACTGACAACACCAATATTCACATATAGGAATTTTTGTATAACCAAAAAATAGATATAGGTATTCACCACTCCATATACACCAATAAACAGATGATAGGATTTCTCATGTTTATAGGGATCCACAATGTATAGAATCGCCCAAATATGTAATATGCCTACTGGAACAATTGCCGGCCAGAAAAAAGCATATGAGAAGGGTTCACCCAATATAGGAAGCAACCCTATAATATCTAAATAAAAAATGAAAAACGCAATGATATTTCGTCTGTTCTCCAATGGCCTTTGTAAGTTTAAGTAAGATAACGCTATTGGGTCTACATCTCGATGTTTGTTCAAATCTGCCACCTCTTAAATTTTTTCATTGAGTCTTTTTTAACTAAACCATGACCCGACTTTATTAATTAGCCCAGTAGTCCCTTTTTTAATGGCATCTCCAATTGAGTCACTTTCACCGTCTCCATCGACATCCATTAACTTTAAATCACTTAAAACGGTGGTTACTACTATTCCTCCTACTGCTCCTGCAACAGCACCTACCGCTACTCCAACGGGCCCACCCAATGTTCCTGCATAGGCACCTGCCTGTGCTCCTGCATAGGCTGCCCCCCAAATGGATGCTCCTGCCACTACAACATCCCCAGTCACATTACCGGCAATTTCACTTCCAGACTGATCATGCTGAACACCGTGTACGATATCACCCACGACAGTCGTTCCAACACCAATATAACCAATCTTATTTCCAGACCATTTAAATGCCTCTTTTACACTAGTCATTGGATCAACTAATTTATATAGTTTTGTATAGTTTGTAGCATTCTTACCTGAATACGTCCTTTTTTTCACATTGTATAAATCGGGTTTATCCACCTTGACTCTCACCCTATCTTTACCCTGGGCTGTAGTATATGTGGTTTTGGTTACACCAAAACCTTTCCTGGAAAGATTGACACCTTTCGCAGCCCCATATCCGGCAGCTGCTGTAATCCCAAAATTCGTCGCAGCATTAATCGGCTGATCTCGCCACTGATCAAAACTGATCCCCAACGTCGGCGTAGGATCCCATTCCGGTTGCAATCCATTCACAGTATCAGCCGCTTCCACCCCATTCTCGACAAATCGTGGATTGTTGGTCAGCTCGAAATAAGGGTTTGTCGACCGGCTCTCGGACTCATATTGAGGGTTGTAGCAACTGTTGGGCTGATAGGTATCGATCGAGATTTTCCCGTTGGAGAAGAGACCCTGTATCTGATGAATGTATTGGTTCATGGTATGGACGTCCTGTTGAATGGGATCCAGGTTGGCGGATTGACTTTGATCAAACTGGTGAAGTTTTTCGACGGTTTGATCTTTTTGCTGCCTCGCAACGTGAACCTGCTGAAGGAAGGAACCGTCTTGTAATCTTGGTAAGGAGACGATATCCTGAACACTTTGAATCGTTTCATTGGACTCACTTGTTAAGTCCATCACGACATCTCTTCCCCTATTTAATCCATTTTCCAAGTCATTCTGCAAAAAATTTTCCTGAATATATCCATTCTGGGCCGGCTCCAACCCCTGTAATTCATTTTTAATGGCTTTCAGGGTAGATTCATATGTTGTCACCATTTGCTGATAGAATTCCAGAAAGGATTGGTGTGAATCCTGATAAAAAGACCGTATCGATTGACCTCCTTTTCCTTTAAAAGAGGCATCTTGAGAAATAAAGGAATTTATGGCTGATTCAATTTCGATCATCTGTTCTTTTTGCTTGTTTAACTTTTGAAGTACTTGTTCTAATCCTGACTCAAGAGACATGACATCCAGTGTTTTCATCCCGATTTCTCTCCTTACCTGGCTTTGATATGTGACGACAGTTCCTTATCCGCATCCGACATATCCTGGACCGCCTGTCGTGTCAATTCTTCATTTCTGATAAGTAGTTCTTTATAACTCTGGAGCATCAGTTCCAAGCTTTGATTCAACTCGTTCAATTTTGTTACCACTTCCAGGCGATTTTCCTGACCAATGTTTTGAGGCACATCTGGTTGAAGAGATTCTGCAGAGGATTTCATTTTGGAAAGATGATGTTCTATTTCTCCTTGTACTACTCTGATTTCATTGCTCATACAAGCTACCTCCCGTGATTTTCTACTCAGCTAGTGTTTCAGCTTCAGATTCCAACCTGTGGATCGTCTGTTCTATCGCCTGGATTTCACTGCTTATGGTTTGCATCTTGCTGCTCAGCAAAGAAAACACTTCACTGAACTGGTTATTTTCAATATCTGTAAAGTAATGAAGCATGCCCTCAAGTCTTATTTCATCAAATTTATTCGCAAGCGTACCTTGCCAGGTGAATGCAGATAATTCAGGGTTTGTAATGGATTCGCGATAGCTTGAAAATTCATGTTTGTTGGCTCGAAGTCTGCTTTGACATTCCTGAAGCCTTTGAAGGTGCTCACGCTTCTCCCTCAACAACCCATAGTAATAATACAAAGACAAGAACCTTCACCTCACTTAATTTTTAATAATGCCATTTATAAAATTTTTCCAATCTTTTTAACTATAACACGGATGAAATTGTGTCAGAATGATAGAATCTGTTTATTTTTAAGGTAGGACCAACTGATCCATATTACCTATTTTCGTTGTTTATTTCGTATTTCATTGAACAATGAACAATATGAACTACTTGTTAAGTAGCACATTTTCTGTAAAATGAAACCTCTTTCCAAGAAAATAATTTCCAAATTATGAAACTTATCAATGTAGGGGAGGGACTTTTTTTATAGTCCTGATCTGTTTGTTTTCTTTTTTTAATTAAGGCTTCCTGCAAAAAAATGTTTTATGGTATGATGGTTAAATTGTTTGCCCACTCTATCCCATATGGATATTCCACTTAGAAAAGAGGTACTTATGAAAGAAACGGTATTATCTAAACAACATTGGTTTCTTATTTTTACCCTTACGTTACTTACATTTGTTCTCGGGACAAGCGAATTTGTCATCGTCGGGATTTTAACGGAGATTTCTTCAAGTCTTCATATAACCAATGCAAAGGCAGGCACGCTCGTTTCAGCGTTTGCGATTACCTTTGCCATTGCCACGCCCATTGTCATGTCGGCAACTAGTCATTTTCCAAAGAGGAAATGGGTGTTGTGTTTGATAGGGTCATTCATCGTTTTGAATGCTTTGTGCGTGATTTCCACAAGCTACGTCATGCTTATGGGTCTTCGGATGCTGACAGCGATTGTGACAGGAGTGTTGATTTCACTTGCTATGACGATTGCCAGTGAGGCCATTCCCGTCACAAAAAGAGGCGTCGCCATCTCATTCGTGTTCGGCGGGTTCACCCTTGCAAACGTCATCGGTGTTCCCATCGGTACCGTTATTGCCGAATGGTACAGCTGGCATGCTACGTTCCTATTAACGACGTTGCTAGGTGTCGTTGCCTTCTTGGCATCATTCTTGAATTTACCGAGTAAGCTCAGTCAATACCGCAGTTCCATGCGGGATCAGTTCTCCTTATTGACTCATCCAAGGATCCTGATGGCTTTCTTCATTCCATCCCTTGGCTTCGGTGCGACCTATGCAGTATTTACGTATCTTGTCCCGATTCTGAACAAGATGGGAGCACCAGGCAGCTCCATAAGCTTGATCCTGTTCGCTTACGGGTTCATCTCGATCTTCAGCAACATCCTTGCAGGGAAGATCGCCAGTCACAATGCCATCGGACGCCTCCGATTCGTGTTTCTTATCCAGGCATTTGTCCTGTTTGCCCTGTACTTTACGACCGATCATTTTATCGTTGGATTGATTAACATCGGATTGATGTCCTTGATGGCCATCCTCCTTACCACCTCGACCCAGCTTTACTTGATCGACCTTGCCGGCGTGTATCAACCGAAAGCGACTGGCCTCGCCGCTTCCCTTATGCCGGTTGCGAGCAATGTCGGCATCGCCATGGGATCCGCACTCGGAGGCCTTGTCTATCACCAGGGACCGTTGATGAATGTGACACTCGTCGGCGGAGTGGTTGCGATTTGTGCGAGTCTGCTGACTTTCTTGAGTTATCGGTTGGATCAGAAGTAGGTCACAACTGCATAACGTTAATAAAAGAAGTATCCGGAACGTTTGATTGTTCTTGGATACTTCTTTTATTATGGAAGACTTTTACGGAAAGAATTATGCGAGAAATAAGCTGTATCGTTCGGAGATTTCTATTATCGTGAGGTTTAAACGTTTTTGATGCGAGATTTCAACTAATCATGCGAAGCTTAGAAAAATCGTGCCGGCATGTCGAATTTTCTTTATTCAGCAGCCAAACAGCCACTCTTTATCTCAACCCCTGAGGGAACTTGAACACATTATACGGATCATATTTCTTATTCACCTTATCCAATCTTTTCGCATTCTCCCCAAAGTACTCACATTCATAATTCCTAAGTTTGCTGATTGGAAAATTCACATAGGACCCTTCTGTGATGCTTTTAATATATTCAAAGCGGCCTCTGACCCATTCCCGGTTTTCTTCCGCAGCAGAATCTTCTGTCCATACCGACTGGATACCCATGATATATCTTGCATCCCTGTAGAAGAAGGCCGTTTCTCTTTTACCGACACACATGATTTCCCCGCCCATTGCATAAAAGGAAACTGCCGCATACACGGAACCGCCTGCCGGCACCTGTATCAGATCTGCGATATTCTTAAGCTCAGAAGGGGAATAACGCCTTTGAACAAATCTGCCCGTCGACTTGAATTTTTCAGATGGAGGATACGTCTCTTCCACTTTTTTCACCGCTTCAAGGAATGAGGAGGTCTCAAGCTCTACCCGGAATCCTTCAACCTCTGCAAAAGGCTGTAAAATCTCCCTGGCACGTGCAGATGAGCCATAGAAAAATCCTGTCGCAAAGATACCCAGTCCTTCACCTTCAGCGTTATAGAAACTGGCCACAATTGTCATCCGTTTATCAAGTCCAGGTAACCAGTTCTGCCAAACGTTCATCACTTGTGCCTGCTTTTCCCTGGTGGTGCCCACATAATAGAACCTCACTAGCGTGACAGGACAATCCGTCGGTTCCGGAAGTTGGAAGGTCATACTGACAATGACCCCGAAATTCCCTCCGCCGGCACCACGGCATGCCCAGAACAGATCGGAGTTGCAATATTTGTTTGCCCTGATAAGCCTTCCCTGGTAGTCGACCAGCTCCAACTCGATCAGACTGTCACATCCCAATCCGTAAAGCCTGCTCGAAAATCCCCAGCCACCACCGAGTGTAAATCCCGACACACCAACCGTCGGACAAGTCCCCCCCGCGAAAACATAGCCATTGGATCCTATCAGATCATATGCTTCTGTATTCTTTGCTCCCGCTTCTATTTTCAACATGTTCCGTTGCTTGTCCAATTTCAGCTCATTCAAACGACTGATATCAATGACCAACACCAAATCACCGGTAGAATACCCTTCATAATGATGCCCGCCTGACCGTATACGGATACTGACATGATGCTTTCTTGCCCAACAGATGGCATTCACCACATCCTTCTTTCTTTCACAATACACAATCACCAACGGAAACTTATTGATGGCTCGATTCCATTCCTGTCGGGCTTCGTCATAAACCGGATCCATCACCGTCACCACTTCGCCTGTAAGACCTTTTAAAAACCCTGGATCTTGGTACACATTTCTCACCTCTATAGATACTGATTAATCGTCTTGTTACTAAAGTATTCGTATTGACGATGAGATGAGTGGGCTTGGCAGGAACGTTTTAACGAAAAAGGGCAGTACTGTAATCAGTACCACCCCCATCATTAATCTCTTTCTCTTGCCACCTGTGTGTCCCTGATATTTTTTTGAATGGTAATGGCCGCAAACAGACTAAGAACAAACGACATTCCATAAAATCCCTTTTCACTTAAGATGATACTTCCGGCGTTATAAAGTCCGATGGTCATCAACGATACGGCTACAATGACGGCAAACCAGCTGAGCCCATAATAGATGCCCGAAACAGGGATATCCTCTTCCTTGTCCCTTACCGCTTTTTGCAGGGATACAGCTGCATAGAGTCCGAATACCAATACTGCAAAGTAATACCCCTTCTCATTGAGTTCCATTCCGGCATTGAACAAGCCGATAAATAAGCAAAAACCCCAATCACAAGAGCTGCCCAACTTGCCCCTTTAAATGCGGAAGTTGGTTCCCCTTCTTTTCTTTCCACCTTAATCTTCGGTTTCTTTTCATCGCTTTTCATTAACGGATTTTCATTCAACTCAGACATTGGCCGCTCCCCTTTACTGTCGCAGGTCGATACACTGCTTCTGTAAACAATTATAGCAATTTTTTACAGATTTTGTTCAGTACTATGAAATAAATTCTTCCATATTCAAAGTACTGATCACCTTATTAATCTATTCAAGATTTGGTTCATTTTTCTTCAATAATAAGTATTTCCCTCCTAACAAGACGACGCGCTCCCTTGCACTTTTCGTCCAATACCATTAAAGTATATACTGGTTGGAATCCACCCCAACCGGGAATGGATAACAGTAAAGCATCTTACTTTTTAATTTTGGGAACTTGCTTCCCTAAAGGAAAGGGTTTAAATAGAGTATGAAAGAAAATTTCTGGCATGAGTTGCCTAAGCCATTTTTTGTTTTGGCACCAATGGAAGCCGTGACCGATGTCGTTTTTCGTCATGTGGTGAGTGAAGCGGCGAGACCTGACGTGTTTTTTACAGAGTTTACGAATACAGAAAGCTACTGTCATCCGAAAGGAAAGGACAGCGTACGCGGGCGTCTGACATTCACGGAAGACGAACAGCCGATGGTCGCACACATCTGGGGTGATAAGCCTGAATACTTCCGTCAAACGAGTATTGGTGTGGCTAAAATGGGCTTTCGCGGAATCGACATCAATATGGGGTGTCCGGTGCACAATGTTGCAGCGAATGGAAAAGGCTCAGGCCTGATCCGCCGACCGGATGTCGCAGCGGAAATCATCCAGGCAGCCAAAGCGGGAGGACTTCCCGTCAGCGTAAAAACCCGTTTAGGTTATACCAAGGTCGATGAGTGGCACGACTGGTTGAAGCACTTACTGGAACAGAACATTGTCAATCTTTCCATCCACCTTCGTACGAAAAAGGAAATGAGTGACGTGGATGCCCACTGGGAGCTGATTCCTGAAATCAAGAAGCTTCGCGATGAAATCGCCCCTCACACCTTATTGACGATCAACGGCGACATCCCTGACCGAGAGAAGGGACTTGAACTTGCGGAGAAATACGGTGTAGACGGCATCATGATCGGACGGGGGATTTTCCACAATCCGTTCGCGTTCGAAAAGGAGAAGAAAGACCATACGAGTGGAGAGCTTCTCGATCTACTGCGTCTGCAGCTGGATCTTCATGATCAGTATAACGACGAACTTGAGCCCCGCCCGTTTAAACCGCTCCGCCGCTTCTTCAAAATTTACGTACGCGGATTCCGTGGCGCAAGCGAGCTCAGAAATCGCCTGATGGAGACAGAAACCACGGATGAAGTTCGTGCACTGCTTGATGAGTATGCAAGTGTATTGAAGGAAGATGAGGGATTTTCGGTGTCTAAGTAAATCCATTTGAATTTCAAAAAGAGGTCAGCCTCCAGTGAGCGTTCACTTACTGGGAGGCTGACCCTTTTTTCATATTCAGAGAATTCGAATTCCACTTAGAAGGATATCTCTTTTCAACAAAGTCCGAAAGCCAAATGGAAGCGGCAAACACAATCAAATAAACCAGAAAGGATAGGTACACTTTCCATCCGGTATAGGTGAAAACGTTGAATTGCACGGAGGTCCACTCTAAAGCGATCGCTACACCTCCCCACAAAACAACAAAAAATAAAAATTTCAACCCTTTAGGTGTGTAATGCTGATAAGAGTTCACTACAAAATAGGGAAGAGTGGGGTACGTGATAAAGTGCAATACCACATCAAATAACTCATGGGTTTTATGATCGATCGTAAAGTAAAGTTCATATGGTTTCACAGTAAGTGTAATATCGGCCGTCAGTGCAAGAAATACATTAAACGTCCAAATGATCGTGATTGTAACAGCCGACAAGCGTCTTGGCAGCATAAACATAAATGCCCAAGTAATGATCGTGGAAAAGATAATAAACAGCTCATTTTCATCAAATTCACGAGGGAGAGGAAAAATCATATCGAATTCACCTCTTTGTTTCTCTGCATACCTTTTTCTAAATAAAAGGAGAAAACAGCCATTAATAAAACAATCAGACTATATCTCAAATAGGAATAAAACACATTCCAATTTATCCATTCCAAGTAGTTAATCTGGACGAAATAGACTTCTATTGAAACAAGTGCAGATAAGAAGAGGACAAAATGAATGAGTTTAGAAAAAATGGTCCTGTTAGAAAACAGAACATAAATCAACCATAAAAGTAATGCGGGCTTGAGCGATAACTCAGGAATCTTTTGTGTCCAAAAAATCAATTCACTGTATGGATCCTGATATGTTAACTTTAAATTTAAGTTTATGATTACTCCTGTATTCGTAAGAAGGATATTGGACAAAAAATAACTTCCTAAGACGTTAACGACATTCATTTTCTTCATCAAAAAGTAGAAAGAGACAAAGGATCCTATTGCTAAAATCAGAAAAAGCCATACCGGAAACATAATAGTCACCATCTTTATTTAGATATAAATAGGTTTCACATAAAATGGTGATTATACACGGTTTGTTAAGAAAATCCCCGAACCTAAAGAACTTTTCCTATACTCCAAGGTTATTCATACCACTACCAAGTATTGAAGCACTTAGTCATGAACTTTTATCTATTCTTTATCGCTTCTGCAAGCTCATTCAAAGCATGCTGATTTACTATAGAATATTTCCTGCCTTCCTTTTGCAAATATCCCTTCTCACAAAACTGAGTTAGGACATGGAGCAGGTGGCGGTAAGAAACACCTAAATAATCACAAACGATGACGTGCTTCTCCAGGTAAACTCCTTTATCGGACGTCTGTAAAATAAAGTCTGCAAGCCTGTTTTCCAATGGAAAAGCAAGGCTCTGTGAATACTTGGCTGCCATTAACGTTGCTTTCAGACTCAAAAACTTTGTTAACTCTCGAAGGAATTTGGTATCTTCAAGCAGTTTGGTGCGGTACTTGGAAAAAGGCAGAGCCAAACAAACTGTTTTTGTGGATGCCTGAATTCCTTTTGTATAGTACACATCGTTCAGTAATTCCATCTCACCGATATAATCATGGGCATTGATAAAGTTGATGAGCGATACTTTCCCATTTTGATGCGTGACGTATATTTTTGCTTTTCCTTCTGTCACATAAAATAAATAATCCGGCCGCTTTCCTTCTTGAATGATCCATTCATCCCGCTTATATTCACGAACTTCAAGATATCCTTCAATTTGAAAAGAAAATCGGTGTGCGATTGAGTGCTTTTCTAGATATAGCTGCTTTTTCTCACCTTTATAAATTTCCATCTTCCACCTCGAAAATGTGAGATATCTCATATTATTCTTCTTTATTCTCATGATATCATGCGATTGATAAGGAGGATACAAATGAATACACAACGTTGGATGAGCACACATTTTTTCAGTTTTTTTCTTACATGGGGGATTTTTCTGCCTTATTGGTCAGGATGGATGATACAAACAAAAGGCATTACCGTTTCAGAAGCGAGTTTAATCATGAGTATCGGCTTAGTTGCAAGAGGTCTTTCTACATTGTTTGCTTTTCCTTATTTATTGGAAAGAGTCAGTAATAAGGTACTCCTGAACATAGCTGGAATGGGTACACTGGCCGCGCTCCTCTGTTATATCCCGGCTGACTCGTTCACTGCTTTACTAATCGTAACCGTTGTACTACACATCTTTTACCCGACCCTTATGCCGGCTTTAGACAGCGTTGCCGGTGTTCTTGTACAAAGTAAGCAATTGAAGCACTATGGGAAAAGCCGTCAGTGGGGATCGATCGGTTTTGTCTCGGTAGGAGTACTATTAACGGTCTTTACAGGGATGTTTGGGGATGACGTTATTTTTTGGGCATTACTGCTCGGAATCAGCTGCTTTGTCGCTCTCAGCTTCACAAATGGACCGGAAATTTTATCGAAGAAACCGCAAGTTAATCAATCCCTGAAGGTCAATATCTTTGAATTATTCAAGACGAAGCACTTCCTGGTCGTCCTTATTATTGTGGTGCTTCTTCAAGCAGCCCACGCTGCTTACTACAACTATGGCTACATCTTTTTACAGGAAATTCATGCACCGATCTATCTCATCGGTGTCATCATTAATATCGCCGTCATTGCAGAGATCATCTTTTTCTCAATGGCTGATAAGCGGTTTAATCAGTTCTCACCAGGAACCTTATTGGCGCTGGCTGCAGCCGGTTCTTCGCTGCGATGGATATTGGTGTACACATTCCCAAATGTTGTGGTATTTTGCATTGCCCAGACGCTGCATGCATTTTCGTTTGCGATGGGGCATTATGCTTTTATGAAATACTTAACAACAAACATTCCTCATACACACATTCCAAAGGCTCAAGGTATGTATTCAGCCTTTGCACTCAGCTGGAGCACGGCAGTGTTTACGATATTCGGAGGATTCTTATATGAAATCGAACCAAGATACGCCTTCATCGGAATGCTGGCGTGCAGCCTGCCGGCGATGTTCATTTCCCTTGGGTATAGGAAACTGGAAGCGCAAAAGGAAGTGTTGGTGACTGCTGAAGCGCGTAAATAAATCCGTAAAAAAGAAGAAGTTTGTCCCACTTGAGGATAAACTTCTTCTCTTTTTTAATGAAGAGAATTGCTCCGCTGTCACTAAAGGTCTCCATTCACTTTGTTCAACTACCATGTTAACTTGGAATCCTTTATTTCTTCGTCCCAAAAACTTTCTAATTCATTTATTACCTTTTGGGCCAAACTCTACTTCTGACACTTTAATTCCTGTATTTTACGAGTCTTCATTATTTCCCTACCACATTTCTTATCATTTTTCACTTTCCGACGATCTTATCCATCACGCGGTTGGTCCTCGCACCCGATTCTCCAGTGCTCGGACACCAATTGCCGCCCTCGGTTAACTCTTTCACAATCGTCGTTATAAGCGGCTGGTGGACATGCTTGGGACGTTCGAAACTCCATTTCTGCTGCCCTTCATGGGTCGTCAAGATGACGGGGTCATCTCCAAATGTAGAAAAACTGATTTTCCCCTTACTGCCGACAATTTCATTCATATCTACCTCTTCAAAAGCCGTGAAACACCATGTTCCGATGCCTTGAATGCCAGATGTGAAGCGATATGTACCGCTCACAATATCTTCCGCCCCGTAAAATCCCCCTTGATTGGAAGCAAACCCTTTTGCTTCTTGAATGGGTCCGAGGAGAAAATCAAGTATATCAAGAGTATGGCTCGCCAAATCGAAGAACAACCCACCTCCCGCTATTTCAGGCTGAACACGCCAAGGTAATTGATCTGAAGCTTTCACGTCTTCCCCTGCTTTTTGATACTGGGTCGAGGTGACAAAACGGACGTCTCCGATTGCGTTTTGATCAAGCAATTCTTTTATCTTCAAAAAGCGTTCCTGAGCCCGGCGGTAGTATGCTACATACAAAGGAACTCCAGCCTCTTTACAAGCAGCCACCATCTCATTGCATTCCTCAAAGTTGCGGGCCATCCGCTTCTCGACATAAACGGGTTTCCCCGCAGCCGCTGCCATCAGCGTGTATTCCTTATGGGAGCCTGGCGGAGTAGCAATATAAACTGCATCCACATCAGGATCGTTTATCAGGGCATCGGCCTCGTCGTACCATTTCGCTACTCCATGTCTTTCGGAGTAATCCTTCGCCAGTTCACCCGTTCTCCTCATGACTGCAACAAGCTCTGAGTTTCGTACCTTTTGAAAAGCAGGTCCGCTTTTCTTTTCCGTCACATCTCCGCAACCGATGATTCCCCAGCGGACTTTTTTGTCTATCATGGTCTGGTTCCCCCTTGTGGTTTCGTTATACTTCCATTGTAACAATGAGTGCTACCTTTTTCTCCTCATCCCATACAAAATAAATAAGAGGATGAACCATATAGGAGTCAACAGTAAGGCCGTCCGTGTCGCCTCAGAAAACAGCATAATCACAAGAATAGCTGCAAACATCGTGAGCACTGCGTAATTTATCAAAGGAGTGAACGGTGCTTTAAATGTAGATTTCTCGTGTAAGTGCGGACGGGTTTTTTTATACTTAATATGACAGATCAGAATGATACCCCAGACCCAAATAAAGCAAATGGCACTTATCGTGGTCACGATACCAAAGGCCTGTTCCGGTATAAGCTTACTTAACAAAGCACCGACCGATATGACCAGTGTGGATAGGAATAACCCGTTACCCGGTACATGGTTTTGATTTAGTTTGGAAAAATGAGGTGGTGCCTGATGATCTTTACTTAAATGATACAGAATCCGGCTGGTAGAAAACATTCCGCTGTTACAAGCGGAAGCAGCTGACGTCAAAACGACAAAATTAATGACCCCTGCCGCCAAAGGAATCCCGACCAGGCTAAAGGTTTTCACAAACGGACTTTCTGCCGCATTCAGTTCCATCCATGGATTAATGAACAAGAGGACGGTAAGAGCTCCCACATAGAAAAATAAGATTCTCAAAGGGATTTTATTGATGGCAGACGGGATATTTTTCTTCGGATTGGACGTTTCCGCTGCCGACACTGCGACTAATTCCACACCGACATAGGCAAAGATGACCATTTGGAATGAGAGTAAGAAACCTGATATTCCGTTTGGAAAAAATCCGCCATGCTCCCAGAGGTTTTGAACCGTAACAGCCCCCGCTTCTGTCTGGAGCCCCATCACTAGCAAAACGACGCCAAGGGCAATTAATCCAAGGATGGTGATGACCTTGATTAAAGCAAACCAAAATTCCAATTCCCCAAACAGCTTGACCGTTAATAGGTTCAGTCCCAACAATATGATGACACAGATGAGGGCAGGGACCCATTGCGGGATATCAAACCAATATTTCACATAAACACCAACAGCGATCACATCGGCCATCGCCGTCATGATCCAGCAAAACCAATACGTCCAACCTGTAACAAAGGAGAACCGGGGACCAAGATACTCTTCTGCAATGTCTGTCAGCGATTGAAACCCTGCTTTCGATAACAACAACTCCCCAAGCGCCCTCATCACAAAAAACAGGGCAATACCCACAATCAAATATGCCAAGATGATAGAGGGACCTGCAAGCTGTATCGCCTTACCGGAACCTAAAAATAGTCCCGTACCAATCGTCCCCCCGATGGCGATCAGTTGAACGTGCCTGTTTGATAGATCCCTCTTTAATTCTCGTTGTTCCAACCTTAACTCCTCCTTACAACCAGTATAAATAAGCATAAAAAAAAGAGATTGGAAGGGCTCCAATCTCGTGGTCATAAGAATAACAAATACAATTTATCATGCTAATAATAAATATTACCTGCACGCCAAATACATATCCGATACTCTTCTGTCCTTTTGCCTGAGATAATGAACCCTTCGGCGCCGCGGATCTCCCGCGGTCTCTCCAGAAGCTGCTCCTGCCATGGGATGATCCATAGCAATCATAGCTTTCTATTAATTATATTTTTCGCTTAACGTTTCACTGTCGAATAGTTGATAATTTTAAGGGGTGTTGTGGATTTTGTCAACAGAAGGGATTATTTATGATACGGTTCCCCCCGATTAATCCGAAACGCCCGATAAATCTGCTCCACCAATATCAACCTCATCAGCTGATGCGGAAAGGTCATCTTCGAAAACGAAAGCGTCTCATTGGATCTCTTGATTACGTCATCACTCAAACCCAATGATCCCCCGATCACAAACGCCACTTTACTTTTACCGTAGGTTGCAAGCTTATCCAAGTTATCGGCGAGGTCTTCTGAAGAACGCATTTTCCCTTGAATGGCAAGGGCAATGACATGATGATCGTGTGAGATCTTCGCTAAGATCCGTTCACCTTCTTTATTCTTCACCTGCTCCATTTCGGAGTCACTCAATACTTCTGGTGCCTTTTCGTCTGCCAACTCTACAATTTCGATTTTTGCGTACGCACCGAGACGCTTCACATATTCGCCGATGCCCTGTTTTAAATATTTTTCTTTCAGCTTTCCAACCGTTACTATTGAGATGTTCACTATCCACACTCGCTTTACAAACAATTTACAAACACGTTATCCACAGAAATTATCCACATATCCACAATACCTGTCTTTATATGGTATGGGAATATTAGTTCGCCACTATATATACGGCGTTATTCCCACAATATTCACAGGTTGTGGATAACTTTTTGTCTTCAGAAAGCTCCGTTAGTTGAGGCGCCACCTCATGCTCATCGACGACAATATCCATGGCCAATTCTACATGCTCCAAGCAGCAGTAAATCATGTCTTTTCCTCCCTAAATGTAGTTTATATACTTATCCACAATCATCATATCATGTAAAGAAAAAGCAGGAAAGGGCGCATTGCCTTCCTGCTTTTCACTTTATCCACATTCTATAATCGGGATTCATCCGTCAGTTTCATCGTGACTTCTTTCTTTTTACCATCTCTGTAGAAGGTGACTTTCATTTGATCGTTCACTTCTTTTTTATTATATAGATGCTTCCTCAAGTCAATTACATTCTGGACCTTCTCACCGTCTAGCTCGGTGATGACATCAAGCTCTTGTAGTCCTGCCTGCGCAGCAGGTGAATTCGGAACGGTTTGTCTGATCATCACACCATAATGGATATCCTTCGGCAGCTTCAAGGTTTCCTGCTGGTGATAGGCAGAAATCTGATTGACATCTTCCAGTGTCACACCCATTGCAGGACGCTTCACTTCTCCGTATTGCTCAAGGTCTTCAATGATAGGTCGAGCAGAATTAATCGGGATGGCAAGTCCGATTCCTTCCACCGCTTCCTGGGCGATCTTCATGGAGTTGATGCCGACCAGCTGACCTGAAATATTGATAAGGGCTCCACCGCTGTTACCAGGGTTGATGGCTGCATCGGTTTGCAGAACCTCTGCGTTCCAATCCTCCATCCCGTCCTGATTGATGTCGACAGGAATCGTTCTCTCCACACCTGAAACGACACCCTGCGTCACGGAACCTGAGAATTGAAGTCCAAGGGGGTTCCCAATGGCGATGACAGGCTCACCCGCTTTGAGCTCATCCGAATTTCCAAACTCGGCAATATCGTCATCCTTGATCTTGCTTCCCTCGATTTCTATGACGGCAAGGTCTGTCCAAACGTCAGTACCACGGAGTTTAGCAGGAACCTTTGTACCGTCTGCGAGGGTGACCTCCAATTGGTCAGCCCCTTCCACAACGTGATTATTCGTCACGATATAGACCGTTTTTCCTTCTTTTTTATACATGACCCCTGATCCCGTTCCTGCCTGTTGGTCCTGGGTCTGCCCACCACCCTGACCCCAGAAGCTTTGGGATTGGATATTCGTGATTCCGACCACGGAGTCCCCGGTCTTTTCAACGGCTTTCGTCACATCCGTCGTCACATTGACTGACACATTCTTGGTGGTTCCATTATGATACGTCTGATCCGTTTCTTTCAAATCTTGATCCGGTTGGACCGAATAAGGTAATATATCAAAGTTTGTCAGTTGAGGAATGGCTACGATTACGAGGATCGCCCCAAGGATTACTCCCAATAGCCCCGCCAGGAACATTCCTCCCCGATTTCCCTTTTGCCTGCCAGTCCTGCCTTCAGAATTATGATCACCATCATAATATCCCATGCGTCTTCATCCTTTCTAACAGCTATTCCTTTTGTTATTTTATCTTTACAAGCCCGATTATAGTCAGATTAAATTAAAAAATGATGAAAAGATGGTAAGAAATTTATTAGGTTACTATTTATGTAAACAAAAAAGGCGAAGACAGAAGCCCTCACCTTTTTCATACCTTTATAAGAGAAATCATAAACATTTGAATCGATTTAAATCGCAACTAAGGGCGTTGGTACTTTAGGGTCCGTATCAAATAGATCGATTTGTTCTCCTACCAGGATTCCCTTTGATTCGAGTGTTTGGGTGACACTCATTCTTGCGAGATCTTTCATATTGTTATCAAGGCTTAAATGAGCCAGGTAAATACCCTTGGTGTTATCACCCATCACTTCACTCATGGCAATGGCCGCGTCTTCGTTGGATACATGACCGTAATCACTCAGGATCCGGCGTTTGATATTCCAAGGATAACGGCACATCCTGAGCATCCCTACATCATGATTGCTTTCAAATACATAGGCATCGGCATTTGAAATGATCCCTTTCATCCGATCGCTGACATAGCCCGTATCAGTGACAAGAACAAGCTTCTTCTCCCCATGATGGAAAATATAAAACATCGGTTCTGCAGCATCATGTGATACACCGAATGACTCGATGCTTAAGCCCCCGAAATGCTTAGCTGTTTCCATATCAAAAGAAAACTTCTGCTCTGTATCAATCTTCCCCACAAGACCGTCCATGGCGTTCCACGTCTTATCATTCGCATAGATCGGCAGCTTGTACTTCCTCGCCAATACACCGATCCCCTTAATGTGATCACTATGCTCATGGGTGACCAGAATCCCCGACAAATCTTCAATCTTCCGGTCGATCTGACTGAACAATCCTTCCATCTGCTTGCCGCTCAATCCGGCATCGACAAGAAAGGAATGCTCCTCCGATTCAACAAATATCGCATTTCCCGTACTGCCGCTTGCAAGTACACTAAAATGCATCGTCATATCTCTCACTCCAATGTTTCTTTTTCCGGTTTGGTGACCTCTACAATCTGTCCTTCTACGGCATTGATAAATAAATCTTCTTCTTTGTCCCCTGATTCCACGACAAAGTGCCAGGTTGGTGCAAGGACCTGGGATTCCTCGGACAGGAACGTCCAATACCC
This sequence comes from Rossellomorea sp. DA94, assembly GCF_029834455.1. Classification (NCBI taxonomy): domain Bacteria; kingdom Bacillati; phylum Bacillota; class Bacilli; order Caryophanales; family Bacillaceae; genus Rossellomorea; species Rossellomorea sp. DA94. The sequence continues at coordinate 4,587,793 of NZ_CP122397.1, forward strand.
CAATTTCGGTTTATGAACCACACTATCCGGACTGATTTTTTGATTCGTATAAAGGCCCTGCAATGCTACAAAGGAAGGAATGATGGATTTATCTTCCCCAAACTCACTCAGATCCTCAAGCATGGACTGTTTATACGATACAATTTTATTATCATTATTGACGGTAAGGACGATCTTTCCATTTGTATTATTGAATAACTGCCTTCCCCGATACGTCTGATAATACGTGATCGTCTGTTCTTCCGTGTTGTAATCCCAGAAGCTGTACTTATCGCCATCAATGACCTCGTTCTCCATGAAATCATTTAAATCATCCGGTGAAAAATCCTTATCTAATGAAACAGGTTCATCTAACGTTGAATGAATCGTACTTTCGTTAATAACGGTAACGTCTTGGTCCTTTAAGAGACTGATATCTTCATCCTTAAATTTCTTTGATTTAGCCTGTATATATTTTTCTTCCGTTGGATCCTGGGATAACGTTTTTGGATATTTAATTTTGTCCGCCTTTAATTTTTCCTCAAAAGTAGCCTGACTAAGTGTTTCCGGGTTGCTTTCTGAGACTTTATTTATAAAAAGGGACATCAAAAAGATATCTAATACGAGAAAAACAATGATGAAAATGCTTTTCGTTTTACTCCAATCCATTTTATAGTCCCTCCTTGTCATCGACGGATAATCTCAACCAATTACCATCGTATTTATAATACCAGGAGGGTTCGAAATTCAGTTTTCTGCTTTCATTGGGGTCTCTGGTCATTTTATACCCAACGGCAATATCCTCTACATAATCAAGGTCGATCGAATCCACTTGATTCAAAGCATAGATGACGGAAGAACCTGATGGTAACAGGACTTCAGCCGTATCTTTAAACGAGAAATCTAGTTTAAAGTAAGGCCGACTGTATTTATTGATACCGTTCTGACCCCATGTTTGGGAGACTTCAGCCATCCCGTTATCGTTGAAGACAGGGTGGTTTTGCAGAAAAAGGCGATAAACGATTTTATTTTCATAAGGGCTGATGGAAAAGAGCTGATAATCATCCGTCCAACCACCATGATCATTGACGAACTCCATGCTCTTTTGTACGAGCATGGCAGGTGAGGAGCCATCATCCTTATCCTCAGAAGGATTAACGAACGAGAAGGTATTGTGATTCTTATCCACCGTCAATATGGAGGAAACGTCCATAAACGTCACAAGATCATCGACTGAACCCATATTTACACTATTGGGATCACTGAATAGCGCCTGTTTATATTCTTCAAGGGAACTTAATTCCGTGTAGTAATAATAACTGACATAGTCCTCGGCATCTTTGGGTAGAAAAATGGTTTTCTTTTCATTTATCGGTTGTTCCACATATTGACGATAAGCGCTGTTATATAATGCTCTTTGCACGAAATTCCGTTTAAACGAGTCGAGGCTGGCAAGGCTCACTTGACATTCATACACAGCCTTCTCCTCTTTATCGTCACTTACTGTAATAAAGAAAATGGAGCCGGAATCACCATTTGCGTTGTGCAAATCAATGATAATTCGATTAAACGAAGCCGTGGAAACATTTTTGTCCTCCAAATTCAAACCTTGACTGAAGACAGATAAGGGGACGATGTCGGGAAACACCAGTTCAAACTTATCTTCACCCTGAATAAGAGTATTGATTTCTTGAAAACTATACTCGTTTGATACATTTTTAATTTCAAACAGGGACCACTTTCCCAACTGTTCGGTCACTTTATTCATTTCGGTCTGGTTTGTAGTACCGACTGTCTTGTTTCTTCCATGATAAAAGAGCTTGTAAGGTCTAATAAGGTGGGTATTCAACTCGTTATCCTTAAGCTTTTCCCCGACTGAAACATCATAAGCACCATCACTGTTGATCGTATCGTAACCTGGTGAATAGGTCCAAAGGTTAAAGGTAAGGAAGACACTTATGCAAACAAGTACGGTTAAGACTATCGATTTTATTTTTTCATAATTCATGACCAATCATCCTCTTGTGTGGAATCATATGGGAGGGTAAATACGATTGTCGTCCCTTTGCCTTCTTTACTCTTCGCCCACACATCGCCACCGTGTGCTGATATCATTTCTTTCGCAATGGCAAGACCTAATCCAGTACCGCCCATTTGTCTCGTACGGGCTTTATCTACACGATAGAAACGTTCAAAAATCTTCTCCAGATTATCTTTCGGAATCCCTAACCCCTGATCGGATACGCTGATCTCGATGAATCCATCCTTTTCTTTCACCGTAAAGGTAATGGTGCCGCCTTCTGGTGAATACTTTAATGCGTTGGAAATGATATTATCCAACACTTGAGTGATCTTATCCTGATCGATTTCTACAAACATCGCTTTATCCGGCAAGAAGCGGTTAAAGGTAACATTTATATCTTTCGTCATTTCAAATCGATCAATGATTTTATGGAAAAACAGGATGAAGTCCACCCAATCTTTATTAAAACGATAGTCTTTGCTATCCATTTTTGATAACTGAAGGAGGTCATTTACGAGACGGATCATCCGCTCAGTCTCGTTCTGGGTCACGTCAAGAAATTGAGGGGCTATTTCCCTATCCTCCCATGCTCCTTCTGCCAGTGCCTCCAGATAGCTCCTCATCGTCGTCAAAGGAGTCCTGAGCTCGTGGGACACGTTGGCGACAAATTCCCGTCTCTCTAAATCTATCTTCTCTTGTTCTGTAATATCATGCAAGACTGCTATAAGGCCATTTACGAAGCCCGTCTCTTTTTGGATAATAGAGAAGTTCGCGCGTAATATATACGGTTTATCCTTTGTACTGTAATCCAAAATGATAGAGTCCTGCTCATTCGATAAGTCATCGAATGTATACTCCTCATCCAGTCCCAACAACGAAACGATCGGTTGAGAAACGACTGTTTCACGTGAAACATCCAGCATATCAGCAGCAGGCTCATTAATGAGAATGACCCGACCTTTTCGATCTGTCGCAATGACCCCATCCGTCATATAAGACAACACTGAAGAAAGCTTCCTTCTCTCCCCCTCAGTCGTTGCCTGGGCTTCTTGAAGACGCTTCGTCAGATTATTAAACGTAATGGCCAACTGACCGATTTCATCGTATCCGTAGACCTTTACCTTCCTCGAGAAGTTACCTTTTGCCATGGCTAAGGCCTGCTTCCTCATATCCGATATGGGCCTGGTAACGGTTTGGGCCAAAAGGACACCCAAAACAGCCGTTATCGCTAGTGCAATAATGGTTCCATTCGTGAAGATCTTATTGATTTCACTCATTTGATCATAGACCGTTTCGATTTCCCCGGCGATATAGATGGTCCCGATGACTTCGTTGTTCGACTCAATCGGTTTGGTGTATACCCATATCCGGTCCTTTGTCTTATCATCAAGGTAGATATCGTCGTCACCAAATCCGAGTGCAAGGGCTTTTTTAACCTCTTTTTCCGCACTGATCTGACCGACCAGACCTTGATTATTGGGATCAGAGGTCCCCTCAATCCTGGCTCGGCTATTGATGACCCTGATTTCAGCTATATCGGATGTTTTACTGCTATCATCCAATATCCTGTATATATCCTCCTGAAGGGTGGGATCGTCCTCGGTCCTTTTTTTTAACATGGCTTCTTTGACGGTATATTCTAATAAGTTCACTCTATTGGTAATAGAGGTTTTAAAGTTCTCCACCAGCTTCTGCTCCAATTCCCGCACAAAATAAACCCCGATGATTTGCATGGCGAGAAGGATGAGCAGAACGTAGATCAGAACAAATTTCAAATGAATCGAACGGGTTAAGCCAACTTTCTTCATTACATATTACTCCTGTTCAGGATTTCGTAAGTAATAACCTACTCCTCTACGTGTTACGATCCAGGTAGGGTGACTTGGGTTATCTTCAATTTTCTCGCGAAGACGTCTGACAGTAACATCGACTGTACGTACATCCCCGTAGTAATCATAACCCCACACTGTTTGAAGTAGATGCTCACGGGTCATGACCTGTCCGATATGTTTCGCCAAGTAATGAAGGAGTTCGAACTCACGGTGCGTCAATTCGATTGTATCTCCCCGTTTTGAAACAACGTAGGCATCCGGATGGATCGTTAAGGATCCGACGGTGATTTCATTGTTCTCATCCTCGACAGCTTGCTGCGCCCCGTGCTGGTGGCGTCGCAGGTTGGCTTTCACCCTGGCAATCAATTCACGTGTACTGAACGGTTTGGTCACATAATCATCCGCCCCAAGCTCCAGTCCCAATACTTTATCGATTTCAGAGTCTTTCGCTGTCAGCATGATGATCGGCATTTCATACTTCTTCCTGATTTCACGGCACACTTCCATTCCATCACGGTTCGGAAGCATGATATCAAGAAGGACAAGATCCGGCTTGATTTCCTCAGCCATTTTGACGGCTTCATCACCGTCATACGCGCAGTGGACCTCATAGCCCTCTTTCTTTAAATTAAACTGTAATATATCTGCAATTGGTTTCTCATCGTCAACGACTAATATCTTCTTTTCCATATCAATTGATCTCCTTTAGAAAAAAGTAATGGATCATATAAAGTTGTGATTAGTATAGGATTCTTCCTTTAAATTTATCACTTTCTCCATATTAATTCATCTTTAACTCTATCATACCCTTTATTTCAATGCTTGTTGAACTATAATCTAAATATAACAAAGGGGACTGACAAATAAAATGATTGTGTCAGTCCCTTGCTTGATTCCCTCTATAAAATTACAGTACATCCAATGGATTAATCAATGATCCATTTTTGAAAATTTCAATATGAAGATGAACACCTGTTGCTTCACCCGTTTCTCCCATGATCCCGAGTTTCTGTCCTCTTTCCACCGTTTGGCCGGCAGAAACAGAGATGGAGTCTAAATGCGCATAAAGAGTTCTATATCCATTTCCGTGATCAATGATGACCTTATTTCCATAACCTCCATCGTCCCAGCCTGCTGATACGACTCTTCCGTTATCAACGGATTTGATGGTACGGTCACTTGGACGGGCGATGTCGATGCCCTTATGCATTTTCCCCCATCGCTGGCCTTGCTTGGAAGAAATATATCCGCCATTCGTCGGCCATGCAAAGCTTCCCGATCCTCGTGAAGGAATGGCTTTCGTCCCTTTGACCACGATATATTTCACCGGATCTTTTAATTTCTTTTCTTCTTTTACATTTTTAGAGATTTGAGAACCATTTACCTCTGTTGTTTCGAAGGTAACGGATTTCTCACCATCCTGCCCCTCTTGCTTCACTTTCGTATCGCCCTTATTCATAGAAGAGTCTTCTTCTACTTCTTTATCGTAAGCAATCTTTTCAATCTTATTTGCTTCCTTCTTAACGAGTACGTGAACAAGCGGCTCGTATACAGTAACGTTTAACTCCGCACCAACCTTAAGTGCATCGCCCTCTTTCAATCCTTCATTTAACTTGAGTAAAGTACCGGTCGTTAATTGATGCTCTTCGGCAATCGCACTAAGAGAATCGCCTTCTTGAACTTTGTATTTCTTCTCTTCTAACGCACCTTTTTTAAGAAAATCGGCCGCTTCTTCAGGGGACATCATTTCTTCAGGTTTTACCTGCGCCTTTTTAACGTCTACATTCTCTTTGAAAGAAACTTCTAACAAACGTGTTTCATTTTCTTTTAAAGCGGGTAAAGAAGTGGTTGAAGAGTCCTTTTTCCTTGCTTCTAATTCAGCCAGCTCTTCATCGGAAACATAGTTAAGCTTAAAAGCTTTTAAAGCTTCTTCAGCCGCCTTTTCGTCTTTCACATACGCAACCGGCTTGTTATCGACAACCAAAGCAAATGCATTTGCTTCGATTGCTACAGATTTATTTACGTTTTCAATGACTTGTTGATTGTTGGTTTTGACAGCTTCAAATACATTCTCAGGTATGTATGTTACTTCATGATCAAAATCAACCTGGTAATCACTGTATTCCTTCTGAGCCTTCTCAAGCTTCTCCTCCAATACCGCCTTTACTTCGTCCTGACTTGTAACGGCACCTACATACTCACTATCCATGTACACATGATAGATGGTTTGCAAATCTTCTTCAGACCCCGTAGCGGCAGCAGAAGAAAAGGTTAAAGTGGTAAGGGCGAGGGTGGTGATCCCTACTCTCTTCACTAATTGACTTGATCTATGTCGAATATTAAGTTTTTTGTATTTGTCTAAAACGGGTGAAAACTTCTCTCCAAAACTCATTGACTTGCCTCCTATAAACTAAAGCAAAAATCCCAGTTAACGGTAGTTCATTAAGCCTAATTTAGTCGAATTCTATAAAATTGCTACTTTACTAATTTACCATAATTCGACGAAAACCGGGACGCAGAATCATGATTGTAATATAACTGTATAATTTATCTGAAAATATAGTTTCGACTTTCGGGCAATGATCCGCGTCATAATGGGAATGATATGGGTCTAAGGATGTATTTTCGATTGAAATAGGGTTGGTAGAAATTAGAGGATTTTTGTTGTTTTATGTTACATGAATATTACAAGAGGCATAATAAAAAAGTACTACGAGAGTCTAAGTCGTCGCAGTACTTTTTGTGTGATGGCTCAGGACGGAATCGAACCGCCGACACATGGATTTTCAGTCCATTGCTCTACCAACTGAGCTACTGAGCCAAATAGTTTTCGGCTTCCGCTAAGCTTCGAATCTCTTCGTCAGCTCACTCAGTCACATCCTCACGTATGTAAAATACGCTCCGGTGTTCCTTCGATCGCTTCCTCGACCTTCTCGCTTATCGAAACCCTTTTCCATTTCATGAATATCAGATATGTAAATGGCGGTCCGGACGGGACTCGAACCCGCGACCTCCTGCGTGACAGGCAGGCATTCTAACCAACTGAACTACCGGACCAGAGTTTTTTGCGCTAGCAAAAATAACTATCATTACTTTGCTCTTGCAAAAAATATGTATTCTATTTCCATATAGTATTGCCTAGTAAGCCAGCAGTCTATCATTAAGGAAATAAAAATGACCCATACGGGATTCGAACCCGTGTTACCGCCGTGAAAGGGCGGTGTCTTAACCGCTTGACCAATGGGCCGTAAAAAATGGTGAGCCATGAAGGATTCGAACCTTCGACCCTCTGATTAAAAGTCAGATGCTCTACCAACTGAGCTAATGGCTCTCTAAGTATATATAAACACGAATCGAAGGCTTGATCAAAGCCTCTTTCGTGACAACGAAATTAATATTATCACAGTATGATTGTCGAGGGCAACAGTTTTTTTGGTTTTTTTGTCGAAAATTATTTCTCGGGGAATAATTTGGTCAAACCGATGATTTTTGGGAATGTAATTCGTTAAAATGGACGCCATCCCCCTCCACAAAAAAAGACCCGCCACCAAAGCAGCAGATCTCCGTTTTAAACAAAATCAATAAGTCAAACTAGCCGCCACTACCCATCCTACGACAATCGACGCGGAGAACAGGCTGAATCCGATAGCAATGTTTCCTTCTTCCACTTTCTTAGCAAGATTTGTGCGTGGAGTCAGGACAAACTCTATGATCCAGTAGGCAATGACCTGGGTCGCAATTCCGATCAGACCCCAGATGAACGCATCAAGTAAATTAAGACTGTTTGCCCACACGGTGTAGATGACGATGGCGAGTCCGATGGCTTTTCCCCATAGTTTCAAGGCTACCGCAATGTTTCCTTCTTTGATTAACTTCGCTTCTGAGAACTTAGTAGTGAAGGCGAAGATGGTGATGCCGAGGATCATGAGTCCAAGGCCGGTTCCCACGTGGGCCAGAAAGCTGAGTAATGCTTCACTTGTTATGATTTGCATATGTTTCTCTCCTTTTTATCTCTCCTGTATTCCTACAGGCAGAAAGTATGATTCGTTATCGGTGATGGCATTTCCGGCTCTGATCCCGATTGCGCCGGGATTACCGTTTATGATGAAGCTTCCGACCATCAGGCTTGCTTCCTTTTCCCCTTCATCCGTTGTGATCACTGAGACGGGAAGGGGGCAGAATTGTTGATAAACAGGCAGAGTCTGTTTATACGTTTCGTTTTTGTCTTCCAGTAGCACCTTACCCGTCGCTTCCAGTATTTTGACTGTATCTCCTTCACGACCGAATACAGGTTTTTGTACGTACGTCATTCCACACTCCTCAAACGTTTCAGGGTCAAGGTACGTTGGAAGGAAGTAGCGCTCAATCCACTGATGTTCTTCCTTTGTGAAAAAGGTGCTTCCTTCTTCATGAAGCCCCCAAATGAGTGCCTGCACCCCTTTTGATTGAAGCAGAAAGGCAGATGGCGGATTCAAGACAGCCAATTTCTTATCCAACACCAGTTCCATCAGTTCCTGTCCGACTTTATCGTTCGTCAGGGGATCCTCATCCTCGACGAGATGCTCGATCGGATACGTTTGACGATATAATACATCGATTCTCTCCCCATCCGGTGTAAAAAGCCCATCGTTGCGTATTTGCAACTGATCAAGGCTCACATACTCTGAAGGGACGCCCGAGAGATCCTGTATATACTTCGTTGTCAGGTAGTCTTCTTCGTGATCGGCATGGGAGGTGAACACGATCTTTGCGTCTCCTCCCCTTTGAAGTGACTTCCAGGACGATAAAAGAGCCCTTTTCAACTCTTTGGATAATTGTTCTTCCATCCCTTCATTCGGATTCGCATAATCGAAGTACTCACAGACCTTTTCATTCACATGATAAAGCTCTTTGATGAAAGTTGGAGTATCACTATTGAATTCTAATAGTTTCATATCTCCATTAGATACGACGAAATCAAATCTCCCAATGATACATTCTTGAGGGACGGACTTACATTTTATATATGAGAGGGATTCTTCAGGGTACCCCAGTTCGAGAAGGGTTCCATCATCCAGCTCCCGAAGAAGATCTGCCGTCTTATCAAAAATGGCGTAGACACGCTTCGATGCTTCTTGAATCGCCATGATGTTGTTTCTGGGTATCAGATGGATATCCAATAAGGAGTATTCCATATCATATAAATCGTGCCAGAACTCCGGGATGCCATTGTAAAATCCTCTTCTTTTCGCTTGGTGAGAGATTGGCATATTACCCTCCAAATCCACCTTTAGAGCCACTTCCAATTCCTGATTTGTAGCTTTTAGAATAAGATTTATAGCTTGGTGAGCTTTTCAGCCCAGATTTATTTTTATAATATCTTCCTCCATAGAAATAATGGCCGTAATGGGAAGATCGATCATCATCACAATAATACGTACCGCTGTCGTCATCCCAATCCCAATCGTCACAATCTACATCCGTCGGTTCCGGCGGGAGGTCCTGGTTCCCGCAGCCGCTCACCGATATTGCCATGACCGAGGCGGCAACACCCGCCATCATTTTTTTTGTTTTGTTCATCTACTTTCCTCCTCCAGCTTATATCCCGTTGCCTTTACATATAGAAGATATACATAGCGATCCTCATCTATTTCAGCAGAGTCGCGTTCCCATTCAACTCCGTCTATATAATAATAAACAGAACCGATGACGCTTAGAATATCAAGATGATAATCATGATGTTCTATTTTCAGGATAGGATTATTTTTCCGGTGATTGAGCTCACGAATTTCAAGTACCAATCGTTCCGGTGGAAACAAAGGGTCATTCAACGGTTCTTCCTCATAGGTTTCCACATAAATGACGAATACGTTGCCTTCTATAGAAGAGGAAAGCTGCCGGTAAGTGATCCCTTCCTTTACGAAGAACTCACATTCCCTTCTTGAGAGAATCTGTTCAAGCTCAATATCGGGGTAGTGATAAATGGGATCGAAGGCGTCGTTTCCTTTTCTCAATCGATACTCTAATATCGGTTCTTTCATTTCCTGGCATCCTCCTACAATGATTTCTTTAAACTATACGAACCAGTAAGGAAAAGGTTTCATTTTCCAGAAGTTCATTGGTATGATTGAACTATGATTTTTCAGAAAGGAGGGTATGTATGATTATTTTCCAAAGGATTTGGAAGCAGATCACGAAGATGGACTTCGGTTTCATTTTTCTATTATCACTGATAATCGTCCTGATTGGAACCTTTGGCAGTCATTTTTTGGAACCTGAGACATTTCCATCACTGTTTGACGGATTCTGGTGGACGATGACGACGTTGACGACGGTCGGGTATGGAGATTATTTTCCCGTTTCGGTAGGAGGGCGGATGCTTGGAATCTTCCTCTTTATCTTCGGGATTGGGATCATCGGGGTATTGATCAGTAAAACCGTCGATTCAATCACCACGTTTCAGAAATTCAAAAGGGAGGGAAAGCTAGTGTATACATATGAAGATCATTATATTTACATCAACTGGTCCAAAAAGACGGAAAGGGCAATTGAAGAGATCCTTGCCCATGTGCCCGATGCTGAAATCGTCCTCATCGACATGCTTCCCATCACTCCGATCGAGCATGAGCAGGTCCATTTCATCCAGGGGGATCCATCAGATGAAAATGTGTTATTGAAGGCCAATATCTTTGAAGCGAAGCGGGTCGCCATTTTCTCTGATTCTAAAATCGAGGACCCTTCCCTTGTAGATGGGAAGACTTTATTAATCGCTTCAGCTGTCGAAGGATTATCCAAAACCCATCAGCGAGAAGTCCATACAATCGTGGAAGTATCGGAGGATCGTCATATTCCAAAATTCCAGCATATCGCCGTAGAGGATTTCATTCTTTCCAATGATTCAGTCTCACTTCTGATGGCGAAAGCTACCCTGCATCCTGGAACGACTACCTTGTTCAGACAGCTCTTGAGTAAACGATACGGCAACAATATACACGAATTCAGCGTGAAGGATACCTGGAAGACCGTCAAGCAGGCATCTGAGGAACTGCTTGAAAAAGGAGCCATCCTTCTTGCCGTAAATGACAATATGGATTTCAGCAATGCCATGAATCAGGAACTCCATCCGGAAGATACGTTGTATGTTGTCTGTCATGACCGTGTTTACGAACAATTGAACCAATAAAAAAACTCTCAGCAAAGGCTGAGAGTTTTTCATTTATTAATTCGGGCTCCACACGCTGCGAACCACATTCGTTTGAGAACGGTCAGGACCGACTGAGAAGATGGAAAGAGGTATTCCTGTTAATTGAGAAACACGCTCTAAGTAGTGACGGGCATTTTCAGGAAGATCCGTCAGCGTCTTGCATCCAGTGATGTCTTCCGTCCAGCCTGGAAGCTCTTCATACACAGGCTCACATTCAGCTAAGATGTTCAGGTTAGCCGGGAATTCTTCCATGACTTCACCTTTGTATTTGTAAGCAACACAGATTTTCAATGTTTCAATCCCTGTCAAAACGTCGATCGAGTTCAATGAAAGATCCGTTAATCCACTGACACGGCGGGCGTGACGCACGACCACACTATCAAACCAGCCAACACGGCGAGGACGTCCAGTCGTTGTACCATACTCACGGCCGACTTCACGGATTTTATCTCCGGTTTCGTTGTTTAATTCTGTAGGGAAAGGACCGTCTCCCACACGTGTAGTATATGCTTTTGAAACACCGACTACGTGATTGATTTTTGTTGGGCCGACTCCGGAACCGATCGTCACTCCACCAGCTACCGGGTTTGAAGATGTAACAAACGGATATGTACCTTGATCGATATCAAGCATAACCCCTTGAGCTCCTTCGAATAGAACGCGACGGCCGTTATCAATGGCATCATTCAAGACAACAGATGTATCGACAACATAGTGCTTGATCTGTTGACCATACTCATAGTACTCATCCAGGATGTCTTCAATATTGAAGCCTTCTGTTTCATAGAACTTTTCGAAAAGGCGGTTTTTCTCTTCAAGATTACGAGCAAGTTTTTCTTCAAACGATTGACGATCCAGAAGATCTGCGATACGGATTCCGACACGGGCTGCTTTATCCATATAAGCAGGACCGATTCCTTTTTTCGTTGTACCGATTTTGTTGGCACCTTTACGTTCTTCATCAATTTCATCCAGTTTCAAGTGGTATGGAAGAATTACGTGTGCACGATTGCTGATTCTAAGGTTGTCTGTTGTCACATTGCGATCGTGAAGATACTTCAACTCTTTCACAAGAGCCTTAGGATCGACAACCATCCCATTTCCGATGACGGATGTTTTTTCGTTATAGAAAATACCTGATGGAATTAAGTGTAATTTATATGTTTCACCGTCAAACTTAATCGTATGACCCGCGTTGTTCCCACCTTGGTAACGCGCGATTACTTCTGCATGTTCAGAAAGGAAGTCAGTGATCTTTCCTTTTCCTTCGTCTCCCCATTGCGTTCCTACTACTACTACTGAAGACATATTAAGCACCTCCGACGGGAATTAGTATTCCCTCTTTTATCAAACAAACTCATTTTATCAACACTAAAACTGAAAGTCAATCAAAACACGAACGTTTGTATAGGTAATTATATTTATGTTCGTGTAATTTTGGACTTTCATCCCTAAAGTCCTCTAGTTTAAGAATTTTAAGACAAATAATACAAGCTTAATTAAAGGTGGAGAATGATGGTGTGTAGAAGGGGGACCGTTCCTTTCCGCTCCAGGCACTTGCTTTCCTCGGGGAGGAAGTCGAGCCTCCTCGGGCTTTGCCCTGCGGGGTCTCGACCTTTCCTCTATTTCCCGAAGGAGTCAAGTGCCTTCCGCTACAATCCACTCTGTGCTTCTATATTCTGATTGCATTATGAGAATAGTCTACAAAAAACTCCTATTCTAGATAGTTTGCTTCAGAAAATAAACCATCTTCAAAGGATCACAAATTTAATCATTCCCTCACAGATGATTTAGACTGCCCTCATGTACATTACCCATCAATTGGAAAATAAGTAGTCATCTCAAATTTATTTGCTCTGTTCATGATTTCTTCATAAAGATTGTCAGGGGATTTGCGAGACTCCTGCGGAAAAACGGGCGAGGCAAGACCCCGCAGCGAATGCGAGGAGGCTTGACCGGTCGTCCGCGGAAAGGGAGCGAATCCCCTGACAATCAAGCAGTTTGCTAATCGAACAGAGCAGACGCACTCAATTTGATTGATCGAGCGTAGTAAAGAAGCGAACAAATAAGATAGCGCATTTTAGAAACTTTTGCTAATCTAAGATAAGCATTTTGAATTTTACATACAATTGAATAACGAGGTGACGATGTGATGATTAAACGATTTTTTAGTTATTACCGTCCGCACCGGCGGCTTTTTTATATTGATTTCGTCTGTGCGGTGTTGGTTGGACTTTTAGAGTTGGGATTTCCTTTGGCGGTTTCGTGGTTTATAGATTCTTTATTGCCTGAGGGGAATTGGAGTACCATCCTGGCTGTTTCAGCAGGCCTCCTGGTTCTTTATTTGCTCAGTTCGAGTATGCAGTTTGTGGTGAACTACTGGGGGCATAAGCTCGGGATCAATATCGAGACGGATATGAGGCGGGAATTGTTTCATCATGTTCAGAGGCAATCCTTCCGCTTCTTTGATAATACGAAAACAGGTCATATCATGAGCCGGGTGACAAATGATCTGATGGATATAGGGGAGCTTGCCCACCATGGACCAGAAGATCTGTTCATCGCCGTCATGACCTTTATCGGGGCATTCTGGATCATGCTCTCGATCAATATGGAGCTTGCATTGGTTGCGATCATTATTGTTCCGTTCCTTGTGTGGCTTATTTCGTATTCGAATATTAAAATGAATGCGGCCTGGACGAAGATGTACGGAAATATTGCTGACGTCAACAGCCGCGTTGAAGACAGTGTTTCAGGGGCGAGAGTGGTTCAATCATTCACGAATGAGTCTTATGAAATGGAACGTTTTAATGAAAATAATCAATTTTTCAGGAAGTCGAAACTGAAGGCTTATAACGTAATGAGCGTAAATTTATCAGGGATTTATATTACGACCCGGTTGATGACCCTGATCATTCTAGTATACGGAGCCTGGCTGAGTTTTTCAGGAGCTCTCTCGTATGGGGAGCTTGTCGCCTTCATCCTTTATATCAACGTCCTGTTTAAACCGATCGACAAGATTTCAGCCCTTTTAGAGTTATATCCGAAGGGCATGGCAGGCTTTAAGCGGTTCACCGAGCTGATGGATATGGAGCCGGATATCGAGAATCGCCCTCATGCTGTTGAAGTGTCCACGCTGAGAGGTGATATTGCCTTTAACGACGTGACTTTTGGATATGAACCTGACCGGCCCATTCTGAACGATTTATCCTTCACCATCCAACCAGGACAGACGGTCGCTTTTGTCGGTCCTTCAGGTGCCGGGAAAACGACCATATGTTCATTGATTCCCCGCTTCTATGATATAGAAGAAGGAGCCATCACCATTGATGGCATCGATATCCGTGAAATGACGAAGGAATCCCTCCGTTCCCAGATCGGGATCGTCCAGCAGGATGTGTTCTTGTTCACTGGCACGCTCCGTGAAAATATAGCTTATGGGAAGCTTGATGCCACCCAGGAAGAGATTGAGGAAGCGACGAGACGTGCGCATCTGACAGATCTGATCGCATCCCTTCCAGACGGATATGAGACCCAGATCGGGGAAAGGGGACTGAAGCTTTCCGGGGGGCAAAAGCAGCGTTTATCCATTGCCCGTATGTTCCTTAAGAACCCACGAATCCTGATTTTGGATGAGGCCACTTCCGCTCTGGATACAGAGACAGAAGCGATCATCCAGGAGGCGTTAAATGAACTGGCGAAAGACAGGACCACCCTCGTGATTGCCCACCGGTTGGCAACGATCCGGAAAGCAGACCGTATTCTCGTCGTCACTGAAAACGGGATCGCCGAGGATGGGACTCATGAAGAGTTGCTCTCTAATGAAAATGGGATCTTTACAAGGCTTCATGCTCATCAACATGCGACGATCCTATAACAACAAAAAAATCCAAGCCTGATACGCTTGGATTTTTTCTATTAAGCCGGAGCGTCGTCGAACCGCCGCTCCAGATTCACGAATTTATTGTATTCCTTCACGAACGCCAGAGACACGTTCCCAACCGGACCGTTACGCTGCTTGGCGATGATGATTTCGATGATATTCTTGTTCTCGGCTTCTTTGTCGTAGTAATCTTCACGGTATAGGAAGGCTACGATGTCAGCATCCTGCTCGATACTTCCTGATTCACGGATATCGGACATCATCGGACGCTTATCCTGACGCTGCTCCACTCCACGGGAGAGCTGGGATAAGGCGATGACCGGCACTTGAAGCTCACGGGCCAGCCCTTTCAGTGAACGGGAGATTTCAGAAACTTCCTGCTGACGGTTTTCGCCGGAGCGACCGCTACCCTGGATCAGCTGCAAGTAGTCGATGAGGATCATTCCAAGACCGTGCTCCTGTGCAAGTCGGCGGCATTTGGAACGGATTTCCCCTACTTTGATCCCCGGGGTATCATCGATATAAATACCAGCATTCGATAGGCTCCCCATTGCCATGGTCAATTTTCTCCAGTCTTCGTCCGTCAGGTCACCGGTCCGGAGATTTTGTGCGTTAATATTCCCTTCTGCACACAACATACGCATGACGAGCTGTTCCGCACCCATCTCGAGTGAGAAGATGGCTACGTTTTCCTTGGCCTTTACGGCGACGTTTTGTGCGATGTTCAGGGCAAAGGCTGTCTTACCCATGGAAGGACGTGCCCCTACAATGATCAAATCATTTCGCTGGAACCCTGCCGTCATATGATCAAGATCGGCGAATCCAGTCGAAATCCCCGTTACGTCACCCTTACGATTTGTAAGGGTTTCGATATTATCATATGTTCGCACCAGTACATCTTTAATATTGTGGAAGGCCCCTGCATTTTTACGCTGAGCCACTTCCATGATGTTTTTTTCCGCTTCGCTCAGGAGGCTGTCCACCTCATCCTCACGGGCATAACCGTCAGAGGCGATATCGGTTGCTGTACGAATCAACCTTCTCAGTAATGACTTCTCTTCCACGATCTTTGCGTAGTATTCAATATTCGCAGCGGTTGGAACGGAAGCGGCCAATTCACTTAAGTAAGCGACCCCGCCGACATCCTCGAGCTCTTTCGCTGCTGCCAGTTCTTCGGTCACCGTTATCAGGTCGACGGCCTTTCCGCCATCCCCCAGATTCAGCATGACATTGTATATTCTTTGATGAGAATGACGATAGAAATCCTCTGGAATCAATATTTCCGATGTGGTCGTCAATGCACTGGGCTCAAGGAAAATGGCCCCTAATACCGCTTGTTCAGCCTCAATATTCTGAGGTGGAACCCGGTCCTGAAACATTTCATTCATCTATGCTCAAGCCTCCCTTACGATCAAACAGATCCTGACTTTCATGATCTATATAAAAAAAAGAATGGTATTTTACCGAAAAAATGTGATCAGGATAAAATCCAGATCACATTTCATATCAAGCTATATTCATTTTAACATGTTTTTCTCAAAATAAAGTTACCAAATTTCGTATATTCAGTGGAAAAACTATTCTTCCGTTACGTGGACCTTCAATGTTGCAGACACATCTGTATGAAGTTTCACAGGTACATTGGTGTAACCAAGGGCACGGATGGCATCATTCATTTCGATTTTACGCTTATCGATTTTGATGTCATGAGCCTTTTTCAACTCATCCGCAATTTGCTTGCTCGTGATGGAACCGAATAAACGGCCGCCTTCACCGGACTTCGCTTTCATTTCAACCGTGAGCTCTTCTAATGTCGCTTTTAATTTTTTCGCTTCTTCCAGTTCCTCTTGAGCCAATTGCTCTTCTTTCTTCTTTTGACCCTCAAGTTGGCCCATATTGGCGTTTGTCGCTTCAACGGCCAATCCTTTTTTCAGTAAAAAGTTATGTGCATAGCCGTCCGCTACGTTTTTCACTTCACCTTTTTTACCTTTGCCTTTAACGTCTTTTAAGAAAATGACTTTCATATCTCTTTTCTCCCTTCAAAATAATCATTTAGTGCTTCTTTCAGCTGTTCTTCCGCTTCCAGGACAGATACTTGCTTGATCTGGGTGGCGGCATTGGTTAAATGACCTCCGCCGTTCAAGTTTTCCATGATGATCTGTACGTTAACGTCACCAAGTGAACGGGCACTGATACCGATTGTGTCAGGGTCCCGCTTCGAAATCACGAAGGACGCGATGACTTCATCCATGGTCAATAAGGTGTCTGCCGCCTGGGCAATGAGGACGGGATCATAAATGACATCCTCCTCGGCTTTCGCTATGGCAACTCCTTCACGGAAGAACTTAACCGACTCGATCAAACGGGAACGCTTGATGTACGTATCGACATCCTCTTTGAGGAATTTTTGAACGAGCACCGTGTCAGCACCCTGTGCCCGTAAATAGGAGGCTGCATCAAACGTCCTTGAGCCTGTTCGAAGCGTAAAGCTCTTCGTATCGACAATGATCCCGGCGAGGAGCGACGTCGCTTCTAGCATCGTGATCTTCTCATGCTTCGGCTGATACTCGAGAAGCTCTGTCACAAGCTCTGCCGTAGAAGAAGCATAAGGCTCCATATAGACAAGCAGTGGATTTTTGATAAAATCTTCGCCCCGTCGATGATGATCGATGACGACGACTTTATCCACTTTGTTTAACAGCTTTTCTTCAATGACCAGGGAAGGCTTATGGGTATCAACGACGACGAGCACCGTATCATCCGTTGCCATCTCAAGTGCTTCCTCCGGGGTGATGAAGCGTGGATGAAGATCGGAATTCGCTTTGATTTCCTTCATCAATCGTTTCACACCGTTGTCGATTTCATTAAAGTTCAAGACGACGTAGCCATCACGCTGATTCATCTGGGCCACTTTTCTGATTCCGATAGCCGCCCCAATCGCGTCCATATCGGGATGCTTGTGCCCCATGATGATGACCTTATCACTCTCGATCATGATTTCCTTTAAAGCATGGGAAATGACCCTGGCACGCACACGGGTCCGTTTTTCCATCGGATTGGTTTTACCGCCATAGAACTTGACCTTTCCATTGGTCTGTTTAATCGCGACCTGATCGCCGCCTCGTCCAAGGGCAAGGTCGAGGCTTGATTGAGCCAGTGTCCCAAGTTCCGGAAGGGAGGAGACCCCTGTCCCGACACCGATACTCAAGGTGAGGGGGACATTTTGCTTCGAGGTCGTATCCCGGACATCATCCAGGATCCCAAACTTCTCCTTCTCCAGTACTTGAAGGATCTTTTCATTTATGACAGCGATGAAGCGTTCGGAAGAGACCCTCTTCAGGAACACACCGTACTCTTTCGCCCACTTATTCAGGATGGATGTCACAAGACTGTTCAAGCTGCTTCTCGTCTGATCATCCATGCCTTGCGTCAACTCATCATAGTTATCTAGAAAAATGATTCCAATATTCGTGCGTTCATCATGATATTGCTTTTCTATTTCTTTTTGCTCTGTGACATCAAAGAAGTAGAGTAGTTTTTCTTTGAGCTTCAATACGACATGATATTTTCGTTCATTAATCGTCACAATTTCCGAATCGACTTCCTGCTTGATTAAGGGAACGAGTGATTCAGCCACATCGTAAAGGGACCTTCCAACGACTGTGTCTTCATTGAAACAAGAGGCAAGAAAAGGATTCGTCCATTCTATGTAATATTCATCATTGATCAGCATGATCCCAATGGGCATCTCCATTAACGCCTCTTCCCCTACACGCTTGACGCGATAGGATAAGGTGGAGATATATTCCTCTGTTTCTTCGTGTGACCTTCTTTCAAAATAGAAAGCGAGAAAGTACACGATTCCAAAGACAATCAACCCTATTAACGAAATGATCCATTGGTAAAAGGAAACCGATACTAACAATAGAGCTGTTAATATAGCTAGACCGTACAATGGGTAGCGGATCATTCGCTTATTAAAATAAGATGGCATGATTTCAGCTCCTGGATCTTAAATTTCTATGACTTGCGTTGCAGGCGTTGTCTTAGATCAAATCCTAAGTCAATTATACCTAAAATTCGCACGAGATAAAGAAGAGGAATCGAAATGATTGTAATTAATACCAAAAATCCTTTGGACCAGCCTTTCAGATGAGCAAAGAAATAAATGAATGACAATCCTTGCACCGCCATCAGTGTCTGCAGTACATACAAGATATTAATCAGTGCCGTATAAACGTATGTTCCTTTTTCCGGCTGAAGGATCATGGACAGCACAAGTGTGATCAAATAATACCAAAGAATGCTCTTAGGGAGCTTCCATTCCCTGAATGGCTTGAAGACCGGTACATCCCTTCCCAGACGCTTCATGATCGGGAAATTGATCAAGATGAATAGTAAAGCAAGTACAACCGCTATCCCTACAAACAAAGTAGGAATCAGGGTGTGGATCAAATCGACGGAACTCTCCAGACTTTCAACCAGCCTTTTATCCGGTTGCTGTCCAAGCTTTTCAAAAAAAGAATAATAAGCAGCCTTCGATTCCTTCAGACTGTCTTCAATTACATTCACACCTAAAAATAGAATGGAAACAACGTAACCGATCACAATGTTGATAACAAGCGTGAAACTTGCTGCCATAAACAGCCTCATCTTATCCACTCTTGCCTTCACACACCAGCCGATGACCACCCCGGTTGTAGCCACCATAAAGGCAACCGGTAATGCAAGCAGTCCTCCGAATAAGAAAGACAGCCCCAGTGATCCGATCAATACTACGATCGAATTCCATAACGAATACTTGGAACTAAATAAAATAAGAGGGAGGGGCAACACAAAAAATGCCAGGGTCCCAATCAGCGGAACATATAAACTCAATAACATCAACACAGTAAAGATGGCGAGCATAAGCGCACCTTCTGTCAAAACACGGGGATTCCTCACTCAAAACGCTCCTTACGATAAATTAAACAATGCAATAGCACTATCATATCAATTTTGAAGATAGATTTCATCTAATGGGGATTTGGAAGGGGCTTTTGTCAAAGTTGTGCCACTTTCAGTGAAACATGGGCTACTTCTGGTCGAACTCGTTCCAAATTGTGAATATCCGTCAATATCATATTAAAAAGAGGGCATCCCTCTTCACAGCTATTCATCTACTCTAGTATGCACTCACTCTAAAAAGGAGTATACGTAGTAGATAAAGAAAGGCCATGTGTCATGGATAACCCTACTATCACAGATTATGAAATTTTGAATCGTTCAATGGAGGACTGAAGCTCCTGGCTAAGGTCCGTCAGACGCTCCGCTGCTTCTGTAACGGATTGTACGGCCCTTACCTGTTCCTCTGTCGAAGCACTCATTTCCTCGCAGGAAGCGGCTGTCTCTTCGGCTGTCGCGGCCATCATTTGGATCACATTGACCACTTCATCCTTTTCGAGATTGATTTGACCCACTTCATTATACATATTCTCAATTTCACGCTGCATGGATTTCATTAATTGAGAGGTTTCGTCAAATACATGATTCGTTTTTTGAATCACATCATTTTGCACCTCGAATGTTTCTTTTGTTTTGACCATTTCGTCCACTGCTTGATGGGAGCCCTGTTGAATTTCAACAATCGTGCGCTTGACTTCTTCCGTTGCTTTCACGGATTGATCAGCAAGCTTGCGAACCTCTTCGGCTACCACAGCGAACCCTTTGCCGTGTTCTCCGGCTCTTGCCGCTTCAATGCTCGCATTGAGGGCAAGCAGATTCGTTTGAGACGAAATTTCCGTGATCGTTCCCATGACAGATTCAATCGTCTTCACTTTTGCTTCCAGGCTAAGGATGACTTTTTCCATAGAAGTGATGTATTCACTGGAAGAGTGGTAGGCACTTTCCAATTCTTTCACCTGATTCAATCCAGACTGGTTCATGGTATCCGCTTTTCCTGCAAGTTCAGACATGGCTTTGGATTTTTCATAAACCCCATCAATCCTCGTTCCCAATTGCTCTGTTTGAAGGTGAGCCCGATCAGAGTCAGCCGCTGACTGTGAAGCTCCGGTGGCGATTTCCGTTACGGCCCTTGCCATTTCCTCACTTGACGCATTTGTTTCCTCAGAAACCGCACTTAGTCCTTCGGCAGATTCCCGTACATTATAGATCGATTCCTGAACGACTTTTATCGTATCTTTCATATTCACGATCATTTTATTTAGATCTGTAGCCAGCAGGCCCGTTTCATCTTTTGAGTTGATCGTAGATTGAATGGATAAATCACCGGACGAAACGTCGGTTACCGTTTTTTGCAGCTCTTTAATTGGTTTAGTCATCATGTTGGCTACAATGACAACCAGCACCAGCATGATGACCAGCGTGATCAGAGCTGTGATTTGGAGTAAATGTTCAATGTCTTTAGAGGATTGAATGAGATCCTCCATGTTATAAGCGGAACCTACTTTCCAATTCGTTTTCGGTACTGTACTGTATATCAATATTTTTTTATCGCCATCTAAGTCATAGCGGATAGTATCTGAGTCTTTTTCAGATTTTAACATCTTGCTGATAAACGGTAACGTAGACAGATCTTCACCGCGTTTAGTCGGATGAACGATGGCTGTACCATCAAGACCAATGAGAAACGGATAACCATTATATCCGATTTCCATTTTGGAAACACGGTCGGTCAGTTTCGACAGGTTAATATCGACACCGAGGACACCCACCACTTTGTTTTCAGAGACAATCGCCCTTGAGGCGGTTATGATGTATTCCTCCGTTGCCGTATCGACATAAGGTTCGCTCCATACGACTCCTGCCCTTGCCTCTGCAGCGGTTTTATACCACTCTCTGCTCGTCGGATCAAAATCACTCGGCAGGGAAACGGAAGGGACGATTTTCAGTTTCTTATTCGGTGATGCAAAGTAGATGGAAGTGGCTTCCTCGTACAAACTAAGATAATTATCAAAATCCGATTGAATATTCGCATACAACTCTGTATTATCTACGCCCTTTTCTGTTTGCATTTGTGCCTTGGCATAGTTTTTTAATGAGTTGGAAACAGAGTACTGATCAATACTCTTTTCATGTTGTCCAAGGAACAGCTGTACGGAATTATTGAGTTCCCCGACAATCCCTTGAGTTTGACTGATGACTTCATCCTCTGTTTTCATTCTCGTCTGCCAACTGGTAATGGATATGATGACAGCCAAGGATACCATAAATAAGATAGAAATAATGACAATAAGCTTCATTCTGATGGATGATAAAATAAATGTCTTTTTATGGTCTTTTTTGTTTTTCTTTCTGATTTTTTTCACCAAAATTCCCCCTTTTACTACAAAAAACATCAATGTACACACTTATTCATCGACATTTTCCAGTGATTATTTATAGTTTTGAGGGAATTCACTCTTCTAGTATTAAGAATCGATTGTCGTTTGTTGGATATAAGTATAAGTTGTGGCGTGAAAATAAGAACGTTCCGTTTCGCTACAGGCACTTGCTTTCCTCGGGGAGGAAGTCGAGCCTCCTCAGGCTTTGCCTTGCGGGGTCTCGACTTTTCCTCTATTTCCCGAAGGAGTCAAGTGCCTTCCGCTACACTCCACTCTGTGCTTTTACAGGATGAGTTCCTAATTATGAAAAGACATTAATTCCTTACTAAAAGGGAACAAGTATCTTCACATAAGGATCTTTTCTTAGAAAGAGTTGTTGTAAAAAAGCAGCCGTCAAAGGTCTAATAACCAGTATGTGTTTGATGTGAGAGGAGTAATATTTGAAGGACAGAACTAGTAATAACAAAAATCAATCGACAGAGCCGACAACACTTCGAAAAATGCTGAGTTAATACGTATATGTATTTATATTTTTCTATATTTATATACTCTTGCTTATTAAGTTGATTGAAGCTGAAGGTGCTCGACTCCTGCGGGAAACGCTGGAGAGTACGAAATGCGGAGGCGGCTCGAACAGCCCCGACAAGCATAAGATGAATGGACGAAGAAGGCGTTGTTTTACCTTCTTGGGCCATTTAGCTTATGACCTCGAGGGGCTAGCCGCCGTAGCTGGACATGTGAGACCCCACGGGGCAGAGCCCGAGGAGGCTCAACTCACGCCCCGCGGAAAGCGAGCACCTGCAGCGGAAATCAACCAGCACTCACTCATCTATAAGCTACGAAAAAAGCCATAAAAAAAGCAGCAGAGACAAGTCTCTGCTGCTTTTAACTCGATGATATTATTCACCAGTAACGTATGGAAGTAATGCCATTGTACGAGCGCGTTTGATCGCACGAGTCAACTTACGTTGGTACTTAGCGTTTGTTCCAGTTACACGACGTGGAAGAATCTTTCCACGTTCAGATACGAATTTCTTAAGAAGATCAACATCTTTGAAATCGATATGTGTAATTCCGTTTGCTGTGAAGTAGCATACCTTACGGCGTCTACGTCCACCTCTACGTCCTCCTGCCATTTGTTTCGCCTCCTATCTTGTTAGGTTTGATATCGTTCGTTTAGAATGGCAGATCATCATCGGAAATGTCGATCGGCTGACCGTCATTAGCGAATGGATCCTCATCTACACGTGTATAGTTGTTGTTATTATTGTTGTTGCGTTGTTGATTCTGATTCTGACTATACGGATTTCCTTGGCCTTGGTCACGCTGACCTCCACCCGAATAGCCCGGACTTCCTCCACGATCGCCTTGATTCGCACTACGCGGTTCCAAGAACTGAACGCTTTCTGCTACAACTTCCGTCATAAACACACGACGTCCATCTTGTCCTTCGAAATTACGTGTTTGAATGCGACCGTCAACGCCAGCTAAGCTGCCTTTTTTAAGAAAGTTTGCTACATTCTCTGCAGGGCGACGCCATACAACACAGTTAATAAAATCTGCTTCCCGTTCTCCTGATTGATTCGTAAAACTACGATTGACAGCCAGTGTAAACGAAGCCACAGCCACTCCACTTGGAGTATATTTTAATTCAGGGTCTTTGGTTAAACGCCCTACTAATACAACTCGGTTCATCATCAGAATCAACCCCTTCCTTCTAGTTTACTGTTTCACGTGAAACAGATGATAGAAGTGTATATCTTAAAAAACGTACGGATTATTCTTCTTCTTTAACAACGATATGACGGATAATATCATCGCTGATTTTAGCTAAACGATCGAATTCGTTAACTGCATCAGAAGTAGCGCTCATCTTAACTAGTTGATAGAAACCATCACGAAAATCGTTGATTTCATACGCTAAACGACGTTTACCCCAATCTTTTGACTCGATGATTTCCGCGCCGTTAGTTGTTAAAACGTTATCGAAACGCTCAACTACTGCTTTCTTTGACTCGTCGTCAATGTTTGGGCGGACAATGTACATAACTTCGTACTTTCTCATCTGAATGTCACCTCCTCGTGGTCTATGCGGTCCTTTCTTTGTGAAAGAACAAGGAGCAATGCGTTCATTACTCACGAAATAAAATTATAGCATAGGTTATCTATTATTGCAATATGACGTAAAAAAAAAGACTAGAATCGAAACTCTAGTCTTTTTATATATAACTTACACGTTAAAGCGGAAGTGAATGATGTCTCCGTCTTTTACAAGGTATTCTTTCCCTTCCAAACGGACTTTTCCTGCTTCGCGGGCTGCACCCATTGTACCGGCAGCCACTAAATCTTCATAAGATACCGTTTCGGCACGGATGAATCCTCTTTCGAAGTCGGTGTGGATGACACCTGCACATTGAGGGGCTTTCATTCCTTCACGGAACGTCCAGGCACGGACTTCTTGTACACCTGCTGTGAAATAAGTAGCAAGTCCCAATAGGGAATAGGTAGCACGGATCAGCTGATCAAGGCCGGATTCCTCGATGCCTAATTCCTGCAGGAACATCGCCTTTTCTTCATCGTCAAGCTCTGCAATTTCAGATTCGATCTTCGCACAGACAACAATCACTTCTGCATTGTCGTCCTTCGCAAATTCACGTACTTTCTGAACATATTCGTTATCAGAAGGATCCGCGATCTCATCTTCACTTACGTTTGCTACATATAATACAGGCTTAGACGTCAGAAGATGAAGCTGCTTCACAAGCTTCATTTGCTCATCCGAGAACTCAACTGTACGAGCTGGTTGTTCTGCTTCCAACGCTTCTTTGATTTTCACAAGGATGTCGTGCTCAAATACCGCTTCTTTGTCTTTTTGCTTCGCCATTTTCTGAACTCTTGCCAGACGCTTATCCACCGTTTCAAGGTCGGCCAGGATCAACTCCAGGTTGATGACTTCGATATCCGCAATCGGATCTACTTTACCGGATACGTGTGTAATATTATCATCTGCAAAGCAACGGACAACCTGACAGATCGCATCCACTTGACGGATATGGGATAGGAATTTGTTCCCCAGTCCTTCTCCTTTACTTGCCCCTTTTACAATCCCGGCAATATCCGTGAATTCAAAGGCAGTGGGAACCGTCTTCTTCGGGTCCACAAGTTCTGTTAATTTATCGAGACGATGATCCGGAACCTCTACGATTCCTACGTTCGGATCAATGGTACAGAACGGGTAGTTCGCAGATTCTGCACCTGCTTTTGTAATTGCGTTGAATAGTGTGGATTTCCCTACGTTAGGTAGTCCCACAATACCAGCTGTTAATGCCATTTCAGTCACTCCTCATCCATATTCTTATCTATTAAAAATCCTGTAAGATCAAAAAACTAGTAAACGGTCGAACCTTTCACAATTATAGAGATAATAGTGGGAAAAGACAAGTGAAGCTTCCAGTGTTCCATAGGAAAACATCCCAGCAGAAAAAAGCATCCGCTCTTTGGGAAACGAGTGGATGCTCTTGATTACATTCATGTGAACATAAGGTGGATTAGGTCAAAAGAATTATGGGTAAAAAAAGAATACTTATTCTTCTTCACCGCTTGAGATGACTTTTTTCATTTTTTTCGCAAAGTCTTTTCTGGGGATCATGACACTGTGACCGCACCCGACACACTTGATGCGAATATCCATCCCCATACGGATCACTTTCCAGCGGTTCGTCCCACATGGATGAGGCTTCTTCATCTCTACAATATCATTTAATGTGAATGTCTTTGGTTCCACCGGTTATTCCTCCTTATTCGCTTTCAAGTCTTCTTTGCTTTTCACGGGGGTGAATCTCTTCTTCATCTTGACGTGAATACATCACCATACGAGGGAATGGAATCTCGATACCATGCGCATCCAGGCAAAGTTTCACTTCTTTCCTGATCATCCTGGCCATATACCAATGTCTCATCGGAACCGTTTCAGCAACGATACGAATGACGACATCGGATGCTCCAAGGGTTTGAACCCCCAACAGCTCAGGCGGATTCACAAGGTCTTCGTACTTTTGCGGCAAAGCGAGAAGAAGTTCCTGCATCACTTTCTCGGCTTCTTCAATATTTTCTTCGTATGCAATGCTGACATCCACGACTGCGATACTGTTATGGATGGAGAAGTTCGTCACTTCCGTAACATTCCCATTGGGGAAGATATGTAATTCCCCTGTCCAACTTTTGATTTTTGTCGTTCGCAGGCCGATCTCTTCGACGGTTCCCTCTGCAGAACCGATGCGAACATAATCGCCAACTGAAAATTGATCCTCGAAGATAATGAAAAAACCGGTGATGATATCACGTACCAGATTCTGTGCACCGAAACCGACGGCAAGGCCGACAATCCCGGCACCGGCGATGAGTCCTTTCACATCGATTTCCAGAGTCGATAATATAGTCATCAGACTGATGAAATAGATCACATAGGTCAGGACGTTTTCCAACAATTTGGATAAGGTCGCTTCCCTTCGTTCAGTGAACTTAAGAGGGGAGCGGGAACGGACTTTGAATACGTTTCGAATCGCAGACCTTCCTACCCTTAGGGCAAGATATGTAATAACCATAATGGCAATAATCTTTACAGCACCTGTTCCCAGGGCCATCCACATTTCATTATCTATCAGTTTCTCAGTAGCTTTATCAATCGTGTCATCTACCTTAGCTTTGGTATCATTTGCACTCATATATCGAACCTCCACTTATCATTCAATAAGAAGTATTCCTTATTTTATCAACTTTCCCTCTCCTTGTGTAGATATAACCTCATAAAGAATAGTTTCTAGAAAATTTTTATTTTATGAAAAATTGGAGTTTATTATGTATGAAAAAAAGAAATCGTCCGTATACTGATAATACTTAAATAGTATGATTCTGGTGGCAAGACCTGACATAGTCAATTTCAACATAATCCCCCTAATCACATTCAAAGGAGTGGAAGCGATGAATCTAAAAAAAGGACTATTTGAACGAAGATCTGAACCTTTTAGAGTCCTTCATCAGGAAGAGCGTGCGGCACAGGATCTTTCTGTTCAATTGTCGTCGATGCTTCCCACTTATTATCGTACAAGGCCCATCGTGTTTGTCTGTATCGGTACGGACCGTTCGACAGGGGATTCATTGGGGCCTTTGGTTGGCACACTAATAGAGGAACAGGATATTAAACCATTCCATGTCTATGGGACATTGGATGATCCGATCCATGCCGTCAATCTGGAAGAGAAGCTCAAGGATATCTCTTCTAAACATATCAATCCCTTTATCATAGGTGTAGATGCCTGTCTTGGACGATTAAAGAGTGTTGGTGCCATCCAGTTGAGTGAAGGCCCTTTGCGCCCGGGAGCCGGAGTCAATAAAGAGCTGCCTGAGGTCGGAGAGATTCATTTGACCGGTATTGTAAATGTCAGTGGGTTCATGGAGTTCTTTGTCCTGCAGAATACCCGTTTGAATCTTGTCATGAAAATGGCGAGGACGATTGCCGAAGCGATTGTGCTGGCAGGTCATTCTGTAGAACGGAGAAATGCCGTCAGTATCGAAAAATGGCGGGAAGAATTGCAGCAGTAAAGAGAAAAGGGAGATGGCGCGTTACGCCATCTCCCTTTTTGATTACATATACAAATGATAGGCGTGGATGATTCCGACCACCATGCCCACCACGATAATGCCCGGAAGTAAATTGGCGACTCTTATTTTCGTAACACCCAGGAGGTTGAGTCCAATCGCAAAAATCATGATGCCTCCTGTTGACGTCATTTCGACAATATAAGCATCCATCAATTCCTGAGGCACCCATTGATGGATCTGAGTAGCGAATAGGGCGATGATTCCTTGATACAGGACGACTGGAATGGCCGAGAACATGACACCGATCCCGAGGGTCGTCGTTAAGATTAAAGAAGTAAATCCATCAATGATCGATTTGGTCAGAAGAACATCATGATCTCCCCTGATCCCGCTGTCCAGCGCACCGATCACGGCCATTGCCCCAATGACAAAAATCAGGGTGGCGGTTACAAAACCTTGAGAAATGGACGTTTCATTTTTGCTGCCTATCTTCGTTTCTAACCAATTCCCCAGGGCATTGAGCTTGTCCTCGAGATTCATCCACTCTCCCCAGGCAGCACCAAGGGCAAGGCTGATGATCACGATGAGAAAGTTTTCACTTTTCAACCCCATCTGTAAACCAAGAACGATAACGGCGAGTCCGATCGCTTTCATGACCGTTCCCTTCATATCTTCAGGTATGCGATGCAGGATTTTCCCGAGAAGCGTCCCGATAATAATACATACTCCATTTACTAGCGTTCCTAAAAGTACCATGACGTTTCCCCTTATGATTATTTCCCAAAGAATAGTATATGTACCATATGGAAGGGGACTAACTTAAATGGAATATAATATACCACTTAAGTCAGTCCCTTGATGCTACTGCAATAATTCTAAAATCCGATCCAGGTCTTCCTTCGAAAAGAATTCCAGTTCGATTTTCCCTTTTTTCTTCGATTGTTTAATCGTTACGGTTGTACCGAAGCGTTCCCGCAAGAGTGATTCCTGTTCCTGGATGAAAACATCTTTCCGCTCGTTCTTTTTTGTTTCACGTGGAACATTGTCATTGGCTTCTTGAATGATTTTTTCTAATTGACGGACGTTTAATGATTCTTTCAGGATCCGATTCACAATCATGGACAACTTCTTTTTATCTTTCAATCCAAGAAGGGCACGTCCATGTCCCATTGACAGCTTCCCTTCAGAAATCAGTTCCTGAACGGGTGCAGGAAGGGAGAGTAAGCGAATATGGTTCGCGATATGAGGTCGGCTCTTCCCTAATCGTTTCGCCAGTTCTTCCTGAGTAAGATTTAATTTATCCATCAGCATTTGATAGGCTGCGCCTTCCTCGATAGGCGTCAGGTCCTCGCGTTGAAGGTTTTCCAAAACGGCAAGTTCCATCATTCGTTGATCATTCAATTCACGCACGACGACGGGAACTGTCTCTAACTTAGCCGCCGTAGCTGCACGGTAGCGGCGTTCACCGACCACAATCTCATACCCTTTAATGGACTTACGGACAATGATCGGTTGGAGGATCCCATGCTCCAGTATCGATTCTTTCAATTCTTCGATTGCCTGCGGCTCAAAGATCTTTCGTGGCTGATAAGGGTTCGGCCTTATTTCTTTCAGGCTCACTTCCTGGACGGACTCTTCATTTTGGGTTGTTTGCATATTAGTAAAGAGAGCATTGATGCCCTTTCCTAAACCTTTAGCCATTCGCCACCACTTCCTTTGCCAGTTCTAAATAAACTTCTGCTCCCCTGGATTTCGCATCATAGATGATAATCGGTTCACCATGACTGGGTGCTTCACTTAAACGAACATTACGTGGGATAATTGTGCGATACACTTTGTCTTGAAAATATTTTTTCACTTCTTCAATGACCTGGATCCCCAAATTGGTCCTGGCATCAAGCATCGTTAACAATACACCATCAATCATAAGGTCATGATTCAGATGCTTCTGCACTAAACGGACCGTGCTTAACAGCTGACTTAATCCCTCGAGGGCATAATATTCACACTGGACCGGTATAACGACAGCATCCGAAGCGGTTAACGCATTGATCGTCAGGAGTCCCAATGAAGGGGGACAATCGATAATGATGAAATCGAATTCGTCCTTTACCTTCTCCAGCGCTTTCTTTAAACGGACTTCACGGGAGATGGTCGGAACCAATTCAATTTCCGCTCCTGCAAGTGAAATCGTTGCAGGGACAATCGATAAGTTCTCTACTTTTGATTGTTTGATCGTATCTTTCACATCTACATCATCCACTAACACATCATAGATACACTGTTGTACATCCCCTTTTTCCACGCCGACACCACTAGTGGCGTTTCCCTGAGGGTCGATATCTACAAGTAAAACCTTTTTCCCTATATAAGCTAAACAAGCCCCCAAATTGACGGATGTCGTGGTCTTTCCCACCCCGCCTTTCTGGTTTGTAACGGCTACGATTCTGCCCAAGGTTGTCACCTACCTTTTGACTTCCTAAGATTGATTTCAATTTTACACAGTATTCTTTTATTCTATCAAAATTCCCGGATAATTGTCTGTCAATTTTTCAAAAAGAAACACCTTTCCATAAATAGGAAGGGTTCTGTTGTTCTTGCAATAAAAAAAGTGAGAAACGGATCGGATATGTTTCTCACTTTTAGACTACGAATCTATTTTTTTTTCGGAATACGAATGGTGAATTGATAGAATTCCTCGTGCTCTTCTTCTTCTGAGTCGAGATTGATTCCGCTATCGGATACCATGGACAGCGATTGTCGGATCGTATTCACGGCAATTCTCATGTCTTTGCTGAAGGCCTTCCTTTTAGGCTTCGGCTTTTGGGTCGTTCCTTCTTGCATTTTCACAACCCGGTCTTCGGTCTGTTTGACATTCAAGCTCTTTTCAATGATTTCCTGAAGAAGCTGGATTTGCTTTTCAGCATTCTTCAAAGGAATCAAAGCCCTGGCGTGACGTTCAGTGATTTGTTTATCTAGTAGGGCTGATTGAATTTCTTCTGGAAGCTTTAGGAGACGAAGCTTGTTCGCCACGGTTGATTGTCCTTTTCCTAAGCGTTGAGCAAGGGCTTCTTGAGTTAGATCATGTAATTCCAACAGTTTTCCATATGCGATTGCTTCCTCTATAGGAGAGAGTTCTTCTCTTTGTAAGTTCTCAATTAATGCGACAGAGGCTGTTTCTGTATCATTAAGATTCTTCACAATCGCCGGTACGGTTTCCCAGCCAAGCTTTTGAACGGCTCTGTATCTCCGTTCACCCGCAATGATCTCAAACTGGTCATCATCGTACTGTCTCACCACGATCGGCTGGATGATGCCATGAGTATGAATCGTTCTGGATAACTCTTCTATCTTTTCATCATTAAACACAGTCCTTGGTTGAAATCGATTCGGGATGATTTGTGAGACCTGTATCTTCCTCACTTCATCACGATCTTCTTCCACTACATTCGACTCTTCAGATTCAACATCTTGCTCCTTTTCACCTAGGCCAAAAAAACGAGAGAAAGGATGCTTCATCTTCCTACACCACCTTTAAGAAACTCCCTTTATTAATATTCTCTAAAATATGTCCATTTCCTGCCTTCTCACTATATGTCGATTATACCATGACCGATGAAGGCAGGAGAGTGACCATACTATTCTAACGGTAATTTATTCGGGGTCCCGGGTTTTCTGGGATATTTGTTAGGCGTTTCTTTCACTTTGTTGATTTTCACGATTTTCCGTTCACTTTCCTCTTCAGGAAGGATGAAGGAATACATTTTATCGGTTTGTCCACCAAGTGTCCCGATGGCTTTCTTTGCGTTGGACAGCTCTTCATTGACATTGGAAGCCTTCATGGCGACAAATGCTCCACCTTTTTTCACAAGCGGCAGGCATAATTCGCTTAAAACGGACATTCTGGCTACGGCTCTTGCAGTAACCATATCATATTTTTCACGGTGAGCCTTATTTTTTCCAAATGTCTCTGCACGATCATGATAAAAATGGGTATTTGCAAGTCCCAGTTCATCCGACAAATGATTTAAGAATGTAATGCGCTTATTCAAGGAATCAACAATCGAAATATGTAGATGCGGGAAGCATATTTTAAGCGGGATACTTGGGAAACCGGCACCAGCCCCAACATCACACAGAGATTGAACTTCCGTGAAGTCGACATAGAATGCTGCACTGATTGAATCGTAAAAATGCTTTAAATACACGTCTTCTTTGTCAGTGATTGCCGTCAAATTCATTTTTTCATTCCATTCAACAAGCAATTCATAATAACGTTCAAACTGATCTAATTGCTTGGAAGAAAGGGAAATCCCCTTCTCCTCAAGCATTGATTGAAATTCATTTACGTTCATGAAATGATCCTTCCTTTACTTCTATTGATCACCGGATACCTTGGCGATTTTCCCCTGTTCAATATAGACCATCAAAATGGATACGTCTGCAGGGTTCACGCCTGAAATGCGGGAGGCCTGTGCAAGAGAAAGAGGCTGGACCTCGATCAATTTCTGTCTTGCTTCAGAAGCCAATCCGCTGATTGCACTGTAATCAATGTTCTCAGGAATTCGTTTATTTTCCATCTTCTTCATTTTATCGACCTGTTGAAGGGATTTTTCAATATACCCCTCGTATTTCACCTGGATTTCCACTTGTTCTTCTACATCGGGATCAAGCTCAATGTCACTTGGGACAAGTGC
Organism: Rossellomorea sp. DA94; assembly: GCF_029834455.1. Taxonomy (NCBI): domain Bacteria; kingdom Bacillati; phylum Bacillota; class Bacilli; order Caryophanales; family Bacillaceae; genus Rossellomorea; species Rossellomorea sp. DA94. Next base: position 4,620,313 of record NZ_CP122397.1, read on the forward strand.
CTTAATATGGCTGTAATTCATTTCCGGCCGCTTCAGGAGATCAGCTGCCAGTATCCCGTCTTTCAGCTCGCTTCCGCCTGCTTCACGGATAACCCTTTGAGTTTCTTCACTCGGTTTGATGCGAACGGATTCAAGTCGCTTCTTCTCGGCAGATATCGCTTCTTTCTTCGCCGTGAATCGTTCAAAGCGATCCTCTGAGATCAATCCGATCTTATGACCGATATCCGTTAAACGAAGATCGGCATTATCATGACGGAGCAACAAGCGGTATTCCGCACGTGATGTCAAAAGACGATACGGTTCGTTCGTCCCTTTTGTCACGAGGTCATCGATCAGTACCCCGATATAAGCATCTGACCGGCTTAAGATCACTTCGTCTTTATCAAGTGCACGGCAAGCAGCGTTGATTCCTGCCATCAATCCTTGTCCAGCCGCTTCTTCATAGCCGGATGTTCCATTGATTTGCCCCGCGGTATACAGATTTTTAATTTTTTTCGTCTCAAGTGTCGGCCATAATTGCGTCGGTACGATGGAATCATACTCGATGGCATAACCGGCACGCATCATTTGTACTTTTTCAAGACCCGGAATGGTCTGCAGGATTTTTTGCTGAACATCTTCAGGCAGGCTTGTCGATAACCCTTGAACATACACTTCTTGAGTATTTCTTCCTTCCGGCTCTAGGAAGATCTGATGACGCGGCTTGTCGTGGAAACGCACGACTTTATCTTCAATAGAAGGACAGTACCGAGGTCCCGTTCCTTTGATCATACCTGAATACATTGGCGAACGATGTAGATTGTCGTCGATCAGTTGATGAGTCAGTTCATTCGTATACGTCAGCCAGCATGGAAGTTGATCCGTGATGTATTTGGTCGTTTCATAGCTGAATGCACGTGGTACGTCATCACCTGGCTGAATCTCCGTTTTCGAATAATCGATGGTCGAGCTATTGACCCGCGGCGGTGTCCCGGTTTTAAACCGAACCGTATCGAAACCGAGTTCATGCAAGTGATCAGATAATCTGATGGAAGGCTGTTGGTTATTGGGACCACTTGAATATTTCAGGTCTCCCAAGATGATTTCTCCACGAAGGAATGTACCCGTGGTGATGACGACCGTTTTGGCACGGTAAGCGGCACCTGTCATCGTGACGACACCTTTACATTCATTATCCTCCACGATCAATTCCTCAACCATTCCCTGCATCAAGGTCATGTTCGGTTCGTTTTCAATTGTCCGCTTCATTTCATTCTGGTAAAGAAATTTATCTGCCTGCGCGCGCAATGCACGTACAGCAGGACCTTTTCCTGTATTCAACATCCTCATTTGTATATGCGTTTTATCTATGTTACGACCCATCTCTCCACCGAGAGCGTCGATTTCCCTTACAACGATCCCCTTTGCCGGTCCACCGACAGATGGATTACACGGCATAAAGGCGACCATATCCAGGTTAATGGTGACCATTAACGTTTTTGCTCCCATACGTGCAGAAGCAAGTCCCGCTTCTACCCCGGCATGGCCAGCACCAATGACAATGACATCATATTGCCCTGCGTCATATTGCATGGTTTGTTATTTCCTCCTTGTCGGACGGATAAGTACCGTCCACATTATAATAGTGTTTATTTTCCTAAGCAGAACTGAGAAAACAGCTGATCAATCAGGCTTTCATGAACGCTATCCCCGATGATTTCACCTAATAGTTCCCACGTTCTCGTCAGATCGATCTGTGCAATATCGATCGGTGTCCCCATTTCCACACTGTCGATCGCTTCATTGATTGCAAGGGATGCCTGGTTGAGTAAGGCGATATGACGACTGTTGGACACATATGTCATATCCCCCGCTTCGATGGATCCCGCAAAGAATAAGGATGAAATGGCTTCTTCCAGTTCATCGATTCCCTGTTCCTCCAGTAAAGCCGTTGTCACCAGCTGATGATTTTCGGAAAGCTTTCTTACCTTATCTATATCAATCTTCTGAGGCAGATCCGTTTTGTTCACGATGACAATGACGTCCATTCCCCTCACCGCTTCGAATAACTGTTCATCCTCAAAGGTCAATTCATCCGCATAATTGAGCACGAGTAGTATTAAATCGGCTTCCTTCAACACCTGTCTCGAGCGTTCGACGCCGATCCGTTCAACGATGTCTTCGGTCTCACGAATCCCGGCCGTATCAACAAGACGGAGAGGGACTCCCCTTACGTTGACATATTCCTCGATCACATCACGTGTGGTTCCCGGAATATCCGTCACAATGGCTTTATTTTCGTGAACAAGGCTGTTCAAGAGGGATGATTTCCCTACATTGGGCCGTCCGATGATTACCGTAGAAAGACCTTCCCTTAAAATCTTCCCTTGTTCAGAGGTTCGAACCAGCCGTTCAATTTCATCCCGGACGTGTTTGGATTTTTCCAAAAGTACGTTATGCGTCATCTCTTCAACATCATCATACTCCGGATAATCGATATTCACTTCCACATGGGCAAGTGTTTCAAGGATTTCCTGCCGGAGCTTCCTAATCAAATTGGAAAGGCGGCCTTCCATTTGATTCAGGGCTACATTCATGGCCCGGTCGGTTTTCGCCCGAATGAGATCCATCACCGCTTCTGCCTGAGAAAGGTCAATTCGGCCATTCAGGAAAGCACGCTTCGTGAATTCACCGGGTTCTGCGAGTCTCGCCCCGTTTTTCAACACCAGCTGCAGAACCTTATTCACCGACACAAGTCCTCCGTGGCAGTTGATCTCGATAATGTCTTCCCGGGTGAATGTCTTTGGTCCTCTCATCACGGAAACCATGACCTCTTCCACCACTTGATCGGTGTCGGGATCAACGATATGTCCATAATGAATAGTATGGGATGCAAATTCCTTCATGGAACTCCCCTTCATTCCCTTAAAGACTTTATCACCGATATCGAATGCCAGCTCACCGCTCAAACGGACGATGGCGATCGCTCCCTCTCCCATCGGAGTGGATATGGCTGCAATTGTATCTAATTCCATTATGTTCACCTCTCTTATAGCTGACCTATTTATATGAAATGTATAGTATAAAGTAACGTTTCCCCAAATTATTAGAATATCACATTCCGTTTTAATACTAAAGAAAGGAAACCCTTTGTTCGTCACCAAATAATGTTATCCACATAGATAACATCTCATCTCTATTATTTTAACTTATCCACATGTGAATAACAATAAACCGGGATGAAAATAAGAATAGGCAGGAGGTAAAGAATGGATAAGTGGAGAGGAGAATGTTGGAATAATATTTTCCATTCTGCAAAATATGACAAATTCCGCAAGCCGCTTAACCAAAAAAAAACGATCCCCCGAAAGGAATCGTCTTTCATTATTTTGGTGCAATGACAATGTATCGATTGGGTTCTCTTCCCTCTGAATGGGTATCGACCCTTTTGGAATCCACTAAAGCGGTGTGGATCACTTTTCGTTCATAAGAGGGCATCGGTTCCAATGAAACAGAGCGATTGGTGCGCAGTGCCTTTTCTGCTAAACGTTCCGCAAGCGTTGTCAGCGTCTGCTTCCGTCTTTCCCGATAGTTTTCGGCATCCAACAGGATCGTGATGAACTGACCGGATACCCGATTGGCGACCAATTGCGACAAATGTTGAAGAGCATTCAACGTTTGTCCTCTTTTGCCAATCAATAGAGCCATTTTTTCACCGGAAATGTTGAATTCCACATCTCTTCCATCCCTTTTCACATCTATGGTCGCTTCCACGCCCATTTCACGTGCTACGGATAGAAGAAAATTCTTCGCTTCCTCTACCGGATCAACCGCTTTCTTCACTTGGACGACTGCCTGCCTTCCGCCGAACAATCCGAATAAACCTTTTTTACCTTGATCAATGACGTCGATCTCTGCTTCTTCTTTGGTGATATTCAGTTGAGACAAGGCTGATTCAATGGCTTCTTCCACCGTTTGACCAGTCGCTTCTACTTCTCTCACTTTTTCTTTCCTCCCGAATTCCCACCAGCTTTGACTGCTTGCGCTTCTTTAATCTCAGGTCCCTTGATGAAGTAGGTTTGAGCAATCATGAATAGATTTCCGACCACCCAGTAAAGGGATAGAGCTGCAGGGAAGTTAATCGCAAAAATGATGATCATGACCGGCATGATATAAAGCATCATGGCCATTTGCGGATTCTGATTCGCTGTACCCGCCATCATTAATTTTTGTTGGATGAACGTTGTTAAACCTGCTACTAAAGGTAAAATATAGTATGGATCAGGATTACCGAGATCGAACCATAAGAAGTTATGCGCTTTGATTTCCTGTGTTCTGACGATCGCATGGTAGAAACCGATCAAGATCGGCATTTGAACGATCAATGGTAAACAACCCGCTAACGGATTCACCCCGTGACTTTGGAATAAAGCCATCGTTTCTTGTTGAAGCTTTTGCTGAGTTTGTGCATCTTTAGAGCTATATTTTTCACGCAGTTTTTTCATTTCAGGTTGTAATGCCTGCATGGCTTTTGAATTTCTCGTTTGTTTGATCATCAATGGCAGAATCGCTAAACGAATGAGCAATGTAACGATGACAATCGCTAATCCGTAAGATCCGCCCATGAATTCTGCAACCATGGTAATCAATTGCGATAAAGGATAGACAATATATTCATTCCATATTCCGCTACTATCAGATGTAATCGGCTTATTGTAATCTGTACAACCTGATAGAATAGCCATTAGCCCAATGATTCCCACCAGGGCTATCATTCTCTTTTTCACCCTTATTTTCCTCCCAACTAATATCTTTCAAATAAAATGTAAACAAGTACCATCATCCCGTACCCAAAAAAAGTACAATCCCTCGTATTGTAACATCTTTTCCTTGGCTTGTGATGACGAAACCTGTCATTCTCTCAAAATGTTATGACTTCTTCCTATCATATTTGCCATAAGAAGACCTTTTCAATACTTTTCCTCTTTTTAATACATGGGTGAGACTCCCCTTCACCTCATGGAAATTCATGTCGGCCGCCGGTTTTCTGGCGATGATAAGATAATCGTACTGATCGTGCACCTCTTCTTGTAATTCTAAGAAAGCCTGCCTCACGTAACGCTTGATCTGATTACGGCACACAGCATTCCCGATTTTCTTACTGACGGAAATCCCGATTCGAAATGGCTGAGGCTCTTCCTTCTTTAATAGATACAAGACGAATTGACGATTCGCGAAGGATGTTCCTTTTTTAAATATTTCCTGGAACTCTTTATTTTTCTTTACTCTTTGTTCTTTCCGCATGGACCACACCTAATTTTCATTTTTGTCTTGATCTAACCTCGACATTATTGGCTCATTCATATGAAATTATAAGTACTTTTTCTCGTTAACCATAATACGAACGAGCCAAATCGTCTTATTTCCTAATAGAAAGGAAAAAAAAGACCACTGAGTCAGTTCAGTGGTCTAGGCAGATAGTACTTTTCTTCCTTTGCTGCGACGGCGAGCTAAAACATTGCGTCCGTTTTTAGAGCTCATACGTGCACGGAAACCGTGATTCTTTTTTCTTTTGCGGTTATTTGGTTGAAACGTTCTTTTCATCTATGACACCTCCCTGAAGGATATCTTTAAAAAAAGTTAAAGACATTCCTCACTATTATAAAGACGGTACCCATAAAAAGTCAACACTCAGATTATTTTTCTTTTTAAGTGTTAGTTAATCCGTCTTTACTCATTTGCTTTGAGCCAGTGGTGGTTGATTTCCGCTGCAGGTGCTCGCTTTCCGCGGGGCTGGCGGTGAGCCTCCTCAGGCTTCGCCTTCCGGGGTCTCACCTGTCCAGCGTTTCCCGCAGGAGTCGAGCACCTTTCGCTTCAATCAACTATTTGAGTTTTTTAGACATCTTATCCGATAAGAATAAACGCATTAAAAATCATTCCGGTGCTTTTTAGGGTTCCAGCTACTCTTTTAACCACCTAATTTTTTCTTTACAAGATTTCCTTCGATCGTCATGCCTCTCCAAGAACACTCAAATGACTCATCCTTATTTTCCTTCTACAAACCCTATCCCATTTTTCTATTTAACGTGCCTGTGGATAGGATTCGACATGGTTTTAAATTATCCACAACACATACTGACAACTTTTTCACAAGTTCTTGGGTTGTGGACAATTTCATTCCACAAGGTGTGGGGGGTTGTGGATAAAATTTAAAAAGCATTGCACCTCTAAGGATATTTTGATATGATTATTGTGTTTTCACTCTTGATAACTGTGTTTACGGAAATAACTTATCCACAAAATGTGGATATCATGTGGGTAACTTATACAGAGGGTTTGTAAAACGTTGTCCACAAGTGGTGGATAATGTCGAAAAACCATTTTCCTTCCTTATTATATATATTTTCCACATTCAACGAATTGTATTTTTATAAAATAGCATGAGTTTAAGGAATGTATAGCACGTAATGATTGTACAGAAGTTATACAAACTAAGAAAAGGAGGGATCAGGA